>NZ_JAXLPA010000004.1:0-771580 GCF_034322225.1 Aquimarina callyspongiae | reverse complement strand
TACTACGCCAGGCGATACCGTTACTTTTACTGTTACAGTAAGTAATAGTGGTCCTAACAATGCTACCGGAGTTGTGGTTACAGATCAGGTTCCAAACGGATATACAATAGTTGGTAGTCCAACGGCTAGTCAGGGTACATATGTACCTGGTACCGGAGTTTGGACAGTAGGATCGATCAACAATGGATCGAATGCTACCTTAACGATTGTTGCTACGGTAAATGCTACGGGTACTTATGTAAATGTTGCAGAGATTACTGCGAGTGATAATTTTGATCCTGACTCTATACCAAACAATGATGTTTTAGCAGAAGATGATCAGGATGATGCTGATCCGGGAGTTTCACCAGTTAGTGATTTAGATGTTGCTAAGGGAGTTGTACTGACTACGGATGCAGACACAAATATTGTAATAAGTGCAGGAGATACCGTTACTTTTACTGTTACAGTAAGTAATAGTGGTCCTAATGATGCTACCGGTGTAGCTATTGGGGATGTTGTTCCTGATGGTTATACAGCTATTAGCAATATAAGTGATGGAGGCATATTTGGAGCAGGAATTATTAATTGGACTGGTTTATCTGTAACTTCAGGTTCATCTATACTTCTTACTTATGAAGCCGTAGTTACTGATACAGGTAATTATACAAATTTTGTTGAGATAACTGCAAGTGATAATTTTGATCCAGATAGTACTCCAGATAGTACTCCTGATACAGATGTTCCTACAGAAGATGATGAAACCAATTTTACTCCTTCAGTTCCAGAATTAACATTTACTAAGACCTCTAGTGTTGGAGGTACAGGAGCAGTTGGAGATATTATAACCTATACATTCTCTGTCGAAAATACAGGTAATGTAGCTATTGATAATGTTACTATAGATGATACCTTAACAGGAAGTGTTAATCTTCCAGTTACTCCATCTACATTAGCACCTGGAGCAATTGGTACTGCGACAGCTACTTATACAATCACTCAGGTAGATATCGATGCTGGAGTTGTAAGTAACTCAGCAACTGTAGAAGGAGACGATCCTAATAATGATCCTGTAACAGATGTGTCAGATAATGGAGATGAGACAACAGATGGTCCTGATCCAGATAGTGATCCTACAAATGACCCGACAGATACAACATTGACTCAGAATCCGGAGTTGACACTGACCAAGACTTCTAGTGTTGGAGGTACAGGGGCAGTTGGAGATATTATAACCTATACATTCTCTGTTGAAAACACAGGTAATGTAACCATTGATAACGTTACTATAGATGATACCTTAACTGGCAGTGTTAATCTTCCAGTTACTCCATCTACATTAGCGCCTGGAGCAATTGGTACTGCAACAGCTACTTATACAATTACTCAGGTAGATATTGATGCTGGAGTTGTAAGTAACTCAGCAACTGTAGAAGGAGACGATCCAAATGGTGATCCTGTAACAGATGTGTCAGATAATGGAGATGAGACAACAGATGGTCCTGATCCAGATAGTGATCCTACAAATGATCCAACGGATACAACACTGACTCAGAATCCGGAGTTGACACTGACCAAGACTTCTAGTGTTGGAGGTACAGGAGCAGTTGGAGATATTATAACCTATACGTTCTCTGTCGAAAACACAGGTAATGTAACTATTGATAACGTTACTATAGATGATGTCTTAACAGGAAGTGTTAATCTTCCAATTGCACCATCTACCTTAGCGCCAGGAGCGATTGGTACTGCAACAGCTACTTATACGATCACTCAAGCAGATATTGATGCTGGAGTAGTAAGTAACTCAGCAACTGTAGAAGGGGACGATCCAAATGGTGATCCTGTAACAGATGTGTCAGATAATGGAGATGAAACTACAGACGGTCCTGATCCAGATAGTGATCCTACAAACGATCCAACAGATACTGTGTTAGTACAGAATCCAGAACTTACTTTAGTTAAAACTGGAGTTGCTGAAGGATCTACAGTTGGAGATATTATTACATATACATTTACTGTTACCAATACCGGTAATGTTACAATAGATAATATTACAATAGATGATACGCTTACAGGAAGTGTCAACCTTCCAATAGTACCTGGAGCACTAGCCCCTGGTGAAAGTGGAACAGCTACAGCTACTTATACCATTACACAAGATGATATAAACCTTGGTGAAGTAGAAAATAGTGCGGTAGCAATAGGACAGGATCCTGATGATAATGATGTAATGGATGTCTCTGATAGTGGTGATGAAACTATCGATGAAGATGGAGATGGAGATCCAACGAATGATCCTACAATCACTATGATAGAACAATTTCCTAACTTAGCTTTAACCAAGACGGGAATATATGTAGATACAAATAATGATGGGTTGCCTAATGTAGGTGACGAAATCAGATACACCTTTACTGTCGAAAATACCGGAAATGTTGATATCACTAATATTGTTGTTACCGATCCATTACCAGGAATTGTAGTGACAGGCGGTCCTATTGATTTAGCTGTGGGAGAGATTGATACAAATACATTTACAGCAGTTTATGTATTAACTGCCGCAGATGTTCTTACAGGAAGTGTAACTAATCAAGCTTTAGCAACAGGATTAGATCCTAATGTAGAAGATGTTACAGATTTATCAGATGATCCATCAGATACTACAGATTTAGATTTGGATAGTGATGGAGATGGAGAAGATGAAACGATAGTAACTATAGAGTTAGAAGATGATATCGTAATATATACTGGAATCAGTCCAAATGGGGATGGAACTAATGACCAATTTAGAATTGTAGGATTAAATAATTTCCCGAATAATACATTACAAATATTTAATCGTTGGGGAGTAATGGTGTTTGATCAAGATGGATATGAGCAACCAGGAGTTAAATTATTTGAAGGAATAAGTGAAGGAAGAGTGACTATTAGTGAGAATCAAGAATTACCAGTAGGAACTTATTATTATGTATTAGAATATGAAAATGCAAATGGTGTACGTAAGTCTAAAGCGGGATACCTATATATAAACAGATAAAATTTATTTGGAATAGTATATATTTGTTATTCCCTAAATCAAACAGAAATACTGATGAATAGACTATTAATATTATTTATGCTAGTGAGCTTCGTCCTGATCACTACATCAGGATATGCACAGCAAGATGCGCAATACACACAGTATATGTATAACACAATTAGCGTTAACCCAGCTTATGCAGGTAGCAGGGGTGTTATGAGTATTATGGGATTGCATCGTAGCCAGTGGGTTGGATTAGATGGAGCTCCAAGAACGCAGACGCTTACATTAAATACCCCAATAGGTGAGAATAATCGAGTAGGATTGGGGTTTTCGGTAGTTAATGATGAGATCGGACCTACGGATGAGACATATATTAACGTCGACTTCTCCTATACAATCCCGACTTCAGAATATGGAAAGCTAAGTTTTGGATTGAAAGCAGGAGCACATCTATTGAATGTTGATTTTCAAAGATTAACACAATTCAATCAGAATGATAATCTTTTTGAAAACAATATTGATAATAAATTTAGCCCCAACGTAGGAGTGGGAGTTTATTATCATACCGATAAATTTTATTTGGGATTAAGTGCCCCAAATATTTTGGAGACGGATCATTTTGATGAAGATGCTGCTAGTAGCGGTAGTAGTGCAGTAAGTTTTTTAGCAGAAGAACGAATTAATTATTATTTAATGGCGGGTCATGTATTTGATCTTAGCGATGAAATAAAGTTTAAACCAGCTGTTTTAAGTAAATTAGTATTCGGTGCGCCATTACAAGTAGATCTTTCTGCAAACTTTTTAATGTATGATCGATTAACTTTAGGAGTAGCTTATCGATGGAGTGCCGCAGTAAGTGCTTTAGCGGCTTTTCAGATATCAGATTCTATGATGATTGGATTTGCTTATGATCGAGAAACTACGGATCTTGGAAATACAAGGTTTAATGATGGAAGTTATGAAGTTATGCTTCGCTTTGAGTTATTCAGAAAATATAATAGAATGCTAACACCTCGTTTCTTCTAGGTTTTCACTAAAAATTAGGAAATAATATAATACACAATATGGGGAAGTTATTACTTAAATCATTATGTATCGCATTAATATTGTTATTTGGTAACAATGCTTTTTCTCAGGAAAAAAAGTTACAAAAAGCAAAAGAACAATATGATAAATATGAATATATCGATGCACAGGAAACTTATCTTAAAGTTGTAAAAAAGGGGTATAGAAGTGCAGATCTTTTTAAAAACCTGGGAAATAGCTATTATTTTAATAGCCAGTTTGAAGAAGCCCTTAAATGGTACGAAGAGTTAATTACATCATATCCTGAAGAGGTTGAACCTGAATATTATTTCAGATATGCCCAAACTTTAAAAACGGCTAACAGATATGAAGACTCTGATAAGTATATGCAAAAGTTTGTAGACCTTAGCTCGGGTGATCAGCGTGCAGAATTATTTAAAAATGAACCAAACTATTTAAAAAGGATAGATTTTCAATCAGGAAGATTTGAAATAGAAAACTCATCTATCAACTCATCATTTACAGATTTTGGAACAGCGTTCTTTGGTAATTTTGTTGTATTTGCTTCTTCCCGAGATACATTAATCATTAAAAAAAGTGTTCATCAATGGAATGAAGAAGCCTTCTTAGATCTATTTAAGGCAGAATATAACACAACGAATGGAGAACTTTCAGAAATCCAAAAATTGGATAATAAGTTAAACTCCAAATTTCATGAATCTACTCCGGTTTTCACTAAGGATGGTAATACTATTTATTTTACCAGAAATAATTTTGATGATAGAAGATATGGTAGAGATAAAAAAGGAACAAATAAATTAAAAATATATCGTTCTTATAAAAATACTCAGGGTGGATGGACAACACCGCAAAGTTTAGCATTTAACAGTGATGAGTATTCTGCGGCACATCCGGCACTAAGTATAGATGAAAAAACATTGTATTTTTCATCAGATATGCCTGGAGGAAAAGGAATGTCTGATTTATATGAAGTAGCAATTAATGCTGACGGAAGTTTTGGAGAACCTAAAAACCTTGGAGATCGTATTAATACAGAAGGAAAAGAAACATTTCCTTTTATAAGTAAAAATAACGATCTATACTTCTCTTCAAATGGGCATATAGGTTTAGGAGGATTGGATGTATATGTTACTCGTCTTAACCCTCAGACAAAAGAAGAAAAATTAGTAGTTAATATTGGTAAGCCTGTAAATAGTCCTAAGGATGATTTTGCCTTTATCGTGGATGATGCTTCTAAAAGAGGTTATTTTTCATCAAATAGAGATGGAGGAAGAGGAGGAGATGATATTTATGGTTTCCTTCAATTAGAAGATTTAAAAAGCTTTTGTGAGGCTACAATTGCTGGGGTAGTAACGGATAAGGATACTAATGAATTAGTGCCAGGAGCCAAAGTTTCTATATATGATAGTAGTAATAATCTTATAGAAAGTTTTGTAGTAGGAGATGACGCTGCATATTCTAAAGTGGTAGAATGTAATTCTAAATATTTTGTAAGAGCAGAAAAAGGAGAATACGTTACTTTAGAAGAGTTAGTAAATACACCAGATGAGACTCAAACGATAGACACACCACTAGCTATAGAAAAGAAAGTGAAATCTGCTGATATTGGTGATGATTTGGCAAAGATATTATCACTTAAGCCTATTTATTTTGATTTTGATCAATCATATATACGATCAGACGCCTCAGTAGAACTAGCGAGAGTAATTGAAGTGATGAATCAATATCCTACGATGAAAATTGATGTAAGATCACACACAGATAGTCATGGAGAAGATGCATATAACCTTGCATTATCAGAAAAAAGAGCAAAAGCTACCGTTGCTTATATGATTAGTAAAGGAATTGCTGCTGATCGATTAACAGGAAAAGGATATGGAGAAACAGAACCTGTTAATGAATGTGGTAATAATACAAATTGTAAAAAAGGAGAATATCAATTAAATAGACGTAGTGAATTTATAATTGTGAAATAATTATATAACTCTACATAAATAAAATATGGGCTATTTGCCTTTATAAAAACACCTTATTTTTAAGGTGTTTTTTTTAACTTCTACTATCTTTATCTCAAAAAATGGTTGAATTGGTATTACACTTGTGATTTCGTAATTTTGACCCCAACAAAATACAATGGAAGAAGAAAAAGTCATTTTAGTAAACGAGAATGATGAGCAGTTAGGATTAATGCCTAAACTAGAAGCACATGAAAAAGCCTTATTACATAGAGCCTTTTCTGTATTTATTATGAATAGTAATAATGAATTGATGCTTCAGCAAAGAGCTCATCATAAATATCACTCTCCAGGTTTATGGACAAATACTTGCTGTAGTCATCAAAGGGATGGAGAAAGTAATATAGAAGCAGGAGTTAGAAGATTACAAGAAGAAATGGGTTTTACCACTATACTTAAAAATTCTATTTCTTTTATATATAAAGCTCCTTTTGATAACGGACTTACAGAACATGAATATGATCATGTGTTAATCGGGCAGTATGATAAAGAACCGGTTATTAATGAAGACGAAGTGGCAGATTGGAAATGGATGCCGGTAGAAGATGTGAAAAAGGACATCGCAAAGCATCCTGAACAGTATACAGCTTGGTTTAAAATCATTTTTGATAAATTTTATACACATATTACCTTATGAGGATAAAAGCCTGTAGAAAAGCTCATTTTAACGCAGCACACAGATTATGTCGAGCAGAATGGAGTGATGAAAAAAACCTCGAGATTTTTGGAAAATGTAGTAATCCAAAATACCATGGGCATAATTATGAATTAACTGTAGCAGTAACAGGAGAAGTGGATCAGGAAACAGGATACCTGATTGATCTTAAAATCTTGAAGGACTATATAAAAACAGAGGTAGAAGATTATTTAGATCATAAAAATCTAAATGAAGAGGTAAAAGAATTTGCTACTTTGAACCCTACAGTAGAAAATATTGCAATGGTTATCTGGAATAGATTACGTGATAAGTTAGATATGAAGTATGATATCGAAATAACTTTGTATGAAACTCCTCGTAATTTTGTAATATATTCTGGAGGATAATTTATATGACATTAAGAGTAGGAGATAGAGTTCCTGAGTTTAAAACAAAGAATGACCAAGATGAAATATTTGAGAGTAGCTCTCTAATTGGTTATACGCCTGTAGTAATATATTTTTATCCAAAAAACTTCACACCAGGTTGTATTAAGGAAGCTTGTGATTTTAGAGATAGGTATCAAGATTTTAAAGAATTGGGAGCTGAAATAATTGGTATTAGCTCAGATAGTATAAAATCTCACGAAAAATTTAAAAGAAAATATAGACTACCATTTACTTTTTTAACTGATCAAGAAGGAAAACTCAGAAAACTGTTTGGTGTAAAAGCTGGATTATTAGGTTTATTACCAGGAAGAGAAACCTTTGTAGTAGATAAAAGAGGGATTGTACGGTTAAGATTTAATAGCATTCAAGCCTCTAAACATACGGATAAAGCATTGTCCAAAGTAAAAGAAATTGTACAAGAGTAATCTTTAAAATCAAATTAGATTTTTAAATCGTATTGCTCTGATAGTTTATCGATCGAAAACACTAATTTTGCATAAAATAAATTTGATATGGCAAATAAAAGAGACCTTAAAAAAGATATTAATTACGTATTAGGAGATATCATAGAAGAAGTTTATTTATGGGAGTTGAACAATCCTGATAAAGATGGTAAATCTGGAGAGGCGATAATTGATGAAGCAATAAAATCATTTGATGGTTTTATGGCTAGGGTAAATGACAGAAAAGTAGAAAATGCAGCTAAACACTTTAAAACAATCAGGCAAGATCTAGAGAAAACTGCCAATGATTTAGTGCAAAAAGTAAATTCGCTATAATTTTTTTAAAAAAGTATTTGCAAATATGATTGGAGAAATTATATTTGCAACCGCTTTGCCGATATAGCTCAGCTGGCTAGAGCAGCTGATTTGTAATCAGCAGGTCGTGGGTTCGAGTCCCTCTATCGGCTCTGTTAATAAAAAAGTCCTAAGTTAAACTTAGGACTTTTTCTTTAATAATAGTTCTTATGCTCTTTAAATACAGCAACCATTTGAAGGATGATAATTACAACCTGGGATATAAGTTGCTCCACAACTTGCATTGTTTAAAGCTACATGTGTAGTCGTACAACAGCGTGCAGCAGGATCACAACATCTAAGCAAACCAGGTCTTCCTCCTCCGCTAATTGTTTTTTGTTCCTCTTTGTTTAATCTTTGAGCGCCTTCTAAGTTTAAGATGTTTTTTAACATGAATTAAGGTTTTAAGTTATATTGCCAAGTTAAAAAAAGTATCTTTCAGTTTGATAAGGTAAAACATCAGACATTCAATGGTTAAAACTTTCTACGAATTTTTGCTTTTTACTATTCTGCAGTAGCTTTATTAAATGCTTCTGTTCCACCAATAACTGGCAAGGTTAAACTTGTAGCATTTATATCAACAGTTAATTCTGTTCCCGGACTAGGCCATAGTGTAAAATCTTTATCACTAGAGAATATCATGAGTCCAATTTGTTGTCCTTTGGCAATTATCTGATCATCTGGTTGCAGATCAAAAGTCAATTCATAGAATTCTCCAGGTTTTAGAGGTTCACTTTCTGTCAATGACTTATGATTTTGTGGATCTGCCCAACCTCTTGTGATAATATTATCCGTGATTTTTGCACCTCGCTTTTCCTGCCATGGTAATGATACTAACCAAACAGATAGATTAGCTGCAGGTTTACTACTGGCTAACTTGATAGAAATTTTAGGAATACCAGAAATATGGATGTCTTCAGATAGTTTTGGTGTAACATAAATCAAACGATGATCTGTATGCTCAGCTTTAGCCAAATCAGCGCCTGAAAAAGAATAATTATCAACTAGTTTTTCTGATTTTTGGTTAGAAGTAACTTTTGTATTTAATTTTCCAACTTTAGGAGCGCCACCAGTAAGATATAATTGTACTGGAGATGCATCAGGGTTTGGATAATCTTTATAAGCAGTAGGTGAGTCCTTTTTATCGTTTTCACGAACAATCCACGCTTTTGCGTCTTTTTCAACATTATTTTCGATGCCGTGTAAATATCTGGTGAACCAACGATTCATCATTTTCATTGGCGGTGGTCCACCATGACCATTTTGGTGATAGAATATTTGAGAAGGAATACCTTTTTCTTTTGCAGCTTTATAGATTCTATAACTATGTTCTGGCATTACGTTCCAGTCATTAAAACCGTGAGACATTAATAATGCAGCTTTCATAGGTTTCATATCATTAAGATAATCACGCTTTGCCCAAAAATCATTATAATCCCCGGTAATTCTATCCATACCGTTGGCCATTTCTTTATCTCTTACATTTGCATTGTTATAAGGGCGTTTAGCTTCGTCACCACTATGAATAAAATCATATAATACATCAATGTCTTCTCCTAGATATCCTCCTGGATGTCTTACTAAACCATTAGATCTATAATAATGATAATACGAAGTGTTAGGAGCAATAGGAATAATTGCTTCTAATCCTTCCACTCCTGTAGTTGCTGCCGCAAGAGGAATGGTACCGTTGTACGAAGTTCCTGTCATTCCTACTTTACCAGTAGACCAAAAAGCCTCTACAGTATCTTTTCCATTAGGTGATGTATACCCTTTTTTACGGCCACATAACCAATCAATTACTGCTTTGGGAGCGAGAGATTCATTGTCACCACCAACAGTTGGAGCACCTTGCGATAATCCTGTTCCAGGAGATGATGAATGTACTACGATATAACCTCTAGGAACCCAGCTCTTTATATGAGAGTTGGATATGATTGGGCGCTTTCCTGTACGCTTTACTTCAACATGAGTTCGTTTTTTAGGAGGAGCTACACCAAGCTCATGTTTTACATCCCAAAAAAGCCCATCGGCATCAGGAGCTACTCCTGCAAAGTACGGACTAGAAACATAAATTATTGGGAGTTTGAGTCCTTCTGTATCAGTTTGATAAGGTCTTGTTACATCTACATGCATACGATCAAGTTTACCATCACCATCAGTGTCAAATTCTGTTTCTACCCATAAATCATGACGAATCCATTTATCAGGAGTATTAAAAGCTTCTACAATTTGTGCTTCTCCATCCTTAAATATAGGTACTGCTTTACCAGTGTTTCCCCCATTTTTTTCTTGTCCATAGCAGGATAATACAGATAGTGCGATAAGACTACAGAAGAGTAATGTTATTTTTGATTTGACTAATTTTTTCATAAAGCCCTTATTGTGTTTAATGATTTGTGATATTTTAAATATAATGAAATGTAGTGCTTCGTTATTTCTGATGGTAATTTACCTAAATAAATTAAAATATAGGTTTTAGCATATGCTAAAACCTATATTTGATATAATCCGAATGATAGTAAAGAAACCTATTTACTGGATAATTTATTACCATGTCTTGTAAAACAGATTTGAATTACTAAGTTCTATAGTATTTTATGTGGTTATTTGTTTGATACTATCAGTATGTGAGATATCATTGATGTTACTTTCTGATCAATTAATGTTTTTTGATTTTTTCTATAAAAGTGTTTAATCCTTTTTTTACAGGTGTAGAAAGTTCTTCGTTTTCTATCCAGGTATGAACATCTCCTATATACTGCATACCTAAGTAGTTAGCTGTTTCAATAAAAGGCATGGTGAAACCTTTTTTTAATTCTGAGTCTGAACCACAACTAATCATTGCCATTTTTTTACCCCTAAGCTTCCTTCCAATTTCTATTTCTTCTTTGAGACAATCCGTTATTCTATCAAAAAAATTCTTCATTATGCCACTCATAGCATACCAGTATACTGGAGTAGCAAAGATGATAACCTCATAAGAATCTACTATTTGTCTCATTAACGGAATAAAATCATCATCATGGTTTTTAAATTCGTAATCAAATGCACTAATGCGTTTTGACTTTAAATCGATAATATCAAATTCTATTTTTTCATTGATAAAAGATATAATTGTATTGGTATTGCCATAGGTTCTTGAACTTCCTTGTAGTATTACCCCTTTTTTATTCATCGTATTTTGTTTAAAATTATATGACAAATGTATTCTGTGTGTTTTATGAATCCAATAAGGGGTAAATTTTACCCCATTATAATTGTTCTCCAAATTCATTAAGAACTTGAAATACAGTAGAAAGTTGTAGCCCTAAAGGAGTCATTGAATACTCAGTTTTTTTGGGAAACTGATGAAAATCTTCTTTTTTAATAAGACCATCTTCCACCATTTCTCCTAATTGTTGAGTTAAGGATCTTTTTGATGCTTCGGGTAGTCCTTTTTGGATTTCTTTTAATCTTAAATTTCTTTTTAATAATTCACTCAAAATAGCTGGCTTCCATTTACCAGAAATGACGAGTAATGTCTTTTCTATAGCGCAATCATTTTTAATTGGGGTTTTACGTTGGTATGAACTCATGCTTTTTTAGAATTAATGTGAAACCTTTCTAGATTACAATGATCTATAATTCTCTTTTTATTTATTCTGTTTGTCTAACTTTTCTATTTTTTTAAGCCACTTATTTCTATACTTATCTTTAGAGAATTGTATTTAGTCAATAGTAGTGATTTTTATTTTAACCTTCTGTCTGTTTCTTTTATCGGTAAATCATTTATACTGGCATATCTTTTTTTCATATAACCATATTCATCAAACTCCCAATTTTCATTGCCATAAGCTCTAAACCATTGCCCATTTTTGTCGTGATATTCATATTCAAAACGCACTGCAATTTTGTTATCAGTAAATGCCCAAAGTTCTTTTTTTAGTTTATAATCGAGTTCAAAATTCCATTTGTCTGTCAAAAATTCAACAACTTCGGCTCTTCCGTTTATAAACTGATCTCTATTTCTCCATTCAGTTTCTGAGGAGTAAGCCAAAGATACTTTTTCGGGATTTTTTGAGTTCCAGGCGTCTTCTGCCATTTGTACTTTTTGAATAGCCGTTTCTCTTGTAAATGGGGGTATTGGATACTTTGTTTCCATGATGAGTTGTATTTGTTTGTCTATTTTTTTTACTTATGATGCTACCATAGAGCAATTAAAACTGGTAGAATCTACTTTGTGAAATGAATATTTTTTTTAGAATTTAAGTTTTAAACTTCAGTTGCTATCATCAATTAGGTAGCATTAAATTTGTATACCTTACATTGATGTTATGTCATAGTGCCAATAACTATTTCTTAGAAATAAGATTATTAATGATAATTGAACTTTGTTATTTTTTTTGAAGAGTAAAATGTAACTTCAATGTTTAGGTAAGTAATATATTGTTGTTCAAGAATCTCAAACAATATTAGATTGAGTTTCAATTTAAAAAACTAAGTTAAATTTGATTTAAAAAGACCAGAAGTTAAAAATTAAGTATTTAATTGTTAGCAGTAAGTAGAAAAACTATATGCCAACTGATAATATACCAGAATTATATATACATGATCTCAAATCAAAACCAGAGCTTTTTGTATATGATTTTAGAATGACTGAAGATGCTATTAAGACTAAGGTCAATTTAAGTATGCATATGTTTAGTTTTTTACAAACGGGTAAAAAGCAAGTACATTTTGCAGAAACCTCTGTTTTAGTAGATAGTGATCAGTCTTTGCTTATAAAAAAAGGGAATTGTTTATGGAGCGAGTTATTAGATAAGGAAGATATATACTACTGTAAGCTTTTTTTCTTCTCAGAGAAGCGATTAAAAGAATTCCTGAGTAAATATGTTAAGCGTAAAGAACAACCTCAAGAGACCCCTTCATACTTTACGATAGGAAATGATTCTTATTTAACATCATATCTTAATTCTTTATCCAAAATTGCTTCAGCTCCACCAGCGTTTATGGATAATTTATTGTCAGTTAAGTTTGAAGAATTGCTAGTATACTTACTTAACAAGTACAAAACTGTTTTTGAGAACTACCTATTATCTTTAATAACTCAGGAAGGATCATCTTTCAAAAAAAGCATTGAGCAAAATGTCTATTCTACTCTTACATTAGAAGAAATTGCTTTTTTGTGTAATATGAGCCTTTCTACATTTAAACGTCATTTTATTAAAGAATATAATGTGTCACCAGGA
Source organism: Aquimarina callyspongiae (assembly GCF_034322225.1). Classification (NCBI taxonomy): domain Bacteria; kingdom Pseudomonadati; phylum Bacteroidota; class Flavobacteriia; order Flavobacteriales; family Flavobacteriaceae; genus Aquimarina; species Aquimarina callyspongiae. The sequence goes on along the minus strand of NZ_JAXLPA010000004.1, from coordinate 758,400 downwards.
AAGTGGTTGCGTGACAAGAGATTGTTAAAAGCAAAAGAATTGTTAGAAGAAGGTAATTTAAAATCCTCTGATATTTATTTAGATTTAGGATATAATAATTTATCTAATTTTAGTAGTGCTTTTAAAACCAGATTTGGTGTTAATCCCTCAGAAGTGTGATCAATTATCTTTATTCTATATATAAATGACCTTTTTTCATAACTAATTGAACTTTTCTCGTAAGCGTGCAGCTATCATATCATAATATTTTTGCACTGAAGTTAAAATAGCAAAAAAGTATATTATGAATATTACACTAGAACAAGCAGAAAAGATGATATCAGCAGCAAAGTCAAAATCAGATGTTTTAAACACCAAAATGAACATAGCTGTTGTAGATGCGGGAGCAAATTTAGTAGCTTTTGTACGTATGGATGGCGCTTGGTTAGGATCATTAGATATCTCTATAAAAAAAGCAAAAACAGCACGTTTCTTTGATATGAATACAGGAGTTATAGGCGAATTATCACAGCCAGGAGGTTCACTATTTAATATTGAACATTCTAATAATGGATTAATCACGTTTCCTGGAGGAATACCAATAAAAGATGCAGAAGGAACTATAATTGGTGCGATAGGAGTGAGTGGAAGTACTGTTGAAAATGATCATGCAGTAGCTGAAACGGGAGTAAACGCTATCTAAAAACTAAGATATAATGTATAAAAAAGGATAACAATTCTGTTATCCTTTTTTTTAATCTTTGCGTCTATGGCTCATACCTGTAATGACCTATAATTTTATACATAAAAAGGCAATCTTCGATTACTTGTCCACCGCCTATATTATGCACAATTAAATTTCTTTTTTTGTCTTCTGATTTTTTATCAACTACAATCCCTATATGTGTTAAGCCACCCCCTAAACTCCAACTCACTATATCACCCGGTTTATAATCATTAGGGTTTTTGGTTATTGGTTTTTCAGCATTTTCCCGCTTAAAATAGGTCATCAGATTTGGAACTCTTCTATGATCGATATTTTTATCGGTTGTTTTTAATCCCCAATTTTTTGGATACTCATTAAAATTAGCTTTCATATCCTCGTGTACCCTTTTTTGTAAATCAATTCCAATTTTACGATAAGCGCGAATAACTACATCTGTGCAAACACCTTTATCAGAAGGAACATCTCCATTTGGATAATCAATTGAGAAATAACTTGGATCATAAATCACTTTTTGTTTTGTTAACTCCAAAGCACATTCAGACAAGCTTTTTTTATCAGTTTCAACTTGCGAAAAAGAGACTTGTATTATCAATAAAAGAAGTATAGAAAACAATCTTTTCATAAAGTAAGCTTTTCAATTAAGAATTCATTTTTAAGATAATATGGAAGGGTAGTTGTCTAAAGGTAGTTTGTTTTTTCTAAAGAAACAATATTTCATTTTGATTGTACTATTAGCGCTTATAGTACTATTATATAAACAAGAAACCTCCATTAAATGGAGGTTTCTTTATAAATTCTAGAAAAAGAAGAGTTTTAATTTTGTATATGTTACTCTGGTTTTTGAACTGCAGTACTTTCTTTTTCTTTTCGTTCTTTAATATATGCTAGCAATTGCTTTCCGTATATGGATTTTTTTACTTTAGGGCTAAGGGAATTAGCCACCGTATCAAGAAACTTAATATTAGCATCAAATACTTCATTTAAAGTTATGTATGGAGCTACTTCTAATTTCCTGTTATTCATAGCAAAGTTGATGGTATACAAATATTTTTGCTTAAGAAGCTTTTTGTAGGCTTCATCGTTTTCTAATAATTTCTCTTCATCATTTTGTTTACTAGCCTCAAAATTTTCTTTAATCAACCTCAGATTTCGATCGTTGAATCGTTGATTCATTTTTTTGTATTCAGAAAGCTTTGCTTCATTTTTACCACCAACGATTTTAACGTCTTTTTCAAAATCAGATAGTGTTGTAGTGATAGTAATATTTCCTTTTTCTGCAAAGAAATCAATACGATCATTATACTGTGCTCCATCTTTTTTGTCAAGATATAAATAATGAATCTCTGGCTCTGTTACATTAGAAAACAATATAAATTCTGAAACCCCGTCAATCACTACAGAATCTACATTAACAAGAATAGTATCTTGTATTTTTTGAAGATATACGGTTCCTGTTTTTAGACCCTTGATATTTCCGGATATTGTTACATTCCCTTTCTTTTCTGGGGTACTACAACCTATTAATAAAATAGTAAAAAATAATATGGCAGAAAATGTTCTCATGAATAATTTTCGGTTTGAAAAATTGGGTTACAAAGATGGTATAAATTCAATTGAAATACTAACTTCCGGAAGCAATTTGCATTAATATGGTACATAAAATTGCACCATAAGTACCTACAACATATCCGAACACAGCCAAAAGTACACCTACAGTAGCTAATGATGGATGAAAAGCAGCTGCAACCACTGGAGCAGAAGCTGCGCCTCCTACATTTGCCTGACTACCTACTGCAAGAAAAAAGTAAGGGGCTTTTATAAGTTTAGCAATACCTATTAATAAACCTGCATGGATTGTCATCCATACTAATCCGATAGCTATAAGACCAGGATTTTCTAATATCATACCCAAATCCATTTTCATTCCTATAGAAGCAACCAATATATAAATACAGATACTACCTAATTTACTTGCGCCAGCGCCTTCATAATTTCTAGCTTTAGTATATGATAGTACAATACCAATAATGGTAGAGATTGTAATCATCCAGAAAAAAGTAGAAGTAAAAGAAGCTAGAGCAGAAGTTTTATCATTAAAAACTTCAAAATTATTAGATAAAAAATTAGAAATCCCACCAGCACCCCAATGAGCAATACCAACGGTAACAAAAGCTATAGAGAGCATCATCATATAATCGGTAAGAGAAGGATTTCTTGTAATACTTTCTGAATAACTTGATACTTTATCCTTAAGAGCTTCTATAGCACTATTATCAGCTTTTAGCCATCGATCAATTTTGTTGCTTTTACCTATACCAATTAATAGTATAGCCATCCATAAATTAGCAACCACAATATCTACCAAGACCATCCCGCCATACTTATCCTGATTATACTCATATATTTCTAACATTGCAGTTTGATTAGCACCACCACCAATCCAACTTCCGGCAAGAGTGGATAAACCTCTCCAAACGGCATCAAAACCTGCTCCGCCTACAATGTCTGGAGAAACTAATGATATTAATAAAATAGCTATAGGACCTCCGATAATAATCCCTATGGTACCGGTAAAAAACATAATCAAAGCTTTGGGCCCTAGGTTAAAAATTGCTTTTAGATCAATACTTAATGTCATTAATACTAAAGCTGCGGGTAATAAATATCGAGTAGAAACATGGTAAACTTTTGAAGTTTTTTCTACAACTTCACCTGCAGCGTTGAGCTCTTCCCACTTAGGAGCAATAATTCCTAATGACGTAAATATTGCTGGTAAAAAATAACAAAGTAATAGCGCGGGAACAAATTTGTAAAAAGATTTCCAAAAACCTGTTTTGATCGAAGAGGTATAAAAAACTAAGCCTAAGCATAGTAACAAGATTCCAAAAACGATGGTGTCGTTTGTAAAGTAAGGGATATTATCCATAGTGAGTTTATTGTTTTAAAAGAGATGCATTGCAAAATACGATTTTTTAAAAAAGAACCTCAAACGGGATATTAAAATTAAATACAGGCTTTTAATCGTTTATCCACCTCTTTAAAAGATTGATTTGATATTTTGCAGCGTTGGGATTCTCTTCTATAATGATTTTTTTAACGGTAGGTTTAATCACATTAGAAGTGAATGTTAGGATTTGATTATTTCGCTCGATTTTTACCTTTATAACATCACCAATTTTCCATTTATTAGAATCACCAAAGAGGTCATAAATGTTTTTGAGATTGTACTTCTTGTTATTAATACTCAATAAGGCGTCACCTCCTTCAATACCAATGTTTTTTAAAAAACTGTTATGTATAGCTCCTTCTGTAAACAGTACTTTTTTTGTAGCTTCAGAACTTTTTATATAGGGTTCTTGTTCATAAATAAAATAAGAAGAAGGAACATCTATAGTTCCAAATTTTAGTCCAAATTTTTTCAAATATTCTGCATAATCGATAGGAGTATTACCAATAACATGTGAATCAAAGAAAGCACCAACTTCTGGAGGGGACATTTCTTTAATGACTTTTATAAGTTCTTCATCCTCAAATGGTACATTACTACCATAAAGACTTGATAAATTTTTGATTAGATCTAAAATCCCTTCAGTACCATTACTTTTTTCTCTAAGTATGATGTCTAGACACATAGAAATTAGAGCACCTTTTTCATAAACGTTGCGATAATTTTTATGATAGGATTCATCAAGAATGTTTGTACTCATTTCGGTAAAAGACAATGTATCATCAAAGGCTTTTGCCGTTTCAATTTTTTCTAGAATTCTTTCAAAAAACTCCTCTTTACTAATCAATCCCTGAGTGATTTGAAATAATAAAGAGAAATATTCTGTAGTTCCTTCATATAACCAAAGGTGTTGCGACATCTTCGGGTTGTTATAATCAAAATCGTGGATTTCTTTTGAATGAATTGTTAGAGGGGTTACAATATGAAAAAATTCATGAGAAACGACATCTGTAAGAGATTCACTGAGTTTTTGATGAGAAAGAGATTCGGGCAGTACTACAACAGTTGATGTATTATGCTCTAGCGCACCAAAACCTCTGGCATCATTTGATTTTGAAGTAGAGAGATATAATAGGATACTATATTTTTTTGTTGAATTGATATTACCCAAAAAATTCTTTTGAGCTCTTATAACTCTCTCGATAACAGGCATGATTTGCGACGCTTTATGTATTTTGTTTGGAGAATAAACACTCAAGAGGACGTCGATATCATTGACAGTAAATGTTACTTTATCCAATTGTGTATACATAATAGGAGAATCTGCTACTTCGGCATATCGTTTAAGTAAGAAAAAATCGGTTTCATACTGGATGTTTTCCGAAGTACTTTCTGAGGATATTTTAACAAGAGATGTTGAAGATTCTAAAGATTTGGGACGTTTAATAAATAACCTATATTTTTTTTCTTTCATTCCGTCAAAATACCCAACAAAGGCATACAGGTTGAGGATGAAGTTTTTATTTTTAGAAATATTTGATCCCGTTGGAGAGAAAATATCGTGGGTGTTTTCTGAATCGAAGGTGTCATTTACCCAATAAGATATTTTATGTAGTTGTTGAGCGTTGTTTATTTTCCAGCGATTATCTCCATGTTTCTCAATAGGCAGTAAATTACCTTGACGATCATATGCTTGAAAATCCTCTATATATTTTCCGTAATTATTATTTTGATAGGTGCCTGGAACGATTTTAGGTAAATAATAACTAATAGTGTCTACATTAAAGTTTGCTACTTGCAGCTCTACTTTAACCTTATCTTTTATAATATTAACCAGATCTATGTTTGTAATAATAGGAGTGTAATCAACGCTTACAACTGGTTGAGAACTTTTACAACCCACAACCAAACAAAAAATAAATGAGGCTAAAACAGTATTCTTAAGGCTATTGTAGGTTTCTATCACAATTATTTAATATGATTTTTAATATATGTAGCCACACCATCTTCTTTACCAGGAAGTGTAATAATATCAGCAATTTCAATGGTTTCTGGCTTAGCGTTAGCTACAGCAACTCCTGTACCTACAGCTTTTATCATTGCAATATCGTTATAATTATCGCCAAATGCTACTACATCTGATATAGGAATTTTAAAATGTTGATCGAGAAGCATCTCAATCGCTGTTAATTTTGAAATGTTTTTATGGGCAATTTCAATATAAGTCGGTTTTGAACGATAAAGGTGTAATAGATCTCCAAAATTGTCTGACAAAAAAGTAAATGCAAGATCTATATACTGTTCATCACCCATACACATAATCTTATGAGCTCCTTTATTATTGTTTTTCCAATCAAGAATAACTTCATCGGTGGGTTTGACAACAGGGTTAACTTTTGTGTTATTTGATTCTCTATTAGCCCAAAAATCCATTTCGGGTACAAACCAGTCATCATTGTGATATAAGCTAATGTGTATATCACGTTTGATATTAAATTGATGAAGTTCTGCTATAATATCAGGAGCAATAAAAGTAGAATGTATAGGTTTTTGATCTACTAGTATTAGACCACCATTATAGCAAATAAGAGGTTGATCAGTAATATCTAATTCCTTTTGTAGATGAATCATAGCACTAGGCATACGTGATGATATTAATACTACAGGAATTGTGTTTTTTATTCTTTTAATTTCTGAGATCGTAAATTCAGAAAGTTCTCTTTCAGGATTTAATAAAGTTCCATCTATATCAGAAAATACAAGGCGATGCGGCATTTAAAAATTATGAATTTGAATTAGAAAATTAACCAAAATAAGTTATTGATTCACAAAGGTAACAATCCCATCTAGGATTTGTGGCATAATTTTACGCCAGGCTTCATTGTATGATTTATGATTCTCTAACCGGTTACCTTTGATTTCTCTTAAAATATGATTCATATTTTCTACCATCAGATATTCTGCATTTGGCACTGCTTCTTTTAATTTTTCTGCTTCAGATATTGGCACTTGTATATCCTTATCTCCATGGATAATGAGCACAGGCATATCAAGTTCGGCAATTTCTTGAGTAGGAGTATATTTTAACCAGGATTTCATAAAAGGTTGTAGGTTATATCTAAAAATAGATTCTAATGCTGGATCATACCCAGTAGCTCTGCCTTCATCTCTAAGTTGTCTAAAAGCAACAAAAGCACTTTTATCTAATCCAGGAGCTTGCTTTGCTATTTGCTCTATAATTACATCATCGATAGATTGTGCATTACCTGCAATAGAAATAAAACCATCGACATTTCCTTCGGCAACGATCATACCAATTAAAGATCCTTGACCATGACCTGCAACAATTAATTTTGTGTAATTTCCGTTTCGTTTAAAATAATTGATTACTGATTTTGCGTCTTCTACAAAATGATCAAAGGAGATTTCGTGTTCACGTATTCCTAATCCGTCCATTTTAAATAATCTTTTATCATAACGATAAGTGGCAATACCTTTTTTAGCTAGCTCATATGATAGTTTTTTAAAGGTATCATTTTTAGACATTCGATCATTACCATCTCTATTAACGGCTCCTGCATCCATAATTAAAATTATCAGAGGAACATTAAGATCAGAATATGGAGTTACTAAAGAACCTTCGACGTATTTATTTATTTTTACAATTGCCGAATTAAATTCTTTCTCCTGTCCCATACACAGCATTGTAATAGTAATTAAAAGAACAGAAAATTTTAATTTCATAAAGGGTAGATTAAAAGACTAAGTAATTGAGTAACGATAAATAATAAACCATATTTTGATCATTACAAATATTAAATAAAAATTGTGATTAGATTTTAACGATTCACTAACATACCCTTTTTTATCTTTGCCTCAAAATATAAATAATGATTACTCGTCGTATAGTACTATTTTTTTTCCTGATATCTTTTATAGGATTCTCATCTGAATATGATTGGGGGAAAACAGGGCATCGAGCTACTGGTGAAATTGCAAATACTTATTTAACAAATAAAGCCAGGAAAAACATCGATCGTCTTCTAAAAGGAAAAAGTTTGGCTTTTGTATCCACCTTTGCAGATGAAATAAAAAGTGATGATAGTTACAGAGGATATAGTCCGTGGCATTATGTAAATTTTTCTTTTGATAAAAAATATGGAGAAGAAACTCCCAGTGAGTATGGAGATCTAATCAAAGGAATTGAAAAGTGTGTAGAAGTACTTAAGGATAAAAGTGCTACAGATAAGGATAAAGAATTCTATTTAAAAATGTTGGTTCATTTTATAGGAGATTTGCATCAGCCTTTACACGTAGGTAGAGGAGAAGATAAAGGTGGAAATGATATCCAGGTACGATGGTTTAGAGATGGCTCTAACCTACACCGTGTTTGGGATAGCAATATGATTGATTATTATGGCATGAGCTATACAGAATTATCTAAAAATACAGATAGGTTATCTAAGGCTCAACTCCAAGTCATTGAAAACGGAGATGTGCTAGATTGGGTTCATGAGTCACAAACACTAGCAAAAAAGGTGTACGCTTCTGCCAATACAGGTGAAAAATTGGGGTATAAATATATGTACAATTATTTTCCGATGGTTCGTTCTCAGCTTCAAAAAGGTGGGGTTCGGTTAGCTAAAATACTGAACGAAATTTTTGGATAAGATGTGTGTTTACTCGCTAAACTCTAATTCTTTTCTATATTGTTTTGGGGACATAGAAAAGTGTTTTTTGAATGTTTTGGTCAGGTGACTCTCGTCTGTATATCCTAGTTGATAAGCAATCTCGGCAATAGTAAATTCTGTATGTTCAAGACGATACTCTACTAGTTTCATTTTGTACTTAGTGACATATTGGTGTATTGATTCACCAGTCTTTCTCTTGAAATAAGTACTTATCGAACTTTGAGACATATTAAATTTACTTGCCAAAAAACTAATTTTGGTACGATCATTATCATATACATTCTGACGTATATGACTTAAAATCTGTTCGATTTTTGAATGATTGAGCGGAATTTCTTTTTGATTAGAATTGTATTTATCAGAAATATTACGAACAATAATACTTAGAATAGTACTAATCGCGTTTGAAATAATTTCCTGATAATAAATCTTTTCATTTTTGAATTCCTCCATAACAACGTTATGAATATCCCAAATAATGCTTCTGTCTTCTTCATGGCAAATAACATCTCCTGGGATGATATTAGGATGATGAAGTAACTGTTCAATGCGTTGCAACCAATATTTCCTATCAGGTAAGTTGACCTTGCTCGAAAATAAAAGCTCGGTAAACTTAAAGTATGTGAATTTGGAATGCCCCTCTATTTCGAAGTGATGAGTATCCTCTGGAGCTAATAAAAAAATATTATTTTCTTCATAGGGAAATCTAACATCATTAATGGTGTGATATCCATGACCACTTTCCACAAAAATGATTTCGAAATAATTGTGATTATGAGGCTCCGCTTCCCATTCATCAAAGGAATATTGATGCACTACAAAGGTTTCATGTAATGTATAACGGTTCATATAACAATTTTTTAACATTTTAAAGTTACAAAAATAAAATCAATAAAATCACACTTGTTTTGTACTAGTACTTTACGTTAAAAAAGATTAGATGTTGTTGATATTTAAGTGTTTAGTTGTTTTTTTTACAAGTTATAAATTGATTTTTACAAGGATATTTCTTGATTTGAAAGTTAAATTTGCACCACTAAATTTAAGCAGAAATAGGTATGAAGTTCAGAATTTATTTTTACACAATGATTAGAGTACTTTTTGGAACCTATTTAGTTGCATATGGTGCATATAATGTATTTAGATATCCTGTTTTTCTAGATAGATTAGAAAAATATTTTACTTATACCTCTGTATTTGATTTAGGAATTGTAGAACTATTAGCGCCTCTCGTTCCATTTGAAACGTTTATCATAGGTTTATTTATAGCTATGGGGATTTTTACCAGAAAAATTTTAATAGCGTCTATATGCCTCTTTGCTTTTCTGACGGTATTTTTATTAGATGCCAATGCAGATCAGTTAGCACTAGTACATTTTCTCTTTTTAATAATATCCGTAATACTATTGGCCAAGGATAATTACAATCTGAATTCTGTTGATTATTCCAGAGATTCATATATGTTATTGTAGAATAAGATTTTTACCCTTTTGTGTGAGGGTTTTTTTCATAAGTTGATTTTGTTTGATGATAGAATACCCTTATCTTAATTGATGAGGGTCTTTTATTTAATAATCCTAAAAGTGAGGTTGATTCGTGGTTTAAGTACTTTCTTTGTCTTAGGGATTTGATGAAGCCATTTTTGTTGAGTATCACCTTTCATTACAAGTAAACTACCATGTTGTAACAAAATCTTTTTTTTAAGATTTTTTTGATTTTTATGCTTAAAATGAAACCATCGTTCTTCTCCAAAACTAACAGAAGCAATTGTAGGAGTATTACCCAATTCTTTCTCATCATCAGCGTGCCAACCATTACTATCTTGCCCATCTCTATATAAATTTAGCAAACAGGTTGTGAAAGTAGCTTGTATATGTTTTTCGATTGTTTGCTTTATCGCTAACAGATCATCAGTAAATGGATGTGGAACCATCTTAATATTAGAATAACTATACGTTTTGTTATTATTTGCATATAATGCAGTTAAACGTGGTTGAGCTATTTTTTTACCATAAATGGTAATTGTATCCTGTTGCCATTCTATAGATTTTGATAAGTTATCAAATAATCTATTTGCGATATTAAAGTCAAAAAAACCGGGATAATAAGTAACGTCTGCATCGGGCATCGATAGTTGAACAGGTTGATTTTGTAAATCAAATAAATCCATCAGAAATATTTTTTAAGACTTTAGAGATATTGATACGCCCAATAAATCAAAACAAATTGAAAAAGTAATCTAAAAATGAGGATCGACTTATGAAGATTAAGACTAGCTTTTTTATTTACTAGCATATGGACATGCACCGGGAAAAATAAAAATAGCATAATGATTATAGCCCAGATAGAAAAAGCCCTGGTATAATTAAATAATACTCCGATACCTACTATTATTTCAACTAATCCACTTAGATAAACTAATAATTTATGGTTAGGAAGGTAAAGAGGCATAATTCTCATAAATGCTTTTGGACGGATAAAATGAAAAACTCCTGCAATACAGAAGATTGCCGATAAAATATATAAATGCCAACTCATTAAATTCTAGTAGTATTTTCTTTATTTGCTTGACTAAATGTAAAAGTTTTATTCTTAGAAGTTTTTTGGATAAAACTGATTTTTCTGAAACGAATAGCTGTCCAATCATCATCAATAGATACCTGTCTTATAGGTCTAAGATTATAATCACCAAGAACGCCCCAACCATAATCTGTAGTGATTTGTGATGTATATTTTTTAGAACTTTGTTTAGGATATGCAAACCAAAGAATTGCATCACCTACCATTTTAGGATAAACGGTTTCAATACGGTTTTCTATTTGCTTTTTTTGAGTTACAAAAACCAAAGCAAAATCAACTTCAGATACCTGAATTAATGATTCTTTTATTAGTACATCTTTTAGACAATCTAATTCTTCACAAAAACCATCAGGTTCATTAAGAATCAATATCTCATCCAATGTTGGAGGGAGTTGTAATTTTTTAAAAAGCGGTGTCATGAGAACAGATTTTTAATAGGATTTGTGTTTCTTAAAGATACAAAAAAAACTATAATCTTCCTGTATTTAAGATAGTCTGTTTAATAGGCCAAATGTTAATTTTTTAGCTTTTCAACTCATTATCTTAAAAAAATATTAAAAGTGTTTTTTACTAATTTATTAAAAAGGTGATATCCATTGAGGTTATTCAATGTTTTACAATATAGATACATTTTTCTTAATGATAAACGCTTGATTTCCTGATAATAAACACAAGTTCTTCAAGTTAATTATGTATCAACTTAAATATATTTTTATGAAAAAAACTTTTAAAAACTGTACAATTGGTGTTTTAACTATCACCTTTTGTACGTTGTTCATTTCTTGTGAAAATGAACAATCAGAGAACGTTTCGGAACAATTAAATAAAGGTTTCGAACAAGAACTAGCTTTTCCTGAAACTACAGGAAAACAAGTTACCATAGAACTTAATGGTCAATCTACGACTGTAGAAGAAATCGATGGGCAGTATATTCTTGATGGAGATATGATTGTTACTCCAGATAATCAAGAAGGTACAAGGAGTACAGGTCGAACAAGTAGACGTTGGCCTAATAATACTGTATATTATTCTGTACAAAGTAGTTTGCCTAATAAACGAAGAGTTACCGATGCGATAGCACATTGGGAAGCAAATACAGATCTTACTTTTATAGAAAGAACAAATCAGTCAGATTATATCTATTTCAGAACAGGAAGTGGTTGCTCTTCGGCTGTTGGTCGTTCTGGCGGAAGACAGAATATTAACTTGGCTAATGGTTGCTCTACTGGTAATACAATTCATGAAATAGGACATGCAGTTGGATTATGGCATGAGCAGAGTAGAAAAGATAGAGATCAGTATGTAACAATCAATTTTCAAAATATTCAATCGGGTAGATCGTTTAATTTTCAAACGTATGTACAACGAGGTAATGATGGTGATGAGTATACGAATACACTAGATTTTAATTCTATTATGTTATATGGCTCATATGCTTTTTCTGCAAATGGTCAACCAACGATAGTAAGGAAAAACGGATCAACGTATAATGCTCAAAGAAATGGCCTTTCATCAGGAGATATTGCAGGAATTAGAATCATGTATCCTGGAGACGGTGGAGATATCTGTGATGGAGTATCTCCGTGGTCAAGTTCACAGAACTATCAACCGGGAGATCTGGTAACTTATCAAGGATATCTATATGAACGTACTAATACTGGTTGGAGAAGAATTGGGCGATGCGGAACTTCTGGATAAAGATCTATGACTTGATCCTAAAATCAAAATTATAGTTAAAAACAAACCCCTTTGTTATAATACTACAAAGGGGTTTTTATTTTAAAAATTATCAATTAATTTATTCAATAACTTTTAAGTCTTCAGAAGTATTGAATAATGTTTCTACATCCTCCAGAAATCTTATGTTTGAAACCATAGCTTCTCCAATTTTGGTATCAGACATACCTTTTTCTTGAGTCCATCCATAAAAATCCCATTTAGTTGCAAATGGGATACCATCAACCACCACAAAATCTCTGTAACGTATTGCATGTGGATCAGCTTCTGCTTTAGAGGTATCTCCCTCACTACCATAGGTAACAATGTAGGCTGCTGCTTGTAATGAATTTTCTTTTGGGTCGGTATAGATAACATACCAGTCATCAGGAGCATCGCCAATACCAGCGTCAAAAGACAGTTTTGCGGTACTATGGGTTTTGTTGTCCAAAGATCTATCTTCTTGCATTTCCCATTTGGTGCCTGGATCACTTAACTTATACGGAAATCCAAAAAAATAGGTCCAGGTAAACATATCAAAACGAGCTCTTTTATCATTTGCATCTGCAGGTTGCAAAAACACTTGTTTGCCATTATAAATTAATGAGCTGTTGTCTTTCTTGTCAATCCTGATTTTGGAAGAATTGGTAAGCATTGTAATTTTTCCATCTAAATGCTCATTGCCACCAAAAAATATTTTTACATCAAAACTCACAGCTTTATGATTTAGAAACGCTTCTTTTTTATGAGCTTTTTCAATACTTTTTATATAATGTTTTTCTATAGATAAGGCACCATCTCCAATACCATTATCTGGTTCTACAGGAATCTTTTCAAGCTTGTTATCAGTTGATTCAGTAGTTTTATTTTCTTCTTTAGTATTTTGATTGCAACCAATTAAGGCTATCACCAAAATCAAAATCCATAAATTTTTCATTAGCATAGTTGATTTGTATTATGAATCCAAAATTACTAAAACACAAAAGAGAAAAGGAAGTTTTAGGAAAACTGTAACAGCTATTTTAAAAGCGGTAATAAAAAAAGCTATGCTTTACAAAGAGAAAACATAGCTTTTTAGCACTCCTTTATTTACAATTTTAATCTTTTCGTTTTGCAGGTGTTTGGCGACCTCCTTGATGTAGAATCGCTTTTGTGACTTTTCCATTTTCTTTAATGAACTCAAGAGCAGCAGCAAATTCTTTGACAAAAAATTTAGTTTCTGTTTCTGGATGTATCTGAAAAGAACCTTGACCTGTAGCCTGCGATATTAGTTTTCCATCTTCTAATTGTATGGTAAGGTCGAACCCAGGTCGAATCTCATATACGCCAACATATTGTTCTAAAATATCATTAGATACTTTGATCGTTTCTTTCTCAGAAGGGATAGGTTTATTGGTTTTTTTTCCAGTTGTTTTCTTTATTCTGTTTTTAAATGAAGCGGTCACTTTGGTATCGTTTGTTTTAAACTCTATTTCAGAAAAGCTATCCTTAAAGAAAAAGACATTATCTCCTTTATGAAAAATTTCAAACTTTTGGCCACCATCTCTTTGGCTATAAAGTTGAGCATCTTTTAAAGTAATGATTCGTTTGGCACCATCTTCAAATTCATAGACTCCAACTAGTTTTTCCAGTTCACCTGCAGAGATTTCTGTGGCTTTTTGAGCATTATATGGTTTATTAATAGCAATAGAAGCAATTTGTATCGCAACATCTGTAGGACTATTACAATTACAATTAGTGAGTATAGCTACATGTAGATCTTCTTTTGGAATATAAATCTGGTAAGAAGTATATCCAAAAATCCCGCCTCCATGCTCAATAGAAGGAGAATCTCCAATTTTATTCACACTCCATCCGTAACCATAATAAGTTGGTTTTCCATTGTTTAATGTTGTGTTTTGAAATGCTTTTTGTAATGTGGTTGCTTTTAATAGTTTATTGGTATTAAGTGCTTTTTGCCATGTATTTAAATCTTTAACCGTACTCATTAATGAACCCGCAGCATATGGAAGAGTCATACTCAAATAATCTGCGTTGATATAGTTTCCATGAGTTTGATATCCAGAAGCACGATTTTTAATTATCTCACTTTTACTACCATAAAAAGAATCTTGCATCTGTAGAGGTTTAAAAATATTTTGTTCTACAAAATCTTCATACGTTTGACCAGATACTTTCTCAATTATAAACCCTAAAATAATATATCCAGAATTGTTATATCGCCACTCTTCACCTGGATCAAAATCCATAGGTTCATTTTTAAAATAATCAATTAACTCTGTAGGAGTCATATCTTTAGCAGCAATTTCTGATAAATTCATTGAGGTGTAACTCTTAATGCCAGAAGTATGATTTAATAAATGGTGTATGGTGATTTTTTT
The DNA here is from genome assembly GCF_034322225.1 of Aquimarina callyspongiae. Classification (NCBI taxonomy): domain Bacteria; kingdom Pseudomonadati; phylum Bacteroidota; class Flavobacteriia; order Flavobacteriales; family Flavobacteriaceae; genus Aquimarina; species Aquimarina callyspongiae. The sequence goes on along the minus strand of NZ_JAXLPA010000004.1, from coordinate 743,379 downwards.
TCCATGGGTAGGATAATCAGGGATGTATTTGGTGATTTCATCTTCTATGGTTAATTTACCTTGTTCTAAAAGCATTAAAATAGAAACAGCTGTAAATTGCTTGGTAATAGATCCTATCTCAAAAACATTATTAGTTTTCATAGGAACTGAAAGCTCCATATTTGCTAACCCAAAAGCTTTATGATATATGGTCTCTCCTTTTTTGGTAATGATAACAGTTGCTCCAGGAGTATCAGATTTATATTTTTCTTGTAATACATCGTCAAATTTTTGCTCAAGGCTTTGAGCAAAAGTAGAAGCAGTAAATAAGAAAAAAACTAAAATATATAAGGGTGTAAATTGTTTTTTCATAATTGTTGGTTTTTTGATTGATGTTTATCTGTATGACGATTAAATCATATTCTGGTTACATAGCAAAGTCAAAAAAATGATATTAAATAATTGAAAAATACTGTAACAAAATATAAATAACGATTACTAACATCATATACATTTACTTTTTTGATCTTAAAGATAGATGTTTTTAGTAGGCTACTAATAAGATGATTATGGTTATCAATGTTAACATTGATTAACACTAGATAACTATACTAAACGTAAGTTCTATCTCTGACTATATAATTTTATCATTTAATTAAAAATTGAAAAAATGAAAACAATCTCATTAATCATCCGAAGCACATTCATAGCATTGTTATGTATGTCATTTGTTCAAACTTTTGGACAAGAAGTTACCGGTAACTGGAAAGGGGCATTATCAGTTCAAGGAACAGAGGTACCACTAGTGTTTAATATCGAAAATAAAGATGGAGCACTAACGGCAACAATGGATAGTCCATCTCAAGGAGCAACAGGATTACCTATGGATCAGGTGCTTTTTGAAAAGAATCAATTAACTTTGACATTTAAAAAAGCAGGGATCAAATATGTAGGGTCTCTGGAATCAGATAAACTTAAAGGAACTTTTTATCAAGGCGGAATGGAATTACCCTTAGAATTAGAGAAATCAGAAAAAACAATACCAGGAAATCCAGAATTAGTAACATCAGATATGTCATTAGAAAAATTGGCAAATCTGGATAAAGGAAACTATAAATATTCAGTTGAAGATTATTTTGCAAAACCAAAGGCAAGAACTTTTCGTTTTTCTCCAGATGGAAAATATTTGTCATATAGAGAAAAGGATAAGAACAACAAAAACCACGTATATGTAAAAGAAATAGCTACAGATAAGGTTACTCGTGTTATAGAAGAAAAAGAAGAGCTAATACGTGGATATGGCTGGGCAAATAATGAACGTTTAGTTTATGTAATGGATAAAGGTGGAAATGAAGATTATCATCTTTTTGCCGCTAATATTGATGGAACTGATCAAAAAGAATTAACTCCTTATGAAGGTGTTCAGGTTAACATTATCGAGGGATTAAAAGAGGATAAAGATCATTTGATTATCTCAATGAATAAAAATAATAAACAAATCTTTGAACCTTATAAGATTAATATTATTACTGGGGAGATCAAACAGTTATTTAAAAATGAGGATGCGGCAAATCCTATTGCAGGATATAATTTTGATAAAGATGGAGTACTTAGAGGGTATTCTAAAATACGTGACGGAGTAAATTTTGATTTCTATTATGCTAAAGAAGAGGGTAATTATGAAGTAATAAAAAAATTGAACTGGAAAGATACTTTCTCTGTAATTTCTTTTGATTACTCGACAGATAACCCTCACGATGCTTATGTAGTATCTAATTTAGATACTGATAAATCACAGATATATTTATACGACTTAAAAGCAGATAAAGTAATCAAGAAATTATATGCTAATGATAAGTATGATGTATCTAACCTATCATTATCAAGAAAAAGAGGATATGAATTGGATTACTTTTCATACCAAGGAGAGAAAAGAGTGGTAGAGCCTGTAAGTGATTATTATAAAAAATTACATAAAAAGATTACAAGTAAATTTCCAGATCATCAATACTCTATAGCCGATCAAACCGATGAAGAAGATAAATATTTGATCTTTTTACAAAGTGATAAATTATACGGAGTTTATTATTCTTATGATTCAAAAGCAGATGAATTTAAACTATTATATAATCTAATGCCTCAACTCAAAGAGAATGATATGGCAGAAATGCGTCCTATCACTTTTAAGAGTCGTGATGGTTTAACAATACATGGATATATAACACTTCCTAAAGAGGCATTGCAAGGTAAAAAAGTACCGTTAATAGTAAACCCACACGGAGGACCGCAAGGGATTCGTGATTCTTGGGGATTCAATCCTGAATCTCAGTTGTTTGCGAGTAGAGGGTATGCGACATTGCAAGTTAATTTTAGAATCTCTGGAGGTTATGGTAAGAAATTTTTAGAGTCCGGATTTAAACAAATCGGAAGAAAAGCAATGGATGATGTTGAAGATGGGTTAGAATATGTAATTAAGCAAGGATGGGTTGATAAGGATAAGGTAGCAATCTATGGAGGAAGTCATGGAGGATATGCTGTGTTAAGAGGATTAACTAAAACTCCAGATCTTTATGCCTGTGGTGTAGATTATGTAGGAGTTTCTAACTTGTTTACTTTTATGAAAACGATTCCTCCTTACTGGAAACCATATTTAAAGATTATCAAAGAAATCTGGTATGATGAGGATGTTGCCGAAGAAAAAGCAATTATGGAAGAAGTATCTCCTGTTTATCAGATTGATAAAATCAAAAAACCATTGTTTGTCGTTCAAGGAGCAAACGATCCAAGAGTTAATATAGATGAATCAGATCAGATTGTTAAGGCGCTTCGTGATAAAGGATATGATGTACCTTATATGGTACGATATGATGAAGGTCATGGTTTTGCAAAAGAAGAGAATTCGATTGCTATGTATAAAGCTATGATGGGGTTCTATGCTAAACATTTAAATAAAAAGACGGAAACAAAACCAGTAAAGGGATAAATTAAAAACCTTCAAGGTATGGGAGCCTTGAAGATGTATTTCTTAAGAACCTCCTGGAAACTTGAGCCAGGAGGTTTTTTATGATCTAATTTTTAGATAAAAGTTTGTATAACTAATCTTTAAGAGGGGTTAGTTCTTCTTTATCGTATTGCTCTTCTTCGCTATAAAGACTAGTGAATAATTTTAAATGATTATTAAATTCTTCAATTTTTTTATCCAAAAGAGCTTCATCTTCATGAATTACCAGAAGATCAACCAGATTTTTATAATATTCTATATTGATAATAATTTCTTCGATATGTTCATATTGTTCTCCTAGGTTTAGATTTCCGTAGTAAATTAATTGCTCCTGATATTTTCGTGTAACTTTTTTCCAAAGATTATGAGCTTTTTCGGGTTTTCCTATTCGATAATATCCATCAATAAAAGAAGAGAGCGTAGAATAGAATTCATAATATTCGACAGGCATTTTTTGCATTCCTAAATCCAAAATCTCTTCGGCTTTATGCATTTTTCCTTCATCGATTAGAGCGGTTGCCAATCTACCTAGGTTATTTCGATATGAAATAGAGTTCCTACGAGTTTCAGGATCTCGATAGATATCAGGATCTTCACCATTTCCCCAGTCCCAATCTTTTACAATTGGAAACGTAATATCCGTATTAATACGACCCATTTCATACGGGTTTTTAGGATCTATTTTAGTTAGAATAGGCACTAGTTTATAGATTAATCCATCTAGTTGTAGATAATCTTTCGTCCAGGCATAATCTTCATCACTAAAACTACCGCCAGAAAAATAGATAGGTCGTTCCCAATTATTATTTGCAATGATATCTAGCATTATTAATTGATTTTTGATCAAATAGTCCTTTTTAATATGTATGTCTATATAGGGCACTATTTTATCAGCATCTTTTTGAGCAACGATTCCATTTTTTAATACAGTTTCTTTGTCGACAGGAATTCTTATGTGTTTGCTAGGAAAAGTATTTACTTTTTCACCACTTAATAAATTACCTTGAGTTCTTGGGTCATCAGATTCAACCCATTGCATCCATTTTTTTATGGATAGGGTATCTTTAGTGATTTCTTGAAAATGAATAATATCATTATTTCCGTATTTATAAAAATCATGAGTTAATTGAGAAGGGATAGGTTTACTATCATAAGCAGCTCTTTTCATTTGATCTGTATACCAATCGGTAGATAAATATGTGCCGATGATAGTACGTACATCTGTTCTGAAACCTTCGATCTCTTGCAGATACCATAATGGAAAAGTATCATTATCTCCAATAGTAAATAAAATTGCATCTTTTTGACAAGATGATAAATAATTTTTGGCCATAGATTGTGCTGTAAATCTATTTGATCGATCATGATCATCCCAATTTTGACTTAACAAACGTAATGGAACCAATAAGAGGCTAATAGTAATAGTACTTATAATTAGTAATCTGGGTTTAAATACATTTTTTAATGATTCATATAAAGCATATACGCCATAACCAATCCAGATGGCAAATACATAGAATGATCCTACTAATGCATAGTCCCGTTCTCTTACTTCAAAAGGTTTTTCATTAAGGTATATTTTAAGAGCGATACCTGTAAATGCAAAGAAAACCAGTAGCACCCAGAAGCTTTTTCTTTCCTTTTTAAGATGAAATACGAAACCAAATAACCCTAACAATAGGGGAAAGAAGAAATATGTGTTTCGTCCTTTATTTTTTAACACATCTATTGGCAGGTTGTTCTGAGAGCCTAGATGTATTTCATCAATGAATGTGATACCACTCAACCAATTGCCTTCTAGCTTGGTCATTTTTCCCTGGATATCATTTTGTCTACCAACAAAATTCCACATAAAATAACGCCAATACATATAACCTATCTGATATTTGAATAAATATTTAAGATTATCTAATAATGAAGGTTTCTGTACATCGAGGTAGTTACCAAAGGATTGCAAAAACTTGTGGTAATCATTATTGTTTAGTTTTCCAAGAGCATAGTCCTTTCTAAACTTTGTAACGGCGTCCAGTAATTGTTTTTTATCTTTATGTTGAGGTTTAATAGTAAATTTAATCGGACCTGTAAAGATCATATAGTTTTTAATATGTTCTGCACTCCACATTCTTGGTAAAAATACTTTATGATAGTCATCTAAGTTTTGCCTTGAGTTTTTCCAATTATTTACTATTATATAAGTGCCTGTTTTCTCATCTTTTTCATATTTAGGTACGCCATCTTTATAAGGATTGTTTTTATCAAGATGAGAATAAACCTCAGTAAATTGTGGTCCATATAACAAAGGGTTTTCAGGGTATTGTTCCAGATTATAATATGCTAAGAGTTCTCTTGCATTATTAGGGTTGTTCTCATTGATTACGGTTCCTGCATTGGCACGAATAGGAATCATAATCCAAGAAGAAAAACCAATTAATATGAAAAGAATGCATAACAAAGAAGTATGAAGAAGAACAAATCCTTTTTTTCTGGTATGTGTTAATACTAGGTAGAAAAATAGTATAATAATTAATCCGGCAATAATACTTCCAGAGTTAAAAGGAAGTCCAAAAGTATTAATAAAGAAAATTTCTGAAGCCCCAAAAAACTTCAATATAGAAGGTAATAATAACTTGAATATAAATAATAATACAATTACTGCAGATATATTAGCTAGTATAAAGTTTTTGACCGTTATTTTTTTGTAATTCTTAAAATAATAAATTAATCCAATTGCAGGAATTGATAATAACCCCATAAAATGAATTCCAAAAGATAAACCGGTAATAAAAGATATTAAGATAAGCCATTTATTTCCTCGTGATTTGTGCATATCTCTGTCCCATAATAACCCTAAATAAAAGAGAACAGATAAAACACAAGTCGCTAATGCATATACTTCGGCTTCTACAGCATTAAACCAAAAACTATCAGTAAAAGCGAAAGATAAACTACCAATAAGGGAGCTGCTTAAAATGATAATTGCATCATTTTTTTTAATTTTTTCTCGTTCTTTAAATGTTTTTAAGAGAAGCATAGTAATTGACCAAAACATAAATAAAACAGTAAGAGCACTAGCTAGAGCAGAGCTGATATTGAGGGTAAGCGCAATTTGTTTTGGATTTGATGTAAAATTAGAAGCGACTGCACCAATCATTTGAAATAAAGGAGCGCCAGGAGGATGTCCAATTTGTAGTTTGGATGAGGTCGCAATATATTCACCTACGTCCCAAAAACTAGTCGTGGGTTCTACTGTAAGTATATATACCGATAAAGCTATGGTGAAAACCAACCAACCAAGTATCTTATTCCATTTTTGAAATCTTATGAATGGATTTTTATCAGAACTCATGAAATTACTTTTTAAAACAAAGTAATCACAAGAGACTATAAAAAAAGTAGTTTTAAGGAGCTGAAAAAGGTGCTAGTACCAGTACTATTTTTATTTTCTCAGTAATAATTCTTTTCTGTTGGAGATGTTTAACTTGCTGTAAATGTTAGTAATATGTGTTTTTACTGTACTCAGGCTAATAAATAGTTCATTAGCGATCTCCTTGTTGCTCTTTCCTTCAATGATTAAATTTTTAATAGTATTTTCCTGTTTACTTAAAGAAAAAGAAGGGTTGCTTTTGGATTTTTTTCTTGATCTTAGGTAGAAAATAAGTAGTGTGATAATGATCAGTAAACCAATACCATTTAGTAATAAGCTGATCGAGTATTTTTGTTGAACAACGTTTTTACTTAGTAAAATTAATTTATTCTCTAGATACGCATATTGCATAGGGTTTAGCTCACTGGATTTTAATTCATTTAATAAATCTTGATAATACCGAGGGTTTGCTTTAATATCTTTTTCAAGAAGATTTTTGTCATCTAATTTTTTGATACTAATTAGTTTTACTAAAAGAATTTGTAAAGAATCTTTTACATAACCTTTAGTTTCCATTAAGTATTGAGCTGTATCTAATTGGGCAAATGAAGATTCGTACAAGGATTCGAATTTCTTTAGTTTTTGCCATTCAAGATCTGCTTTGTTACTAGTAGTATAATCAGAAAATATAGATGTTCCTTTTTTAAAAAATATGGTATCTTTTTTAGAAAGAATAAAGAGTTTAAAGTTTTTTATTTTGTGAACAAGTTTGTTTTTTCTTTTTGGATTGAGATAGAGTTTATAAATATTGCTGTTAGCAGTAAAAAGATTTTTATCAAAAGCAAAGAAACCATCTTCTTGTATCGGTACTGATGCAATTATCTGACTATTATGACTGTTAGTATGTTCATCAACTGATAATTGGCTTAAATATATTTGTTTTTCCCAAGAATCTGGATGATCTATATTTACATAACCCGAAACACAGTTTTGAGCATGTATAGAAATACAAGAAATAAAAAGAGTCAGTAATATAAGTTTTATCTTCATCATAAAATCATTTTCTGGCTTTAAACAAAATTAAGATAACCGTTTTTGAATTCATAATAAAAAAAGTAGAGACCAAAAAAAGCGCTTCGATATCGAAGCGCTTTTTATAATCACAAGTTATAACAGAACTACATCTGTCTAAATAAGTTATTATTCATATCGTGTAGTATAAATATATATATAACTGATATTTATTTTATCATCTCAAAGCTACGTTGGATAAAAGCAGTTAATTCTTCTCCTTTTAATAAATTTTGAGATAATTTTGCCAAGTCAAGAGATTGTTTGATCAAACGTTCTTTTTTCTTGTCAGTTTTTGTACTAGCAATTTGACCGATCAATTCATGATTGGTGTTCACCACAAGGTTGTACATTTCTGGCATATTACCCATTCCAAACATTCCTCCACCACCGGTTTGCTGCATCTCTTTCATACGGCGCATAAATTCTGGTTGTGTAATCATAAATGGAGAAGCATTACTATCCATAGCCTCTAACTGTACAGTATATTTCTCTGCCGGAATCACTTTTTCTAAATCAACTTTCAAAGCATCTTTTTCTTCATCTGATAACTTAGAAATAGTTTCTTCATCTTTTTTGATCAAATTGTCAACGTGATCTGCATCCACTCTTACAAAAGTGATATTTTCTTTACTAGTCTCTAACTTCTGGATTAGATGAGAAACGATAGGAGAATCTAATAATAATACTTCATATCCTTTATCTTTTGCTGCAGTGATATATGCATGTTGTTCATCTTTATTAGAAGCATAAAGAACTACTAACTTATCATCTTTATCAGTTTGCTGATCTTTTATTTTTTCTTGTAACTCCTCAAAAGTAAAGAAAGTATTATCTACAGTAGGGTACAAAGCAAATTTGTCAGCTTTTTCAAAGAATTTCTCTTCAGAAAGCATTCCGTATTCAATAACAATCTTAATATCGTTCCATTTTTGCTCAAAATCCTCACGGTTATTTTTGAACATAGAATTAAGTTTATCAGCTACTTTACGTGTGATATAACTAGATATCTTTTTTACATTTCCATCGGCTTGCAGATACGAACGAGAAACATTTAATGGAATGTCTGGAGAGTCAATTACACCTCTTAGCATAGTAAGAAACTCAGGAACGATCCCTTCTACATTATCTGTAACAAAAACCTGGTTTTGATATAATTGAATTCTATCTTTCTGCATATTCATATCCTGACCTAGTTTTGGGAAATATAAAATCCCTGTTAGGTTAAAAGGATAATCAACATTAAGGTGAATGTTAAAAAGAGGTTCCTCAAATTGCATTGGATACAACTCTCTATAAAAACCTTTGTAATCTTCATCCTTAAGCTCTGTAGGTTGTTTTGTCCAGGCTGGATTAGGATTGTTTATGATATTATCTACTTCTTGAGTAGGAGCAGGATCTTCTTCTTTAGCATCTTCTGGTTTAGGTAAAGTTTCTGTTTTGGTTCCAAATTTGATAGAAACCGGCATAAACTTATTATATTTTACCAATAGCTCATTGATTCTGCTTTCTTCAAGAAACTCTGTATCATCTTCTCCTATGTGAAGAATGATTTCTGTACCTCTTTCCGTTTTATTATGCTCTTCAATAGTATAAGTAGGTGAACCATCACAAATCCAATGTGCAGCTGGCTCATCCTTATAAGACTTAGTGATAATTTCTACTTTTTCTGCTACCATAAAAGCAGAATAGAATCCAAGTCCAAAGTGACCTATGATCCCAGAATCTTTTGCACTATCCTTATATTTTTCTAGAAATTCCTCAGCTCCAGAAAAAGCAACTTCGTTGATATATTTTTCAACTTCTTCTGCTGTCATACCGATTCCTTGGTCGATAATATGTAGTTGCTTTTTATCTTTATCTATTTTAACCTCGATAAGAGGATTGCCATATTCTACTTTGGCTTCACCAATGCTTGTTAAATGTTTAAGCTTTAATGTTGCATCAGTAGCATTAGAAATTAATTCTCTTAAAAAGATCTCATGATCTGAATACAAGAATTTTTTGATTAAAGGAAAAATGTTTTCTACAGATACATTAATATTTCCTGTTGCCATTTTATACGGTTTTAATTTTGTTGTCTATTTGAAAAGGTAATTGTCAAAAAAAATACCAATAAAGAGTATCTGACAAACTGACATTTAAGTCAAGATTTTTTAAGGTCAAGAATGTAATTTTCAGACATATTTTATGACTAAGACTATAATTGTAAGTTATTCATTGTCAACTAGAGTAACTTTAACGTATTTTTTGTTTAACTTGTTCTATAAAAAGTTAAACAATTATTATATTTACGGTACTAGCATAAAAAACTAAAAACATGGCTTCTTCAAACAGAAAAAAGGCAATTGATGCTCAATCAATTATATCAAAGTACATGGAGTATGTATTAGAAAACGATGGTTATCCGGTATCTGTATATAAATTTTGTAAAGAGATAAAAATCTCTGAAGAAGATTTTTATCGATTTTTTGGAAGTATAGAAAACCTTACGGCAGGTGTTTGGAACGCTTTTTATAAAACAACCGTGGATGTTATAAGTAAAAATTCTGAGTATCCACGTTTTTCTAGTAGAGATAAAGTGCTCACTTTTTTCTACACTTTTTTTGAGCTACTTACTTTAAACAGAAGTTATGTTCTTTTTGTTTTAAAACCCCAAAATGTACCTTTTAAAAACCTGGAACAACTAAAAGATTTGCGAAATCACATTAAAGATTTTGCAGGAGAACTTATAAAAGAAGATAATGATACTAAACTATATAATATTACCAAAAATCCAGTATCTGTTTATACAGAAGGAGCCTGGATGCAGTTTTTATTCATTTTAAAGTTTTGGGTTGATGATAGTTCTCCAAGTTTTGAAAAAACAGATGTTGCCATAGAGAAATCGGTTAATACCATCTTTGATCTTCTCGATAATACGCCTTTAAATAATGTTTTAGATTTTGGAAAATTTCTTTGGAAAGAAAAATTTATGTGGAATTAAAGTAAGGAATTAAAATAATTTCTGACTTGTACTACAGAAGAATCATTGATTAATGAAAACGATAGATAAAATACCGACTAGTAAAATAGGAAGAACAGCTGAACTGGTGAAGACTGGGGTAAAAGTTGGAGGTAATTATCTAAAGTATTATGGTAAAAAGGCAATTCAGCCTGATTTAACCAAAGATCAACTCAATGAAGATAATGCTGCTGATATATATGATGGATTAAAAAACTTGAAAGGAAGCGCTCTTAAAGTAGCTCAAATGCTATCAATGGAGAAAAATTTACTTCCTAATGCTTATGTAGAAAAATTTTCTCTGGCACAATTTAGTGTTCCCCCACTATCAGCACCATTGGTTAGAAAAACTTTTAAAAAATATCATGGTAAATACCCTGAAGAGTTATATGATACGTTTGCAACTCAATCTGTAAATGCCGCGAGTATCGGACAGGTACACAAAGCAGTTAAAGATGGGAAAAAACTTGCTGTGAAAATTCAATACCCTGGAGTTGCAGACAGTATAAGTTCTGATCTGGCGATGGTTAAACCCATCGCCATCAGAATGTTTAATCTAAAAGGGAAAGGTTCTGATAAATATTTTAAAGAGTTAGAAGGCAAATTGTTGGAAGAAACTGATTATTTGTTAGAAGTAGAACAGAGTAAGGAAATTACAGAATCTTGTTCACAGATATCTAACCTTAAATTTCCAACCTATTATGAAGAGTTATCCAGTGAACGAATCATAACAATGGACTGGATGGATGGGCTTCATCTTAGTGATTATGCCAGGAAAAATAAGGATCAGAATGTTTCTGATAAGATAGGGCAGGCGCTTTGGGATTTTTATATGTACCAGATACATCATCTTAAAGCAGTACATGCCGATCCACATCCTGGAAACTTTATGGTTGATAACGATAATAACCTGATAGCAATAGATTTTGGGTGTGTTAAAAAAATTCCTTTAGAATTTTATGTACCCTATTTTGAGTTATCTGAGAAAAAAAATATTGACAATCCCATTTTCTTTAAAGAAAAAATGTTTCAATTGGAAATACTCCGAGAAGATGATTCCCCCCAAGAGCAAGAGTTCTTCTCGGAATTGTTCCATGAGATGCTAAGCTTTTTTACAAGACCATTTCAAAAAGAAACTTTTGATTTTTCTGATAAAGAATTTTGGAACAAAATAACAGCATTAAGTGAGAAATATGCTAAAGATGCAGAGCTAAAAAAAATGAATGGTAATAGAGGAAGTAAACACTTTTTATATATCAATAGAACATTTTTTGGCTTATATAATTTGTTACACGATTTGGGAGCGACCGTTCGGGTAAGAAATTTTGAAAAGTACCTATAGTCAGTCACCCGACTGACTTGGTTTGTTTATTTATTGGTTAGGTTGTTAGAAAGGTACGCTGTGGTTGGCGTACCTTTCGCATTTTTTAATAATAGATTGTTTAAAATTAAATAGATTTAAAGTGATCGGTTTTTAAGTTTTTATTTGTTATGCATGCATATAATATTGTTAAAGTTTCTTTTATCAAAATCATAAGAATACATATATTAGGCGGCAGTTTTTTTGCAGAATCAGATAAATAGTAAACTGATCACAATACACACTCAATACTTAAAAATATATGTATACGTCAAAAATATCAGGATTAGGACACTATGTTCCTGAAAATGTTGTAACCAATGATGATCTTTCTAAGTTGATGGACACTAATGATGCCTGGATTCAAGAACGAACAGGGATAAAAGAAAGGCGTCACATTAAGAAAGGAGATGGCAACAGTACTTCTGTAATGGGAGTAAAAGCGGCAAAAATAGCCATAGAAAGAGCAGGATTGACCAATGATGATATAGATTTGATCATTTTTGCAACACTAAGTCCAGATATGTATTTTCCAGGAGGAGGAGTTCGAGTACAGGAAATGATGAATATGAAAACGATTCCTGCGTTAGATGTTCGTAACCAATGTAGCGGGTTTGTTTATGCTTTATCGGTAGGCGACCAGTTTATAAAAACCGGAATGTATAAAAATGTCTTGATCATCGGTAGTGAAAACCATAGTGGAGGTTTGGATATGACTACGAGAGGAAGAGGAGTTTCTGTAATTTTTGGAGATGGAGCAGGAGCAGCAGTTTTATCAAGAAGTGAAGAAGAAGGTAGAGGGATCTTATCAACGCATTTACATAGTGAAGGAGCGCACGCAAAAGAATTATCATTAGAAGGACCTAGTACAGAACATTGGGTTCCTGAAATCATAGAAGAAAACCCTCAGGAAAACATACCTTATTATCCATATATGAATGGACAATTTGTGTTTAAAAATGCAGTTGTACGTTTTTCTGAAGTAATCAATGAAGGATTACAGAATAATAATTTGGCTGCTACAGACATTAATATGCTGATTCCTCATCAGGCAAATCTTAGAATTTCGCAATTTGTGCAAAAGCAATTTAGATTATCAAATGATCAGGTGTATAATAATATCCAGAAATATGGTAATACTACAGCAGCCTCAATACCTATTGCATTAACCGAAGCTTGGGAAGAAGGAAAAATCAAAGAAGGAGATTTGGTAGTTCTAGCGGCTTTTGGAAGTGGTTTTACTTGGGGAAGCGCCATTATAAGATGGTAGATAATTTATGTAAATAAGATATTAATAAGTTTATTATAAAAAGTAAAAACGCAAAGCCATCAACTTTGCGTTTTTTGAAATCACAGGTTATCTTTTCTTTAAAGGCTAATTCAAATAAATTATAACCGACTGTATTAGAATAGACGTTGTAAATTAAGTTGCGTTACAAAAAAAGGTTAGTTTTATCATTTTTTTAACTTTTGACCTTTTTCTGAGGGTATTTTCTTAAAATTAACAAATAATATACAAATATTCTTTAATATTAACATTTTGTTTGAATATATTAAAGTATTCCTCCACCGGATTTCTCATTTTTATCTCTTCTTTTTCTAGAAACTTTTCTGTTTTTGCCACTTCCGAAACGATATGATAATCCTAGGAAGATTGTTTGGGTTTCCCCTTGGAATCTTCCGTTTTGTGGAAATGGAGTATCTCCGGAAAATCTAAATCGCATAGTGTTAAAAATATCATTGAAATTAATGCTGGCAGTACCTTTTCCTTGCAAGAAATTATATCGTGCTCCTGTGTTTACAAAATAAAATGGTTTGGTTTTAAATTGAACACCTTCTTGTTCTCCTCTGTAAAATCCAAATACCTGGAAAGTAAGGTTTTTGGTAGCTTTAAAGTTGTTATTCATTCTAAAGTTATAAATAACAGCATCTACTTCTCTTGTTACACCTTCTACAATACCTTTCTGAGTCTGACCGTAAAGGTCAAAACTTGCATTAAAATTCCACCATTTTGCAGGTCTATAGTTACTAGATAACTCTAAACCATATGCAGAGTTGTTATCAAAATTTGAAAAAGTTAAGATTTGACCTTCTTCAACTGTTGGGTCTTCCAGCAATGTCTGATTGATCTCATCATTTATGATACGATAGAATACTCCCCCAGTAACAGATCCACCTTTTAATCTTCGAGTATAATTAAACTCAATAGAATTAGTAAACTGAGGATCTAATTCTGGATTACCACGAGATGTAATTCTTGGTGTTGCCCATTCTCGTATAGGATTTACCTGATTTAACCCAGGACGATCAACACGACGACTATAACTTAATTGATAACTATTTTTTTCTCCTGGTCTGTAGGTAAGATATGCCGATGGGTATACTGTGAAAATATCATCTTCAAAAACTTTTTCGCCATTAAAGATTGCCTCCACCTGATAACTTTCAAATCGGGCTCCCATTTGATAAGACCACTTTTCATAGTTCTTTCCGTAAGTAGCATATAATGCGTGGATATCTCTATCATATTTATAAGCTGAGTCATCAAATAATGTAGAAACATATTCATTATCCGTTCTTCTTAACCTTCCTTCATAACCTAGCTCTAATTTGGTGCTTTCTGAAAGTGGATTTACGTAATCCAGGTTAATTGTGGTATTTGCTCTTTCATTATCAATTATGTCAACATAATTTGGTGTATTTCCTCCTACAAATGCAAAGTTATCGTCATTATCACTTTCAAATACATTATAGTCTACTTCTAATTCTATATTATGACCTTCTTTTTTGAAATCGTGCTTGTAATCAAAATTATAAGTAGACCCTAGATTATCACTATCACTTGCTAAGCTTTGGGTTACATCTGTTCCATTGTTTTCAAAAAAGATAATATCTGTGGTTCCTGTAGTTAACCCATCAAAAAGATTTTGGTTTGTATAAAAAGAAACAGTATTTCTATCATTTAGGTAGTAGTCAATACCTACCTTAAATAGATGAGATTTATTATTATCCAAAAAACCAAAATCTGTTCTGTAATTTTGATCTTCTCTGAAAACAAATCCTGCTTGTCTTCTTTTGGTAATATTTGCTCCGTAGTTACCATATACGTTAACTTTTCCGTTACGATAGTTTAAATCAATAGAGCTATTAAAACGAGCATTTTTATCCCAGTTTACACCAAGATTAATATTACCGTTAAATCCTATATTAGCATTTTTGTGTAATACAATGTTGATAATTCCGCTCATTCCTTCTGGATTATATTTGGCAGAAGGGTTAGTAATTAACTCTACAGATTTAATTGATGTAGATGGAATCTGTTTTAAAAGTTGCGCAGCAGAGATATTAGTTGGTTTACCGTCGATAAGTATTTGTACATTCGGGTTTCCTCTCAGTGCTATGTTTCCATCTTGGTCAACATTTACAGATGGAAGGTTCTGCATGATTTCTGCTGCCGTTCCCCCTGTTGTGGTTAAATCTTTCCCTACATTAATAACTTTACGATCAATTTTCTGTTCGATTGTGGTACGTTCAGCTACAATGGTAACATCATCCAGAGCCTCTGCAGCTTCTTCTAAACTAATGGTACCTACATCTATGTCCTTACTTTTGCGTGATATTTCTATAGGTTGACTATAGGTAGTGTACCCAATAAACTGAACCTTTAATGTATAAGCTCCTTTGGGGATGTCTGTAATTAGAAAATCTCCATTTTCTGTAGTAATTCCACCACTTATAATTTTATTGGCACCATCATTTATAACAATGGTGGCATATGGAATAGCTTGTTGTAGGTTTTTATCTATGACTTTTCCCTTTATTGTACCTACTACGACATTATTACTTGGTTGAGCTGTTACAAACAGGCAACATAAAAAGAATAATGCCAAAATTGCTTTTTGATTGATTGTTTTCATCTGAACGTTTTTTGACTAATTAATGTATTGCATTGTACTTTGTAATACATAATACAAATGCGTAAGTTTTTCCCAAAATTAACACGTTGATCAAGCGTGTATATAACGACATGACGACCATTCATAAATTCTGTTACACTTTGCTTTAATTTTAACATTATATTATAACAAGCAGGAAAATTGTGCGATTCAAAATGTTTTATAACCTAAATTACAAGTGTAATTCGATGATTTTGGGGTAAATAAATTCTTGTATTCATAAAATTCACATTTCTTTAACAAATTATGGTAGAAATAGAACTTTATTCATTATTTTTAGTACGAGGGATTATCTTCTTTAATACAAAAAGACAAAGACAGAAGAATTTAGCGGGCTTGTAACCATGTTTTAATACGTTGCTGTATACCATTTTTTTGGCATATAGTATTATGTATTTGATCAATAATGAAGTAGATAGAGGTTCATGAAAAAAGTAGTTTTTTTCTTTATAGGGATTATTAGCTTAACACATATCAATGCGCAATCGTCAGAAATAAGTAAGGATAGTATAACCAAACTTATCGGCGCATCCTTTAACATAACCCTTAAGGGTGAGTATAATAAAGCTTATGAACAGCTTAGTTATGCTCTTGAGTATGGTAAAAAGACAAATAATGATTCAATTATAGGCGATGCTTATAATTGTATGGGAGTTTTGTTTTATGAAATGAAGGATCTAGATAAGGCTGAAGAATACTATAAATTATCAAAAGAAGCTTTATTAAGAGCTAATTACAGATCATATCTTGTTTATTATTATAACAATATGGCGATAGTGCATTTTGATAGAGAAGATTTTAAAAAAGCAGAAAAAAGCTATACAAAATCAAGAGATCTGGCATTAGAATTAAAAGATACTTATAAAGCATTATGGCCTACATTTAATATTGGAGAAATAAAATACAAATTAAAGGATTTTGATAGTGCAACTTTTTACCTGATGGAGGCCATAAAGTTATATCAACCAAATACAGGACAGCAATCCGATATTATTATAAAAGCGCATAGATATCTGGGAAGTATCTATACAACTAAGAAAAGTTATAACAAAGCTCTCCAAAATTTTAAAATTGCTGATTCATTAGCTTTGAAGAATGATGATTATCCAGAATTGGTTAGGATAGAAAAGGCTAGGATGATTGTATATGATGAATTAAAACAACCAGAAGAAGCAAAAAGATCTTTAGAAAACCAAATAGCCTATTTAGAAAAGAATTTTCAAAAGCAACAAGATTTACTAAAAGAGAAAAACCAATTAGAAAAGGAACTATTTGAAAAAGAAAGTAGTTTAAACTTAACCAAAGAGTTGAATAAAAGCCAAAACCAATCCCTGCAAAAAATAAAATATTTTAGCTCGGCACTACTTATCTTATTTTTCATTACAGTAATTGTTATAATACTCCTCTATAAATCCAACAAAAATCGTTTAAAGTTAAATAACCGTTTACAATTTAAAAACAAAGAGCTTCTTGAAGCTAATGAAAGGATAGAATACGCGTCACAGTTAAAGAACAATTTCTTTTCTACCGTTAGTCATGAACTTCGTACTCCTCTTTATGCAGTCACAGGTATTACAGATATTTTAATTAGCGAACGACCTAAAAAAGAACAGGTACATTACCTTAACGCAATGAAATCTTCAGGAGAACACCTGTTATCCTTAATAAATAATATACTTCAAATTAATAAATACGATACAAATAAAATAGAACTAAATGTCATTGAGTTTAATGTTGAAGAGGTTATAAATAATATTATACATGGATTGAGTTATTTAAAAAAGGAAAACAATAATGTTATTCATGTTGAGATAGATGATTCTATTCCAAAACGACTTAAAGGAGATTCAATTAAATTATCTCAAATAATAATCAACCTTTTAAGCAATGCTCTAAAGTTTACTAAAAATGGAAATATATGGTTATATGTTAATCGGGTTGAATGTGATTTAGAAAGCAAAGAAAAAGTTACACTAAAAATATGTGTTAAAGATGATGGAATTGGCATTTCTAAGCAAATGCAGACTCGTATATTCGAAGATTTTTATCAAGAATCTGTAAAACTTAACCGTAATTATGAAGGTGTAGGTTTAGGATTAGCAATTGTAAAACGTTTATTATTTGCTATGAATGGAGAGATTCAAGTAGAAAGTAAACCTAATGAAGGATCTTGTTTTTCTATTATTCTAAAATTTAAGTGTAAAAAAGAGCTCATTGAAAAACAGAAAAAGAATGCTCACAACAAAAACAAGAATTTAAACAACAAAACAGTTTTAGTGGTAGATGATAATAAAATCAACCAAATGATTACCAAACGTATTTTAAAAACAGGAAATGCTAATGTAGTCGTAATAGATAATGGTTTTGATGCTATTGAGATGGTTAAAAATCAGGATTTTGATATTGTATTAATGGATATTCATATGCCAAAAATGAATGGTTATGAAACAACAAAAAAAATAAGAATTTTTAATAAGAAGATCCCGATTATTGCCTTGACAGCAATAGATATAGGAGATAATAAAAAGAAGATATCAAATGCAGGAATGAATGGTTTTATATCTAAACCTTTTGAAATGGAACACTTTTATATAAAACTAAATGAGTTTTTGGCCTAATAGAGATATATGTTTTTTCAAATAAATATAAAATGTAAAAACCGCCTCGGATAAGGAGGCGGTTTTCTATAATAACCAAATAGTAACACTAACCATCAACTATGAATAAAATTTGATTATTATAAGTAACTAACTAACTAAATTTATGAAAAATCATATCTTTAATAGTAAGACGTACTGCTTTTATTTGTGTTACAGCCATCCTTTGTTTTTAACATTTTCTCGGCCTTTTTTAACGTTTAATACCTGATTTTTGCCGTTTGTGTTAGGTGTTCTAAGTATTATGGACGAAGTTTAAAAAGTAGTTCAAATAAAGTATACTTTTTACCTACCTTTATGATGTTATTAAACTATGAAGAAAAAAACATTAGTATTAGGAGCTTCCCTAAAAACAAACAGATATTCTAATTATGCAATTCATAAATTGATTGCTAATGATCATGAAGTAGTGGCAATTGGATTAAAAGAAGGAGAAGTTGCGGGAGTAGAAATAAAAACGAATCTTGAACCATTTGTATCTATAGATACAATAACGTTATATCTTAACCCTTCTAGGCAAAAACAGTATTATGATTACATCCTAAGCCTAACTCCTAAGAGAGTACTTTTTAATCCAGGAACTGAAAATCCAGAACTCTATGATATTCTCAAAAAAGAAAATATAGAGGTTGAGGTGGCTTGCACATTAGTATTACTTTCTACGGATCAATATTAATCCTAGAAAAGTCAAAAACCCATTGAGAATTAGAATAAAAAATCCGAATTCGAAACCAAACCATATAGCACTATTAGCACTAATAATATAAGATAATATAGGAGATAATATTGCTACTATAGGTACAAGGTGATCTTTTACATTAATTTTAGTAAATAACCCAAAAGCATATAAACCTAATAAAGGGCCATAGGTATATCCCGCAAAGACAAATAGTTTTTCAATTACACTTTCATTTTTAATAATATATTTAAAAGCTATAATGACCAATACCAGGATAACAGAAAACAAAATGTGGTACTGTTTACGTGCTTTTACCTGATCTTTCTCTGAATGTTTTTTCTCAATATCCATAATATCAATACTAAACGAAGTAGTAAGAGAAGTTAAAGCACTATCAGCACTACTGTAGGCGGCAGCAATAAGCCCTAAAACAAAGAAAATGGCAATACCGATACCTAATCCGCTTTGAGTAGCTATTACCGGAAAGAGCTGATCTTTATGAGCATCAATACCATGTTGTGATGCGTATTGAGTAAGTAATAGACCTAAACCAAGAAATATAAAATTTACAATAGTAAGAACGATCGTAAACCAAAACATATTTTTCTGGGCATCTTTAAGACTTCTACAAGTTAAGTTTTTTTGCATCATATCCTGGTCCAATCCAGTCATAACAATAGCAATAAAAGCTCCAGATATAAATTGTTTTATAAAATGATCTCCACTTTTAAAATCGTCAAAAAAGAATATCTTAGAAAGATCACTATCTAATACATATCCTAATAGATTGGATCCTTTTATCCCTAGATCATCAGATACGTAATAAACAGCCACACCTACAGCAATAAGCATAAATAACGTTTGTAAAGTGTCAGTCCAGACAATGGTTTTAATTCCTGATTTAAAAGTGTATAACCAGATAAGTAGTATAGTAATGATAACGGTAACCCAAAAAGGAACTCCCATTGCGTCAAACATAATTACTTGCAATACATTTGCTACAAGGAATAATCTGAAACTAGCACCAACTACTCTCGATATCAAGAAAAAAGAAGCGCCTGTTTTATATGAATAATTTCCGAAACGTTCTTCAAGGTAGGTATAAATTGATGTAAGGTTAAGTTTATAATACAATGGCAATAATACAGTACCAATCACAGCATATCCCACAATATATCCCAAGACTACCTGCATATAGCTAAACTGTGAGGCCTCTATCCAACCAGGAACAGAAATAAAAGTAACTCCACTTAAAGAGGCACCGATCATCCCAAATGCAACTATATACCAAGGAGATTGCCGATTCGCTTTAAAAAAAGCCTCATTCCCTGAGTTTTTTCCGGTGAAATATGATATTAATAAAAGAACTCCAAAATAAGCAGCAATTAATAGCAGGATATGAATGGGTTGCATGAATTGTATTTAAAAATGAATTACCAAAATACAAATTAAAAGCTTTTAACCAATAAGTTCCTTAAAGTTAGCAGTGAATAATGACTACAATATCTGTTTAGAAAGTAATACAAGGCTTTTAGAAGAAAAAAGATGAGTTTTTTAAACTAAATTGTAGATTTGAAATATTACAAAGGCTAACCAATTGAAGAGAATATTACTATATCTGGCTATTTTGTTGCAGCTATATCCTTTATATGCTCAACATCCGGTTACAATACATCTGTCTGAGAAAGATGGGTTGCCTGATATTGAATTCTATGATATTATTGAAGATAGTAAAGGATTTATCTGGTTGGCTGCAGATAAAGGATTGTTTCGATATGATGGAGAACATTTCAAAAATTTTACAAATAAAGAAAAAAGAGGTTTGTCTGTCTTTGAATTGTTTGAGGATCATAAAGGCAGAATATGGTGCGTGAACATTTCCGGGCAGTTTTTTTATGTCGAGAATGGTCAGTTAATTACGTTTATTGATCTGGGAAATAAACAAAAAGCAAAAGGAGAGTTATTCGATTATCTGGTTACAGATAAGTATCTGTTGATATTTGGATCCCGTGCAATTTATAGTGTTTCGCTGATTTCTAAGCAGATAAAAGAAATACATAAAGCGAATGGAAGTCAGGAAATAGGAGTTCCTTTTTATTATAAAAATCTCATATATTTTCAATCGGGGACAAGCATTTATAGGCTCTCTCCAAACAATACCCCTGAAAAACAGTTTAGCATAAAAGAAATATATGAAGATATACAAGAGAAGGGTACAAGGGTAGCTTGGAAAAGTTCTTTCTTTAAGGTAAAAGATACCTGTTTTTTCTTACAACATGGGTTTGGTTCAAACTTTTTATATCGAGTAGATATGAAAACCGGAGAAGCGAATAAAATTAAGCTTCCTTCTGAACTTGCAACTAATAAAATTGATAATTATTTAGAAAAAGATGACTCAATCTGGTTTGCAACACGACAGGGAGTTATCATTTACGATTACCAAAATGATGAGTTCATCTTTAAAGAAAGATTGTTTGAAGAGAACTATACAGGTAAGATGATCATTGATCAAAATGAGAATTATTGGTTTATTACTTTAAGAAATGGAGTATATGTGGTGCCTAATATTTATATCAATCAACATGATATTTTTAAAGGAGTAGAAAATTTAAGTTGTCTTGAAAAAATCAATGAAAACATACTGTTTTTTGGAACGACTAAAGGAAAAGCAGGCTTTTATGATATAGCTAACAAAAACATTGAATATATTGATTTACCTTCAGAGAGAAGAGTAACTTCACTTTTATATAATTCTGGAAAAAATGAAATATATATTAGTCAGGGAGATCAATCAAGTATTTTAGATTATTCTTCTAAAACATTAATGTCTGGTATTGATTTTATTAGTGCAAAAAACCTATCCATAGTAGATGATAATACATTTATATATACCTATTATAGCGGAGCACGAATTCTAAAAAATGTATCTAAAAAAACACAATTTAGTTCTAAGGAATTATTACCAAAAAGAACCTATACATCACATTATAGCAAGAGAGATAAAAAAAGCTATATCGCTTATGTGGATAATTTGGTCGTTCATGATTCAATTTTGAGATTTAAAAACATAACCAATAATGAACAACCTATTTTTGCGCTTGATCTGGCAGAAACTAAAGATGGAACCATATGGGTTTCTACTTTTAAGGATGGAATTTTCGGAATTAAAAATGATACCGTTTTAGTCAATTATACAATAAAAGAAGGGTTGATCTCAAATCAAACCGGTAAAATTAAAGAAGATGAAAATAAACTCTGGATTACTACAGATAAAGGAATCCAATTACTAGATACTTCCAATGGAACGTTTCAAACACTAACAGGAAGAGATGGTATTATTCCTTATACCATATCTGATGTTGAAATATTAGGTGATAAATTGATTTTAGCAACAAATCAGGGATTTGTTAGTGTAGAAAAAGCAAAGGCTTTTAAAAATCAGTTTACTCCTAAAGTGTATTTTACTCAAGTGCAAATACAAGAAAAAGATACATTAATCCTAAATGAATATACATTACCTTATGATCAAAACGCAATAAAACTAAGTTTTCATACCAATGATTTTCAATCAAAAGAAAATATTAGGTATCGATATAGGTTATTGGGGTATAATGATAGCTGGTTAACAACGGATATCGGAATAGGTTCTGTGAAATACAATAGTTTACCTCCCGGAAAATATACTTTTCAGGTAAAATCATCTTTGATTTCATCCAGGCAAGAATCTGAAATAGACGAAATACATTTTTCAATTCAATTGCCTTTCTGGAAAGAATGGTGGTTTTATGGAGCTATTATTTCAGTACTGATTTTAGGAATTTGGCAATATTTTGTAATTAAGATTAAGAAACTTCGTATTAAACAGGAAGCGTCTTTAGAAAAAGAAAGAATCAATAAAAAATTGGTGTTATCTCAATTAGAGAATTTGAGATCTCAGATGAACCCTCATTTTATATTCAATGCACTAAACTCTATTCAAGAATACATTGTGTTAAACGAAAAAGATCTTGCCAGTGTTTTTTTGGTTAAATTTTCAAGATTGATACGAATGTACCTGGAGCATAGTAGAAAAGATGAGGTAAGTTTGAGAGAAGAATTACAAGCATTAAAAATTTATTTAGAACTTGAAAAAGATCGTTTTGAAGACATTTTGGATTATACTGTTGATGTTAAAGAAAATGTAGCTGTGGATCAAATTAAAATCCCTCCATTGTTTATCCAGCCATATATAGAAAATGCTTTAAAGCATGGATTGCTACACAAGAAGAAAGATCGAAAGTTAGAGGTAACTTTTTCTGTGTCTGATAAAAAAGATGAATTAGAGTGTAGTATTTTGGATAATGGTATAGGGAGAGAGGCTTCAAAAGAAATTAATAAAAATAGAGAGAAATATCACACCTCATTTGCAACAGGAGCAAATCAAAAAAGAGTTGACCTGCTTAATAGTGCAAGAGAAAAAAAGATAAAAGTAAACATAGAAGATTTACATGATGGTATTAATGTTGCTCAAGGGACAAGAGTTTCTATTATAATACCAATTTAAAATAATAAAGAAATGAAGGCATTAATTATAGATGATGAAAATAAAGCCAGAAGATTATTAGAAGCATTAATTGTTCGGGAATGTCAGGAAATTACAAGTATTTTTCAAGCTAGTGATTTAGAATCTGGAATTGAAACGATAAAAGAGCAACAACCAGATATCGTGTTTTTGGATATCGAAATGCCAAAATACTCTGGGTTACAGATATTAGAATTTTTTGAAAATAAAGAAGTTAACTTTCAAATCATTTTTACAACCGGTTATAATCATTATGCTGTAGAAGCCTTTAAACTTTCTGCGATTGATTATTTGTTAAAACCTATTGATGTCGAAGAACTAAAGATAGCAGTAGAAAAGACGATAAAAGTAATACAAGATAAAAGCATTACTAATAAATTTGATGATCTTAAAAAAGCTTTTAAACAATTGGCGTTAAATAAAATAGCGTTAGAAATTCCTAAAGGAATCATTTTTGTTTCTCATGATGATGTACTTTTATTTGAAGCGGATGGGATGTATACCAAAGTATATCTAAAAGATGGTAAAACTGAACTTATTTGTAAACCATTAAAACATTTTGTAGAGCAATTAGAATCCAAACCAATTTTCTATAAACCTCATAGATCCTATTTGATCAACCTTAAACACATCAAAGAATTATCAAAAAAAGACGGATATTTTCTGATTATGGAGAATAAAAAAACGATTCCGATTGCAAAAGACAAGAAAGAAGAGTTTATAAAAATTGTTCAGGAAGTGTTTTAGAAAGAAAAACAGGACTTTCAGAAAAAACAGAAAGTAGTCAGAACATTTAATCCACAAATTTGTTTTCATAAACTTAAAAAGAAAGATATGAAAACAAGATTACTTTTTACCCTGATCTATATTTGTAGTCTTCCGGTAATTTTTTCACAAACCGTCGTGTATACCGGATTAAATACACCTGTTGGCCTCGAATCTTATGGAAATGAACTATATATAGCAGAAACACAATCAAGCAGGATTGTGAAAATTGACATCACTACTGGATCTCCTTCTTTACAAGTAGTATCAAATATCAGTTCTCCTGAAGGGCTTGCTTTAGCAGGAACAAACTTAAGAATAACAAATAGGACAGGAGCAATAGGAACCTTAAATGTACTGGCAGGAATTCCTACAACGACAAATACATATCATAACACTCCAGGAGGAGTAGGAGCAAGAGCGATTACTTATAATACTACTCATGGGCTATATGTTGGAACTGCTTATCAAGGAAACAGTACAAGAATTTATAAAATAAACAGCGCTTCTTCTGCTACTTTAATTACTACCATAACTGGAGCATTTGGAACAGATGTAAGAGGAATGGCTGTTATAGGAAATCATTTATACGTTACTCAAAGAAGTCAAGATAGAATATATCGAGTTGATTTATCTCAGGCGAACCCAACTCCTGTGGTGTTTAAAACAGGAATAGATATGGCTTATGATCTTGACGCTGTAGGAAATATGCTATATATTACCACCGAAGCAGGAAGATTATATCGAATTAATGATGTAACTGTTACCAACCCTCCATTAACAACTTTGATCAATGGTAATTTGGGAGCGCTGGCAGGTATCGAAATTATCGGCCAGGATATTTATGTGGCAGGATGGGCTAATGGAGGAAGAATATATAGATATACAGATACTACTATACCTGTTTGTAGCATACCTACAAATGTTACTGTTTCAGGGATTAATGGAACGAATGCTACGGTAAGTTGGCAAGGTACTGCAACTGCAACCACGTATGATCTTGTTTATGTAGAAAGTGGTCAGCCTATCGGTAATGGAACCACGATCTCCAATATTTCAACAAATTCTCAGGTAATTACAGGATTAGTATCAGGACAGTTATATGATGTTTATGTAAGAACAAATTGTTCTGGGTTAGGAGCTACAACAGCGTATACAGCTGCTAAGACATTTTTAGTAACCTCAAGAATGTACGTAGATAAAGACGCTACCGGGACAAATGATGGTAGTTCCTGGACAAATGCATTTGTCGCTGTAGAATCAGCATTACAGTATGCTGCGTCTGGTACAGAGATATGGGTGGCAGATGGAACCTATGTTCCAAGTACTTCAAATGCGAATACCAGATTAGCAAGATTTACACTTCCTGACGGAGTAAAATTATATGGAGGATTTAACGCTACCGAAACTCAGTTGAATCAAAGAGATCCTAAAACTAACATTGCGATATTAAGTGGAGATATTAATGGAGATGATAATGCTACTATTTTGGATACAGAACCAACACGTCAGGATAATACCTATAATGTAATTGTAATAGAAGGAAATGCAAAAGATATCATTGTAGATGGTTTTACAATTACAGGATCCAATTCTGTTACTTCAAACAGAGGGGCTGTTTTTGCAAATCCACAATCAGCAGGGGATGAAATTACTGCTACATTTACAGATTGTATTATCGAAAAAAACTCAGGATCGTCTGTTGCAGGATATTGGTCTAATATGCCAAATATTGCTACCGTATCGGCAGATGTAGATTTTATAAGTTGTGTAGTAAGAGATAATTTTTCTAGAGACCAAAATACATTTTTAGTAAGTGTAGGTAATGGTAATGCAACAGGATCCATAGCAAATAGTATTTTTTACAACAATACTTCTCAGAGTAGAGCTTCTTGTTTATATGTGTTTTCAGATGATTTTGAGATTGTAAACTCAACCTTTGCAAATAATACAGGGGCTAACGGAAATGTAATCTCAATATTTGCAAATGGAACAGTAGGAACAATCGATAATACCATTATTTATGGAAATGGAAGTGTCACTCCTCTCGAACTAATTAATGGAACACCTCCTGGTGTAACTGTTAATAATAGTATTATTGAAGGAGGGCAATTAGGAGGAACGAATAGTGACCCACTATTTACAGATGCTCCAAATAACGATTATACATTACAAAACACTTCTCCGGCAGTTAATGCAGGAAATAATACAAATGTTCCCGCAGGAATATCAGAAGATCTATCCGGAGGAATCCGAATTATTGATGGAACTGTGGATATGGGAGCTTATGAATACGGATCCAATGGAACAGTATGGGATTTAACCGTTAATACATCTGGTAGCGGAACAGTAACCCCTTCAACCGGAGTATATTCTGATGGAGCTACAGCTACCCTAACAGCAACTCCAGCAGCGGGTTATCAATTTGATGGATGGAGTGGTGATGCTACTGGTGCCACGAATCCATTGCCGGTAACGATGGATGCTGATAAAACAATAACCGCTACTTTCAGTCAGATTCAACGTACATTAATCATCAATACTACAGGAAGTGGTAGTGTAACTCCAGCAAGTGGATCAACATATAATGATGGGGCTACAGCTACGTTAACAGCAACACCTGCAGCGGGATGGCAATTTGATGGATGGAGTGGTGATGCTACTGGTACAACCAATCCATTACAAGTAACTATGGATGCTGATAAAACAATTACAGCTACATTTAGTCAAATTCAGCGCACATTAACAATTAATACTACAGGAAGTGGTAGTGTGACTCCAGCAAGTGGAAGTACTTATAATGATGGAGCTACAGCTACGTTAACAGCAACTCCTGCAGCTGGATGGCAATTTGATGGATGGAGCGGTGATGCTACAGGTACAACCAATCCATTACAGGTAACGATGGATGCTGATAAAACTGTAACAGCTACATTTAGCCAGATTCAGCGTACGTTGACAATCAATGCAACAGGAAATGGTAATGTAACTCCAGCAAGTGGATCAACATATAATGATGGGACTACAGCTACATTAACGGCAACTCCAGCAATTGGATATCAGTTTGATGGATGGAGTGGTGATGCTACAGGTACTACAAATCCTTTAAGTCTTACTATGGATGCAGATAAAACAGTAACTGCTACGTTTAGTCAGATTCAATATACCTTAGTAGTTAACACAACTGGAAGTGGAAATGTTACCTTGTCTCCAGCAGGAGGAACCTACACTAATGGTCAGGTAGTAACGATAACTGCAACTGCTAATCAAAATTGGCAATTTGACGGATGGAGTGGTGATGCTTCAGGAAGCACAAACCCATTACAAGTTACTATAAATGGTAATACAACTATAATGGCCACTTTTAGTGATCCTACCTTAGGAATAAATGATCAGGAATTTCCTGTGGCCTTTACAGTGTATCCAAATCCAGTGGTAGATAAGATGTATATCAAAACCGATGAGGTGATTAGTTCTATTCGCTTGTATTCTATATTAGGCAATGAAATTAAAGTATTAGATACTAATAATGCTCAAATAGATGTTTCATCTCTAAGCAAAGGTGTTTATTTCTTAATTATCGAAACAGATAAAGGAAAAGGAACCCAGCGATTCATTAAAAGGTAATCTTTCTAAACTAAAACATATAAAGCCTTAAAGTAAATCTTTAAGGCTTTGTTTTCTAATATTTTTTAAGTCAAAAATTGTGTTGTTAATCGTTTAGAATGAATAAAATAGTTCAAAAATATCGATTAAGCTTTGTGCTAATTGTTTTGTATGTATTGATAATTAAGATGTTAATATTACTTATGTGAAATTTAAATAAAGAGAAACCTATTAAATTAAATCACATCTACATATAGGTTTCAAAACCATTCTGATTAGGAAGAGAATTCTTACGATTAGGAAAAAAAAGTATTGAATTACAATAGTTAAATTGTAGTTTTGATTAGTATTACTTTATAGCAAAGTGTTTTATAATAAAATATTCATTCTTTTTTTCTTTTTTAAGACCGTTATACTATTTGGTCAGCATCCGTCCTATAATCATCTTACAGAAAAAGATGGTTTGCCAGATGTAGAGTTTTATGATATCATAGAAGATTCAGAGGGGTTTATCTGGCTAGCAGCTAATAAAGGACTCTATAGATATGATGGTAAATCCTTTAAGAATTACTCAAATTCTAAGAAAAGAGGTTTATCAGTTTTTGGTTTAAAATTTGACCATAAAGGTCGTTTATGGTGTAATAATATATCAGGTCAGTTTTTTTATGTAGAAAATGATTCATTACGATTATTTACGGATCTAAAAAAACAAAGTAACGGTCAGCTTCTTTCATACCATTTTTTTAATGAAAAAATAATAGTTAGAACAGGATATTCACTATTAGAAATTGATGTAGAAGATAAAACTCAAAAAGTTTTTTTTTCAAATGAAAGATATTTGTCAGAAACACAGATAAAGGGGGATACTACTTTTTTCGAAAGTCAAGGGACTTTAATGGCTAGGAGATTGCATAATATAAAAATCGATACCATAGCATCTTTTGAAAGAGGAAAACATGGTAACGTAGTTATTTTTAAAATTTCTGATGATGATCTTTTATTACAAAGTATACATATTGAACACGGAATACGCGATTATTATTTAAGAAAGGGGGATCAATTTTTTCAATTAACTAAAGAAAAATTTCCTCTAAAATCAAGAGCGGTTAAATGTTTTGTAGAAGATGATAAGCTATGGTTTTGTACAAAACAGGGGGTTGAATTATATCATTATCAAAATAAGAAATTTACCTATATTACTACTTATTTTAAAGGTGAAGAAATCACAGAAATAATAAAAGACCAGAATCAAAATTATTGGTTTACCTCGTTAAGGAGCGGAGTTTTTGTAGTACCGAATATCGAAGTACTGAGGTATCCGTTTAAAAAAGAAGATTCTAATATCACTACATTCGAAAAACTTAATGATTCAACATTGATCGCAGGGACTACCAAAGGAAATTTGTTTTTAGTAGATAAGAATTCTGAACATATAAAAAAGTTTGCTGTTTCTAAAAATAATAAGGTAAATAAAATTGCACCAATTGATGATAAACACTTGCTGATTAGTCTTAACAGAAAAGGCTTCATTTTGAATAAGAAATCTTTAAAAAGAGATTATACGAATAATTTTAAAATAAGTTATAATGGAGCCAAAGATTTATCTTTTATAGAAGAAGGTAAATTAATGTTTGGAGGGTATGCTTCTGTAGAAATATTAGATTTTAAAAAAAAGATTAATACACGTATTGGATTTAGAAGATCCTATACCACACATTATAATAAGAATACAAAAGAGATTTACGCGGGATATGTAGATGGAGTTGAGTCCTATGATCAATCCTTAAAACCTCAAGTCATAACATTTAATAATGCACCTATTTTTGCATTGGATATAGACAATACTCAGGATAATACTATCTGGATATCGACATTCAAAGATGGGATTATTAAAGTGAAAGATGGAAAAGCTATACGTAATTATACCGTAAAAGATGGGTTATTGTCTAATCAAACAGGTGTGATCAAATCTGATGGATCTTTTTTATGGATAGTTACTGACAAAGGGATTCAACGATTAAATACTCAAACTGAAGAATTTGAGAATCTAACTCAAAAAGATGGTATTCTATCATTCAATGTGTCTGATATTGTGGTAATTGATAATGAGGTTTATCTGGGATCTAACAAAGGACTTTTTAAGTTTAATAAAAACAAAGTTTTTAAGGAAAACAGACTGCCAGATGTTTATCTTACCGATATAGAGGTAAATGATCTTTCAGTTCCTATTAGTGATTCTTATGAATTTTCATCTGATGAAAATAGAATTAAGATCAGTTTTCATGCAAATGGATATCTTTCTGATAAGGATGTAAGTTATTTTTATACTTTATCTCAAGATGAGGATAAATGGTATCCAGTATCAAAAGGAGTGAATGAAGTAGTATTTAACAACCTGTCTCCGAATCAATATGAATTTCGATTAAAAGCTAAAATGGATAACGGAATTGAAGAAACCTTACCAAAAATTGTTAAAATTAAAATTAACACACCTTTTTATAAACGTTGGTGGTTTGTACTAAGTGTTATCCTTTGTTTGGGCTTTGTATTTTGGTATTATTTTACGAATCGAATTAGGAAACTTCAGGAAAAGCAACAAGTGCTTATTGAAAAGGAAAGATTGCAGCAGGAAATGGTTTCTTCTAAGTTAAAAAGTCTACAATCACAGATGAATCCACATTTTGTGTTTAATGCTATGAATTCGATTCAGAATTTGGTATTAAAAAATGACAAACAAGCAGCGTACACCTACTTGACAAAATTTGCCTCATTGATGAGAGATAATTTACATATGAGCGAAAAAAGCTTTGTGTATTTTGATCAGGAAGTATCTCATTTGAAAAAATATCTCGAATTAGAGAAGCTGCGTTTTAGAGATGATTTTATGTATGAGATTGAAGGAGAAGAAACCATAGATGATATCAAAATTCCTTCAACAATAATTCAACCTTTTGCAGAAAATGCCTTAAAGCATGGATTGCTTCATAAAAAGGAAGGGGTAAAAAAAATGCATATTCATTTTAGTCTCGAAAAAGAAGTTTTATGTTGCGTTATTACTGATAATGGTGTGGGAATTGAGAAGTCAAAAGAAATCGACCTTTCTCAAAAAGTACCTTCAAATTCGTTTTCTACGAGAGCTATAAAAGAAAAACTAGCTCTTTTTAAGAAGTATTATAAAGCAGATATCGGTTTTTATTACTTACCTGTAGATGAAGGAACCAGTGTAATGATCAAAATACCTACACTATCAGAAAATAATTTTGGTTAGGAAATTTTTTTATAAGATTAGGAAGCATACATACTACTCTTAAAAAGTAATGTTGTACATTATTTATCAGTTTTAATAATTATAAAAATGGCAGAGGCTAAACAAATACTTACATCTATTATAGTAGATGATGAAATAAATGCAAGAGAAAATCTTCGTTATATTTTAGAATCAACCTGTAAAGATGTAAAAATATTGGATGAAGCTTCAACAGTAGATGATGCTATAGAATTAATAAAAGAACATAACCCTCAGGTTGTTTTTTTGGATATCGAAATGCCGCAAAAAAACGGGTTTCAGTTATTTGAAGCATTTACAGAAATAAGCTTTCAAGTTGTCTTTATTACTGCCTACGATAGTTATGCTATAAAAGCATTTCAGGTAGCTGCGATAGATTATTTACTTAAACCAGTGGATATTTCACTATTACAAAATGCAAT
The DNA here is from genome assembly GCF_034322225.1 of Aquimarina callyspongiae. Classification (NCBI taxonomy): domain Bacteria; kingdom Pseudomonadati; phylum Bacteroidota; class Flavobacteriia; order Flavobacteriales; family Flavobacteriaceae; genus Aquimarina; species Aquimarina callyspongiae. The sequence goes on along the minus strand of NZ_JAXLPA010000004.1, from coordinate 711,668 downwards.
CAAAAAAGTAAAAACATATTTTTCGAATAATACAAAAGATGTTAGGTTACAATTATTAAAAGAAAATAAACCTAAGATATCTAAAATTGCAGTTCCATATAAAAGTGATTATGCGATTATTAAAGTAGATGATATTATCTGTATTCAGGCAGATCGCATGTATTCATTAATTTATACTTCGGATTCCAAAAAATATGTAGTCTCCAAAAAACTACATTATTATGAAGAGTTATTTTCAGAAGAAAATACCTTCATTAGAGTACACCGTTCCTGGATTATCAATACAGATCAAATACTATCCTATTCAAAAAAGGATCGTCTGATTCTTCTCAACGACAATAAAAGTATTCCAGTAAGCAAAGGGTATAAGCAATCTTTTGAGACCATTTTTATTTCTTAGCAAAGTCAACTAGGAAATAATATAACTCCATTCGGAAGTAATATTCTCATCCTTTATTAGCTATAACATTTATTTGCGATCGAAAATTAAATTTAATGTTATGGTTAAAAAATTATTCTTTTATGCATTCCTATTTCTACCTTTAATAGGATTTAGTCAATGGACACAAGATGGAAGCTTTTTTGGACGTACAGGCCTTCGATTGGGCGCTGTAATGACAATGTCAGCCGATGGAACAACAATGGCTGTTGGAAACATTTTCAACAATGATGATGATGTACGTGTTTATGTTAAGACAGGTAATACCTGGATAGAAAGAGACGTCATTAGCACCCCTGATGATATTCATCTAAGCAATACGATAAGTCTTTCTGCCGATGGAAACACCTTGGCAATAGGTAGTCCTGGTCATAATAATACAACGGGCTTGGTCCGGGTGTACACTTATAATAATGGTAATTGGACTCAAAAAGGGGGCAACATTTTAGGTGAATTTGCTGGTAATTTTTTTGGAAGGCTATCTCTATCTGGAGACGGATCCAGAATTGCTATTGGATCTCCAGGATCGTCTACCTCTCAGAATTATGTAAAAGTATATTATTATAATACTACAACAGGAGTTTGGAATGAGGTTAGAAGAATCGGTGGTTCAACAGGTACGCTTTTTGGGCAAGCGGTTGCGTTATCAAAAGATGGTACTACTCTCGTAATTGGTAGCCCATTGGATGATAGTACAAATGGCTCTAATTCTGGCGCGATTCATGTCTACAAGGAAACATCTTCTTTTGTTTGGAATAAAGTTGGTAATGATATTTTTGGTTTAGGTCAAGATGACAAGTTCGGTTCTTCTGTACAAATCTCAGCAGATGGAACTATTATTGCCGGAGCGGCATCGGCAACTAATCAAAATGGTTATGCCAATGTGTATCAAAACACATCAGGAAATAGCTGGGTTCAGTTAGGAACTACGATAATCGGTGGACCGGTTTTAGTGACAAACAATAATACAAGCATAAGCCTTTCTGACGATGGAACTGTATTAGCTGTAGGTAAACCTTATGATAATAATTCAACTTCTGTAAGATCAGGTAGTACTAGTGTTTATAAATATGCAGGTAGTTCATGGTCACAGGTGGGGGCAACTATTTATGGTGCAGCCTCAAATGATAATTTTGGCTACGCAGTTCAATTATCTGCAAATGGAGAAACTATAGCCATTGGTGCACCGTTTAATGACAATGGCAGTACAAACAATAATATTAATGCGGGAAATGTTAGTGTGTATTCATATACACCTCCAGTTTTAAGAACACTAACCATTAATACTTCAGGAAGTGGTAGTGTAACTCCAGCAAGTGGATCAACATATAATGATGGGGCTACAGCTACGTTAACAGCAACTCCTACCGCTGGATGGCAATTTGATGGATGGAGTGGTGATGCTACTGGTACCACCAATCCATTACAGGTAACAATGGATGCTGATAAAACGATTACAGCTACATTTAGTCAAATTCAGCGCACATTAACAATTAATACTACAGGAAGTGGTAGTGTAACTCCAGCAAGTGGATCAACATATAATGATGGGGCTACAGCTACGTTAACAGCAACACCAGCCGCGGGATGGCAATTTGATGGATGGAGTGGTGATGCTACAGGTACAACCAATCCATTACAGGTAACGATGGATGCTGATAAAACTGTAACAGCTACATTTAGCCAGATTCAGCGTACGTTGACAATCAATGCAACAGGAAATGGTAATGTAACTCCAGCAAGTGGATCAACATATAATGATGGGACTACAGCTACATTAACGGCAACTCCAGCAATTGGATATCAGTTTGATGGATGGAGTGGTGATGCTACTGGTACTACAAATCCTTTAAGCCTTACTATGGATGCTGATAAAACAGTAACCGCTACGTTTAGTCAGATTCAATATACATTAGTGGTTAACACAACTGGGAGCGGAAATGTAACCTTGTCTCCAGCAGGAGGAACATACACTAATGGTCAGGTAGTAACGATAACCGCAACTGCTAATCAAAATTGGCAATTTGACGGATGGAGTGGTGATGCTTCAGGAAGCACAAATCCATTACAAGTTACTATAACAGGTAATACAACTATAATGGCCACTTTTAGTGATCCTACCTTAGGAATAAATGATCAGGAATTTCCTGTGGCCTTTACAGTGTATCCAAATCCAGTGGTAGATAAGATGTATATCAAAACCGATGAGGTGATTAGTTCTATTCGCTTGTATTCTATATTAGGCAATGAAATTAAAGTATTAGATACTAATAATGCTCAAATAGATGTTTCATCTCTAAGCAAAGGTGTTTATTTCTTAATTATCGAAACAGATAAAGGAAAAGGAACCCAGCGATTCATTAAAAGGTAATCTTTCTAAACTAAAACATATAAAGCCTTAAAGTAAATCTTTAAGGCTTTGTTTTCTAATATTTTTTAAGTCAAAAATTGTGTTGTTAATCGTTTAGAATGAATAAAATAGTTCAAAAATACCGTTTAGAAATTACTTTAGTAATTCTTTATACTCTACTTATAAAAACGATAGTATTATTTATATAATGATTTAGATAAGAACTAATAATTTTATAATATTTTAAGATACTTTAGAAACTCACATAAGTCTTTCAGCAGATAAAATAGAAGAAATTCTACACGAAATCGTAGTTTTGAATAATATCATTTTAATATTGAGTGTATTGTCATAAACTACTATATCTACTTATTTTTATAAAGGCATGTGTTGCATATGCCCAGCATCCTACATACGTTCATTTATCAGAAAAAGATGCATTACCCGATATTGAGTTTTATAATATTATAGAGGACAGCAAGGGATTTATATGGTTAGCAGCAGATAAAGGACTATATCGTTACGATGGCAGGGATTTTAAAAATTATACGAACCCAGAAAAGAAAGGATTGTCTGTTTTTAGCCCAAAAGAAGATGATAAAGGTCGTATTTGGTGCAATAATATTTCCGGGCAATTTTTTTATATAGAAGATAATAAGCTCATAACATTCATAGATATAGGAAAAGAATTCAAAGGAGAGCTTCTTAATTTTATAGTAACACCAACAGATTTAGTGGTGTTTGGTTCGCATAAAGCTTTTAGGATAAATCTCGAAACGAAAGAAAAAAAATATCTCATAGAAAATAATGCAGAACTTGGGCAACCTTTTGAAGAAAAAAATAGGGTGCTTTATAAAACCAAACAACAGATTGTTGTAAGAAACAAGGAGCTAACCCTTATAGATAGTCTTTTATTGCCAAAACTTGATGAGGTAACTTTTAATTTAGGAAACTCTTTAATATTCAAGGTGAATAATCATTATTTCTGGAAGAGTTCTGCAGAAGGAAAGAGCCTATTTTTTAGTTTTGATTTTACTCAGGATAATGTTGAAAGAATTCAGAAATTAAAAAAACTTGAAGATAAATGGGTAATCGATATTTATTCTGAAGGAAATCAGGTTTGGTTTGCTACACATCAGGGAGTTTATGTATTCGAGTATACCAAAGGTGTATTTAATTTTAAAAAAATATTACTGAAAAATAAGTTTATAACCAAAATCATAAAAGATAGCAATGCTAATTATTGGTTTACTACAAAGGGAGAAGGAATTTTTGTATCTACTAATATTTATGTTCAGAAGTATGAGATAGAACCAATACTTGAAAACATAAGCAGCCTTGAAAAAATAAATGATAGTATTCTTTTATTTGGTACCAATAAAGGTGGGATTGTACAATTTGATACTAAGACCAAGGAGAAGATTAGTTTAAAAACCAACTCTACAATCCAAGTATCAGAGATCATATATAACTCATATACGCATACATCATATATCAGTAAAGATGATAAAGGATACGAATTGAATCATCATAACTTTAGGTTGACTAATAAGCAACACTTTTTTAATGTAAAAAGCGCAGCCTTGATAGATGAAGATTCGCATATAAGCGTATCTTTTTATGGGGCAAGATTTAATAGAAACGGAGAAATTGATCAAAAATTTAATAAAAAGAATAGTGAGCTGGTTGGCAAGAGAGCGTATGCAACTCATTACAGTAAACTTCAGAACCTTTCTTATATAGGGTTTGTAGATGCATTGGTAGTTTTTGATGATTCATATAATAAAAAATATATAATAAACAGAGAAGCTTCAATATTTACAAAATCGATTACAGAAACCACTGATGGCATTATTTGGGTATCTACACCCAAGAATGGAATACTTGGCATAAAAAAAGACACTGTTATAGCAAACTATACAACAAAAAATGGACTAATTTCTAACCAAACAAGCATCATAAAATCAGATAAAAATTCGCTTTGGATTAGTACAGATCAAGGAATACAGTGGTTTAATACAGAAAATAAAACTTTTCGAACACTAACCAAAAACGATGGAATCCCATCTTATAAGATTAGCGGTATAGAAGTGTTAAAAAACAAAGTGTTTTTTTCTTCAGACAAAGGTTTGTTTAGTATAGACAAGGACAATGTTTTTAAAAATACTGTAATTCCTAAAGTGTATTTCACTAATATTCAAATTAATGAAAAAGATACCATTGTAAATTCTACCTATAATTTATCACATGATCAGAATGCTATTAAGTTTAGTTTTAATAGTAATGGTTTCAGGTCCAAAGAAAACAACAGATACACCTACCGATTGTTGGGAGAGAATAATCATTGGGTAACCACAGATCCTCAAATCAATTCGGTTAAGTATAATAGTTTGGATGCTGGGGAATATACATTTCAGGTCAAATCGGCTAATACAGATAAGGAAGATACATCTGTAGTTGAAGAAATACGTTTTGTTATCCAAGATCCTTTTTGGAAAAAATGGTGGTTTGTCCTGCTGTGTGCAATCATAGTGGGAGGGATTGTTATTTTTATCTATAAGCTACAATTAAAAAAGAAGGAGAAAGCAAAGAATATTGAGTTAGAAAAAATGGAACTAAGTAAAAAAATGGTTTCATTAAAACTGGAGAATTTACGCTCGCAGATGAACCCTCATTTTATTTTTAATGCACTCAATTCTATACAAGAATACATTATTTTAAATCAGAAAAACCTGGCTAGTGATTATTTGGGTAAATTTTCTGATTTGATACGTACGTATTTAAACCATAGTAATCAGGGTAAGATTACTTTGCAAGAAGAAATAGATTGTCTCGAAATGTATTTGGAGTTAGAAGAATTACGATTTGAAGATAAATTAAGTTATCATATTACCCTGGCAGAAGAAATACAACCTAACCATATCGAGATCCCAACGATGCTAGTCCAACCTTATGCAGAAAATGCATTAAAACATGGATTACTACCCAGAGAAGGAAACGGAATACTATCAATTAATTTTAAGTATGCGACAGATGATGGTGTTATTATCTGCACTATAGAAGATAATGGTGTCGGAAGAGAAAAATCAAGAGAAATAAATCATCTTAAAACAAAGTTACATACCTCATTCGCTACAAAAGCTACACAAGACAGACTGGATTTATATAACTATGATAAAAAAGAACAAATTAGAGTTTCTATAGAGGATCTTTTTGATGATCAGAATAATCCTTCAGGAACACGAGTTACTCTTTTTATCCCATATGTAGAAATCTAGAAATATATTGATCAAAAAAATAAAATTATATGAAGGCAATAGTTATTGATGATGAGCGTAAAGCAAGAAATCTCTTACGGGTTTTGATAGAAGAAAATTGCTCTAAAATCACTGAGATTTACGAAGCAGACAATTTATTAGCTGGCGTAGAATTGATCAAAAAAGAACAACCGCAGATCGTATTTTTGGATATCGAAATGCCACATCATTCGGGATTAGAAATTGTTGATTTCATTGCTAAAGATGATTTTAATTTTGAAATCATTTTTACAACAGCCTATAGTGAGTATGCTATACAAGCATTCCAATTATCAGCAATAGATTATTTACTGAAACCTATTAGACCAACTCAAATTAAAGAGGCGGTAGATAAAGCGATAAGTCAGATAGGAAAACATCAAATAGATGTAAAGCTCGAAGAACTTAGAAAGAGTCTGGCATCCTCTAATTTTAATAAAATCGGATTACCTTTTAATGATGGGATTAAGTTTGTCAATTTTGACGATATCATTATGATGGAAGCAGATAGTATGTATACCAAAATCGCTACTATTGATGAACCAGAAATATTAGTAAGTAAACCATTAAAACACTTTGTAGATGTGTTGCAAAAAGTAACTACATTTTATAGACCTCACAGATCGTATTTGATCAACCTGAAATATATCAAAGAATACATAAAGAAAGACGGAGGATATATTGTGATGGACAATCAAAAAAGTGTATCAATCTCTAATGACAAGAAAGAAGAGTTTTTGACTATTGTACAAAACATAGGTTGATATTTTGCTTAACGTGAATTTGATGAATTGATGAAGAATTCACTTGTCTTCGATATAATTTTGTATCCAAAATAACTCTGGCAGACGTAAATATTGTTACATCAAATTCAGGTTATTAGATTGAAATAATTTGTTCTATTATGAATAACCATTTTGGACTTCCCGTAGAATCTGTACTTTGATATATCAAATTCAAAAATTAAAGGTCGTTTAAACAGCTTTTAAACGACCTCTATAAAACTATCTGTTTAACCACAACTGTTTAAACATGCGTTTCTGGCTGCTAAACATTGACTATGCGATGTTCCTTGCCAAAGACATTGTAACCAATCAACTCCGCATTGATTTTGACAATTTGAAGACCCAGATGCCGTGATTTGTTGTTGTTCTGTTTTGGTTAAAATTTTTCCGAAAGAAAACTTTTTTTTCATGTGAATATATTTATTGATTAATGCTTTGAAGGTAGGTAAAATGCCTTGTATCAATAAGGTAAACTTCAGAATTTCGCCCAACAACAGCCTGGTAAATACAAACGTAACTTTTTTACGGTTGTATGAAATCTCTGTTAAATATTTTAGAAACCCAAAACTAGGTTTTAGAAGTTGACTATCATGTTTACTACTATTATTCTACAATTTTGTCCTATAAACTTAAAAAGAAGAGATTATGAGACGAAGAGTATTACTACTATTTATAGTGTTTTTTGGATTAAAAGCAACCGCTCAAAATGATCTGCAACATCAAACGGAGCAGTTAAAGTCAATTAAAATTGGCAATTATACTGGGTATTTAACACAGCAAGATGGATCAGAGAATTATGAAGGAGGATTAGATGTATTGGTTTATAAAGTTAAAGAACTTAATGACTATAGAGTCCAATCTGGTGCTCATAAAGAAGTTATGATGTTATTTAGAGGAGATCCGGACCGTCCAGATCAATTTAAAGATAATGAAAAAATGTTTTTACCAGATAATGAAGCCTTTCCTATCACTTATATAGAAAGAGTATATGAGGGTAGTAAAAAAATGCAGGATGACATAGGTTTTGCTCCTAGAACAGACAAAAATCCTTATGAATATCGCCTAGTCTTTTTAGACGGAAAAATCTTTGTGTTAGAAAAATGGGTAGATAAAGATAATTATGAGTTGCTATCTGTTATGGAACATCAAACCAAAAAGATGGGTGGGTTAAAAAAGATGAAAGAAGTCATGAAATCTCCTAAAAAAATGAAAGCAATGCAGCCGCATAAAATACTTCAAAACTATTTAGATGCAGCTTTCAAGAAGCAACAAGAAGTATATACACAATGGATGAAAAACCCAGAAAACGCTGCCATTGTTGAAAACACAGAATTGAAAAGAAAATTAATTATCGATGTCATCAATAAACAAAGAGATGATTGGAGAAACTCTGATGAGTACAGACGTATTAAAGAACGTAATCAAAGTGCCGCACAAAGTGACCTTCAAAGTGTGGTTACGATTGTAAATAAAACAGGAAAAGACATTTATGTTTATGAAGAGGGCTCTAGTAATGGATCGCGGGTTTCGGCAAATGGACAAAGTAGATTTAACTGTAAAAAGAATCTATACTATAGCTTTAGTGGTAATTCTTCGGCTTCTAAAGGAACGCAAATTACTAATGCCAACCAAAGTTGTGGACAAACAGTTACAGCCAATTAAACAAATCCTTAAGCTAATTGTAATCTGAATAAAGAAGTAAAAATAAAATCAATGAAACAAACCTCTTTTTGAAAAATCAATTAGAGGTTTTTTCTTCTAAAGAACTACATTATGAAAAGAGTATTGATAACGATATGCATACTATTAATAACAAATGGTTCTTATGCAGCATCCAGTATATATACAGAAAGAGTGTCCGTAAAGGAAATATCAGTTTTAGAAAACGAATATCATATTTTCACCGCAGAACGATCACCAGCAGGAGGAACTACCAAAACTCTGCTCATAAATGAAGGAGAACATAATGGAACCAAAGTTTTAGTCATTAGAGCGTGTAAAAATGGTTGTACACCAGCGGTCTATACCTATCAGGAAGAACCAAGTACTACATTAGGGATAAAAGTATATTTTAATAGCGCCGGGCTCTATGTAATCCAATACGATGACAATAGTTTTATATCCGTAATGCCTACTAAAGAGTTAGGGAAACAACCATTTGATGTCTTTGTATTTAGTAATTTTTACAGCAAGGATGCGGCAAAAGTAAAAACAATGACAAAAGCCAAAGTAGAAGCGTATGCTAGAGAAGTATCTCAAAAAATTTTAAAATCATCTACTTCTGCATCATCAAAAGGAGGTAATGGAAAGTATTCCATTGCATCCCCGGTTAGATTTGCAGGTAACTACTATAATGAAATGGACATTGTTTTTGAAGACGGTGCTATAAAAAAAATAAAAACCAGTTTTTGTGAAGATTGTAATGGAGAAGAAACCTATTTGTATATGGAGGTATATAGTAAACTCATAGGAGTACCTATGTATACCAATAGAAGAAATCATCTGGAAGAATATATTTTTGTAGAGAAACCAGGAGTGTTACTTTGGGCTAATTATAAAGGTAGTGGTTTAGGGCAGCAGCTGTTTGGAGAACTTGATTACTACAATTTATTTGCAGTAGATAAGCAAGTAGTAAGAGGTTTGATTAATAGTAAACAGCAACAAAAAGCATTTGATGATAAAATTGCAAGCTGGTCCAAAACTATAAAAGAGGTGGAAGATAAAAAACGAGAGGAAGCTGCACAGAGTAGGATAAATAACCAACGATTACCTAAAAAAGGACTGACAAATAAAACGCTAGAAGATCAGGCATTAAACGCTGCAAAAAATTGGGCGACTAATTATGGGTGGAAAGAAACCATCACCAAAACCTATTTCTATGGAGCAGATTGGTCGATTACTAGACATGTGTTATCTGGGATTATTACAGGACGAGAAATAGGAGGTGTTATCGTAATGAAGAGACCAGATGGTTTGTGTAGTTTTCAATATGCAGTATTCGCACAGCAATACGATGGAACATCCTATACTAAAGTATATACACTTGGAGTTGCTTCTGGTCAAATAAAATTAGAATGTGAATACACAAAATAGAAAGTACGTTTAATTCTCTTCTGATTTTTTATCTAACCCAGATGCCTGATATAAACTTACTCGGGAGAAAACCGTCTGATCGAGTGTTTTTTCGGAATGTTAATGGAGAAAAAATGTATCGCGATTCAATAACAGTAACTATCATAAAAATATCTCGATAACTCTGGGCAATTTTATCTATGGTTATCACTAATGATAAAATTACTTGAGGAGATGTTGATATATTTGATTATTCAGTTTTCACAAAAGGCCCTCCGAAATGACATTACAACCCTTTGAGATGGTTTTGTAGTATTTTGAGATGATATTTCTGTGATTGAAGACATTTTTGTACAGTCTTTATGTTCAATAAAAAAACATTTTTTCCCTTAGAAGCTCAAACTCCGGTTTTAGAAGTTCATTGATATATCCCTTAGCATTATTGCACAATTTTGTTCTATAAACTTAAAAAGAAGAGATTATGAGAACAAGATTACTACTGGTAACTATATTGTTAGGGGTACTTTCGTATGGACAAATACCAACAACAGCTTTGGTAAAAGAATATACTTTTGCCGGAGGTACACTGCAGAATACGATTAATCCTGGTACTTATGACCTGGTACAAACAGGAACAGCAGCAGCTTTTGAAGCAGATGCAATCGGACAAAGCAATAATGCCATAAATTTAAATGGAGATACTTTTAACGCTGGGCAACACGCTGATCCATCAGGAAATTTTTCTGTTAGCTTTTGGATAAAAACAACAGATACAGCGCCTCATACCTTTACTTCTAATGGAGTTATTTCATATTCTGATATTTTGAGCCAGGTTGGACATAGTGGTTCTCAATCTGCAGGATATGCTTTTTACATACATACAGGAAGGGTATATTTTAGAGGGAATTTTGTAATAAATTCAAATACTTTTCAAGCCTATAATCCATCAATGGATACAGGTGTTATAGCTGATGGGAGCTGGCATCACATTGCAGTAACAGGCACTAAAATATTTTCAAACCTTACGCTTAAATATAATTATAAGTTATACTTAGATGGTGCTGAGGTGACAAATGCTGACTCTGGAACTCGCCAGGTTGGTTCTGCAACAGTTCCTACCAATTTATTTGCAGGAAATCCAGATTTAACCATTGGATCGGCTTCTCCATACTCAGATAGTATGGATAATATAAGAGAGTATACTAGAGCCCTGACTCCTGCAGAAATAACCAGTTTAGCTCAAGAATTATGTGTTGTAAACATCCCAGATGCTAATTTTAAAAATAGATTAGTAGGTAATACAGCAATAAATACTAATGGCGATACCGAAATACAATGTAGTGAAGCAAGTGCGTTCACAGGGACTCTTCATGTTAGTGGTGCGAATATTACCGATTTAACAGGAATAGAAGCATTTACAGCTTTGACTGAATTATTTTGCTTCAGTAATCAACTTACCAGTATAGATGTTTCCTCTAATACAGCTTTGACTCGATTAGTTTGCTTCGGTAATCAGCTTACCAGTATAGATGTTTCCTCTAATACAGCTTTAACCTATTTGGATTGTAACTCTAATCTATTAACGAGTTTAGATACTTCTGCCAACACGGCTTTGACTTCTTTAGTATGTCAATATAATCAATTAACTAGTTTAAATGTTTCTAATAATACAGCTTTGACTCAATTAATTTGCTTAAATAATCGACTTACTAATATAGATGTTTCTTCTAATGTAGCTTTGACTAGGTTAGATGCTCGGGATAATCAATTGGCGAATTTAAACATTTCTAATAATGTAGCTTTAGAAAAACTTGATGTCAAAAATAATCAATTAACCAGTTTAGATGTTTCTAACAATACAGCTTTGGATAGTTTCTCTCTAGACGGAAATCAGCTAACAAATTTGGATGTTTCGACTAATACAGCTTTAGTTGTCTTAGTTGTTAAAAATAATCAATTAACCAGTTTGGATGTTTCGGCTAATACGGCTTTAATTGGATTAGATTGTGAGAATAACCAATTAACTTCTTTGAATATTGCTAATAGTAATAATACCAATTTACAGAGTTTTTCAGCAAACAATAATCCAAATCTAACCTGTATACAGGTGGATGATGTAAATTATAGCACTAGCAATTGGACCAATATAGATGCGCAAACCAGTTTTAGTACCAATTGTAATCCACCTTGTATTGTAAACATCCCAGATGCTAATTTTAAGGCAACCTTATTAAACCATGGCCCTAATATTGGAGGCACAAGTGTAATTGATACCAATAACGATGGCGAAATACAATGTAGTGAGGCTAATGCATACGCAGGAGCTATATATGTTAATAATAGTTCGATTTCAAATTTAACAGGAATAGAAGCTTTTTCATCGATAACATCATTGGATTGTAGTACAAATCAGTTAACAAGTATAGATATTTCCTCAAATACTGCTTTAACACATTTAGTATGTAGATCAAATCAGATAACATCATTAGATATTTCTAATAATACGAGTTTAACTCATTTAGATTTTAGTAATAATTCGATAAGCTCCATAAATATTTCTAATCATACTGCTCTAACAGAATTGAGAGGACATAGTAACTCATTAACTACATTGGATACTTCTAATAATACGATGTTAGCGCTTTTATATATTCATGGTAATTCGATATCAGCTTTGGATGTTTCTGCCAATACAGGATTAACTAGCATATTCTGTTCTAATAATCAATTACAAACATTAAATGTGGCCAATAGTAACAATTCTAACATATCCACTAGTAATTTTGCAGCGATTAACAACCCTAATTTAACTTGTATCCAAGTAGATGACGTAGCATTTAGTACTACCAACTGGACCAATATTGATAGCCAGACATCGTTTAGTACTAATTGTAATGTACCTTGTGTAGTTACGATCCCAGATGCTAATTTTAAGGCAGAATTAGTAGGTAATACAGCGATCAATACCAATGGCGATACTGAGATACAATGTAGTGAAGCAAGTGCGGTAACTGGTACATTAGATTGCGCAGGTTTAAGTATTTCAGATTTAACAGGTATTGAGGCATTTACAGCATTAACAGAATTAAGATGTGGTAGTAATCAATTAACATCATTAGATACTTCATCAAATACAGCTTTAGAACGGTTGTTTGCATTCGATAATCAATTGACATCTTTGAATATTTCCTCAAATACAGCACTTGAGAATTTACAAATAGCTAGAAACCGATTAACAACATTGAATACTAGTAACAATAGTGCTCTTGAAGCTATCGATTGCTCTAGTAACCCTAATATTTCTCTAAATCTATCAAATAACACTGCTTTAAAGTCATTAGGGGTAAGTAATAATCAATTTACCTCCATTGATGTGTCGGCTAATATTAATCTTGAAGGTTTCGGGTGTGATAATAACTTAATTACAAACCTTGATCTTTCTTTTAATACGAAATTGACTTCCTTGGCATGTTCAAATAATCCATTAACAGCGATAGATGTATCAAACAACCCAGATTTAACTTATTTCACAGCATTTAATAATCAACTTACAAATCTTGATATATCCTTAAACACTAAGTTATTTTTTCTTAGAATAGATAATAACCAATTGACAACAGTAGACGTATCTAATAATCCGGATTTACAGGAGTTTATTGCTAATGATAATCAGATTACAAGCTTAGATTTGTCTTCTAATATTGTATTAAATAGGATCTGGGTTGAGAATAATAACTTATTTTCCCTTAATGTAGCGAATGGAAACAATAGTAACATCGCTACGGCTTTGTTTCGTGCTTCAAATAACCCAAATCTAACTTGTATTACTGTAGATGATGTAAATTATAGCACTACCAATTGGACAAATATTGATAATCAAACATCTTTTAGTACCAATTGTCCTCCTTGTATTGTAAATATCCCGGATGCCAATTTTAAAGCATATTTGGTAGGTAATAATTCGATTAATACCAATGGAGATACAGAAATACAATGTAGTGAAGCGAGTGCATTTTCTGGAAGAATTAATTGCTCAAGTCGATCTATTTCGAATATGACGGGTATAGAAGCATTTACGGCTTTAACCGAGTTGATTTGTAATGATAATCAATTGACAGCTTTGGATATTTCTTCAAATACAGCACTTACAACACTTTGGTGTCAGAACAATCAAATAACATCACTGGATGTTTCATCCAATATCAATTTAGGTACTTTGTTTACAGAAAATAATGCCCTAACAACATTAAATACGAATGGAGCTACAGCTTTGTTTAATTTGGTTTGTCATACCAATCAATTAACAAGTTTAGATGTTTCCAATAATACAGCGTTACAGTTTTTACGTTGTTATAAGAACAATTTAGCCAGCTTAGATGTGTCTTCAAACTCAGTGTTGGTTACACTAAATTGTGCAGAAAATCAATTGACTTCCTTAAATGTTGCTAACGGAAATAATAGCAATATGACGGGCCCTAATAGATTTAACGCAACTGTTAACCCTAATTTAACCTGCGTAAATATTGATAGCGGCTTTACACCACCATCTACTTGGACTGTGGGTGTGGATAGTCAAACATCGTTTAGTGACAACTGTGCTGCTTTGGGCATAGATGATTTTAATACAGTTGATTTTAAACTGTACCCTAATCCTGTAACCGATATGGTATATATCCGATCAGAGGAAGAGATTCAAACTGTTCGTCTGTATTCTATCCTGGGAGAGGAAATAAAAGTTAATAATCAGGATAAATCTAAAATCGATGTTTCATTCCTAAGCAAAGGAGTATATTTTCTTATCATAGAAACAGATAAAGGAAAAGGAACACAACGACTGATCAAAAAATAATCTTTTCAAATTAAAGCACACAAAAAGCCTTAAAGTAAATCTTTAAGGCTTTGCTTTCTATTATATATTATGATGAATAAAATTATTGAGAAATATAGATTGACTATTACTTTATTAATTCTTTATATAGCAATTGTTAAAATGGTATTGTTGTTTTTTTAACCTGCTTTATGAATTAGAACTTTGTTATGAAAATCTAAAATGTAATAAATACTACTAAATTATATTGAATAAAGAGTAACTGTTCTTAATTAGATAACCCTTTTTTTTTGATTTATTTTTTTTTAGAAAATTAACTGTTTAATAATATAAAACAGTACACCTATTAAGCAGATTTAGTTAATTTATTACGGATCTGCTTTAAGACTTTATTACCCTAAAAAACAACTGATTCGCCCCTCTTTTGTTAAGAATTCCAGTTTGTTATATGATATATATACATACCTTTGCCAACTATTATTTTTATAAGTTTTTGATTGTATATCTTCTAATGTGTTAAGCAGTAATCTAGCAATAAACAAGAAGAATAATCATATGTAATGTCTATGATTAAATACAATATGTAGAAAAAATAGAATTTATATATAATTTGAATAAGATTATTATAGAAGTGTAAAAAAACTATTGGTAATCAGCGTAATATGATATATCACTTTTTAAGAAAATATATGATAAAATGATCTATGTTTTGTCTAAAGAAATGGTAAATAAAATACTCAAAATAGGATTATTTTATTTTATGTGTTTAACGATTTTATCAAACTCCTTATTAAGTCAAAATAGAGACTCTTTACCACTAGACTCTTATCCTGAATCTCCTGATTTACTTTTGAGTACTGAGAAAAACGAAGGGATTGATTCTTTACAATCCAAGTTATTAAAAGCTCAAAAAGAAAAAGATACTATTGCGATACTATCAAGTTATACCTATGTAGGAATATTATCTGCAGATGAAACCTATATAAATTATTTAGATAGTATTCTAACGTTGACAAAAAACAGAAAACATCTTGACTCTATACGAGCTTGGACTTATTATGATCTACACATATATTACACTCATAAATTTGAGTATATCAAAGCACTCAAATATTTAGATATAGCTAAGAAATATGCGACATTACAAGATGATAAAAGATTATTAAAAGTCTGTAAGTTCAGCTTAGTAAATATTAAAGCAACTTTTGGCAGTGTAGAAGAAGCTTTAAACCTGTATAAAGAAGAAGTAGAAATAGCAAAAGAGAACACCATATCAAAAAATGATAGTATTAATCAAGGGTATAATTATAGTATTTTATCGTATTACTTAACGATGAGTAAAAATTACGACTCTGCTAGATATTATAATAAAATAGGGAGGAGCTTTGTTAAAGATTTAGATTTAAACGCCTATGAACACCTTGAAGCAAATGATGCAATTATTGATTATTATTCGGGTGATTATGAAAAAGCAAAACAAGCTTTTGAAAAGCTTAAGATAAGATATGGTACAATAAGTACGGCAAATTATTCAGAGGTACATTATTATCTAGGGAAAATCTATAAGAACTTAGGAGATTATGATGCATCTTATTATCACTTAAAAAAAATCGATTCTTTGTACGAAAAAACAAAGAAAATCAATTTTGAACATCGAGACAGTTTTTATGAGTTGATGAATATGCATAAAAATGATGACTATGAAATAGGGTTGCAGTATCTTAATAAACTACTTAGATATGATAGTATATATAGAGGATATGCTAGTAATATAAATAATAAAGTACATTATAAATTTGATATTCCGGATCTTATTAAAGAAAAGAAAGTACTTATAGCCAAATTATCTAAAGAGAATAAGAAGTTTAAAACTAAATCATCCTGGTATCTTGGTGCTGGCGTTTTGATTCTCATATTATTAGGATATCAGACATATCGTGTATTTAAGTATAGGCAAAAAGTAAAAATACAGACTTCTGAACTTAACAAACCAGATCTTAATAAGAAAAGTCCTAGGTTAAAAAATGCTTCAACTGACGAAACATTATATATCTCTCGTGAAATTGTAACTGTTACCCTTTCCAAATTAGATCGATTTGAAAAAGAACTTGGTTTTTTAAACTCTAATCTAACACTACAAGAATTAGCAAAACAAGTAAGTAGTAATTCAAAGTATCTTTCAAGAATTATTAAGATACATAAAGAAGAATCATTCTATGGGTATATTCAAAAACTAAGGATTAATTACACGGTAAACCGCCTTAGAAATGATACGAAATTTAGAGAATTTACAATCGAAGCTATTGCTGTAGAGTCTGGATATAATCAACGTGAATCATTTTCACTAGCGTTTAATAAAGTAATAGGTGTACGACCATCATACTTTATTAAGGAACTAAAAAAAGATACCGCAGAAACACCTTCTTTTTAACGATAATAAACAGCATAATTGATGGTCCTTATAGTAAGATATAATTAATTATAAAAAGAGGTTGTTGCACTATATAAATTCTTCATTCTATTGTTAATCATTATTAAGCAAAGAGCTTTGGTGAAACTAGCTTAAATTCTATAGTATCCTTCTTTTTCTTGGTGTTATAAGGAAAACCTTTTTTCTTTCTTCTTAATTTATTAAAACACTTACTACAAACATAACAATCTCACCTTTTGAGTCGACCTAAATGTTTTTTACAATTTAAGCTCGTTAATTTGAATCTTACCGATTCCTGTTTAGTTAGATTTTTTCTCTTTTTTCCTGCTTACACTTTTTTATCCCTAATACAGAAATTGAAAAAATAAAATGACTTCATTTAACTAAGGATAGATACTGTTTTTTAATATGATTTGGTCAATATTCCCAGAATATTGGGTCGATATTCCCTGAATATTGCCAATACTTCCTTTTTTCAAAGTTTAGCAACTCTATTTTTGCCGGCTTAATTTAAAGTGGCTAAAAGAAAACTATTTTAAAACCTAATCTAAAAATGTATTCAAAAAAATCAAATTGTAAAATGCTATTATTTAGTAACATTTTAAAAAAAGCATGTGTTATGAGTGCTTTATTGTTTTGTGTATCTACATATGCACAGGATAAAACAACAACTAACTTTTATTACGGATCAAATGGACAAAAGATTTATTTAACAGAAACTAATTCTTCTTTGGTACAAATGAGATCCGGGAAGAAAGAAATCCATAAAAATAAAGATAAAAACCAGATGCAAAGCGAACTTGGCTCTACTCCAGAGTTTATTCAACCAGGTTACAAATCAGCTAGTGGTGCAACACTGTATCCAACAAACAAAATAATTTTTAAATTAAAAAAAGATGTTTCTTTACAAGAATTAAGATCTGTATTAAATAAATACAATGCTAAAAACGAAAGATTACAAAATGGCTATTATTTAATAGAATTACCTTCTGATTTAGTTTTTGAAGCATCAAATGAGATTTACGAAACCAATAAAGTTGAGTATTCACATCCAGATATTCAAGCCGAAATTGTACTTAATAATACTACTGATCCTCTTTATGCAGAGCAGTTTCAACTACATAATACAGGACAAGAAATCGATGGTTTTCAAGGAGTAGTTGATATTGATATTAATGCCCCAGAAGCTTGGAGTTATACAAAAGGAAGTGATGTCATTGTAGCAGTTATGGATGATGGAGTAGAATCTCATCCAGACTTACAAGATAATAACGGAAATACAAGAGTATTGCAAGGGTACAACGCTACAGGAGAAGGTAATGGACGTCCTAACGATAATGGAAACCACGGACAATCTTGTGCAGGAATTATAGCTGCTTCACATAATAATAGAGATATTGCAGGAATAGCCCCTAATGTAAAAATACTTCCGATAAATATTTTTACATCAGGTACAACTGCTTCTGATATTGCAGCAGCATATTACTATGCAATTAACCAAGGAGCTGGCATCATTTCTAATTCCTGGGGTTATAGAAGTTCAGATTTTGACTTTCCTGTATTAAATGATGCGATTAATGCTGCAAGCAAAGATGGTAGAAATGGTAAAGGAGCTTTGGTAGTATTTGCTTCGGGTAACGATAGTAGAGGAACAGTTGGTTATCCATCAAACTTAGAGAGTGTTATTTCTGTAGGAGCTGTAAACCATCAAGGTAAAAGATCTTTCTATTCTAACTATGGACCCAAGCTGGATGTGGTAGCTCCATCAGGGGGAGATAAGAAAGAAACAGCTCAAGTAAGAACTTTAGATAGATTTGGAGATTTTGGATATGATTCAGGGGCTACAACCAACACTTTTTCAGGAACTTCGGCAGCTTGTCCTGTGGTAAGCGGAGTTTTAGCACTGGCACTTTCTGAACATCCAGAATTAACTGCTCAAGAGCTTACAGATGCATTATATGCCACGACTAAAGATTTAGGAGAAGCTGATAGAGATGATGAATATGGGCATGGACTGATAAAAGCAGATGCATTACTTAATCACCTTGGACAAAATATCCCTTCTTGTAATGATGGTATTCAAAATGGTGATGAAGAAGGTATCGATTGCGGAGGTACCAATTGTGAACCTTGTCAAATAGCTACCTGTGTGCTACCAACAGAGGTTAAAGTTGTTTACGATTATGGAGATGCTTCATCTATTAAATTGTACTTACTTAATGGTGTTTCTGAGAGTTTTTCAGCAAGATTAAAAAAAGAATCAGATAACAGTTATGGGCCATCTATTGAGTTTACTGATCGTGAATTGGTTTTAAATAACCTGGATAGCTGTTCTAATTATATAGTACAAATATCGCTTTCTTGTAATAAAGTATATGAGTATAGGTTTGAAACTGCTGGCTGTAATGTTGTGTGTGGCGAAAATCTGGATAACATAAATTTCTATGGTAATAATGAATATGGACTTCCTAGTCATTATACTTTTGGTAAAAACGGGAACTTTAGTTTTGTTTTCGCATCACTATTGGACATCCCAGTTAGCGGAAAGTATTTGGCATTTAAAGACCGTATTTTATTAGAAGGTGATGAACATGCATTAGAAGCTGTTTTTCAAACGAATATTTTACGAATCAATGAGTCAGAAGGAAGTTGTTCACTAACAGATGATCTATTTAACATAGAGTATACGTTAGAGGAAAATAAAAAGCCTTTCGGACCTCAAGATGCTTTTGTAAATGAAAATGAAAGTATAGTGAATGTAACATTTACCGTACTTGAAGCATATACAGCCGAAGAAGCTCAAACGTTTACCTACGTTACCCGTGATGGGTCAGCAAAATCATCAGAGGATTATGAAAAGATTACTGAAGGTGCTAAATCTATTACTTTTGAAAAGGGTGAAATAGAAAAAACAATAGCAATCCCTATTATCAAAGATGATCAGGAAGTAGAAGGAGATGAAGAGTTTTTTATTGAAATGATATACGGATATCATCCTGTATTTGGTTTCCCATATTTTATGCAAGGAAAAGTAACCATTATTGATAATGATACCCCAACAGTTACATATTGCGATATGAAAGGTAATAATAGCAATGATGATAATATTACCAATGTAACTTTTGCTGGAATTAATAAAGCCTCTTCTGATACGACTACCGGATACCATGATTATACTGATAATGTCGCTAACGTTTCTAAAGGAACTTCAGAAAACATGACAGTAACATTCCATGGATGGTCTGGTGGTAACGATAACGAAGTATATGTATGGATTGACTGGAACCAAGATGGTGATTTTACAGATGCTGGTGAAAAGTTTGAAGGAACTGGTACTGGTACTTCTCGTAGTGTAACTATTGCTATTCCAAATACTGCCAGTAATGGTAATACTAGAATGCGTGTGGTATTAGGTTATAATACTAATGATGGTGATAATGCTTGTACTAATATTCAGTATGGTGAAGTAGAAGATTATACAATTTCTATTGAAGATGGAGTAGCCCCTAGCTGTACTGATGGTATCCAAAATGGTGATGAGACCGGAGTTGATTGCGGTGGATCTTCCTGTGCGCCTTGTGCGGGAGATGGAACGGTTGTATATGTAGATAATACAGATATCATTACGAATGCTTCAAGAACTTGGAATCCTTTTCGAATAGAAGTAGGGGACAATAACAGTTTTGGACCTTGGTATTCTGGAGGTACACTTCGCTTAGCAACTTATGAAAAAGATGTGGTTTGTGAAGGAACAACCAATAACATTACTTTCTTGGCAGAAGGAGTAGAAGTTGGAGCCGCTAGCAATTTTGTAGCTAATTCTAATAGTTTTGTAGTAAGTTCTACTGAGCATACTAGCTGGAATGGTAAGTCAGGTTATATAGGTTTTACTTTTACAATAAATGGAGCAACACATTATGGTTGGTTTTATGCCACCGTATCAAATGATGGATCTTCATATGTAATAGAAGATTATGCTTATAATACTACAGCTGATCAAGGTTTGCTTACAAAAAGACCAAATGAAATAGCAACAAAACAAATAAACGCATCAGAAACAAGTAGTAAAATTAGTGTATATCCTAATCCATTTAAAGAATCATTTATAGTAGATGTATCTCAATTACGAAGAGAACAAATCACAGTTATGGTATATGATATGCTAGGGGAACAAGTTTTTTCTAAAAAATATAACAAAGGAACCATCAACATAGTTATAGATGAAGGAATAACAATGTTAGGCGCTTATTTTGTAAAAGTATATACCCAAACACATTCTGAAACATTACAGATAATCAAACATTAGTAATGTATATAATATAAAATAACAAGACCGCTCAAAGATATCTTTTTGAGCGGTTTTTTTATTATAGAAACTTCATCTCAAGTTTAAGAAGTTTGAGAAACTAGTAAAAATCTATAGTTTAAAAAAGAATCATCTTTTGAATGACTACTGTTCAGTGTAATGCCTTAATTTTTTTATACTCCCAAACTGATTTCTTTAACCAAAGAATTTAATAAAAAATCACCCTTTTAGGGTGAGGGATTTTTATTGACGATATAGTAATTTCGCGGCGATGAAAAAAAGTTAAAAAAACCTCTGGTTTTGAACACTATTTTATTGCTATGATGTATACTACTCAACCATTAACCGATGTATATATAACTTCTTATCAAGGAGTTTCTTTATATAATATAGGAAAGCAAAATCTTTCTGAGTTTTCAGATTTTGTGTTTAAACAGTACGCTTATCATTACTTTAAGAAATATAGTTGGTATCCCTCTTCAGGGGATCATCTAAATATGCGAAAAAGTGATGAGGAACAATTTAAGAATTCTGTATACTTTGGATTTAGAAGTTCACAACAAAATCTTCTGGGTACTATTAAAGCAACGCGCAAAAGAGAAGGGATACTTTTTCCTATAGAGTACGAATTCAATATTGATATTGAAAATGTTATAAAAAAGGTAGGACTACAAGTAAATGAAATATGGCATTTAGGAAGACTAGCTATAAATTCTGAAGAAATTAGAAAACAACAATTACCAATTACTTCGAGAGAAGTTCTTCGTTATTTACTATTACATTCTTTTGAAGTGATTAATCAACAGCCTGATAGCCTTATAATTGCAGAATCAGATGTTTTGATATACAAGATTTTTAGAGAACTAGGAGTTAATATGCAGATTATTGGTGATTTAAAAGAATGCCTTGGGAGTCCTACATATCCTGTGATTATTACAGACATAGGAAAGTGGATAAAAGAAAATACTATAAATAAACTAGAAGAGGTATTGTAATAAATAATATATGCCTTAGAAATAATAAGATAATGGATAAAGTTATAGAGCAGAGAGAAACAAAAAAGATTCCTGAGATGCACGATGATGAACGTTATCATAAAAATGTGCTATACATTAAAGCTCAGGAGCAGGATAAAATAAAGAATACCAAAATCCTGTTTGGAGGAGTAGGATTAGGAAGCGTTATAGCAGAAGCTGCTTTGAGATTAGGGTTTGAAAATTTTGTTTTTATTGATGGTGATGAGGTAGAGATATCTAATCTTAATCGTCAAAATTATGATGTAGAAGATATTAATAAATCTAAAGTTGAGGCTATTACAAAACGGTTGAAAAAAATCAATCCGGATGTCACCATAGAATATCATCATTTATTCCTGGAACCTTCAACAATTTCAAAATATGTAGAAGGGTGTGATATTGCAATCAATGCGATTGACTTTGATACAGCTCATACTCCTTTTGTTTTTGATGAGGTATGTAAAGAAAAAGGAATTTCTGTGATTCATCCTTTGAATTTTGGATGGGGTGGAGCAGCCTATGTAGTAACTCCGGATAGTGAGCAAATTTATGATGTAGAAAGAAACGACGGAAGATTTGAGTTGATATTAATCGAAAATATGCTAGAATACCTCAAAGAAAGAAAAGATATGGATTTGAGGTGGTTTTACGATTTTTTTGAATCGTATAAAAAGAATTCTACTAAAATAACCCCTCCACAATTGGTTGTAGGATCTCACTTGGCAGCTGCTTTGGTTAGTAATATTTTATTTTGCTTGGTTAATAACTTAGAAGTAAAGACTTTTCCAGAACCTTATTTTTTATCTACTAGATAAGATATTGAATATTCAATACATCCATCAATTGTAATCAGACTATCTAAATAACTTGAGTGTCACACAAGTTATTTAGATAGTCTTTTTGATAATAAAATTTAAAACGAACAAAATGAATCATAAATATTGTTTAAATTTTATATTGATTATGTGTTTTAATACTTCTGGTCTTCTAAATGTTAGAATAATTTGTATCCCTTTAGACCAGAATACTATTCTATAATAAATCTTTTAGTAAAACTATTTTTAGAGGATGCTCCAGAGTTTTTAAGTTCAATAATATACATGCCTTTTTGCAATGAGTGTATCGGAATAATTTGTTCAGTATTTAAAGTACCACTCATTACTTCTTGACCTAATAAATTTATAATGGTATAAGTATGATTTTTCTTTTTTGCATTAGAAAAAGAAATACGTATAGATGTATCTCCTTTAACTGGGTTAGGAGAAATTATCATTGTATTTTGAAAAGAAGGGAATGATAATGATTTTCCGTCACCAGAAATTATAACAGTATAGTCCTCTACTTCACCATATCCAATATCATCACAGCTATCAGGAATAGATTTATACTCCATAGATACTCTCATTCTGGTTGCGCCAGTACCAGCTCCTTGTGGAATGTTAAAAGTACCTGATACCGGAGTGTTTTTGGTTGCTTCTTGAGAGAAAACCTGTTCATTATTATCATTAAAATCACCATCTCGGTTGTAATCGATCCAAACCGAATACCCTTCGGGGTATGAGGTGCCACGAGGCCAATTAGGTGTTATCGTGATCGTATTTTCTGTACTTAGAGTTATTTGTAGGTCAGTATAATCACTATACCCATTAGTTGAAGCTTCGGATGGATTATCTATATTTTGTATTTGAACCCTTTGGATGTATTCGTAAGTTGTATTGTTACTGTTTGAAGAGCAATATGAAACTGGATCAGGATCAGAACCAGTTTTGTAAGTTACAGTAAGTTTAGCTGCCTTAGTAGCGTCTCCTTCATAAGAGTCAGCAACCCTTTTTGCATTAGTATCTGTTAGACTGGAACCCTTTCCTCGAATAATAAAACTCAAGCTATTTCCTGATACCCAATCATTCCTGTCTATTAAGAGCTGTATCATTTGTTTAAGATCTGGAGTTTTTTGATCCGATGAAGCTTGATCACTAGACCAGGCACCAGGAGTCCATACTATTTTTTCAGAAAAAGAACTTCGGGTAGATACCAGATTAGAGGTTGAAAAAGCAGGAGAATTAGCATGATTGTGTAGCGAGATCTCCAGTTCTGAATCAGTAGAATTAGATTCATCTGCAGTAAATTGAATATAAGCACTTTCTATAGTTGCATTTTTAGGTAATTCTACAGAATTGAAACGAAGTCCTACTACCTGTAATGAGGAATGATCATAAACTAATTCAAGATCACTACTGTTTAGGTTTAAATTTCCATTAGGTCCTTCTTCTACATCATCATTACCATTGTCAATCGATAATGTTATCGTTTGTATTGATGGATCTGGGTCAGGATCAGTAAAATTATCTTTACGAATAGTAAAATAATCAATTACAGCACCATCTCTATCCAGTTGCTTGTAATCAAGCCTTTTACCCTTAATATCCAATACTCCTGATCCAAGACTGGAATATACAAACTTATGTACAGGTTTTCCTTCAGAAGTGCTTCCTCTTTTTCCTGCATTACCAGTAGTAACATAAACGGTACCATCCTTAGTGGTTTTGTTATAAGCACCTCCATTATTTTCTTGCCCCATTCCATCATCTATAGCCATTGTATTTGGGTTCCAAGTGTTTGAGAGTCCGTAATGACCTTTAATTAATCCAGTTCTTTCGTATCTATGGCTATGACCGTATACAACCAAGTCAACTCCATATTCTTCTAAAATAGGAGCAAAACTTTCTCGTAACTCTACTAGATCACCTTCATCATCAGTATCGTGTCCATTGCTATACATAGGGTGGTGAAAATAGGCAACAATCCAATCCTGGTTGGTATTTTGTAAATCTTGGCGTAACCAGTTTGCCATAACTCCATTAGAGCTTTTGTCTTCATCAGAGGATTCGATAGTTACAAAATGAACATTAGCATAATCAAAAGAATAATAACCTTCTTTACCAGAAGGAGTACCTCTCATCTCTCCATTGGTAGGAAACGAAAAAATAGAATAATAGATATCTTCATAACCGTATAAGAGATCGTGGTTTCCTGTACTTGACCATAGGTGCGTATTAACCAATATGTTTTCATACATATTTTCGAATAATGCTGCTTGATATTGCTCATCTGTACCATAATCATAAGCATTATCACCTAATAATAACATTAGGTCTGGTGATGTATTGTTTGAGAAAGTTAAAAACCCATCTCGCACCGCACGCTGACGATCATTTTGAGTTCCTGGATCTCCTAAAATCCAAGTTCTAAAAGCTTCTTGTGATTCATAATTAGGAGCCGTTTTAAAAAACTGATTTAGTCTTCCATCATACAAATTAGATTGAGATCCTACCTTGTAGTAATATTTAGTATCTGAATTTAATCCAGATATCAATACTTCATGTTCTGTTGTCACAGCCGCATCCTGAGCCGTATGAATTAAATTATCGGTACTGTTTCCAAACTGCACTCTAGAGTTTTCGGCAACATCTGTCCTCCATTTTATAATAATACTTGTTGGGCTTCCTTGCTGGAGATATGGACCTCTTATAATTTCTTGGGCATTCAATTGAATATTAAATAAGCCAATGATCATAATAATCTGTAAACACTTAAGAGTAATTTTTTTCATGGTTTTATGAGTTTATGTTAATTTGTGTTCGTTATGGCGAAAGATTGATAAAAATATTCTGGTGATGTTTAGAATGAATATTTATCTTATAAAGAAGTATGTGTTATGTATGGTTTTAAAAGTTTTTTATTGCTTTTATCAGTGTTAAATTTAGGGTTTTGACACTATGTAAAGTGATTGAATTTTAACCATTTAATTAGTTATTTGTTGCTTTTTGCTTAATAGGATATTATTACGGGAATAATTACCAAAACGATATGGGGAAAATTCACTTAAATAATCCAAATGGCAAAAGAGTATTACATCTAAAGATGCATATTTGAAATACGATTATTTTTATAAAATTTTAAATGAAGTTCTTGATCTGTTTAAGTAATCAAATTACTCTAGGTTTTTGAAGAAAAACTTAGATGTTATAATGAGTTTGTAGATGAAATGATTATAACTCTTTATAAAGCATTGAAGAAGAAATCAAAATTTATATACCATATTACTAAAGTGTATAATATAAAAAACCGTTTAATAATTTGAAAATAGAAAGTCTCTAATACAATACTGTTTTATTAGAATATATTGAAGATTATCGATTTCTAACATCACTCTCAATCATCCCATCTCGTAGTCTGATAACTCGGTGTGCATGCTCAGCCACTTCTTCTTCATGAGTTACTACAATTACAGTATTACCTGCTGCATGGATATCATCTAATAACTGCATAATTTCCAACGAAGTTTTGGAATCCAAATTTCCTGTTGGCTCATCTGCTAGGATGATCGATGGTTTATTTACCAAAGCGCGTCCCACTGCTACACGTTGTCGTTGGCCTCCCGAAAGCTGATTAGGTTTATGATCCATACGGTCAGCAAGACCAACATCAGTTAGTACTTCTTCAGCTCTAGCAACTCTATCTTTTTTAGAAGTTCCTGCATATACCATAGGAAGTGCCACATTATCCAAGGCTGTGGTTCTAGGTAATAAATTAAAGGTTTGGAATACAAATCCAATCTCTCGATTTCGGATATCTGCTAGTTCATTATCCGTCATTTGACTTACATCATTTCCGTTAAGGTTATAACTTCCAGCTGTTGGTGTATCAAGACATCCTAAAAGATTCATAAGTGTAGATTTACCAGAGCCAGATGGTCCCATAATAGCCAGATAATCTCCTCTTACAATATCCAGATCAATACCTTTTAAAACATAAACTGTTTCTTGACCCAGTTGAAAATTTCTGACAATGCCTCTGATTTCTATAACATTTCCCATATGATGACCTTTAAGGTATGGTGAATATACGATTTTAGTCTATATGACGCATCAATGTAAAAGTTGTTACAAGCAAAAAAATAAAATACTTGAAATAATTTATTATTAAAAAATGCGAGTTTGATATTGAGTGTTGTTAATGGTCTTTAATTTTTAAAATAAAATTATCGGGAAGCCTCATTTTTATTGAGGTTTTTAAGTCTTTGAACCCTTTGGTATTTACAATAAGAAGTAGAAAACAATGATAGTTGTCATTTTTTGCAGAGATATAGAGAATTAATTTTACTTCAGTTTTAACCAAAATAATAAATATGAAAGCACTTAAGCGACCTACTCCTGTTAATGAAGAGATTGTGTTAGATCCAGAACAAACTATAATGAGTAAAACCGATCCTAAAGGAGTCATTGAGTATGCAAATGATTATTTTATGGAGATTAGCGGATATGAAGAATATGAACTCATAGGTCAGCCCCATAACTTAATCAGACATCCTGATATGCCTAAAGTAATTTTTAAATGGCTATGGAAACGTTTAAAAAGTAAAGAAAATATACATGCAGTTGTTAAGAACCTCGCTAAAGATGGAAGGTATTATTGGGTAATTACTGACTTTGAAGTAAAATTGAACGATCAGGGTGAAATAAAATCACTTTTTGGAAGGAGAAAGACACCGCCTAGAGCAACGATCGCTATAATCAAAGATTTATACCAGAAATTATTATCCATCGAACAAGCAGGTGGAATAGAAGTGTCAGAAAAATACCTGGTTGGATATTTAGAAGAAAAAGGAAAAACATATGATGAATTCATAGAAGAAATATGCTTTCTTCATAAAGAGAAAACGAATGATATGAAAGATTTACAATACTATAAAAGAAAAGGACTTTTTGTTAGAATGTTTAAATAAAATTTAATGAATAGTTTTTTATAATCTTATATGTGCAGAGGTTAAATAGCAAGAATGATTTTTAATCTCTGCATCTATAGCCGAATAGTAAAATGTTCTTTTACCTGTTCTTTTCTTAAAAAAACGAACCCTAGATGAAAGGTGTCAATAGTTACTTTTATTGAAGAGAGCAATTTTATTTTCTCCCAAACCTTAAGAGTATCATTAGATTCATATAAAGAATTTATGATAATAACAGTATCATTATGCGTCTTTGCTAGTATTTTTTTAAAGAAATCTAAGCTTTCATTTAAAGTAAGGATGTCGAGATAAATAAGATCATAATGCGAACAGTTTTCTATAGCATTTGTAATAGAAATAGTATTTTCTTTAGCTAAGATTTGATGTATTGTATCGTAAGAATCTCCGAGAACCAAGACCGTCTTACAATCTAGATATGGAATCAAACGGTTTAAAAGCTTGGCAATTCTTAAAGTTACAGGAAATGGTTTATTTTGTTTTACTATTGAAATAATAGATGGAGAAGAGGTTTTTTTTTCTTTATTATAAAAACACTTTGTTACCAAGTTGTATACAAAAGGAGAGTGTACTCCGTGTTGATTTGTAGATTTGGTAAGAAATTTTATATATGCTATAAATTTAAAGAACATCTTAAGGTGAATCGCTATGTTTTATGATTCAAGTTTTTCAGATAATTCGAACCAACGCATTTCATTTTCTTCGATCTCAGCAATGATTTTTTGTAGCTTTTGAGATTCTTCATTGATTTTATCACCATCTAGATTACCTTCAACAAAAAGAGCTTCAATTTCTTTTTTCTTGAGTTCTAATTTTTTTAGATCACGTTCTATTCTATTATATTCTTTTTGCTCGTTATAAGAAAGGCCAGCTTTATTATCCTTTTTCCAGGTTTTCTTGGTCTTAGCTTCTATATTTTCAACTTTAGGAGCTTCAGGCTCTTTACTGCTTTCATAAACTCGATAATCCGTATAATTTCCAGGAAAATCTTGTATAACACCATTACCTCTAAAAACGAATAGGTGATCAACAATTTTATCCATAAAATAACGATCGTGAGAAACCACCATAAGACACCCAGGAAAATCCAGTAAAAAGTTTTCTAAAACATTAAGTGTAACTATATCTAAGTCATTGGTAGGTTCATCCAGAATTAAAAAATTAGGATTTTGAATCAATACGGTACATAAATAAAGTCTTTTACGCTCACCACCACTTAGTTTTTCGACAAAATCATATTGCTTTTTACGATCAAATAAAAAACGTTCCAGCAATTGTTGCGCAGAGATTTGTCTTCCTTTCTTTAAAGGAATATAATCTCCAAACTCACGTATTACCTCAATTACCTTTTGTCCTTCTTTTATGGTAATCCCTCTTTGGGTATAATATCCAAATTTTACCGTATCACCAATAACTATTTTTCCTTGATCGGGAGTAATAGAACCTGTGATCATATTTAAAAAAGTAGATTTACCGGTCCCATTTTTACCTATGATACCTATTCGTTCTCCCTTTTTGAAAACATACTCATACTTATCTAGTAGTAATAAGTCTTCAAAACTTTTAGAAATTTTATGTAGCTCCAGAATTTTACTTCCTAATCGCTCCATATTAATTTCTAATTGTACTTCGTGATCATTTCTTCGTTTATGAGCTCGTTCTTTGATTTCATAAAAATCATCAATTCTGGATTTAGATTTGGTAGTACGTGCTTTGGGTTGGCGACGCATCCAATCTAATTCTTTTTTATAGAGCTGTTTTGCTTTATCAGTAGCGATTTGTTCATTACTGATTCTCGCTTCTTTATTATCAAGATAGTAAGCATAGTTACCTTTGTAACTGTATAATTTACCATTCTCGAGTTCTACAATTTCGTTACACACATTTTCTAAAAAATAGCGATCATGCGTAACCATAAATAGAGTGAAATTCTCTTTGGCAAAGTAATCTTCTAACCACTCAATCATTTCGAGATCCAGGTGGTTGGTAGGTTCATCGAGATATAATAAATCGGGTTTGCTTAATAATATATTGGCCAAAGCAAGCCTTTTCTTTTGACCTCCAGATAACTGATCTACTTTTTTACTAAGATCTTCTAATTTAAGTTTAAAAAGTATTTGCTTGTATTGCGTTTCAAAATCCCAGGCATTTATCGCATCCATTTGCTCAAAAGCTTTTTGATACTCTTCAGAATCATCTGGGTTTTGTAATGCTTTTTCGTAACGATTAATTACTTTTAAAGTCTCATTGTCTGAAGCAAAAATAGTTTGCTCAATCGTTAACTTAGGATCGAGATTCGGTTCTTGAGGAAGAAAAGCTACTTTTAGGTTTTTACGATACACCACCTGACCTTCATCGGGCTCTTCATCACCTGCGATAATGTTAAGAAGTGAAGTTTTCCCTGTTCCGTTTTTTGCTACAAATCCTACTTTTTGCCCTTCATTAATCCCAAAAGATATGTCTTTAAATAAAACACGTTCTCCAAAAGATTTGGCTATATTTTCTACTGATACGTAATTCACAATTTTTTCTAAAGTTGCAAAGGTACAAAGTTGTGAAGTAACAATGTAGGTACTTTTGTAAATTCAACTAAACTTTATTTCTGCGTCGGGTAATTGAAAACAAAAAGATAAAGATCATTAAGAAAATAGAGATTCGAGCAATGTAATCTCCAGCTTTTACATAAAAAGTAATTTTGTCATTAGTTTTTAAGTTTCCTATGAGAGCTCCTTGTTTTTCATATCCAAGAGAAGAAACAATGTTTCCTGTCTGATCGATGATTGCTGAGATCCCTGTATTTGCACTTCGAGCGATGCTTCTTCTGGTTTCGATGGCTCTTAGCTTTGCATAGGCGAGGTGCTGTCTATGTCCTTGAGTGTTTCCCCACCAGGCATCATTCGTAATAATAGATAAAAAATGAGCTTGATTTCTTACGTACCCAGTCACATATTCGCCATATACACTTTCATAACAAATGATAGGAGCAACGCCAATACTATCTTTAGTAAAAAATACTTCGCGATCTTCTTGTGTAGTCTTTTTTGCAACCGTTCCTCCCAGATCGATCATAACATCACCAAGAATAGGCTTTAAAACACTCTGATATGGAAAATTCTCAACGCCAACAACGAGTTTACTTTTATGGTATAACTCATCCGTTGCGTCGGGACGAACAAAAAAGGCAGAATTATAATCATCATAAAAAATATTCTTTTTATAAATATTGGTCTGAGGACGCATTCTGGATGGGTCGTTAAAAACATCGATTAATGAGATACCAGATAGAAAATGAGTTTGTGGATACTCATTAACAATCTTCCAGGCTGTTTTTTTGGCAATTGAATTCTTAAAATTGTTTAACCTGTTATTATCCGCAAAAACGGTCTCAGGAGCAATAACAAAATCTGTTTGCGAAGTAATTACGGTATTGGTCAGAGAATCAAGTAATCGTCCTACACGATCATCAGAAGTGTTATATTTTTCTGTATATGGATTGATATTAGGTTGTAACATAATTACTTCAACATCTTTACCTTTTTCAGTATATGTTTTTAGTATAATTACAGATAATATAATAGGTATAATGATAATACTTGCATTGCGTAGTGCAGATCGGTATAAAATTGTTTTGTCTTTATGTTCCATAAATAGTAGGATACTTTTAAAAACCCCAATATTTACAATCCAAATCCATAGTGTGCCTCCAAAAGTACCAGTGTATTCATACCATTGAATCCAGGAAGTATAATTTGCAAAACCATTACCTAGATTAAGCCAAGGCCACGAAATCTGCCATTGAAGATGTAAATATTCAAAACTTATCCATAGACATACCAGAAAAAGAGATCCAATTAAAAATGAAGCTTTTCTAGCAATAATATGATATACTAAAAATACAATGGCCATTAATGCCGTATTTGTTATTTCTGCAAACCACATCCCAAAGGCAGAAGAATTATAGATCCACCAGGTAGTGATCATATTCCATATAAAAAAGGCAAGAAATGCTAATCCAAATACTTTAATGATATGATATTTAGTATGGCGTATTTTATATTCAGCAATTAAGAGAGGAATAAAACCAAAAAATAGAAATAAAGGAAAACCGTAAGTAGGCCAGCTGATAGAAAGTAATAAGCCCGTAAGTATTGCAAATAATAGGTTTTTCACACGTTTAAATTTTATTAATCATTTAGTAATAAACTAATTATAAAATTGAGAACGCGTGCAAACACTTCGTTCTCTCATTAAGAATTTTAAACACATTCTTTTATGAAGGAATTTTTAAATTTCTTAATGCTCGTTTCATATAAGAGTACTCTGTGTTAATAACGAAATTAAACTTATTTCGTTACAATACAGAAAATAGAATGATAAAAAAATGTAATGTTTTAAGAGATGTTACCTAAAAACGCTCCAGTCTACTTTTATCGAAAACACATTAGAATAAATAGCTGCACTTTGATCACCAATATCTGTCAAGGCATAGTCTACTTGAATTCCTTTGTATTGAAAACCTACACCAAAATTGGGCTGAAATCCAACTTCATCAGAGCCATCAAACTGCTCTATATTTTGAAAATTTCCAACACCACCTCTTAGATATACAATTTCTGAATAATCTAAAGCAAACCCAAAAGCAGGAGTCACACTTATTGCAGATGAAGAAATAATATCATTAGTTTCTGCAAAACGAACATTCATATCCAACTCAGTATTTAAAGAAAACTTTTTACCCAAGTCAAAACTTCTGGCAGCACCAAATTGTAATTTAGGAATAGTAATTTCAGTAGTCTCAGGTAGTTCCTGATCTCTTAATTGAGGTATCTGTTGTTCATCAGGAATTCCATCACCGTTAAGATCACCAACGGTAAACTCTTCTATCGTCCAGGCATTAAATGTGGTTGTAATATCTCTTACCATAATACCGAACTGCCAATTATTACGTTTATATTGAAGAGCAGCGTCAAAACCAAATCCCCAAGAAGATGCAAAATCACCAATAACTCTGCGTACTACTTTAGCATTAGCTCCATAACTTAACCCTTCGATTGGTAACTTTCTGGAGTATGAAAATGTAAAAGCATAATCTGCTGCAGAAAATAAATTGATTCTGGTATAATCAATATTACCATCAGCATCTACAAGACTAGTTGTATCTAAGATATCATCAACTCCAAAACGAATTAATGAAAAAGCAATGGCACTTTTTTCGTCTAATGGCATTCCAAAAGCCAAATAATCGTAATTGGCGATGTTAGCAAAATATGAGGCATGCATAAATGAAGCTTGATTATCTTCGAGATTAATTAATCCTGCCGGGTTCCAGTATCCAGAATTAACATCTCCAGAAGTGGCTACTACGGCATTAGACATACCTAAAGCTCCTGCATCAACACCTATATTGAGGAATTCATTAGAATATTTTCTGGTTGTTTGGGCCGAACCAATGAGGGTAACCAGAGCAACTAAAACAAATATTATTCTTTTCAATCGTAGCAATTTTTCACAAATATCTTACTATTTTTCAACATGATAAACTTTATTTGCCTTTTCATATTGTGTAACTACTATTAATAGACGAAAATAGTTTACTATTTTTACACAAAAATCTTACCAAATGTGGCTTAAAAAGCAAATTCCTAATAGTATTACTCTTTTAAACCTTTTATCAGGATGCATAGCAGTTATTTTTGCAGTCCAAAATAATTTGCCTGCTGCAGCATTTTTTGTAATGGCAGGTATAGGATTTGATTTCCTGGATGGATTTGCCGCTCGTATTTTAAAAGCACAAAGTGAATTGGGATTACAGCTGGATTCTCTGGCAGATATGGTTACTAGTGGCGTGGTTCCAGGAATAGTAATGTATCAGTTATTATCGCAGGTTTTTGGTAAACCTTTTTATATACAGCCAACCGATTGGAGTGCAGATGAGATTATATCGAGTTTTGATCTATCTTATATATCATTAATAGGTTTGTTCATTACTTTAGCCTCAGCATATCGATTGGCAAAATTTAATATAGATACACGTCAAACCACCTCTTTTATAGGGTTGCCGACACCTGCAAATACATTAGTAATTATCAGCTTACCTTTGATCCTTAAATTTCAGCCAGAGGATTGGGTAGTTGCTTTAATTCTTAATAAATGGTTTTTGATTGGGTTAACTATAGTAAGTTGTTACTTATTAAATGCAGAAATTAGATTGTTTGCCTTAAAATTCAAAACCTGGGGGTTTGCAGAGAATAAGGTTCGATACTTCTTCTTATTATTAACTATTATTTTGATTATACTTCTTAAATTTATAGCAATACCTTGTGCAATATTGTTATATGTATTAATGTCATTGTTTTTTGTAGAAAAAGAATAGACAGGATGAGTCCATTATATACTTAATGGGTTTTTATCTAATAAAGAAGAATAAAAAAAGCGAGACTAGCTCGCTTACTATTGTTTTTAAAATTATGGCAGACATAATTGAGGGTTAATACAACAAGGGTGTTGCCAGTTATGACTGTAACGACAATCAATAAAGTAATGCCCCGCATAAACTTTTTCCTGCTCTTTCTTTTCCAATACTTGAACATCTTTTAAATCTAAAATTCTTTGTAACATGGTTTTAAGTTTTAATTTATTAGATGTTTTAAAGATATATCTTTACTCTATAATTTAACTAGGTTAATGTAGATTACTAGAAGAATTATTATATTACGAAAAAGGGGAATTTTTACCTTTATCTAAATTCAGTTTTTTCTTGAAAAGTATCAAATATGTATCAATCCGATATTATTTTATACCCCTGAAAATAGGGAGAAATAAAAATCACTCTCTGAAAAAATACAAAGGAAAACTTATCTATTGACTAATTGTTGCCTGAAAGTTAGGTTTTCAATGATGTACTTAAAAATCTAATTTCTTTTTTCTAAGTTCAAAATTTTGACCTAAATATACTTTTCTAACCATTTCATCTTCTGCCAGTTCTTCTGGAATTCCTGCTTTTAGAATACTTCCTTCAAACATAAGATATGTTCTGTCAGTAATAGCAAGTGTCTCTTGTACATTATGATCGGTAATGAGTATACCGATATTTTTATTTTTAAGTTGAGCAACGATACGCTGGATATCTTCTACAGCAACAGGGTCTACTCCTGCAAATGGTTCATCCAGAAGTATAAAATTAGGATCTGTTGCCAAAGCTCTTGCTATCTCGGTACGACGACGCTCACCACCACTTAATAGATCACCACGATTTTTTCTGATATGCCCAAGACCAAATTCTTCGATTAAGGACTCCATTTTATGTAATTGCTCTTTCTTAGAAAGTTTGGTGAGCTGTAATACACTAAGGATATTGTCTTCGATACTCAATTTTCTAAAAACCGAAGCTTCCTGTGCTAAATAACCAATACCATTCTGAGCACGTTTGTACATTGGGAATTTGGTAATATCTGTATTATCCAGGGTGATTTGGCCACCATTAGGTTTTACCAAACCAACGATCATATAAAAAGAAGTAGTTTTTCCAGCTCCATTTGGTCCTAGTAGACCCACAATTTCTCCTTGATTTACTTCCAGAGAGATTCCTTTTACTACTTTACGACCTTTATACGATTTTATTAAATTATCTGCTTTTAACTGCATATCAGAATGACTTCTTTATTTATTGAGTGTTGCTAGAATGCGCCGGTAAATTTACATGATTCTTTTTAACCTATAACCTAGGAAGCATTTGCTTCTAGAGCATCCCAAAATTCGTAAGCTCTTCGCAGATGAGGAATCACAATAGTTCCTCCTACAAGTGTTGCTATGCTTAATGCTTCAACTACTTCTTGTTTTTGTAACCCTTCTTTATAACAGGTTTCCAAATGATAACGCACACAATCATCACAGCGTAAAACAGCAGATGCCACTAACCCTAATAATTCTTTTGTTTTAATATCCAGGGCACCTTCCATATATGCATTCGTGTCCAGGTTAAAAATTCTTTTGATAATTTTATTATTATCTTCAAGAATGCGTGAGTTCATTTTTTCTCTATACGCATTAAATTCATCAACTATATTGCTCATTTTGCGAGGTCTTTTAGTTTTTTATTTTGTCTTTTGATTACAATTTTGGAAATAACTATACTTACTTCATAAAGTATTAAAATAGGAATTGCTACAATCACCTGACTTGCAATATCCGGTGGAGTAATTACTGCAGAAAGTATTAATACAACTACCAATGCATATTTGCGATATTTTTTTAAGAATTCTGGAGTGACCAATCCAACTTTGGTTAAGAAAAACATGATAACCGGAAGCTCAAAAATCAATCCACATGCGATTACAGAGGCTCTAACCAATGCGATATAACTATCAATGTCAAATTCGTTCAATACTTCTTTACTTACTTGATATCCTCCTAAGAAATTGATAGATAGTGGAGTGATAACATAATATCCAAAAAGAACTCCTAAGAAAAACAAGAATGAACAGGTGATGATAAATCCTTTAGAATATTTTCTTTCATTATCATACATCGCCGGAGCAATAAATTTCCAGAATTCATATAATACATATGGAAATGCTAATATAAATCCAGCAGTAATAGAAGTCCAGATATGTACAGAGAATTGACCTGCTACTTTTCTGCTTTGTACACTAAAAGGTAATTCTTTAAAACAAAGACTTTCATCAAGCCCAAGAAGTTTTGAGATATTACAAAGACCTTTATAGGTAGGGAAATCTGCTTTCTTTGGCCCAAAAATTATTACATCAAAAATAAATTCTTTGGCTATAAAAGCAGCGATACCCGCTATTAAAATAGCCACAGTAGCTCTAATTAAATGCCATCGTAACTCTTCCAGATGATCCAGAAAAGACATGGACTGAGGGTTCTTTTTAGTTGTGTTTCCCATTATAAAATGCCTTCTCTCATTAAATCATGAATATGTAAAATGCCTGAGTATTTCCCATTTTTTTCGGCAAGTAAATGCGATATTCCATATTCTTCAAGCTTGTCCAGAGCATCAATCGCCATAGCGTCACAATCGATACGTTTTGGGTTAGGAGACATGATATCTTTTGCTGTTAAGCCATCAAAAGAAGTATTTGAGGTTAACATTCGTCTTAAATCTCCATCCGTAATAATTCCAAGGATACTGCCATTATTTGTCACAGCAGTGGCTCCAAGTCTCTTTTCTGTAATCTCTACAATGACCTCATTAATATTAGAACCTGGAGATACCTGAGGTTTTTCGTTAGAATCAGTAATGTCATTTACTCGCAGGTATAATTTTTTTCCTAGTGCTCCGCCGGGATGATATTTTGCAAAATCTTTGCTGGAGAAACCTTTTAAATGCAATAAACAAACGGCCAGAGCATCACCCATAACCAATTGTGCAGTTGTACTTGTGGTAGGAGCGAGATTATTAGGGCATGCTTCTTTTTCTACATAAGCGTGTAAAACATAATCAGCTTCTTTTCCAAGAAAAGACTCCTTATTAGATGTAATACCAATTAAAGTATTGTTAAAGTTTTTAATTAAGGGAACCAACACCTTTATTTCTGGGGTATTTCCACTTTTTGAAATGCAAACAACTACATCATCTTTGAGAATATTCCCCAGATCTCCGTGTATTGCATCTGCTGCGTGCATAAACACTGCAGGCGTTCCTGTCGAGTTCATAGTCGCAACTATTTTTGATGCAATAATGGCGCTTTTCCCAATCCCTGTAATGATTACCCGACCATTAGAATGGCGGATCGTGTCTACAGCTTTGGCGAATTCATCGTCAATAAGTTGTTCTAAATAAGCAATCGCCTGTGCTTCTTCGGCGATCGTTTTTTTGGCATATGAAATAATAGTGTCTTGTGTAGTCAAAATTTATAAAAATTTCGTGTTATAAATAAAGATTTTATTATCTTTAAATATGCAAAGGTATGTAATACCTTATGAATATTAAATACCGTCTAAAAAAAGCTTAATATTTTAAGCTTTGTTTATATTTGGGAGGTAGAAAACTAAAAATGAAAACATCCACTAAACTTGTATTGGGGAACCAGGTTTTAGTGATAATGAGATCTTTATTTAATTGGTATATAAAAGTTAAACGATTTAATGAGTTTGAATGAAGCAGACTTACAAATTGCCTTAAAAAAGCATTTTGGTTTTAGTCAATTTAGAGGATTACAGGAAAAAGTTATTAATAGTGTTCTCACAAAGCAGAATACTTTTGTAATTATGCCTACAGGTGGTGGAAAATCCCTTTGTTACCAGCTACCTGCATTAATGTGTGAAGGAACTGCTATTGTGGTTTCTCCGCTTATTGCACTAATGAAAAATCAGGTAGATGCTATACGTAGTATTTCTTCAGAATATGGGATTGCCCATGTTTTAAATTCATCCCTGAATAAATCAGAAGTAAAGAGAGTTAAGGATGATATCGTTAATGGTGTCACTAAATTACTATATGTAGCTCCAGAATCTTTGACCAAAGAAGAGTATGTAGATTTTCTGAAAGGACAGAAAATATCATTCTTAGCGGTAGATGAGGCGCATTGTATTAGTGAGTGGGGACATGATTTTAGACCAGAATATCGTAATCTGCGTAACATTATAAAGCGAATTGGAGAAGATATTCCTATTATTGGACTTACTGCTACGGCAACACCAAAAGTTCAGGAAGATATATTAAAAAACCTGGGGATGAGTGATGCTCAAACTTTTAAAGCATCATTTAACAGGCCTAATCTGTTTTATGAAATACGTCCAAAAACCAAAAATGTAGATGCTGATATTATCCGTTTTGTAAAACAAAACAGTGGTAAAAGCGGTATTGTATATTGTCTTAGCCGAAAAAGGGTAGAAGAACTAGCACAAACTTTGGAGGTTAATGGAGTAAAAGCAGTACCATATCATGCAGGATTGGATGCCAAAACCAGGGCAAAACATCAGGATATGTTCTTGATGGAAGATACTGATGTTGTAGTAGCTACGATTGCTTTTGGGATGGGTATTGATAAACCCGATGTGCGTTTTGTGATCCATCATGATATCCCCAAAAGTATAGAGAGTTACTACCAGGAAACCGGTCGTGCAGGAAGAGATGGAGGAGAAGGACATTGTCTGGCATACTATTCTTATAAGGATATAGAAAAGCTGGAGAAATTTATGAGTGGTAAACCAGTAGCAGAACAAGAGATTGGTCATGCATTACTTCAAGAGGTTGTTGCATTTGCAGAAACATCTATTTCAAGACGTAAATTCATATTACATTATTTTGGAGAAGACTTTGATGACGTTCATGGGGAAGGAGCAGATATGGATGATAATGTACGCAATCCTAAAAAGAAACATGAAGCTCAGGATGAAGTAAAACTATTGCTCGAAGTAGTTAGCAAAACAGGAGCCATCTATAAATCCAAAAATGTTGTCAATACACTTATTGGTAAAAGCAATGCGTTAATCCTTTCTCATAAAACCAATGAACAAGCATTTTTTGGTTCTGGAAAATCGAAAGAAGATAAATATTGGATGGCGTTGATTCGTCAGGTACTGGTTGCGGGTTACCTGCGCAAAGACATTGAAACCTATGGAGTGATTAAAGTAACCCCAGAAGGAAGAGACTATATTGATACTCCAGTTAGTTTTATGATGACAGAAGATCATGTATATGATGAAACTAAAGATGATACTATCATAACCGCTGCAAAATCCGGAGGAAAAGGTGGTAGTGATGAAAAATTGATCGGGATATTAAAAGATCTACGTAAATCTGTAGCTAAAAAACTAGGTGTACCTCCTTTTGTGGTTTTTCAGGATCCGTCATTAGAAGATATGGCATTAAAATATCCTATTAGTGTTGAAGAATTAGGAAATGTTCATGGAGTAGGAGAAGGGAAAGCTAAGAAATATGGTAAAGAATTTGTTACCCTAATAGCTAAGTATGTAGATGAAAATGAGATTCTTCGCCCAGATGATTTTGTGGTAAAAAGTACTGGAGCTAATAGTGGTTTAAAACTATATATTATTCAGAACGTAGATAGAAAATTGCCATTAGATGATATTGCTGCGGCAAAAGGCATGCAAATGCCAGAATTTATCAAAGAAATGGAAGCTATTGTGTACAGTGGTACTAAGCTTAATATCTCCTATTGGATTGATGATATATTGGATGAAGATCAGCAGGAAGAGATACATGAGTATTTTATTGAAGCAGAAAGTGATAAGATTGATATTGCGATAGAAGAGTTTGATGGAGATTATGATGATGAAGAACTACGATTGTATCGTATCAAATTTATCAGCGAAGTAGCGAATTAATATACTTAAGATTAAATATAATAAAAAGGCTTTGAGATTTTCTCAAAGCCTTTTTATTTTACAATAATGTAATTTGGCATGAGAAAATCACGTCATTTTGAGGTTTTAAATGATCGATAACTAAACATAACAATAATTAATACAATTACTCCAATCAACAACCAAATCCAGTATCCATTTGATTCTGGGATCAAAGTACTGGTATCTCCAATAAGCACTAACGGCGCCCAATAATGAGGAGAAGCTTCTGCACCTTCATTACTATGTAAGTAATTTAATTTTGCCAGGTGTAAAGCTTCAGATTTAGTTTTACCTTCACTTAGATTTTTATAAAAGTCACCAGTAATCGTTGCAGTAGCTTTATCATTGGTATTCCAGAGAGATGGTACTACTGTATTAGCTCCTGATTTAAAAAAACCTCGGGCTAAGCTTAAAACACCTTCACCACGTCGTACTTCTCCAAGAGAAGTGTTACAAGCACTTAAAACTACCAACTCAGCTTCATTTGGTATAACATTGAGTTCTAAATCAGTGAGTTTTTCGTCATGAAATGCAATCCAAGGAGCAATAGAGTCAGAAGCATCAGCGTGTGTAGCTAAGTGCAAAATTTTATAATTACGGGCTTCTTTAATGAAGTTTTCTTTGGTAGCTTTTTCTTTAATTAATAATGAACCATCATAATAAGTATTCGCAGTACTAATTTCTGTTTTACTTTGATTTAAAGAAGTAAGCCCATCAGAAAATTGCACAGGAGCAATCCCTAAAAACTCTTTCTCCGCATTCCTTGAAACAGTTGTGTTTTCTTTTTGAAAAGATAAAGAATAGGTATAATTAATTTGAGAATCTTCTATAAGATATCTGCCTGAATCGATATCAGTAACCAAAGCTTCAAAAGGAATCATACTGATCATATGATCTGTTATGATGGTTGCTTTTTTATTTTTTAACTCTGTTCTAACCTCCATAGGTATCAAAGAAGTATACAATTGATATGCAGTTTTTTTGTAGGCAGCAATATCTTCTTCATTTTTAAATGGAGTGCTAAGTTGTTTTCTTAACGTATAGATATTGTCTAATAACTCTTTAATGTTTTCTAATTTAAAAAACACTTTTTGATCATTAAATAAAACGAGTCCATAAGCCTCAGGTAAAACTTCTGCAACCCTTTCTGCCATGACGTATTGAATTATAACTTGACTACTTTTTATTTTAATATCATTTATAGAAACTATCTTGGGTAAATTCTTTTTAAAAAAATAACTAGGGTAATCAGTAGATAAAGAATCTTTAAATTTTTTGAGAGTACTTTTGGTATTTAATATAACTTCTGAAATCGAATCTTTTTGATTATTTTGAGCAGTAAGAAAAAAGTTTTGTTGATCAATAATTTTTTGCTCTAATTCTTTTTCTTTTTCCAGAACTATCTCTGGAATATTAATCTTTTTCTTATTTAATTCTTGAATTAATAGTAAAGATTTATTTTTTTCCATAAAATAGTGTGCATCACTTATTCTATTGGATTGATAACAAGCTTCTAAACCTAAAATATAGATTTCTGAAGCTAAACTTCTCCATTGTAGTTCGGTTTTATATGAAAGATCTTCTTTTAATATTATGTCAATAAGTTGATCACTAGTTTTAACAACATCAATTGCTTCATGATAATCTGATAACTTTTGAGTTTGTTTGGCTAAAGCCAAATGAGTTAAAATTTTACGTTTCAAAAACTCCAAAAACAGCGCTTTATTGGTTATTTTATCCAATAATCTTTTTTCGGGTAACCATTTAAGATTATAAATTGTAGTATTAAAATATGATGAAAATGAATTTTTGTAATGCTTTAAAGCTGTAGAATAATCTTTTTCAGCATGAGCAACCATTCCTAATCCAGTGAGAATCCGAGGTGTTAGATTTTGATATTTATTAGATAGCTTAAGAGATTTATTGAAATATCTTTTTGCTAAAACAGGCTTTTCTTCTATATAAGCAATACCAAGATTATAATATGTGTTACAAAGAAAATGGGAATTATTAATTTCTTTTGCCCGTTTGAGTGCTTCTTCTAGATGTATCTTTGTTTTTTCGGGATCCCTAATACTAACACCTTCATAATATAACCCAGCAAGGTTTGTGTTTATAAGATATGAACTTTTAAGTTTATTTTTATTTTTAATAATTGAATCGGCAATTTGAAGATGTTTAAGGGCTTTTATTGCACTTTCTTTAGTTCTAATGTTTTTATAGGTAACAGAAATATTAATATGATTAGCAATAAGATATTTTTCTTGAGCTTTTGAATTGAAATAAGGAAATGCTTGAAGATGATTTTCAATAGAAGAATATGAATCACCTATTTCATCATAGCTTTCTCCAACTAAGCCATATGCTCTACCTCTTAAAAAATCGGTTCCTCCTAAATTGAGCATTTTTTGGAAATATTGAATGGCTATGGTATGATTTTCTTTTCTTTGATTATAAATTGCATAATTATAATAACTTCTTTTAAGAAGCTCTAGGTCATAAGGGGAAGCTTTTTCACGAGCTTTATAAGCGATCTCTACAATTTCAATTGCTGTATCCCATTTCTTTTCTTTATGAATCCATTTAGCCAATTGATGCGCATCATATCCAAGTTGAGTATAATCTTTATCTTTTTGATATTGATCTAAAATAGAGTAGTAGAGTTCTAGTTTATCATAATCACTTTCTGAAAGTTTATGTATAGAATCTAATTTTGCAGATATTTGTTGACCATAACCAATTATTGAGATTAGTATAACTATAAAAACGGTAATACGATTTTTTATAGCTTTATTCATTTTGAGGTTTTAAATGATCGATAGCTAAACATAACAATAATTAATACAATTACTCCAATCAACAACCAAACCCAATACCCATTAGATTCTGGTATTAGCGTACCAGTATCTCCAATAAGTACTAACGGTGCCCAATAATGAGGAGAGGCTTCTGCGCCTTCATTGTTATGTAAGTAATTAAGTTTAGCGAGGTGTAAAGCTTTTGATTTGGTTTTGCCTTCACTTAAATTTTTATAAAAATCACCGGTGATCGTTGCGGTCGCTTTATCATTGGTGTTCCAGAGAGATGGTAATACTGTATTAGCTCCTGATTTAAAAAAACCTCTGGCCAAGCTTGATACACCTTCACCATTATATAACTTCCCTAAAGAAGTGTTACAGGCACTTAATAGTACTAATTCAGCTTCACTTTTAAGTACATTAAGTTCTGGGAGTAGTAATTTTTTATTTTTAAACGCTATCCAGGGCATAATTGAATCAGAAGCATCTGCGTGCGTAGCCAGATGCAAGATTTTATAGTTACGAACTTCTTTAATGAAATTTTCTTTAGTTGCTTTTTCTTTAATTAATAAATCACCTGTATAATAATTAGATCCTGTTTGGATTTCATTTTTACTACCTTTTAGTGGAGTTAGTTTGTCTGAAAACTCTATAGGGGCAATTCCAAAGAATTCCTTATCAGCATTACGTTTGATTGACTCCATCTTTTTAGAAAAAGATAAAGAATACTCATAACTAATTTCACATTCTTCAATAAGATACGTATTCGTTTTATTGTCTGTAACCAAAGCTTCAAAAGGAATGAAATTGAGAATGTTATCAGCTACAATTGTAACTTTTTTGCCTTTAATTTGGTTTTGTATTTCTTTTGAAAAAAGTGCGTCGTAAATGTTATATGCAGTAGAGTAATAAGCAAATTCTTCTTCTTCCGTTATAAAAGGCTTTTGCAAAAGCTTTCTAAGAGTTTTGATATTAGAAATCAATTCTTCTATATCCGTAATCTTAAAAAGTGTAGTATTTTTTGATGATGTCATCATTCCATATGCTCTGGGTAGTGATCCTGCAACAATGGGAGACATAGAGAATTGTAGAATGACCTGATTGGGTTTAGGTGTAACATTTTTGAGAGATATTACCTTAGGAACCTCAGGAGTCTCTGAAAAATGTATTGGATAAATAGGGCGTAGCGAATCTTTAAAATTTTGAAATTTCTCTTTTATGTTAAATGAAAGGTTAGATAAGGAATCTTTGATTTTATTAGATGCTTTTTTTAGTTGCAACTCTAAGTCTACAATGTTATTTTCATACCGTAATTCAGTATCTAATATCGTAGCAGGAATATCTTCATTTCTTCTATCAAGGTCTTGGATTAATAATAAGGCTTTGCTTTTTTCGATAAGATAAAAAGCATATTCCTGATCT
Organism: Aquimarina callyspongiae; assembly: GCF_034322225.1. Classification (NCBI taxonomy): domain Bacteria; kingdom Pseudomonadati; phylum Bacteroidota; class Flavobacteriia; order Flavobacteriales; family Flavobacteriaceae; genus Aquimarina; species Aquimarina callyspongiae. Next base: position 666,789 of record NZ_JAXLPA010000004.1, on the reverse strand, counting down.
TGAAGTAAATAACTGGCTTCTAATCCTAGTATATATATTTCGGCGGCGACATCTCTCCAGAATAACTTAGTATTATTTGAGGTGTCTTCTTCTAATAAAATATCAATAAGTAGATCACTCATTTTGGTAATCTGTATTACTTTATTAAAATGAGTAGGCTCATTAGCATCTTGCCCCCAGGCAATTAAATTTTCTTGCCAACTTTTTAAAATCTCTAATAAAAAAGTTTTGTCTTTGATTTCAATTAATTTTTTCTTGTTGATTGAAAAAAGTGAATCTAAAGTGTTTTGATTAAAGATATGTGATAAAGACTTTTTGTAATAAAAATCAGCTTTTTCGTAGCTTTTACTTTTAAAATAAACTTCTGCTATACCAAAAAAATTGGAATTATTATAAGGATTCTCTTTGTATTCCAAAGATTTATTGAAGTATTGTAAAGCTTTATTTGGATTAATAGAGATATTTGAAAGCCCTAAGGCATAATATGTTTGTCCAATTAGAATAGGTCGATTTAATTCTTTTATATTGATTAAAGTTTCTTCAAAATATTTTATTGCTTTTTTGTAATCAAATAGACTTTGTCTGTATAATGCTCCTAAATAAAAGTTAATCTGATACTTTAATCTATTATTTTTAGATTCATAAACTTTAACTAAAGAATCAGCTTTAAGTAAATGTGATATTGCCGCCTTTGAGTTTTCTTTATTCCTTATTCTTTTATTAATAATTCCTAATTTGATATAACTCCTAATTACTTTATTATAATCTTTACGGATGTCATAATGTATTAAAGATTGTTCAACATATCTTAGCGCATGATGATGATCATTTAACTTGGAATAACAATCTCCTATTTCTACATATGCTCTACCATTAAGATGATAAGATCCTTCAATTTTTAGCAATTGATTAAAATACGTGATGGCAAGAGCATAATTTCCATTTTTTTTATTATAAAACCCTAAATTAAATTGACTTCTTCGATGATCAGTAGGATTATAAGGGTTGGCTTTTTGTCTTCCTTTGACAGCTATACCCGCAATTTCTGCAGCTTTTTCTGTTTTTTTTTGCTTATATAGCCATCGAGAAACATGATGAGCATCATGGCCAAGCTGATAATAATCTTGATTCTCTTTTAATTTTTGCAGGTGATTATAGTACAATTCATTTTTTATGTTTTGATCAATAGATAAATTATGGATAGAGTCAAGTTTGTCAGAAGTTTCTTTTTGACCAAATAATAAATGGGTAGAAATACATAAAAAAAGAAATAGAGGGATTGATAATCCCTCTATAAATATGTTTTTTGACGTAATATTATATTTCATAATTTCATCAAAATCTAAATTAATCAAAAGTGAATTGTCCATTTTGTTGGTCGTTCATCTTCTTCATCTTCTTCAATTATTACTTTACCATCTTCTTCAGGTTTTCCATCTGAGGAAGTAATTCCTCCAAACCCTACTAGATCTCTCAATGGGACATGCCAAATATTAAGATCTGTGGTGCCAGTTAATACATTCACTGATAAAAGGAGTCCGGGAAATACATGTTCTCTAAAGGCTAGGGCAATTTTTTCTTGCTCTTTAAAAGTAGAGAATTTTGGATAGGTTACATTAAGTTTAACCCATTCCATCTCTTGTTCGTCTCCTTCAATAAGAGTTAATCCTTTCTTTTCTAATAATAATTCTTCTTGCACAGAATTTTCTTCTGTAGAGCAGCTTTGTATTCCAATTGCAATAACTGCCATTACACATAATAAAATGATTTTTTTCATTCCTTAAATAATTTTTTTGTTTACTAATTTATTAGTATGTTTCCCTTATGTTACTTTTGTTAACACGCAAAAGTAGAAAAAATTAAAAAAAGAGATACGTCTTTGATGCAAATACCTGAAAATAACCGTTTAGCAGCCCTGGCAAATGGAGATAAAGATGTGATACAAGATTTGTATCAAAAGGTTTTTCCTAAGATAATGGGTTTTGTGCTTAAAAATAATGGAGATCAAAACGATGCAGAAGATGTTTTTCAGAAAGCATTATTACAATTAATTGCCCGATATAAAGTAAAATCATTTGTTATAGAGAGCTCTTTTGATGGATATGTATTTACTGTATGCCGTAATCTATGGAGGAGAGAACTAAATAAATCCAAAAGGATGGTAACAAATGAGACAGTTATTGAACTATCAAGTGAAGAGGATGACATGACGATGGCGACATTAGAGCAAGAAAAATGGGAGTTGTTTCAGGAAAAACTGTCTGCACTCTCTGATACCTGTAGGCAATTGCTAGAATTGTTTTTTAAGAAAATACCATATAAAGATATGGTAGAAAAACTGGGGTATAGCTCTGATAATGTAGTAAGACAACGTATTTTTAACTGTAAGAAGCAGTTAACAAAGTTGATTCAAAAAGATACTCGATATAACCAACTCAAAGAATTATGAACGACAATTTGTTGGACATAGATAATTACCTTAATGGTCTTATGTCTGAAGCTGATAAAAAAGCTTTTGAGACAAAAGTAGCTGCTGACCCTGCATTGGCAGAAGAATTAAAAATGGAGAAAGAAATGCGGGTGATTTATGGAGATGAAGAATGGCTGGATGAAGATAAAGGGATATTGCAAAATGAAGAAGCTGTGCAATTAAAAACCTTTTTTAGGAGTGAAGAGGCAGCTACATTTAAAAACACCATTGCAGAAGTTATATCAGAAAACAGAACACCAACTAAGAAGAGAAGTTTTTGGTTTATCGGTATTGCAGCTTCTATTGCTGTGCTTTTAACGGTTTCTTTGTTTGTCTTTAAAGATAATACCTATGATGATCTTTATGCGCAATATATTAATATAGAAAATATTCCTTCTTTAATTTCCAGAGGAGAAGATAATGATACCTTGTTAGAAAATGCACAACTGTTTTTTGAAGATAAAAAATATAAAAAGGCAATCAATGCATTTGAAGAATATCAAGAAAAAGCAGCATCCGTAGATCCGTTAAGTTATATTTATAATGGGATTGCACATCTTGAAATTGGACAATATAAAAATGCTGTGGATCAATTTGATCAATTATCCGCCTCCAATACCTTGCACAGTAAAAAAGCTTACTGGTATAAAGCCATGGTATTCCTAAAGCAGAACGACAAAGAAAAACTACTGGAGATCTTAAAATCGATTGCTTCAAAACCAGGGAATTATAATGCAGAAAAAGCAAAACAACTCCTAAAAGAAATACAATAATCTTACTTTGTTTTATTTTGATAAAAAACTCAGTATGAGTTCGCGGTAACCATCTGCAATTAATTATCTTTGCAACCTAAAATTTAAAAAGAGTTCTTTAAAACACGTTGCTATGCAAGACGGATTATACGCAAAATTCAATACAAACAAAGGAAGCATCCTTGTTAATTTAGAATATACCAAAACACCAGGTACCGTAGGTAACTTTGTAGGTTTGGCAGAAGGAAACCTTGAAAACGAAGCAATCCCACAAGGAAAACCATATTATAATGGATTAAAATTTCACAGGGTGATTGCTGATTTTATGATTCAGGGTGGTGATCCTCAAGGAACAGGAGCTGGAGGACCAGGATACCAGTTTGATGATGAGATACATCCAGATCTTAAACATGATGGACCAGGTGTATTATCGATGGCTAATGCAGGTCCAGGAACTAACGGAAGTCAGTTTTTTATCACGCACACCAATACTGATTGGTTAGATGGTAAACATACTGTGTTTGGTAAAGTAGTAGAAGGACAAGATATAGTAAATGCGATTGCTCAGGGAGATGAAATAGAATCTTTGGAGATTGTAAGAGTAGGAGCAGAAGCAGAAAACTTTAATGCTGTCGAAACTTTCAGAAAATTTAATGGTGCTAAAGCAGAACGTGAAGAAGCTGCAAAGAAAAAAGCAGAAGCCTTATTAGAAGAACTAGCGGCGGGATTTGATAAAACAGAAAGTGGTTTACGTTATAAAGTAATCCAAAATGGAGATGGAAAACAAGCAGAGAAAGGAAAAACAGTATCTGTACACTATAAAGGTAGTTTGACAGATGGTACTGTATTTGATTCTTCATACAAGCGTAACCAGCCTATTGATTTTCCTTTAGGAATGGGGCATGTGATTTCTGGATGGGACGAAGGAATAGCATTACTTAAAGTAGGAGATAAAGCTCGTTTTGTGATCCCTCCATACCTGGGATATGGAGCACAAGGTGCGGGTGGAGTTATTCCTCCTGATGCAACACTGATTTTTGATGTTGAATTAGTAGAGGTAAAATAATATTTAACATATTTCTTTTAAAAATATGTAGGAAGCTTCTGATATGTGTCAGAAGCTTTTTTTTGTCAATGATACTGCGGGAATGCCGTTGATTGTATAAGTTTTTATTTAATAAATCCCCGTGTTAATTTTATATATAATTCAAAATCATTATATTGATATGGCCTAGTTATTGCTAAATTATAGAAGATTACACGTATATTTGAGATTTGGACCTCTTTCGATTTATGTAAGAAATAGATGATAAGAGTTCCTTTTATGAATAAAGAATATGAGAAACGCCCTAACAACTTTTTTTATTTTTTATTTTGCTATGGTTTCTTTTGGACAGGGAAATGATGAAGTCTTAGCAACAATAAAAGATCAGATAGAAATTATCGAAGGATATATAGAATTCGATACTTTTTATTTAGACCCCGAAGAATTTCTTGACGTAATGGCCGATCACGGAGCCGAACTTAAAGGATTTTATGAACACGAACGCCTAAAGAAAATAACAAAAACCGTAGGAACCCCATCTGCAGATGTAATTACCGTTTTTTATTTCTGGAATGATCAGCTAATTTATGTTAATTATAAGCAAAGACCTTATTTTGAAACAAAAAATGAGAATGGTCAGGTGATTATGGATTACTCAAATGCATTTACTAAATTTGAGTCAAAACATTACTATAATAATCAAAATAGAATAAAGAAAGAAGAAATTGGGAAACCAATGAAAAATTTAAAGCCAGAAGTAGAATTTTTGGACTATGCCAAGAAAATGAAATCACTACTGGATAACAAATTTTATAATAGAGATACATACGCTGCTTTGCAAGGAAAATGGGTTTTTGTCCAGAATACAGATGATTATATCATATTTGAAGGTACTATTCGATTTAACTTTTATAATGGCAAATTTGCCAACCGTTTAAAAACAAAAATAGAAGATAATGTTCTCGAATGCTGGTTCCCGATGGATGATCGTATCTACAGGTATAAAATTGAAAATATAGACGAAAGCGTACTTACCTTAACAGATCTTTTTTCGAAAGAAGAATTTATGTACGCTAAAATAGTAGAGTAATCAATGATGGATTTAAGATATCCTATAGGTAAATTTAACGCTCCTCAAACAATCACTGAAAATCATGTACAAACATGGATTGAAGAAATAGCTTCACTTCCAGAGAGAATTACAGAATTGGTTTCAGGGTTTACTGACGAACAATTAGAAACGCCATATCGCCTAGGTGGTTGGACAGCAAGACAAGTGATCCATCATGTTGGAGATAGTCATCATAATAGCTATATCAGATTTAAATGGGCATTAACTGAAGATACACCTGTGATCAAAGTGTATCATGAAGATCGATGGGCAGAACTTTTTGATACAAAATCGGCACCTATCGATTTGTCATTGGAGTATTTAAAAGTATTACATGCTAAACTGGTATATCTATTAAAAGGATTGTCTCAGGATGATCTTAAAAAAGAATTTATTCACCCAGAAGGCAATGTTACAGTTAGTTTAGCCGAAAATATTGGAAAATACGCTTGGCACGGGAATCATCATCTCGCACATTTAAAAATTGTTGCAGAAGCTACTAAATAGCTAAAATCATTCGTTGCATTTCTCGATATCCATCTTTTAAACCTGGATAATCAAGATCATAATATGATATGGTATTGAACTCCATTTTTTTATAAAACTGCAAAGCAGGACTTGTAGTCATCACATCCAGCCAAATTACTTTTTTGCCTAGCTCTTGAGCATAATTGATTGTAAAATCAATAGCTGTTTTTCCGATACCAAGACCAGTTGAGGAGGCAAGAAGATATATTTTTTCGAGTTGTAACGCCTCCATATTAATGTATTCGCCAACCTCTTGATGTTTTCTTAATTTTAATAGTCCCAGGTTTTTTTTAGATTTTTTAATCAAAAAATAAATGATATTTTCAGCCTTAAGATCTTTTGCAAAAGCAGAAGTAGTAAAGCTTAAATTGATATAATAACTGGTATCTTCATTTATCCATATATGTGAATAATGTTCTGGATAGAATTGTTGACTTATAGCTACCAAATCATCAATGTCCTCTTCTGTACATATATAGAATTCAATTGTAGAAGACATCTTTTATTACTTCCATTTTATGTTACATCCAATACTTGGTTTTTGAGGCTCTGCTACTTTGGCATTGCGAAGAACAGCATCTAGTGCTTGTCTAAGGTCACGACCATTTACAGGGATCCCATTACCAGGCCTGGAATCATCAAGTTGTCCTCTATAAATAAGTTTTAATTCTGCGTCAAAAAGATAAAAATCAGGGGTGCAAGCGGCATCATACGCTTTGGCAATCTCCTGTGTCTCATCAAAAAGGTATGGAAACGTATAATTGTTTTTTTGTGCTGTTTTCCACATATGTTCTGGAGCGTCCTGTGGATAGTTTACAATATCATTACTACTAATTGCTGCAAAACCAAAACCTTGTGCTCGATAATCATTAGCTATACGTACAATTTCTTCATTTACATGGATAACAAAAGGGCAATGATTACAGATAAACATCACTATAGTACCTTTTTCTCCTCTAACATCTTTTAGAGATACTTGATCATTGGTAACTGTATCAACTAAAGTGAAATCCGGTGCTATTGTTCCCAGAGGAAGCATATTTGATGGAGTACGTGCCATAAGTGTCAATTTTTAAGATGTCAAATTACAATTTTTAAATGAATAGGAAAACCTATATCAGATCATTATATAAGTCTGAAAAATGTTATCTTAGTTACATTTAAAATAGATTTTATGCGATCTTTAGAGAACTGGTTTCAAGAATATGCTGTGAGTCATCAAAACAAGACAAATATTGCTATTCATTTTATATGTGTACCTGCTATATTTTTTTCGATTGTAGGGTTGCTAATGAGTATTCCTAATGGTTTTTTAGTGTCTTTAATTCCTGGAGATAATCAATTTATAGAAAACTGGGCTTTTGTCGTATTGCTATTTGTCTTATTCTTCTATGTAAGGTTATCTGTTAAAATGGCACTTCAGATATTGATATTCTCAGCCTTTTGTATTATAGCTAATTATTATTTTAGTGTATATACTCCTTTATGGATGGTGTCGCTTATTATTTTTGCTGTTGCCTGGGTAGGACAGTTTTATGGGCATAAACTAGAAGGAAAAAAACCTTCTTTTTTAAAAGATCTTCAGTTTTTATTAATCGGCCCGGCTTGGGTACTTCAAAAAATGTTTGGAAATAAATAATATGACACTACAAGAATGGAAAAATTCTGGTACTCTTTATCAGTATAAGGAACATCAAATTTTTTGTAAAGAAGCAGGTGGTGGAGAACCTTTGATTCTTGTTCATGGTTTTCCAACTAGTTCCTGGGACTGGAGTAAAGTTTGGGATTCTCTGATTCAAAAATATACAGTATATACATTGGATATGATGGGATATGGGTTTTCTTCAAAACCTACCAATTTTAAGTATACCATTGCTGCGCAAGTAGATTTATGGGAAGCTTTTCTAAAAGAAAAAAATATTTCTGAATTTCATATTCTTGCTCATGATTTTGGAGATACAGTTGTACAGGAAATGCTTGCCAGGTTAAAAGAAAATCCAGAATATGGTTTTACTATTAAATCTGTTTGCTTCTTAAACGGAGGAATGTTTCCGGAAACCAATTTTCCCACACTTACGCAACGAATGTTACTAACTCCTTTTGGAGTGATTTTGAAGCATTTTATGGGAAGAAATACACTTGCTAAAAACTTTAGAAAAATCTTTGGAAAAGATACACAACCTACAGAACAGGAAATAGATGATTTTTGGGAAACTATTGATTATAACTCAGGTAAAGAAGTGATTCCTAAACTGATTAAGTATCTTAAAGAAAGAGATACTTATAAAATCCGGTGGCGAGAGGCGATTCAATATACTAATATGCCCAAACGTCTTATTGATGGTGGTGTAGATCCAATTTCGGGAAAACACATGGCAGAATTTTATAAAGAGATAGTTCCTGATGCAGATGTTATCATTTTAGAAACGATAGGACATTACCCACAAACTGAAGCACCCGAAAAAGTACTATCACATTATTATGAGTTTAGAGAAAAAGTGAGGAGTTAAAACAAAAAAACTCAAAATAACAATCTTATAACTGTTATTTTGAGTTGAATTATATGTTATTTCTCTAAATTTTAATCTTTACATTACATCTCATCACTAAAGAAAATAGCATTCATAAGTAACTTATTAGTTCCGTACCAGAATGCTCTAAAATTAGTGTTGTCTGTAAATAAAATGATGTTACCTCTACCCATATTATTATGTCTGAAAGGTACTGTGCCAGATAATGAATCCAGGTTCTTTTTACTAATATAACCACTTAACAATGGATTCTTTGTATATTGAATAGGGTTGTTATAACTCTGTTTATCCGGTTTTACAAAAAGAGTAGTATTTCTAAATAGAGGAACCTTATTATTTTTGTATCCAAAGTTTATAGGATGAGAACGATCTGTTTTTGCTTCAAAGATTGCTCCACCAATAACCTGAGCGCCAAAGAAATCTCTCCTTTGTTCAAAAGAAATGTTTTTTGCATCATTTTCAGGTTTGGTAAATTCAATTTTCATGAATTCCATGTTTTTGAAAAACTGAGCTGCATTTCTATATCCTATTAATGTACCACCTTTACGAATCCAGGTTTTTAATTTTTCAGATTTTTCTTTATCTATATTTAATCCCCAGTTATTCGGTAAAATAAGATGCGTATATCGAGATAAATCTGCTCTTGCAAAGTTGTCTGTTGTTAACTTTGTAATAGGGATATCATATCGTTGATCCATTAGATGCCATACTTCTCCAGAATCATAAGAGGTAATACCTCGGCCGGTAAATAAACCTATTCTTGGCAAGGATAAAGCTCTAAATTGACTACTTCCCAGATCAATACCTTTTGTAAGTCCTGTTGATACACCTGTGATATCTACATGATTATCTGATGCAATTTTTTTTAAGAAAGTATGTAGTTCTTGAGCGTTTAATTTTTGATTTTGAACAGGAATAAGTATAGTACCGTAATCGTAGTCATTATTTTCTAAAGAGAAAGTTTTCATACCTACTTTGGCACGTAATCCTTTTGCTAGTATTTGATATAATGCTCTTGGACTATAATATTCGTGCCACTCCATTAAATATCCATAGCTACTTTTGTTGACTGTATTTGAAGGGCGATGCGTAAGGTTTGATATTTCATCTCCTATATTAGATAGTGCAGCCTTATCAGTATAGTCAAGGTTAAATGCCAGAGGAAATGTCCAGGCAGATATATCATAGAAAAGACTGTCTTGAAATTTTGTTCTTTTTTCAAAAATAGCTTTGATTAACCTACTTTGACGTTGATTTTTTGGAACTACATAACTATATCCTTTTTTATAGCTTTTGCCACCTATAGTAGTGTTTTGTTTCAACTCATGAAGTTTTATTTTATGTCTCTTAAGTATTTCTGCAAGATGGTAAGCAGAGGCTGCATCTTTTTCGTTTCCAAAGATGTAAGCATTTTTTGCTACTGATTCTTTACGAGCGTTGGTGTAGAAACTTCTTTTGTACTCCAAAAGCTCTTTACGCATAGATTTTGCTGCTTCAAGAGTAGACAGTGTTGCAGTAAATTGATTGCGTATCGTAAAGGGAAAAGTAAGTACTCCGTTATCTGTTTGTTGCGCATGACCACGAGAACTAGCCTGCTCGAATAAAATACCAATACTTCCGTTAATATCAGGAAAAGTAGATCCTTTTCCGTAATAGAAATCGTCAAAGTTTTCTTCGGTATAATATAATGAACCAATATTATCTAAGGCTTTGGCATGGTAATGTGCAATTTTTTTAGTCAACTCCTGGTTTAATTTAGGAGTTAAAGGGTGTGTTCTTGATTGTATTCCTGGTTGAAAGAAGAAAGTGCTATTAGACCCCATTTCATGATGATCTGTAAGGATGTTAGGATACCACTGATGGAAAGTTTTGATTCTAGCTCTAGACTCGGGTAATTGTACTGGTAACCAATCTCTATTCATATCAAACCAATAATGATTGGTTCTTGCTCCTGGCCATACTTCGCTGTATTCTCGATCTTGTGGATCAGTTGAGATGTTTTTACTTTTATTAGTATTTGCCCAATAAGCAAAACGTTGCAGGCCATCAGGGTTTAAAGAGGGGTCAAATAAAATTACAACATTATTTAAAAGTTCATCTATCTTAGGTCCTTGAGCGGCAGCGAGATAATAAGCTGCAACTAAACCAGCATTAGACCCACTAGGTTCGTTACCATGAATAGAAAATCCTTGATAAACAATGGCAGGTAGGTTGTCGATATTTACAGAACCAGAATTGTTTTCTGTCAACTGTAAATGTTGATTCCTAATTTGTTCAAGGTTCTGGTGGTTTTTTTTAGAAGTTATAGTAAGTAGTAATATAGGTCGATCTTCAAAAGTGCGACCTCTATCTTCAATAGTTATTCTTGGAGAGGCTTCTGCAAGCGTTTTCATATAATTAACCAACTTATCGTGGCTCACGTGCCATTTACCTGGTACATACCCTAAAACGCTTTGTGGAATAGGGATGTTTGGGTTATACGTTGTGTTTTTTGGCAAATAATATTCTAAAGAGATGTCGTTTTGAGCTGTAGCAATAAAGCTGATAAGTGCTGTGAATACACAAAAGAGGTACTTCATTTTGGTTGAGTTAGTTTTTTAATTTGTGAATATAAAAAAAACCGCTTCAGAGAATGAAGCGGTTTACATAACTTTAACTTAAGTTACTTTATATTCTTTTAGATATCATCAAAGCTTACATCTGTAAAGTTTTCTGTAGAAGCAGTTACTTCTTCAACTTTATCAGATGATGAATGATTGTCATATGATTTTTGATAATCTTTTTGGTGTCTTTCACTGATTACTTCTTCACCTTTTTCATTGATAACGAAATTGGTCATCTCATTTAGTATTTCAGTAAATCCGGCAAAGTCTTCTTTGTAGAGATAAATCTTATGTTTCTTATAGTGAAAAGATCCATCATCGTTAGTAAATTTTTTGCTTTCAGTTATTGTTAGATAATAATCTCCAGCTTTGGTAGCTCTTACATCAAAGAAATATGTTCTTCGTCCTGCTCTTAAAACTTTTGAGAAAATTTCTTCTTTCTCCATCATTTCATTATCACTCATAATCCTTAGTTCTTATATTAATTAGTATATTATGATGGAATCAAAAATCTAAAAAAATTGTTAATCGCACAACAAAATATCAAATTTCTTTTTCGCTTAGCTGTTTTAAAAAGAGTTCTTTATAGTATCCTTCTTTGTTGATTAGTTGATTATGAGTGCCTTGCTGGATGATTTGGCCATCTTCGAGAACAATAATTTTATCTGCATTTTTAATAGTCGAAACCCTGTGACTAACAATAAAAGTGGTCTTATTTTGAGATATTTTAGTAAGATTCCCCAAAATTTCCTCTTCAGTCTCTGTGTCAACAGCAGATAAACAATCATCAAAAAGAAGCACAGCCGGATCCTTAATAATAGCTCTTGCAATAGAAACTCGTTGTTTTTGTCCGCCAGAAAGTGTGATACCACGTTCTCCTAAAACAGTATCATATTTTTTGCTAAATCCTATTATGTTTTTATGCACTACAGCATTTTTTGCTGCCTGGTATACTTCTTCATCTGAAGCTGTTTCTTTTCCAAATTTTATATTATTTTTTATAGAATCACTAAACAAGAATGCATCCTGAGGTACATATCCGATACTTTCTCTAAGATCAATAAGGTTTAGGTTTTTAATAGAACTTTCATCAATTGTAATCTCACCCTTAGAAACATCATATAACCTGCCGATAAGATCGAGAATGGTAGATTTACCAGATCCGGTTTTTCCTATAATTCCTAAGGTTTGACCTGTTTGAACTTCGAAACTTAGATTCTTTAAAGCTGTAATATTGGTGTCATCATAAGTAAATGATACGTTTTTAAAGCTAATATTTCCTTTTATAGGAGTTGTATTTTCTACAGTATTGGTAATCTCAGGTTCTTGACTCAAAAATTCATTAATTCTAACTTGAGAAGCTTCTGCTTGCTGTACAATAGAACTAACCCATCCTACAGTAGCAACAGGCCAGGTAAGCATATTAACAAAAATGATAAACTCTACAATTACTCCCAAATCTTGTATTGTACCTTCTATAAATTGCTTACCCCCAATATAGATAACTAAAATATTACTAAAACCGATTAACAAAACCATCAAAGGAAAAAACAAAGCCTGTACTTTGGCAAGATCCAAGTTCTTTTCTCTACTGGTATTGGATAAATCAGTAAAATTTTCCTGAGTCTGAGGTTCGATACCGTAGGCTTTGATTACCGTTATACCGCTAAAAGATTCTTGAGTAAATGTGGTTAGTTTAGATAAAAACTCTTGAACAATTGTACTGCGTTTATGAATAGCTACACTTAATTTATATATAGATATTGAAAGTATGGGCAAAGGAGCAACAGTGTACAAAGTAAGTTCTGGAGCGATACTAATCATATAACCTATAACCACCACAAATAAGGTGATGGTATTGACACTATACATTATTGCCGGGCCTACATACATTCTTACTTTAGAAACATCTTCACTAATACGATTCATAAGATCTCCTGTTCGGTTTTTCTTATAAAAATTAAGTGATAATCGTTCATAATGTTGAAAAACCTCATTCTTAAGATCAAATTCAATAAATCGTGAGACTACTATAAAAGTTTGCCTCATTAAAAAGGTAAATAAAGCCGATATAAGAACAGCTCCAAGAATAAGAAGTATATTAATGATAAGTCCGCTTTTTACTTCGGCGATATCTGTAATTTCTTTATTAATATATTGTTCTACCACATCTACAGAGTCTCCAACAAGTGTAGGAACCATGGTAGCAAAAATTCTGGCTATGATGGTGATAATCAAACCAATTATAAGACGAAATTTATATTTTAAAAAGTATTTGTTAAGGTGGCGTAATGCACGCATATAGATTTGAGGTTTTAAAACTTAATTATTAAAGAATTCGTAAAGTTTAACAGCTAAAAAACTTAAATTCGTAAAAATATATTATTTTAGCATCCTTATTTTGATTATAATATAATTATAACAGTTTAAATTTTCTAGAACATGATAACCGAAGTGCTTACTGCAAATCAATTAAAAAAAGAAGCCCCAGTATTTGGTCAGCTATCTTTTGACAATCACGAACAAGTTGTTTTTTGTCAAGACAAAGATACAGGATTGAAGGCAATAATTGGTGTGCATAACACAATTTTAGGACCTGCATTAGGAGGAACCAGAATGTATGACTATAAGACAGAATGGGATGCTCTTAATGATGTGTTAAGATTATCAAGAGGGATGACATATAAAGCTGCAATTACCGGATTAAATCTTGGAGGAGGAAAAGCAGTAATTATTGGTGACCCTAAAAAGATTAAAACGCCTGAGTTGATGAAACGATTTGGTAAATTTGTTCATACACTAGGTGGAAAATATTATACGGCAGAAGATGTAGGAATGGAGACTTCTGATATGGATACAGTTAGAGAGGTTACACCTTATGTAACAGGTATTTCAGAATCTAATGGAGGAGCAGGTAACCCTTCTCCGGTTACAGCATATGGTGTATATATGGGGATGAAGGCTTCAGCAAAATTCGCATATGGTACAGATGTATTAGAAGGAAAAAGAATTTTGGTTCAAGGGATTGGTCATGTAGGGGAGGAGCTGGTTCGCTTAACTTCTGAAGAAGGAGCTAACGTAGTAATTGCTGATATTAATGAAGAAAGATTATCAGAAGTAAGCACCAAGTATGGAGTAGATATCTATAGAGGAGACGACCTATACGCAGAGGCTGCTGATATTTATGCACCTTGTGCTCTTGGAGCAACCGTTAATGATGAAACTATCAATAAATTGAAGGTTAAAGTTATTGCTGGTGCAGCAAATAATCAGTTAGCTAATGAAAATATTCACGGACCATTATTACAGAAAAAAGGTATTATATATGCTCCAGACTTTTTGATTAATGCAGGAGGTATAATTAACGTATATGCAGAGATCGAAGGGTATGGTAGAGATGAGATTATGAATAAAACCGAAAATATTTATAATACCACACTAGATATACTGAATAAAGCAAAAGCAACTAACATAACTACTAACGCTGCAGCGCTTAGTATTGCTGAAGAAAGAATCGCAGCTAGAAAAAAGTTATAAAAAAGAATTTTTTAGAATAGCGTAGATTAAAAATAATAGTATTTTTGCAGGGCGAAAGTGGGGAGCATTTTCGCCTTTTTTAATATAATGTTCTTTGTAATTATTCTATGTTAACCAGAAGACATATTCGAGTAAAAGTAATGCAGTCTCTCTATGCGATGGGGCAGACTCAAGATAGCCACCTTGATAAAGAAGTTAAATTTCTTCTTTTTAGTATTGATCAGATGTATGATTTATTTCTGATAAACCTTCAGCTTTTGGTAGAAATTAGAAAGCACGCTGCTGATTTTTTAGCCAAGAGTCAGAAGAAATACCTTGCTACTTCAGAAGAGAAGAATCCAAATACAAAATTTATAAATAACGAAGTATTGTTATTGCTGGAGAAAAATACCCAGCTTAATACTGAAATAGATAGGAAAAAACTGAATTGTTGGGATCTTGATGATGAGTATGTAGTTATACTATGGAAAGCCATTCAAGAGAGTGAGTACTATAAAGAGTATATGAATACTAGTACAAGCTCCTTTAAAGAAGATAAAGATTTTATTCTTGACATTTTTAAAGAAATTGTGGCTCCTAATGATAAGCTCTACGAGTATATAGAGGATAAAAAATTAACATGGATTGATGATTTGCCTATTGTTAATACGGCAATTATTAAGATGTTACGCAAGGTCAAATCTTCTCATGATCAAACCATGTCTTTACCAAGTTTATATAAGGATATGGACGATAAAAAATTTGCGACAGATATTCTTAAAAAAACGGTTCTTAACATTGTAGAGTTTACCAAACAGATAGAAGGGAAAACTCCAAATTGGGATAAGGATCGTATCGCAGAATTGGATAAAGCTATCATTAATATGGCAATTTGTGAGTTTTTAAAATTTCCTTCAATACCAGTAAAAGTAACAATTAACGAATATTTAGAGATTGCCAAAGAATACAGTACACCTAAAAGTAGTATTTTTATAAATGGGATTCTTGATAAGATCTCTAAGGAGTACAAGGAAAACGGTAAATTAAATAAAGTAGGCCGTGGATTAATGTAGTCCGAGAAAAAATAGTATTTTTAACCCTCAAATATTTAAAAACCCAAGTAATGAAAAAAGGAATCTTAATTTTAGCCGGGATTTTTGCTATGACATTTGTGTCTTGTAAAGATGACGCTGCAAAAAAAGTTAAAGAAGAAAATGTAGAAATAGCTGCAGAACGTGATGCAAGTAATGCAGAGTTTCCTGTTATGACTTTTGCTCAAAAAGAGCATGACTTTGGAACTATTAATGAAGGAGACGTAGTAGAACATAAATTTACATTTACTAACACAGGAAAAGCACCTCTAGTAATCGTAAGTGCTAAAGGAAGCTGTGGATGTACAGTACCTGAGTGGCCAAAGGAACCAATTGCTCCTGGAGCTACTGGAGAAATGTTAGTAAAGTTTAATTCTAACGGTAAGCCAAACCTTCAGAACAAGCAAGTAACTATTACTGCTAACACTGAAGCAGGTAAAGAAATTCTTAAAATTAAAGCTATGGTAACTCCTAAAGCTCAACCAGCAAGCGGAACACCAGTAAGCAAATAATTATATGGAAGGATTTGGAGGACAACTCCCTTTTATACTGCTAATATTTGTAGTGATGTATTTTTTTATGATACGTCCGCAAATGCAAAAAGCAAAAAAGGAGAAAAAATTTGCTCAAGAGCTTAAAAAAGGAGATCGCGTAGTAACCAAAAGTGGTCTTCACGGTAAAGTTTTTGATTTCAGCGAAAAAAACAATGCTGTTATTATTGAAACAGGATCAGGTAAATTAACCTTTGATAAATCGGCTATTTCTTTAGAGATGAGTCAAAAGTTAAATAAGCCAGCGACTGAAAAGAAATAATAAATAGCTTATTTGTTAAAAGCGCGATACTATATAAATGGTATCGCGCTTTTATTTTTATGCTTTTTTTTTAAAAGAAACGATACCCTATTAAAACACCACCTCTTATAAAACCTTCATCATTATTGTTGTTTAGTAGGTAACGACCACCGCCTATACTAATTTCAAACACAAAACCATTGTCGCTTACCCATTTTTGACCTACGACCAGACCAATTCCCATATCAAACCAATTTTCTTCTTGAATCGTTGTTAAATCAGGTAAAAACTCATCTTGTTCCCCGCCAGCAAAGCGTAAAACTCCTTCAACAAATAAACCTCTGGCTCCAAAATCTTTTTTGTTTAAAAAATATTGTCTGTAATACGGTTCGATAGCATATTTCTGGTATTCATTAAAATCGTTATCTAAGCTAATACTGACCGCTAATCCTGCTCCAGAGTACTTACTGATTACGTATTCGTAGTTGACTTCTATATTAGGAATAGCAAGAGCTTCAAGAGCATCTAATCTAAATTCATGACGATTTTGATTGTTTATATAATTATCTTCCTGTGCCTGGATATTAAATAATACAAGGCATAAAATTACTGTGAAAATGTTCTTCATTGCGTGATTGTTTTTGTTTTCCGGGTTATACATAAATTAGATGCCAGAAAACAAAAACAGTTGCTTTAATGAAGAAAAAAATGTATCGAACGTATTTATTTTTTCGTTTTAGAGGTGAGCTCAGCTATTTTTACAATGACTTCTACAGCCTTTATCATACTCTCTACAGGAACGTATTCATAGCGCCCATGAAAGTTATGACCACCAGCAAAAATATTAGGGCAAGGTAATCCCATAAAACTTAATTGAGAGCCATCTGTTCCTCCTCTGATAGGTTTGATTAATGGTGTTATCCCTATAGATTTCATTGCTTCTTCTGCAATATCTACAATATGCATAACAGGTTCTACCTTTTCTCGCATATTATAATATTGATCTTTGATTTCTATAGATATGGCTTCTTTATTATATTTAGTATTAATAGTATCAGCAAGGTTTTTCATAACCTCTTTTCTTTGTTCAAAAAGTGTCTTGTCATGATCCCTGATAATATATTGTAGTTTTGTCTCTTCAACATTTCCTTCTATTGTATGCAGATGAAAAAAACCTTCCCGATCGGTAGTGTGTTCTGGAGTCTCTAGTCGTGGTAATCCATCAATAAACTCTTGAGCGATATACATACTGTTAATCATTTTTCCTTTGGCATATCCAGGATGAACAATTTTTCCTTTTACAGTAACTACGGCTCCAGCAGCATTAAAATTTTCATATTCTAACTCACCAATCTGACTACCATCCATAGTGTAAGCCCAATCAGCATTAAATTTTTCAACATCAAATTTGTGAGCACCGCGACCGATTTCTTCATCTGGAGTAAAACCAATACGTATTTTTCCGTGTTTAATTTCTGGATGTTGAATAAGATATTCCATAGCAGTAACAATCTCAGTAATCCCTGCCTTGTCATCTGCTCCTAATAATGTAGTGCCATCAGTAGTGATTAAAGTTTGCCCTACATATAATTTTAAATCTTCAAAATAATCTGGAGAAAGAATAATGTCTTCTTCCTTATTAAGAATAATATCTGTACCATCATATTTCTCAATAATTTGAGGAGTTACATTGGCACCTGTAAAATCTGGGCTGGTATCAAAATGAGAAACAAAACCAATGGTTGGCACCTCGTGATCTACATTAGAATGTAATGTAGCCATGATATAAGCGTTCTCATCGATAGTAACATCATCAAGACCTATAGCTTTTAATTCTTCTACTAATTTATTGGCAAGGTTCCATTGTTTTTCTGTACTAGGAGTTGTAGTACTATTTGGATCACTTTCTGTGTCTATCGTTACATAACTGATGAATCTATCTGTGATATGTTTTTTTGAGATCATAAACGTTGTTGATAATGAGATTTAAAGATTTCAAAAATACACTTTTATTAGAGCCTTGTAAAACTTATTTTTGCGCAATCAAAATCCTTTTCTAATGTACAAATCACTTATTCGTCCGATTCTATTCAATTATGATCCTGAAGGAGTCCATCATTTTACTTTCAAGATGATTCGAACACTTTCTAGAATACCTTTGGTTCCATCTATCTTTAGGAGTGTTTATCAAGTTAAAAATGCTCAATTAGAAAGAGAAATCTTTGGGTTAAAATTTAAAAACCCAGTAGGTTTGGCTGCAGGTTTTGATAAAGATGCTAAACTATTTAATGAATTATCAGATTTTGGCTTCGGTTTTATTGAAATCGGAACATTAACTCCAAAACCTCAAGACGGCAATCCTAAAAAAAGGTTATTCAGGCTTAGGAGTGATAGCGCCATTATTAATAGAATGGGGTTTAATAATGGTGGAGTAGAAGAAGCGGTTAAACGACTAAAGAAAAATAAAGGAGTATTAATAGGAGGTAATATTGGGAAGAATAAAGTTACTCCTAATGAAGAAGCAGTCGAAGATTATAAGATATGCTTTGATGCGTTATTTGATTATGTAGATTATTTTGTAGTGAATGTAAGTTCTCCGAACACTCCAAACCTTAGAGCTTTGCAAGATAAAGAGCCTCTTACTGAGTTACTTAATACTTTGCAGCTTAAAAATCAGGAAAAACCTGTGCAAAAACCAGTTTTACTAAAAATTGCACCAGATTTAACAGATGAACAACTTTTGGATATTATTGATATTGTAAAGGATACCAAAATAGCTGGGGTTATTGCTACTAATACAACGATTTCAAGAAAAGGCTTAAAAGCTCCTCTCACATTAGCTAATGAAACGGGAGGATTAAGTGGTAAACCATTAACACAAAGATCAACAGAAGTAATTCGATTTTTATCAGAAAAAAGTAATAATGCTTTTCCGATAATCGGAGTTGGTGGAATTCATAGTGTTGAGGATGCAGTAGAAAAACTAAAAGCTGGTGCAAGCTTGATTCAACTTTATACAGGGTTTATTTATGAAGGGCCTGCATTGATTAAAAAGATTAACAAAGCCGTTTTAAAACAAGGGTTGTAAATTATTTGCTCTAAAATTAATTTCTTGATCTTCTTGATAGAATTGTGTATTCTCAATAGATACATCTTAATAATATAAATTGCTAAGATCTGGATTGTTTTTTTTAGAATAAGCTTTTTTATTAGTGATTGATTTTGTGGTGATATAATATATCTTTACGAAACCAATTACAATGTAAAACCATACATGTTTAATGAATATTGAAATACTTTACGCTTTTATTTTAGCGATTTCTATTTTAGCGATTACACCAGGACCGGATAACATATTTGTAATGATGCAAAGTGTGGTTAATGGCAAAAAATATGGAATATCAACCGTCGCAGGTTTAATGACAGGATGTTTAGTTCATACAACATTGGTAGCATTTGGGGTTTCGGCCATCATCAAACAAAGCGAAACTATATTTTTTATTATTAAACTACTAGGAGCTTTATATTTATTCTTTTTAGCTTACAAGGTTTTTAGAAGTGATGCATCTATCCAGCTTTCTGGGGAAACAGTAGAAAAGAAAAGTTTGGGACAATTGTTTAAACAAGGATTTATAATGAATGTTTTAAACCCTAAAGTCTCTATTTTTTTCCTGGCTTTTTTTCCTGGCTTTCTTTTTAGTAAAACCCTTAGTCACGTAGTACAATTCTATATTTTGGGAGGTGTTTTTATGCTGGTCTCATTTATTATTTTTGGGGGGATAGCTGTTCTTTCAGGTTATATTTCTGAATATATCAAAAAGAATTCTAAGGTAGGAGTATTTCTAAAATGGTTACAGATTATTGTTTTTATTGGAATAGGCATTTTTGTGCTTTTTTCTGAAAAATAACTGTTATTAAAAATCAGAATATATTTAGAATTGAAGAAACCGTCTAAAAAAATATTTAAACGGTTTCCTCTTTACGAATGATATGATATAAAAACTGATATTAATAAGTACACTGATTAGCAGCGTTGGTACATTCTGTTTGTATGTTGTTTAACCTGTTACGAAACTCCTGAGAATTACCGATACCATTGGCAACCGCTCTAATACCATTGTCATAAAAGATATTGGTCCAATATCTTCCTCCATTTACATCAGGCTCTCTTAATAATAAACCTCTATAGGCTATATAAATAAATTTATGCACTTCTACACTGTTTAGGTTATTGCGTGATAAATAACTATGATATTGAGAGCTCCATTTAACACTTGCTTCATTTGAAGTAATGAATCCCTTAGCAAGATCATCAAATCCTTGGGTGTTAAGAACATTGATCCAGTAGTTTACAACACCAGCATTCTCTGGACATCTTCTAAGATATGATAGATAAGAAAGTCGTACTACGCAATGTGCATCATATCTTGGAGGTTGTGGAATATTAGGAGGTGTAAAATCAGGACGATCGGGAAGAGGAAAACTTCTTTCAGAAGCTTGAGTAGTATCTACAGCTTCAATTTCATTATTAAAAGCTTCTTCTTTCTCACAAGAAACTACAAAGAGTAATCCCAAAATTATAGAAAGAGTAATAAGAAAACGTGATTTTAAAATTAGTTTATTCATGATTTAAATTTTTATGATTTATGTTGTGAAATTGATTGA
The DNA here is from genome assembly GCF_034322225.1 of Aquimarina callyspongiae. Classification (NCBI taxonomy): domain Bacteria; kingdom Pseudomonadati; phylum Bacteroidota; class Flavobacteriia; order Flavobacteriales; family Flavobacteriaceae; genus Aquimarina; species Aquimarina callyspongiae. The sequence continues at coordinate 645,685 of NZ_JAXLPA010000004.1, read as the reverse complement.
TCTTCTATAGAAATAACACTCCTTTGTGATTTGTTAGAGGTAGAAGTGTATGTTATATTCTATAGTCAATATGGAGGCTAAATCCGGTGTGTTGAATTCAGCCTCTGGATTTGGATTGTCATATTAGTAAGAGTTCTTGTTATGTTGTAATTAACAAGTTTGACAATGATAGTTTACACAGATATCTCCTGCTCCACAATCTGAATTCGAGGTACATTGAGGTCTGAAACAATGTCCGGCATTACTACATACCGAGAATTGAGGTGGGCAATCTGAATCTCTGGAGCAATGTATCAATACTCCTCCTTTAATGAATGCTTGCTGGTCCCTTTTTAATTGATGAGTACCGTTAAGATTTAAAATTTTTTTTAACATAACTATGAATTTAAAGATGATAATGATGTGAACATTTAGAGACACTCACAATATGTGTCTATTCTTGCCAGTGTATTTTTCTACTCTTTAAATCCATCTTTTTTAAATCAAATACGATAATATGAAACACTGTTTTCAAAACAGTGTTTCAACAGGGTTACCCAACGACATCGATCACATCAAAACAGATGTATTCACTTCCAACCCAATCACATACCATATTATCGTCATTTCCTCCTTTGATTGCTTTTGTTTGTTCTTTGTTTAATACTTTCATTCCATCGATGTGGAAATTTTTTAAATTTTTCATATTCAAATTGTGATTATAGTTGATCCCTACTCTGTTAAGGATTTTCAGGTTCCTCCTTATAATGTGTTGAGTAAATCAGAAAAAGAGGTTATAATAGAATTCCTCTTATACTAGTAACCTCGTCATTAAGACCTATTACTCTAAAATTGCTTATCGTGATAACACTTTGTACAACAGGATCAATGATGACGCTATGTGAGCTTCCGCTGAAATAATCGTGCTTATAGAATTGAACCAAATACGCTCTACTGGTATAGTTTGTTATGATAGCAGAAGAAATGATATCATTAAACCCTTGCCATTTTAGATTTGGATAAGAAAAGTTGTTAGACCCAGAGATTGATATACCATCATAATTCTTGTGTTTATAAGAAATACAAGTAGCAGTTCCGGATGATCTATTAATATTTGTATCAGATGAAGTAGGATACTTTTCTGAAATTAATACATTCATTTCATCTTCACTATCAAATAAATAGATCATATCTTCTTTAGGTATTTCTAGTGTATACCCTCTATTGATAACTTCTGATATTTCTGTATCTAAACTAGAGGTGTTTACGTTTCCATTTTCATCAAGTTGAACCGTATATAGATTTCCTTTATAGGTTAGAGCAAAAGAATCTACTAAAGCTTCTTCTCCTACAGTAGCTTCTTCTTTACTACAAGAGAATAGAATTAAAGAAAAAACGAATATCAATGATAACTTTTTCATAATGTTTGGTTTTAAGATTTGTAAGTAATTGATTTTAAATCCGATTGAGATTTTTGAAATCCCCATATTTTTAGGTTGTTAAAACATGGGGTTTTAACTTTTGAAACTAGCAAGGAGTTATAATGACTCTACAACGACATCTATTACCTAGCCAGTCACATTGTACGCCATCACCTCCCAGTTCTTCACACTGTTCTTGTGTGATTCCTGTTCCTCCTGTGATAACTCTTGTTTGTTCTCTACTAAGAAGTTTCATTCCTGGAATGCTAAATTTTTTTGAATTTTTCATGTTTTATTGATTAATGATAATCCCTACTCTGTTTAGGATTTTCGGGTTTCTCCTTTTATTGAAGTTTAATGCTGTGTGTTATTTCGGGGAATTCTTCTACTCAAAGGTAACAGGCTAATGCTCTTAAAAACAAGATGTTGATCTCTGTTTTCTGGAATCACGAGTGATGATTCTGGAAAACAGACTTTATATAATTTTTTATAAAAAATTAAAATTTAGTGAGTTATAACAGTGTAAACGCTATAGAGTGCTAAAAGAGAAATTGGTATATTTACTAAGCATTAACCAGCTAAATTGTGATTATAAAATCTGTAAAACAGAAAGAGTTAGTTTTTTTAAGGAGATTTTAGCTTTTAATTCTTTGATTAACTGTAACAAATCAAGAATTTATTGTTTTTTAATTATAGTCATTGATATTACATACTCTTAAGCCGACATGAATAAAATAGCACGAATAACGCAGCTAGTAATTATTTTATTTAGTACCTATTTCTCATTTTCTCAATCCTATGAAAATAATTTTGTTGTACCAGATTCTTTAAAAAATAAATCTTATGATGAAGTTTTTGAGAAGTTTTTAAACAACTATGAGGATACCTTAAGGTCTCAGGTATATTTAAACTCTTGCTTTAAGAAAGCTACAAGAACGAAGGATAGTTTTAAAATAGCCAAGGTGTATGCTATGTTTTATTTCTACGAAAAAAATGATTCCTTAAAAGTTGAATTTTTAAATAAATCAATTCAATTAAGTGAAAACTTAAATCATAATTTTTACCCTGCTTTTCCGTATTCTTCTAAGGGTAATTTTTATTTAGGAAAATGGGATTATGAACAGGCACTAGATAATTACTTGATCGCATTAGAGTTTTCTAAAAAAAATAAGAATGAGGCTTTTCAGCATATTACCGAATATAATATAGGGGTTATAAAAAGTAAACTAGGAAAGCATGATGAAGCTTTGGATATTTTTAGAAAGAGTAGAGAGTATGAAGAAAAAAGAGGAATAAGAGATACTACAGATTATATGGATATTATGGTCTACCTAACAGAGTCCTATACTAAAAACAATAAAATAGATTCATCTGATTATTATATCAATAAAACATTCTCTTTTTTGAGTCATTATAATGAAAAACTGCACTATCAATTACTTTTGAATCAAGGAGTTAATTTTTATTATAAGAAAGAATATGTAAAGGCAAGAAAAACATTGAAATCAGCTCTGCCAGATCTTGAAAAGATGGAGGATAAGGGATTTATGGTTAAGGCCTATTTCTATTTAGGTAAAATCAAAGAATCTCTATCAGACGATGAAGAAACAATACATTATTATAAAAAGGTAGACTCAGTGTTCAAACAAACACAATTTATCGTTCCTGAAGTGAGAGATAGTTATTTGTTTTTGATTAATGATTATAAAGAAAAACAGGATTTTGAAAATCAATTACTTTATGTAGATAGGTTATTGAAGTTTGATAGTATTATGCATAAAAATAATACACAAGTAAATGAGAAACTTATAAAGCAATATGATACTCCAGAATTATTAGCAGAAAAGGAACAGTTAATTAAATTCATTCATAAAAAAAACACCAATTTTAAAATTTTTATATGGATTTTGGCTATTGCTGTTTTGGTGATAAGTGCACTTTTTTATTATCAATATTATAAAAGAAGGTTGTACAAAGAGCGTTTTAATACGTTAATGAAAACCAATACTCCTGTTATAAAGACAGATACTAAAAAGTATAAAATAAATACTACCGAAGTTTTAGAAAAAAGAAACCTCAAAATATCAGAAGAGATTAAAGAAGATATTTTATATAAGATTGATAAGTTTGAAAAAAACCTTGAATTTCTTGAATCTAATATTACAACTACGAGTCTTGCAATACGGTTTAAAACTAATAGCAAGTACATTTCGAGAATTGTAAATACTTATAAAGAAAAAAACTTCACTAATTATATAAATGATTTAAGAATAGAATATTTAATTCAAGAACTTAAAACCAATAAAAAATTCAGAAACTATACAATTAAAGCAATTTCCAGTGAAATAGGTTTTAATACAACAGAGGCATTTTCTAAATATTTTCATAAAAAAACAGGCTTGTATCCTTCTTATTTTATTAAGAGAATGGTTGAGTATGCAGATTAATTTGGGAGGAAGATCAAATACCATGTTTTTTTGATTTTATATGGTCTGATTTCCGGAAACCAGAGAGTTTCCGGTTAAAATTTCCCTGAAAACTAAGTGAAAACCATATTTTTATATCATTAATCTTTAAACTCAATCACAATGAAAACAAACAAAAAACGAAGTAAGTTAAGTTTAAAAAAAATGCAAGTAGCTAAAATAAATAATCCGTCACTTATTCGTGGAGGAGGAACAATAAATAGGGCTTTTTGGCCACTTAGCTCTTCTGATTATCCAACCTGCACAAAAAATTGTATAGAAGTACAACACGTAGGAAGTGATGGATGTTAAATCTCATTTGTACAATTTCTTTAGATATATAAAGGAGTATTATATTTAAATACATAGAGAGTTTTTAAAATGTCGATACTCAAATAGAGATTTGTAAAACCACTTGGACGAGTTCAGGTGGTTTTTTTATATGAGTAAAAGTTAATTTATAAAATTATGCCAAGAAGAGATATGATATTTAAAATTTTGAAAAATAATCATACTTTTATATCCTAAATTAAATTTCTTTTATTTTGTTGCTCTAAAATGGCCGAAAAAGTAAAAATTATTGAATGTCCCAGGGATGCCATGCAAGGTATAAAGGAGTTTATTCCTACTGATAAAAAAGTACAGTATATTCAATCGCTATTGCGTTGTGGTTTTGATACTATTGATTTTGGGAGTTTTGTATCTCCCAAAGCAATACCTCAAATGGTAGATACGGCAGAGGTGTTAGCCAAGTTAGACCTTTCTAATACAGAGAGTAAGTTACTTGCTATTATTGCTAACCTCAGAGGAGCTAATGATGCTGTACAACATGCAGAAATAGATTATTTGGGCTATCCGTTTTCGATTTCTGAGAATTTTCAAATGCGTAATACGCATAAGACGATTGCAGAATCAGTGCAGACTTTACAAGAAATTTTAAATATTGCTGATAAAGCTAATAAAGAAGTTGTAGCCTATCTTTCTATGGGGTTTGGGAACCCATACGGTGATCCATGGAATGTAGATATTGTAGGAGATTGGACAGAGAAACTTAGTAAAATGGGAGTAAAGATTCTTTCATTATCCGATACCGTAGGAACATCTACTCCTGATATCATTGATTATTTATATGCTAATTTGATTCCTGCTTATCCTGAGATCGAATTTGGAGCACATCTTCATACTACACCAACTTCGTGGCACGAAAAAGTAGATGCTGCATATAAAGCTGGATGTAGACGTTTTGATGGCGCTATCCAGGGTTTTGGAGGATGTCCTATGGCAAAAGATGAATTAACAGGTAATATGCCTACAGAAAAAATGTTATCTTATTTTACATCAGTAGATGCAGATACCAATGTAAGAACATTAAGTTTTGAATCATCTCATAATGAAGCAACCAAAATTTTTACAGTATATCACTAAACAATTTAACAAATGAAAAAGATTTTAAAGAAAGTTGGCATTGCATTATTGATAATATTACTTGTGATGCAATTTATTCGACCAGATAAAAATGAATCTGGTTATGAATCTGTAGCATATTTTGAAACAGCAACAAAGCCTACAGAGGCAATTCAAACTATTTTAAAAGATAAGTGTTACGACTGTCACAGTAATCAAACTATATATCCATGGTATGCAGAGATAGCTCCGGTTTCGTATTGGCTATCAGATCATGTAGAAGAAGGAAAAGAACACTTTAATGTTTCAGAATGGGAGCAATACTCTGATAAAAAGAGAGATCATAAATTAGAAGAGTTGATAGAAGAGGTTGAAGAAGGCGAAATGCCACTTTCATCATATACCTGGCTGCATGGAAACCTGGAAGAAGGTGAAAAAGAAATATTAATTGATTGGGTGAAGAAATTAAGATCTCAATATGCTTCTGTAAAATAATTTCTCAAACTCTTACCAATAAAAATTTAACATTTATTAGTTTGTAAACATTGGTGTTCTGATTTACAGAATGTTAAATGTTTTTCCGTTGATTTTATTTAGATTTAATACAAATAAAGTTTGTCAAAAGCAATTTGATAAATATATTTGCAAAATATTAATTAACTATTTTTAGTAAGTCTAAATAAAAAAAAGCAATGAAAGTCAACAGTTTAATAAGAGTTTTAAGTATATCAGGAGTACTTGCTTTAGGTGCTTGTTCATCAGATGATGATTCAGGAGAAGCTATTGTAGAAGCTCCAGCAACATACGTGTTTGAGCGTAACGGAGAAACGACGGTTAGTTTTGGTGGTCAAACGACAAGAATCAAAATGGCTGAAGAAATTATCGATGCATTCAAAGATACGGGTTTTACAGAAGCTCAAATCGATGCTATGTTTGCTCACGTAGAAGATGCAAACGATTTTTCTGATGCAGATCTTAATGCGTCAGATAAAAGTGTACGTAGCAAAACTGCTGCTTCCAGAGATTATTTTTCAGCAAACACAACAGATGCTACTGCAATTAAGGAAGAATTTGATGGATGGATCAAAGGCCAGGTAGATGATGTTTTTCCAAACTGGGCAAATACAGCATCGGCTGGTGTACCAGGAGTACTTCAAGAAGGTGGAGGCGGATCTAATAGATACGTAACTGCAAAAGGTCTTGAGTTAAATCAAGCTTTTGCTAAGAGTTTAATAGGTGCTTTGATGACTGATCAAGCATTAAATAATTATTTAGGTACTGCTGTTCTTGATGAAGCAGATAATATTGCTAATAATAATAATGGAGTAGTTGCTGATGGTAAAAACTATACAACTATGGAGCATAAGTGGGATGAAGCTTATGGTTATTTATACGGTACTTCTCAGAATACAGCTAACCCTAACCTTACTATTGGTGATGATGATAGTTTCCTTAATAAATACATTGGTAGAGTAGAAGGAGATACTGATTTTGAAGGAATCGCAGCAGATATATATAATGCACTTAAATTGGGTAGAGCTGCAATTGTAGCTAAAAACTATACAGTTAGAGATCAACAAGCAGCTATTGTAAGAGAAAAAATTTCTGAGGTAATAGGTGTAAGAGCAGTATATTATTTACAACAAGGTAAAAATGCTTTAGAAGCATCCACCGTGGATTATGCTAGTGCTTTCCACGATCTTTCAGAAGGATATGGTTTTATTTACAGTCTTCAATTTACAAGAAACCCTAGTACTAATGCGCCTTATTTTAGTAGAACCGAAGTACAAGGGTTCATAAACCAGTTAATGCTTGGAACAAATGGGTTATGGGATGTATCTCCAATAACATTGCAAACAATTTCTGAGGCTATTGCAGCCAAATTTGACTTTACAGTAGCTCAAGCAGGAAGCTAAAAGCTTAAACAAAATATAAAATGATAAAAAAAGAGGTTAGAAATACTATGTTCTAGGCCTCTTTTTTTTACATTTGCAAAGTTTTATTAAGAATAAATAAAAATAATAAGATGAAGAAGGTAGTGTTTTCAGTGATTGCTTTTGTATTAATTCTAAGTGCTTGTTCAACAAGTGATGATGATGGAGGTGGAACTGTCGATAACTTTGATAGAAAAGCCATGCTCGAAAATTTGGCAGATAATATAATTATTCCTGCGTATCAAAACTTTTCTACTGATGTATCGGCTCTTAAAACTGCAGCATCAACATTTGTTTCTACTACTGATGAAACTAATTTGATAGCACTTAGAACTGCTTGGTCAGAGGTTTATGTATCATGGCAATCAGTAAGTATGTTTGAAATAGGAAAAGCAGAAGAACTTTCTTATAGAAATTTTATAAATGTATTTCCTGTAAATGTTACAGATATTGATGCAAATATTGATTCAGGTTCGTATGACCTTAATGCGGTTTCTGAACAAGATGAGCAAGGGCTAGGTGCCTTAGATTACATCATTAATGGGTTATCAGATTCTGATGCAGGAATTGTAGGTTTTTATACTGATGCTGCAAATGGAACGAAGTATGAAGATTACTTAATGGCTCTTGTAAATCGTATAGAAGCACTTACTAATGAAGTGCTTACTAACTGGACAGGAGAGTTTAGAGATGCATTTGTGAATAATAGTGGATCCTCTGCTACAAGCTCAGTTGATAAAATAGTAAACGATTACATTTTTCATTATGAGAAACACCTTAGAGCTGGAAAAATAGGAATTCCGGCAGGAGTTTTTGCTACACAAACTTTTGATGATAAAGTAGAGGCATTTTATAAAGGAGATTTGTCAAAAACCTTATTTAATGCAAATCTACAAGCAATGCAGGATTTCTTTAACGGGAAACATTTTGGTAGTTCAACTACTGGAGAAAGTTTTAAAACGTATTTAGATTTTCTTAATACAATTAAAGATGGCGTGGATCTTCCTAAGATTATAAACGATCAGTTTAACTTGGCCAGAACTACTGCTGCAGCACTAGATAATAATTTCTCAACACAGGTGAGAACAAATAATAGTTTAATGCTTAATACATATGATGAACTTCAGAAAAATGTAGTTCATTTAAAAGTTGATATGGTACAGGCATTTTCAATTAGAATTGATTTTGTTGATGCTGATGGAGATTAAATAGCAGTACTCAATATGAATTATTATCTAAACGAATATTTTAAAAAAAATACAGAGACTGCACCACTTGCAGTCTTTCGTATTTTTTTTGGAGTCATGATGCTCATCAGCATTATTCGTTTCTGGAGTTATGGTTGGATTGATACATTATATATCCAACCCAAATTTTTCTTTTCTTATTATGGGTTTGAATTTATCAAACCGCTAGGGGATTTTACATACTTGATTTTTGGTGTTTGTGGACTTTCAGCAATATTTGTAGCCTTAGGGTTTAAGTATAGAATTGCTATTATCACATTTTTTCTAAGTTTTACTTATATAGAATTAATGGATAAAACAACATACCTTAATCATTATTATTTTATAAGTATCCTTAGCTTTTTGATGATTTTTTTACCTGCAAATGCCTATTTTTCAATAGATGCCTGGAGAAATAAAAAATCATTTCAGTTTGTTCCATCCTGGACAATAGATGCTGTTAAATTATTATTAGGAATTGTATATTTTTATGCAGGACTGGCCAAACTTAATTCAGATTGGTTAGTTAAGGCGATGCCACTCAAAATATGGCTTCCTTCAAAATATAACATTCCTCTTCTTGGAGATTTTATGCAAGAAGAATGGGTACATTATCTTTTTAGCTATACAGGAGCTATTTATGATCTTACCATTCCATTTTTACTTTTGTATAGAAAAACCAGATTTTTTGCCTTTATCATGGTGGTTGTATTTCATGTGCTTACCAGAGTACTTTTTCCTATTGGTATGTTCCCATATATCATGATCGTAAGTACACTGATATTTTTTAACCCAGGCTTTCATAAAAGGATCATAAGTTTTATCGCACGGGTATTAAAAGTAAATCCTTTTGGATTTAATAATAAAAAGAAGTTTTCGTTTGCTCCAAAACAAAGTAAAATATTACTATCTGTCCTATCAATATTTTTTGTAATTCAATTACTTTTGCCGTTTCGTTATTTGCTGTATCCGGGAGAGTTATTTTGGACAGAAGAAGGGTATCGTTTTTCCTGGAGAGTAATGTTAATGGAAAAAGCAGGATATGCAAATTTTAAGATAGTTGATAGCAAAACAGGAAATAGATTCTATGTAGATAATGATGATTTCCTGACAGCTTTTCAGCAAAAACAAATGGCAACACAGCCAGATTTTATATTACAATACGCGCATTATCTTAAAAATCATTTTGAGGATCAGGGACATCAAAATGTACAGGTATATGTAGAGAGTTACGTTGCACTTAATGGGAGACTAAGTGCTCAATATATTGATCCGGAAACGGATTTAGGGAAACAAAAAGAGTCATTTAAACATAAAACGTGGATTATTCCATTCAATGATGAGATTAAAGGGTTATAATGTAGTTTTAATATTTATTCTGTTTTCAAACTTTTGCCTAGCACAATATACTATAACAGGTAAGGTTAAGGATCAGAATGGTCAACCGGTCGCTAATGCCGAAGTGTTTAATCAGAATACAGGAGGTCAAACTGTTACAGAAGCTGATGGAAGTTTTGAATTTGATAGCTTGAAAGAAGGTAAATACCTTATTACTATTTTTAGTTATGATTTTAAGATTCAGGAAAAACAAGTTAGCGTTAGTAACAATACTAATGTTGATTTTACATTAAAACCATTAGGAGAAGAGCTTTCTGAGGTGTTAATTATAGATCGAAGAGAACGGATATTTGGGTTAAAACAACTTAAACCTGTTGAAGGAACAGCTATTTATGCAGGAAAGAAAAGTGAGGTTGTATTATTAGAAAACACAATAGGTAATCTAGCTTCAAACAATGCACGACAAATTTATGCTCAGGTAGCAGGATTAAACATCTACGAAAATAGTGTTGGAGGGTTACAATTAAACATAGGAGGAAGAGGATTGGATCCTAATAGAACTGCTAATTTTAATACCAGACAAAATGGATATGATATTAGCGCAGATGTTTTAGGATATCCAGAAAGCTATTACACTCCTCCGGCAGAAGCTTTAAAAGAGATACAGGTAGTAAGAGGTGCTGCTTCTTTGCAGTATGGTACTCAATTTGGAGGATTGATTAATTTTAAAATGAAAGAACCAAACCCAAATAAAAAGTTTGAATTGGTTTCTCGACAATCTCTGGGATCTTTTAACCTTTTTACTAGTTTTAATAGTATTGGAGGCACAATAGGTAAATTTAGTTACTACACCTACTTTAACTATAAAACTGGTGATGGCTTTAGACCTAACTCAGATTTTGATTCTAAGAACGTATATGCAAACATAGGATATCAAATTTCAGATAAGACAAAACTAACCGGAGAGTTTACATATTTGGATTATTTAGCTAAACAACCTGGAGGATTAACAGATACACAGTTTGAAACGGATCAAGACTTTAGCAATAGAACCCGAAATTGGTTTGAAGTAGATTGGAAACTATTCTCATTAAAATTAGAACATGAATTTTCCGAAAAAACAGATTTTAGTTTAAATCTTTTTGGATTAGATGCTTCAAGAAAAGCATTAGGGTTTAGAGGAATACCTACCGATCTTAATTCTAATCCTATTACAGCAGTAGATGAAATAGATCCACAAGGTAACTTTGTAAACCCAAGAGATCTTATTGTGGGAAATTTTAGAAACTGGGGAGCAGAAGCTCGTTTGTTAAGTAGATATAATTTTTTAGGTAAAGAATCTGTCTTTTTAATAGGATCTAAATACTATCAGGCAAATAATGATTCGAGGCAAGGCCCTGGAAGTTTAGGAGCTGATGCAAATTTTGAGTTTCAAAACGATACGTTTCCTGATTATGCGAATCAATCTACTTTTGATTTTCCTAATTTAAATATAGCGGTGTTTGGCGAAAATATTTTTAATATAACAGATAAATTTTCAATTACTCCCGGATTGCGATTTGAGTATATTAAAACACAAGCAGAAGGAACTTATAATAATGTAGTTTTTGATAATGCCGGAAATCCAATAAGTAATACAACCGAAACAGATGATGAAGAACTAGAAAGATCTTTTATTTTATTAGGACTAGGATCTAGTTATAAAGTAAATTCAAACTTGGAAGCATATGCAAATATTTCTCAGAATTACAGATCAGTAACTTTTAATGATATCAGAATCATTAACCCCACTTTTGTAATACGTCCTGATATCAGCGATGAAGAAGGGTTTACGGCAGATGTTGGTTTAAGAGGAAAGATAAGAGACATATTTACGTATGATGCAAGTGTTTTTGGACTATGGTATGATGATCGAATAGGAGAAGTTTTTAATGATAGAGCACAAAGAGTTCGTGGAAATATAGGAGATGCTTTTATATATGGAGTAGAAAGTTATACGAATTGGAATATTATCAATACTTTTTTTCCTACAGACACCAAGTATGTATTGAATACTTTTGTTAACCTGGCAATAACAGATTCAGAATATACACGTTCAGAAGAACCAATTGAAGGAAACAAAGTAGAGTTTATCCCGCTAATCAACTTGAAAACAGGAATTGGTTTTGGATATAAAAACTTTTTAGGTAACATACAATTTACGCACTTATCTGAGCAGTTTACAGAAGTTACCAATGCTGATAGAGGAACTCCAGGAAGTAAAGAAGAAGGAACATTAGGTAAAATACCTGCGTATTCTATTTTGGATATTTCTTTTTCTTATACATATAAAAAATTTAAGCTGGAAACAGGAATTAACAACCTTCTGGATGAGACTTATTTTACACAAAGAGCAACTGGCTATCCAGGTCCAGGAATTATTCCTTCAGCTCCGATATCTTGGTATGCTACACTGCAATTTAAATTGTAAAGTAATCTTTTGCTGATCAAATAATTAACTTTTGTTCAATCTTATGTATAAGTATAATTATATACATTTGATTAAAATTGCAATATATGTTAGAGTTATATGGATATGATCAGATGATCGCAGAACGTGCTGAGAAAGAATCAAATTTTTCATTACCACTAATTTCTTGGGAGTTTTATGGAGAGAGTTACTCTTTACTGAGCAGTTTTAAGAAAGATTTAGAGTCTTTAGAAAAAATTACTGAGCGCTGGGATTTTGATCATAATTATCATAAAGAATTTACACAAAACAGATCCGTAATTCTAGTTACTAACCCTGATTTAAAAATTGTATACGCATCTCATAATATGCATAAAATGAATGGATATTCTGTGGATGAGGTTTTAGGTAAATCACCAAAAATGTTTCAAGGTAAAGATACTTGTATGAAGACTTCTGGAAAAATTAGAGAAGCAGTTGATAACAGAAAACCTTTTGAATTATCGATACTTAATTATAAGAAAGATAAAACAACCTATATATGCAAAATTAAAGGGTTCCCTGTTTTTGATACTAAAGGTAAATTGATTAATTATATTGCTTTTGAAAAAGCTGCTTAACCAAACCAGCAGGATTTGATCAAAAATAGAATTCTTAACTTCTTTTTTTAGTGTTATTAAATAGTCTGATTTTAAATTAAAGGCTTGACTTGAAAATACAAGCCAAAGCATAATAATTTGTGTATTTTAGTTACTTCAAAAAAATTAGAGTAAAATATGATACCTGAGATTGAAAAATCATTGAATAATCAAATAAGATATGAAGCTGCAGCTTCTGCTCAATACCTTTCTATGGCTTGTTGGGCAGATGTAAATGGATACAATGGTATAGCAGAGTTTTTCTACACACAATCAGAAGAAGAAAGAGTGCATATGACCAAGCTTGTTAAGTTTATTAATGAACGAAACGGCAAAGCTGTGATTCCTGCATTAGAAAAACCTAAAGATGATTTTAAATCATTAATGGAGTTGTTCGAAACCTTTTTAGAAAATGAAGAATTTGTTACAGCACAAATCAACAACGTTATTTTTCAATGTTTAGAACATAAAGATTATAATGTGCATAATTTTATGCAATGGTATGTAGCAGAACAATTAGAAGAAGAAGCTACTGCAAGAACATTATTGGATAAGTTGAAAATTATAGGAGAAGACAAATCTGGACATTATTTATTTGATCGAGATATTAATACATTTCAAGGAACAGGTGAAGAATAAGATATTTGTTCTAAGTTATTGTTAATAAGTAAGTAAAGAAAATTTAAAGATTCCTTTTTTAGGAATCTTTTTTTTATATTTTTGCACTTTATTTAGATTCAATTAAAATAAAATAAAAGTGTTGGAAACACCATCTTTATATTCCCCCTGTACAAATATGAATTGTGAGGTCGCATGTGGTACGAAGAAGAAGAAATGCTGTAAGAAGTATAAAAAGAAAGGAAAGACCAATTGCAAAAGATGTCCAAAGTTATAGGGCATATTGCAATTATTTATCTCAATTCAATTTTATCGAACTTAAAAGACGAATATACCGTTTTGGTGTATTCGTTTTTTTATTGAAAACCCTCTAACTTTTCCTGAAGTATATTTTTAAGGGTATCTTTACTTAAAGGCTTATTTATAACAGCATTCATACCAGCATTTATACAGTTATTTTCTACCTCTTCTATTTCTGAAGCCGTTAATGCAATTATAGGAATTGAAGAGTTTGTTTTTCGAATAAGTTTTGTCGCCTCATAACCATTAAGTTTTGGCATATTAAGATCCATAAGGATAAGGTCAAAATTTTGATTCTCAATAATTTCTACAGCACTTAAACCGTTTTCTACAATAACACAATCATAACCAATTAATTTAAGAAGATTGCGAGTAACCATTTGGTTAATTTTATTGTCTTCTACAACAAGAATGGAGATGTCATTAGATTCGATGATTGGTTTATCCTGGTCATTAAAAGAAGTATTCTTTTCTTTGATTACTTCTAATTTTAAAGTAAAACTGAATAGAGTACCTATACCTTGAGTACTCTCTAAGTGTATTTGAGAACCCATCATATCCAGAAGTTCTTTAACTATAGAAAGCCCTAATCCTGTTCCATCAAGTTTGTCCAATTCTCGATTGATCTGAGAAAACTTCTCAAAAACAAAATTCTTTTTGTTTTCAGGTATTCCTATTCCATTATCTTCGACTTCAAACTTTATATCAACATTATTTTTTACAACAGAAATTACTTTTATTCGCAACCAAATTTTTCCGTTACGGGTGTTTTTAATAGCGTTACCTATTAAGTTTATTAATACTTCTGACAATCGTAATGAATCTAAATGTAATAATTCAGGTAATCTATTATCAATTTCTAAAAGAAGTTGATTGTTATTATTTTTTGCTTGATAATTAAGAGAATTTAATAGGTTTTGGCATAACTCTTTTAAATTGACAGATTCTTTCTGAAGTTTTATTTTTTGAGATTCTATTTCCCCCACTTTAAGAACATTACCAATTAAATCAAGAAGGTACTCTCCTGAGAACTTTAACGAACTTAAGAGTTTTTCGTGTTTTCTTACCACCTCTTTATCTTCCTGAAGTAAGGATGTAATACCAATCACTCCATATAAAGGGGTTCTGAGTTCATGACTTACTGTAGATATAAATTGAGATTTTATTTGTGTAAGTTCCTCTGCTTTAGATTTAGCTACAACGAGCTCTTCATTTTTTCCTTCGAGATTATCATTTAATCTTTTCTTGGATCGATATGCCTGTAATAGAAAAAAGATCGTTCCTAGCATAAAAAGAATCCCTATTGAAGAAATAATGTTTATAGTTCTATTATTTTTAGCCAGATTGGCTTGATATTCCTTTTCTCTTTTGGCTTCGGCCAATTCTCTTTCATATTCATCAATACTAAAATTGATTTTAGTAATTTCTATCTGTTCAGTTTTTAACTTTTCTTGAAATTCCTGATAGGCTTTTAGATCATGGTGTGCATTTTTATAATCTCCTATACGCTCATACAATTCTGCTCTTGATTTATAAATAAGTAACAACTGCCTCAACATATTATTTTCTGTAGCGACCTTAATAGCTTCCTCAAAATATGATAAAGCAAGATCAGTATCATTTTTACTTAAAAAATACATTCCTTTTAAGTACTTGATCTCACAAACACCTTGTATATCGTTATTGTTTTTTAAAATTTCTTCTGATGCTGTTAAGTAGTAATAAGCTTTTTCATACTCGTTTAAATATGTATGAGCCCTGGCTAAATTTAAGGTTGCAGATAAAGGGTTGAACTTATCAATGGATTTTCCAATTTTTAAGGATTTTTGATAATACTTAACAGAAGATTGAATATCATTATTATCAATAGCAGTATTTCCTAATCCGTTATAAATAAATGCTATTAAGTAAAAGTTTTTACATAACTGAGCATGTTTTAATGCCTTTTTGTAGTTTTCTTCTGCGGCATCAAAATCAGATATAACATCATAATTAGCGGCTATAGCATAATAAGATTCAGAAATATAATATTCGTTTTTTAATTGATGGGCATAATTAGCTGCGGTGACCGCATGCTCAAGAGATTCTTTAACTTTAAACTCATCAAATAATAATACTGATGATCTATCTAACAAAAAATCTAAACTATCATTTTTAATATGAAATACATCTTTTTGATGCTGTGCTAGACACAAATTATTAAAGAGAAAATAAATAAAGATCACTCCGATCTTAACGAAACTTTTATTCGGAGAAAGTAGAATCCAAGGCTTATTTTTTAATATAAAATTTTTACAAAAAAACATTAGGGTAATGGTATTACAAAGAAAACGACTTCAAAAAATGATCATATTCTTAGTGTCATTATTACTAATTTATATAAAGTAAGCCCTCATATTTCCTAAACATCAAATAAGGATTAAAACCCTTTGTTTTGTGTAAAGGCAATGAATTTACTGAAAATAAAATAAATTTAGCTTCGATAAGTAAAAAAAGATATTCTTATATAATTCAGCAAGTTTTGGGTTTTATAAAAAAACATAGACATATACCTTTATTTTATTATTAAAAAACAGCATAATGAAGGAACAAGATCAGATTAATTATACCAAAATAGCAGAAGCTATAACTTATATTCGCCAAAACTTTCAAGAGCAACCAAACCTTGATGAAATAGCGGAACAAGTACATACCAGTTCATTTCATTTTCAACGATTATTTAAAGAGTGGGTAGGAGTAAGTCCTAAAAAATTTTTACAATATACGAGTGTTGAATATGCAAAACAGGTTCTTAAAGATCATCAAACAACTATTTTTGATGCCGCATATGAAACAGGGCTTTCCGGAACAGGAAGACTTCATGATCTTTTTGTGAAAATAGAAGGAATGACTCCAGGAGAATATAAAAACGGAGGGGAGAAATTGGTAATTAATTATAGTTATGCAGAGAGTCCTTTTGGAGAAGTGTTAGTGGGGTCAACACCCAAAGGGATTTGCCATATGGCTTTTCTAAATAACGAAGAAGAGGCGTTTATTAAACTTAAACAACGATTTCCTAATGCCACTTTTAATCAAGTAGTTGATCGAATTCAACGAAATGCATTATTTATTTTTACTCAGGATTGGAAAAATCTATCACAGATAAAACTGCATTTAAAAGGAACTGATTTTCAACTAAAGGTTTGGGAAACTTTACTTAAAATACCTATTGGAGGATTAACTACTTATGGAAACATTGCTAATTGTATTCATAAACCAAAAGCTTCTAGAGCTGTAGGGACGGCAATAGGTAATAATCCAGTCGCTTTTTTGATTCCTTGTCATCGAGTAATCCAATCGACGGGTAACTTAGGGCAATATCATTGGGGAAATATTAGAAAAACTGCAATTATAGGTTGGGAAGCTGCAAAAGCAGAAGTTATCTAAGCAAGAAACGGGTGGTTAAACTCTTCTTTGAATGTCATCTTTGTATAAACATTAATACACAGTGATATGAATAGATTCAAAATAGTTCCGTTAACAAAAGCTTTTGCTACCGATATACGATCAAGAAAACTAGATGATTTTAATAATAAGATAGTTGAACAAATAGCAACTAGTTATGGACCGTGTAGGGTATCTTTAAAACCTTTTATACCAGGAAAGGATAAACGATTGTTGTTAAGTCATAGCCCGTTTGAAAAGAATAATGCTTTTAACCAACCAGGTCCTATCTTTATCCATAAAGAAGAGGTAACACCATATCAGGATATTTATAAGTTTCCAGAAGAAATTAAGGCAGATAAGAAAAACTTTCCTTTATCACTTATTGGGTATAACAAAAATCAGAAAATGATTTTTACACAATTGGTAGGGAACAATGATGTAGATGTATTAATTCCTCACATATTCGAAAAACATAGTGAAATAGCTTATCTACATGCAAGAAATGCAGAAGCTTGTTGTTTTATATGTAAAATAGAAAGAGCTTAGAATAAAAAGAAAAGGGAATACTTTTTTATGAGTATTCCCTCTTGCCATCCGCGCCATAGATTAGTAATGGACTTATATATAAAACGTTTAGAATCATAATCACCCTACCCCTTTAATTAAAATCTATATATAAAGGTATAAAAGGTGTTTTTATATATTAAAAATCAATACATTCCTTATACCTGTACAAAAAATTATTAGCCAATATTCTAGTCATAAAGAAAATCTTCTTACCTTTTTTGGATAAAAAATGGGTTTATTTTTTAGAATGAGATCAGGTTTGTAATGATTTATCAAACTAAAACAAGACTGTTGATCAAATATATCCTATTGTAAAAAGGCACTATGGCAAATAACCAAGATCAAATTAATCACCTTCTGGAAAAGTTGGATGCCCTTCTTAAGAAACAACAAGATTTTTCTACTGAGATAAAGAATTTAAAAGAAGAGATATATACACTTAAAGCTTCTGAAAAAGATCCAGTTGTAACAGACGAAAAAAATGAAAAAGGAACTTTGGATTCTGTTGTTCAGGAAACTGCTTTAGAAGAAGAAACCAATCAAACTATTGAAGAACAGGTCCTACCTATAAAACAAGAGGCTATATCACCCAATACTCCTTCTGTCATAAAGAAAAAGGATAAAACTAGATCAAACCTAGAAAAATTTATAGGCGAAAACCTAATCAATAAAATAGGAATTATCATCACGATCATAGGAGTTGCAATTGGTGCTAAATATTCTATAGAACGTGATTTAATTAGTCCTTTAACAAGGATTATATTGGGGTATTTAGCAGGAGTAGGACTTCTGCTAGTTGGAATGAAATTGAAAAAGAAATACCATAGTTATAGTGCGGTATTGGTAAGTGGAGCAATGACTATCCTGTATTTCATTACATTTTTAGCATACAATTTATATGATCTTATTCCTCAGGTTTTTGCCTTTGGGTTGATGGTTGTATTTACCATTTTCACAGTAGTGGCAGCTATACACTATAATAAACAAATAATTGCGCATATAGGTCTCGTTGGAGCTTATGCAGTACCTTTTTTGTTAAGTGATGGGTCTGGGAATTTTGTCATTTTGTTTAGTTATATGGCCATAATTAATGTTGGAGTATTGATTATTGCCATGTTAAAGTATTGGAAATCATTATATATTTCTTCTTTTATATTAACCTGGTTGATATACTTCTCCTGGTATGCGTTTGAGTATTCTACAGAAGAACATTTTACTGGAGCCTTTGTATTTCTAATAATTTTCTTTGTCACATTTTATCTTATGTTTTTGATGTATAAGTTAAAAAGGAAAGAAAAATTTGATATTGGGGATCTGATATTACAGCTCTCTAATTCTTTTATTTTTTACGGGATTGGATTTTCTATGTTAAATGATCACGAGACAGGAAAAGAACTATTAGGTATATACACCTTAGTGAATGCTATTATTCATTTTATAGTTAGTATAACGGTTTATAGATTAAAACTGGCAGACAAAAACCTTTTTTACTTTGTTTCAGGAATGGTATTAGTATTTATAACCATTGCATTTCCGGTTCAATTGGATGGAAATTGGGTTACTTTGTTATGGGCAGGTGAAGCGGCATTGTTATTTTGGATCGGTAGAACCAAAAAGGTGCCTATCTATGAAAAACTTTCATATCCACTAATATGGTTAGCATTCTTTAGCTTACTCCATGACTGGACAACCGTATATAATGGATACATACCTGATGTGCCAGGAAGTGGTGTTTTTCCTATATTCAATATTAATATGTTAACTTCTATTGGATGCATAACTTCATTTTGGTTCATTTATACAATACATCGCAATAAAAACTTTTCATTTCCTTGGCCTAATCTACAATGGTGGTATAAAATGTTAACTATTGGTTTAGTATTTTTATTAATTACGACCATATATTTTGCCTTTAGAATAGAAATTGCAACTTATTGGAATCAAGTATATGCGGATATCGATGTGTTATCTATAAATAATACAGATTCAGATTATACATTTTCGATATATGATCAGTTAAATGATATAAGAGATTTTAAAGCTATATGGTTGATTAATTATACTCTGTTGTTTTTGATAATAGTATCATTTATAAATATCAAAAAAATAAAGGATAGTGTGTTTGGCTATGTAACATTGATTGTTAATCTATTAATGACTTTGTTTTTTTTAACCAGAGGTTTATACCTGTTAAGTGAATTACGCGAAAGTTACTTAGAACAACAAGTATCAGAATTTAATCAAAGTACTATATTTCATCTAGGGATCCGATATATCTCTTTGGCTTTTATAACGCTATTTCTTTTTGTTTTTTATAAATATGTACGTCAGAAATTTTTACATAGAACCTTTATAATGGCATTTGATTTTGTATTACATATTTCTATACTTTGGATTATTAGTAGTGAACTAATCCATTGGTTAGATATGGGTGAATCTACAAAGGCCTATAAGTTAGCACTTAGTATTCTTTGGGGGATCTATGCATTATTTCTCATTGTATTGGGTATTTGGAAAAAGAAAAAATACCTACGTATTATGGCTATAATACTATTTGGAATAACCTTATTGAAACTCTTCTTATATGATATTTCGCATCTAGAAACGATTCCTAAAACTATCGTATTCTTATCATTAGGAATATTGCTTCTTATTATTTCATTCTTGTACAATAAATACAAACATATTATAGCAGATGATCAAGAAAATTAATATCAATTTTAATAGTTTTAAGATAGTAACTCATGTTTGTTTTCTATTTCTTATAAGTAGTTACAGTTATGGTCAGTTAACAGAATACTCATTTAAGAGAGAACTTCAGCAAATAACAGATCAATGGCATAGTGTGCAATTACCAGAAGAGATTTTTGGTAAGATTTCTCCTGATCTATCAGATATACGAGTATATGGTTTAACAGATCAAAAAGATACTATAGAAGCACCCTATCTTTTAAAACAGAAGAAAGAGAAAGTATTTAATAAAAATGTACAATTCAAAACCCTTAATAAAGTATATAATCAAAAGGGAACGTATGTAACTTTAGAAGTTCCTACAAAAGAATCGGTTAATAGAATTAATTTAGATTTTAAACAATCTAATTTTGATTGGCCGTTAACATTGCAAGGAAGTCAGGACCAAAAAGAGTGGTATACAATTGTTGATAATTATCGAGTACTTTCTATCACCAATGATTTGACAAACTATCGATTTACGACTCTCAAGTTTCAAGATGTTCAATATCAATATTTAAGATTATGGATTAAAACATCAGATAAACCAATTTTAAATAGTGCTCTTGTAACTTTAAATGATACCCAAAATGCTAATTATCTTGATAGTAAAATAACACATTTTAATACTAAACAAAACAAAGACTTAAAACAGACCATTTTAGATATAGATTTAGATATTCCTACATCAGTTAGTTATTTAAAACTTAATATAAAAGATTCGATAGATTATTATCGTCCTCTTACTATTCATTATGTAGTTGATAGTATTAAAACGGCTGAAGGATGGAAACCTCGATATTCTACGTTAGCATCTGGGGTTTTAAGTTCTTTAGAAAATCAAGAATTTAAGTTTAACAGTACTATTTTAAAAACAATAAGAGTGATTATACATAATCACGATAATGAACCTTTGGTAATCAATAAAACTCAGGTAAAAGGATATAAACATGAATTGATAACACGTTTTACCAATCCAGCAACTTATTATTTGACTTATGGTAATGAAAAAGCTAACAAACCTCGGTATGATTTGAATTACTTAACATCTAAAATACCAAAAACTCTCAAAGATGTTAGTGTAGGAGAAGAGCAGGTGATCAAAAAAATAAAAGAAGATTCTCAAGAAGCACTATTTAAAAATAAATTATGGTTGTGGGCGGTAATGTTGATCATTATAATTTTACTAGGTTGGTTTACATTAATGATGCTTAAAAAGAAATAAGAAGAGTGTTTTATGAATAAAAGCATAGATTTTCCCTTAAATACAGAGTATCCATCTTATGCAGAAATGTATATGAAGTTGGTTATAAGAGACGGAAGCCTTTTAAAACAATTAAAAGAAACCAAAATAACTACTCAAAAGTTTATAAGTTCATTATCAGAAGAAGAATTGAACTATAGATATAAACCAGGAAAATGGTCGTTAAAAGAAGTGTTAGTTCACATTATAGATGATGAAAGAATTTATGCATATAGAGCACTTACTTTTGCTAGAAATGATAAAACCGAATTACCAGGGTTTGATGAAGAAAGATATACTAAGTATGCAGATGTATATTCTAGAACGATCGAAAGTATAATAGAAGAATATGATGCGGTAAGAATGGCTACTATCACATTGTTTCAGTCATTTTCTGATGAAGCTCTTTTGCGAATCGGCACAGCAAATAAAAATAAAACAAGTGTCAGAGCCTTAGGATATCATATTCTAGGCCATGAATTGCATCATATACAGATTTTACAGGATAGATATTTAAAGTCTTTGTAAAATATCCTAATCCAACACAATGACAGAGTGAGAATTTGAGTTATATTTATTGTACCATTTTTTAATTAGAGATTAAATACATGTTTAATGTTTTAAGTATCTTGCTAATAAGTGGTTATGAGGTTTTAAATAGATAGAAAAAAGAAATCTCATATACATCACACACATACACAGTCATTTTAATAGTTACTTACATGAGATTTTTACTTATAGCGTTTATTGCTTTTATACCCAAAATATATGCGCAAGATCAAGAGTTTAGCAAACTTTTAGAATTGTTTAGAGAACCAAAAACTGAAATACCAGGAACTCTTGCCAATAAATATTTTGAATTTACACCAAGTGAAGGTTTTGATAAACTGGTTACGGATCAAGTAGTAATTAGAGCCAATAATTTTATTGCTGTATCTACATTCTCTGATTGTTCTGCCGGAGGATCGTGTGAAGTATCTAGGTTAACATTTTTCAATTATGTGGGAGAGAGAATTGGAAAAATAGATTATGAAAGAATTATGGCAGACTGCTCTTTTAATGATACACGACATTCCGTTATACAATCAGACTCGTTATTGGTTTTTAGAGAAACCCGTGAAAGACTAGATTGTTTGGGTGATGGTCGTATGACTAGTAAAAAAGTTTGGTTAGAATTTCAACCATTAGCTCAAAATGGAAAACCCAAAATGTCATATACCAAAATAATTGCATTAGATCGAGAACATTATGATGCTTCGTGTAGAATTTTTGAAGCATCAGATCTACAAGGAAAAAGCAGAGAAGAACTATCAATTATTAGAAATGAGATTTTTGCAGCACATGGATACATATTTAAAACTGAAAAATGGCAGGATTACTTTGCGCCCAAAAGTTGGTATGACCCTACGCAAGAAGACGTGGTTGATAAGCTTTCGGTAATAGAAAAAGCAAATATTGATTTAATCAGAAGCCTGGAAATTAATTAACATGAAGTTTTTTGTAGCATTTATATGTATCCTTTTGTCATTTAAAACATTGGCACAAACCCAGGTTAGAACTATACATGTATTTGTAGCATTATGTGATAATAAAAACCAAGGAATAGTACCAGTACCAGAAAAATTAGGTAATGGTAAAGACACAAGGAATAATTTATATTGGGGAGCCGGATATGGAGTAAAAAACTTTTTTAAGAATAAGACAAAAGATTGGCAGTTGATTAAAACAATACCTTCAGGCCGTGCAGATATTCTAGAGAGATTATTATATAAACATACTACCAAAAATGTATATATGCTTGCAGATGCATATGATGGAGCAAAGATTAAAACTTGTATAGAAGATTTTTTAAAAGCAACTAATGGTCAAAATTCTGTTGAGGTAATTTATGAATCAAGAAAACTTGTTTTTGCCGGCCAATCTGATCTAGTAAGTTATGTAGGACATGATGGTCTTATGGATTTTGATATAGACATTAAATTTGATCCTGAACCTAAGGGTAAAAGAGATGTTATTATTCTGGCCTGCTATAGTAAGAATTATTTTTCTCCCGAAATAAAAAAGGCTCAAGCGAACCCTGTTTTGTGGACAACACATTTAATGGCTCCAGAAGCATATACTTTAAAATCTGCAATAGATGGATGGATACTACGAGAATCAGGAACACAGATAGATGAACGCGCAGCGCAAACTTACCATAAATATCAAAAATGTGGAATCAAAGGAGCCAGAAATTTGTTTACTACCGGTTTTTAAGGTCTTATGATGGAGGTGTCAAAAGAAGTTTATAAAAGAAGTGCCGCAGTCAAAGAAAGATGTTATTATCAAGTTTTATAATTTTTATGTTAAATTTAGGTGACACTGTCCAAAAATAGAGCAGAGGTTCGTCTCAATAGCAAACATAAAATATATAATAATGAATTATTCAATTAAGCATTTATTTCATATTGAGGCTTCAATACATAAAGTATTTGAGGCTATACAGACGATTGAAGGATTATCAAATTGGTGGACTACACAAACCAAAGGAGCTTCAGAAATTAATGATACAATACAATTTGATTTTGGTGATACTGTAGGACCTAAAATGAAAATCATTCAATTAGAAAAAGAAGCTAAAATTGTTTGGGAGTGTATAGAAAGCAATCACGGTTGGATAGGGCATAGATTTGTCTTTTTACTTGATAATAATGAAGGAAAAACTCGTTTACGTTTTTCACATGATGGTTGGAAAGAGCAAGATGATTTTTATGGTATTTGTAGTTTTAGTTGGGGTAGGTATCTTGAAAGTTTGAGGCAATATTGTCAAACAGGAAAAGGAGAAGCTCACGGGAGTGAGGGATATAGAAAATAATTTTTTTGTTTCAATGTCCAATTTTTTTGGATAGATACGTCATAACCATATAAATCATAAAAAAAGTACCAAATGAAACAATTTATGTTCCTTTTTAAAGGAGGAGATGAAGTATGGGATACTAAATCTCCCGAACAACAACAAGAACACATGCAACATTGGCAAAAGTGGATTGGTGAAATAGCACAACAAGAAAAATTTGTAGGAGGAGAACGATTATATCCGCACGGTAATACAATTCATCCTGGAGGAACAAAAATAACAGATAGACCACTAGCAGAAAGCAAAGAACTAGTAGGCGGATATATTGTTGTAAAAGCAGAAACTATAGAAGAAGCCACAGAAATTGCAAAAGGATGCCCAGGATTGCAATGGGAATCCTCATTAGAAGTAAGAGAAGTGTGGCCAGAGCATTAATAGCAACATAAAAAACAAAAAAATGAAAGAATTCTTATTTATTATACGTGGTGGACAGGAGAAATATGAATCTAATTCTCCCGAAGAAATGCAAAAACATATGGAACATTGGCAACAATGGATGGGTAGCTTAGCACAAGCAGGGAAACTTACCGGAGGTCAACCATTAATGAGCGAAGGAAAAACACTAATAGAAGGAGGCGCAAAAGTTATGGATAGACCCTTGGCAGAAGGGAAAGAACTCATAGGAGGTTATTTATTAATCAAAGAAGAATCATTAAGTCATGCGGCAGAGCTTGCAAAAAATTGCCCAAGTCTAGAATATAATTGTAGTATAGAAGTTCGTGAAATTAGTCCAATGGAATAGCGTTTGGAAAATAATGAGAACATAAAAGAAACGTTAAACCATCTTTTTAGACAAGAGTCAGGAAAGATGGTTTCAGTTTTAATTAAAATATTCGGTATTGAAAATATCGAGTTAGCAGAAGATGTCGTTCAAGATGCATTAGTCAGTGCGTTAGAAACATGGAAATATCGGGGAATGCCTGATAATCCCAGAGCCTGGTTATATCGTACTGCAAAAAATAAAGCCATTGATATTATCCGAAGAAAAAAGCATAGTAAAACTATTGATTTTTCTGATCCTCAAAAGCAGCTTCTCACTTCAGAATATACTTTAACAGCAACAATGAATGATTTTTGGCAAGAAGAACATATACAAGATGATTTTTTAGCTATGATGTATGCTTGTTGCCATCCTGAAATATCACAAGAAAGTCAAATCACGTTTATTCTTAAATCGTTATGTGGTTTTAGTACAAAAGAGGTAGCCAGGTCTTTTTTAACGACCGAAGCTACAATTTCAAAACGCTTATATCGTACCAAAGAATATTTCAGAAAAAATAAAATACGCCCTCAAATACCTGAAAAAGAAACCATAGTTGATAAAACTACTGCAGTGGTTAATGCTGTATACTTAATGTTTAACGAGGGATATAGCTCCACACATACCGATCAATTGATTCGAGAAGATCTGATATCTCAATCTATGTTATTATGCAAATCTCTATTGACTGTTAAACGTACACAATTACCAGAAGTTTACGCATTAATGGCATTAATGTGTTTTCATACAGCTCGTTTGGAGAGTAGAGTAACATCAGAAGGGAAATTGATATTGTTATCAGATCAGGATAGAAAAACCTGGAATGAAGAACTTATAAAAGTAGGAAATAGTTATCTTAATAAAGCAGCTTTTGGAGATACACTCACGACATATCATGTTGAAGCAGCTATAGCATATCAGCATTGTATTGCTAGGACATATAAAGAAACAAATTGGGAAGCGATTCTGGAATATTATAACCTATTACTTAAAATAACCAACGATCCAATTGTATACCTTAACCGATGCCTTGCAATTCTCGAACTTAAAGGACCAAAAGAAGCTTTAAAAACAATATCAGAACTAAATGATAATAAGATATTGACTAAATATTACTTGTTTCCTGCTACAGTAGGAGAAATACATCAACGCTTAGGACAACCTGTCAAAGCAATAGAAAATTATAAGAAAGCTTTGGGATTAACACAATCAAAACCAGAGCAACAGTTGCTAAAACAAAAGATCGCAACGGTTTTAAACTAGAAGACTTTTCTAAGAGACATGTATAGTTGATCATAAATAATATTTTCAGTTTATAATTTCATAATATTAGTATCCACCTATAAGTATAAATGATGTAAATTGTATAGACAATCATTTTTGTGTTATTGTATAAAAAGAGCTATTCAATTTCTAATAAGACTGGTGATGGTTTTTGTTTTAAATAATTAAAAATAGTAGCTGTATGAAAACCGATAAGATTTTGGAATATATAAGTCGCGGGAGAACAGATTTTGTTTTTCATCTCCTTCGCCAACCTGATTGGAAAGAAGTTTTACACCAAGGGCATATAAAACCATTACAATGGTTTGTGTACTATAATGATCTTACTGCACTACGTGCGATTATTGAGAATGGAGGAAACCTTGATAGCATTGATCTTAATAAAGAACTGGGTAATGCAGCATTCTTTGGGCATTGGAAAATTTGTGATTTTTTGATCAAACAAGGTGCAAACCCTAATGCTATAATCGATAAGACAGGTGAAACTCCTCTTCACAATGCATTAGCAAAAGCAGGAAGACCTTATTACTACTTTACAATACAATTACTTGTGCAAAACGGAGCTAATGTTAATGTCAAAACCGTCCCAGGAATAGAAACCGGTGCTTTTATGAGGGATGTAAGAACAAAAGGAGAAACCCCATTACATCGTGCTGCAGCTTATGCCGATGAGCGTACAATAGATTTCTTAATCAAACATGGTGCTGATAAAGAAGCAAAAGATGCTCATGGAGATTCACCACTTAGTTGGGCAAGTGAACATTTACGTCCCGGCTCAATTTTGGCATTACTTGCATTTGGAGAACATCGTATAGGAGAAGCACATAAAATTAAAAACACTAGTGATCATGGACAAGGATGGGGAAATAGCATGGATTGGAATCTTCTAGGAGATTATCTTCCTGAAAATATAGATTAAATAAAAATACAATTTAGCTATACTTTTTTATGTATTTGAATAAGAATAATAGCAAGTAATGGGTTTTAGGGTTATCAAATTATTTCAACATTTGTAATAAATAAATGACAACTGAGAATATTTAAATCCTAACAAAAGTATAATGATGAAAGTTGAAAACAGTACAACAAATGATATTGACGAAATATTTAGGTTATACAAAATAGCATCAGAATATCAGAAATCTAAGAAAACTGTAGTAGTGTGGCCAGAGTTTGAAAGAGAATTAGTAGAAACAGAAATTAAAGAAAACAGACAGTGGAAATTAATAATTGATAATCAAATAGCATGTATATGGACAATAACCTATAGTGATGAACAAATTTGGGAAGAGAGAAATAAGGATTCTGCAATTTATATTCATCGAATTGCAACAAACCCTGAGTTTAGAGGAGAAAATTTTGTTGCAATGATTGTAAACTGGGCAAAAGAATATGCATTACATCAAAATAAAGATTTTATTCGATTAGATACATTAGGAAATAATACCAAGTTGATCAAGCATTATACGAATGCAGGTTTTGATTTTTTAGGAATGTTTGATTTAAAAAATACACAAGGATTACCTGATCATTATAGTACAGCACCTGCTTGTTTATTCGAAATAAATATTGATAAAAATCAATAATAGTATTTTGCTTTAAGAGAATGTTTATAGTACTATTATATTATAGAACCTGTGTACATGTCTATGGAAAAAAATTGAAGTTTAAATCAAAGGATGTGAAGTAAGAAGTAATAACTAAATAAGCATAGATGTTAACCTGCATAAAATAATATTGCAGGTTTTTTTTATTGGGGTGTAACAATCCAAGAAGTTTTGCATCAAAGAGGAAAATTAAAGAAAACACCATGAAAAAATTTAGTATTACAATCGTATTATTTGCAATTATTAACTTCAGTTTTGGGCAAACCTCTGCTATCACTGTAGAAATTACAGGACAAGGTGATCCTATATTGTTTTTACCTGGTTTTACCAATCCAGGAACTATATGGAACGAAACAGTAAGTAACTTAGAAGGAGATTTTCAAAGTTATTTAGTATCGTACGCTGGATTTAATGGCAATGCACCTATAGAAATGCCTTGGTATGATACCATAAAAAACGAGTTGATTGATTATATAAAGAATAAGGACTTAAAAAATATCAGAATTATAGGACATAGTATGGGAGGTAATTTGGCAATTGATCTTGCTGCAGCAGTACCCAATAAAATAAAAAGCTTAATCCTTGTAGATTCAATTCCTTGTATGAGAGAGCTTATGATGCCAGGAGTTACAGAAGATCAGATTCAATACAAAAGCCCTTTTAATCAACAAATGTTGGCAATGAACGAAACCCAATTTAAGCAAACAGCAATGATGATGGCTCAAAATATGACCAATAAAAAAGATAAAGTAACTACCCTACTAGACTGGATGATGGAAGCAGATCGTAAAACTTATGTTTACGGATATACAGATTTGTTAAAGTTAGATCTTAGAAAAGTACTGGATAAAATATCTTCAAAAACTTTAATTCTTGGAGCAGCTTTCCCTACAATAGAAATAGCAGAGGCTAACTATAAAAAACAATATGCTGCATTATCAAATAAAACTATTGATATGATTCCTGATAGTAAACACTTTATTATGTTTGACCAGCCTGAATTATTTTATAAAAAGGTAAATGCTTTTTTGGCGAATGAGTAGAGAAAATCAACAAATTTTTGAAAAAATGTATTCCCAATGCTATGCAATGGTATTACAAATGTGTTTGGGTTTTATGAAAGGAGATAAGGACCTGGCAAAAGATTTATCACAAGAAGTATTTATTAATATATGGAATGCGATAAGTGGTTTTAAAGGGCAATCAACATATAAGACATGGGTGTATCGAATTACTGTAAATACCTGTTTACAATATATTAGAAAAGATAAAAAGAAGAATAGATTATCAATAGAAAAAGTAGAACATGCATTAGCAGATGAATCTCAAAACACGATAATCAATGAAGATCAGAACTTGTATGAAGCTATCGGGAAATTAAATGAACTGGATCGATTGGTTATTATGATGGTATTAGAAGAACAAGACTATGATGATATTGCCGAAGTAATAGGGATAAAGCCAACAAATGTTAGAGTGAAAATTCACAGAATTAAAAAAAGACTTAAAAAAATATTAGACCATGAGTAGCAATTTTGAAGAATTACAACGTAAGTGGAAAGAAGATAAAAAAGATATAGAGAATCAACCCAATACTATGAGTGATATATTACTATCGATAGAAAAAAAGAAAAAATGGAGTCATCAATTTCATTATGGTAACAGTGTCATTTTATTTATTGTTTTAATAGTAATTACTGCTTTTTTCTATTTTGTAGCTCCCGTACAAGAAGTATTGAGTAGAGTAGGAGCTGGATTAATGATAGGTGGATTGATAGTAAGAATTGTTGTAGAATTGATAAGTGTTACTAAGTCAAAAAAAATTGATATAGAGGATAATGTTTTAAAAAACACACAGAGCACCATTACCTTTTATAAATTCAGGAAAAAAATTCATGGCCCCTTGACAATATCAATCATAGCTTTATATACAATAGGTTTTTATATGATTAACCCAGAATTTAATATCTATTTTGAGTTATGGCAAATGGTCCTTATGGATGTTTCTTATGTAGTGGGAGCTGTAATATTAATTAAGGTAATCAGAAAAAATGTAAAAAAAGAAATCCGTGAATTAGAAGAGATTATTGAATTAAAAAATAGAATTATTGAAGAAACCGGAGAGGATAATGAAAAATAGATTTTTTAAACTTCTTTAATCGATCAAATAAATCAATCGTCCATCCATATGATCTGCTACGCGTCCATATGCGATGAGTGAAGCTCCAATAGTCCATTTTTTATGTAATTGATACCAGAATGAATATCGCTGATATAACGAATTTCCTTGAATATTCTTTGGGCGAGTTATATAGATTCCAAATTGTTGTAAAAAATAGAAATCACCAAAATTGAAATGATGTCCTACGGTAATAGCTGATGAAAAAGCAGAGTCACTAATATTTTGTTGTTGTGCTATTTTTTCATCAGAGTAATCATACCAAAACTCTGCACCTAGATTTACACCATTAATCCCCGATAAAGGTTTTAAAGCACCTCCCAAAACACCAATTAGAGGGTGATTAGAAGCTTCAGCTTCGCGATCCGAAGATCGCAAACTGGCAAACAATCCCAGATAATAATCCAGAGAACGATCATATTGACGTAGTTCTCTGGGTTTGGGTTTTAAAGAAGTATAGCCAATAACTTTATCGACACCAATAGATAAAGTAGGGAAGTTCATTCCTTTATTAGGCTGCTTTTGGCCGCCATTAGAAATATGATTATAATTTGCGGATACATTAATTGCATAGGTGTCACTAATATGATAATTTAAGTTAAGAGAAAGAGCAAGATAAAAGCTAAATCTTGTGCTAAAAAGAAGGTTTTCTGGATTCGTTTCCTCATCAAATATAGTATCGAGATACGTAGCACCAATGGATCCTCTAAGAGAAAATTTTAAAGGACCTTTATATGTAAAATAAGGTTCTACAAAATAAATGAGGTTATAAGAACTGCCTAACACAGAGGGATTTGCATAATTGAAATAAGTAAAAGAAACTCCACTACGACCATAACAATGGCACGTTTTCCAAGCTTTATCACTAGTTCTTAATTTGCTATATTCTAACTGTAACCCAAAAGGGTTGGTTTGAGAAATAGGTTTCAGGTCCGGAGTATGTGCAATGATAAAACCATAATGCGATTTCATACCATAGAATGTCGCACTTACTTGACTACATAGTGGTTGGTAAAAGTATAGCGTAATTAATAATAGAATGATTCTTTTCATCTTTGTAAATAATATAAGATACTGAAAATTAAAATATTATCGTGAATTATGAGAAGCTAGTATTACAATTTTATGGATGAATAGACTTGCTTTATTTCATAAATAATAATCCGTACCTTAGTAATACTTCAGTTTTTAATCAAAATCGGATACAATTTTCCTATGGAAATAAAAGATATACATAGCTTTTTACAGTATTATAGTAGAGTTAAAAGCCGATCACGTAGACTCTTTGAACATATTCCAAAAGAACATATTGAATGGACTTATCAAAAAGGTAAGTTCACTATAGGAGATATCATTAGGCATTTGGCATTAACTGAACGCTGGATGTATGTAGAGAATACACAATTAAAACCAAGTTTGTATTCTGGGTGTGGAGAGAATTTTGCTGAAGGATATCAGGAGACAATTCGATTATATGATCAACTACATAAAGAATCTGTAGAGATTCTGTCAAAACTTACTCCTGATAACTTATTACAAAGATGCGAAACACCTGGCGGAACCAAAATAAGTGTATGGAAATTATTAAGAGCCATGGTAGAGCATGAAATTCACCATAGAGGCGTCCTATATACGTATTTAGGGATCTTACAGGTTAACACACCACCAATTTTTGGCCTAACTTCAGAAGAAGTGATACAAAATTCAGAAAATACAGATATTACATAAATAAATCGATACACTTGAAACCAATAAACACTATCGATGATGTCATCACTACTTTGGGAGATATCATCCAAGATTCTGAAACAAATAATAATCCTTTAGGGTATTTTGCTGCACTATACAGAAAAGTAACGATCAAAGTAAAAGAAGGAATAGAAAACAACTTTTTTGATAATGGTCCCAGGATGGAAAAACTGGACATAATTTTTGCTTGCAGATACCTAGATGCTTATTTTGCTTATCAAGATAATCTACCGGTAACACAGTCCTGGAAAAAAGCTTTTGATTTATCAACTGATTATTGGCCTATAGTCTTGCAACATTTGTTAATAGGAATGAATGCCCATATCAATCTCGACCTGGGTATTGCTGCCGCAGAAGTGGCAAAAGGTGAGGATATTAATAACCTGAAAGGTGATTTTGATAAGATTAATGATATTCTTTCATCACTAGTAAATGAAGTTGAAAATGATCTGGAAGAAATCTGGCCAACCTTAAAAAAGATATTAAAACTGACTCGTAAGGTAGATGATTTTTTTATTGATTTTAGTATGGAATTGGCAAGAGATGGTGCCTGGAAATTTGCAGTACAAATTGCCGAAACTCTAGAGAACGAACAAAACGAACTAATTGTGCAACGCGATCATAAAGTAGCAGAAAAAGCTAATATTATAACTAACCCCGGATTTATTGCTAATATTATTTTGGGAATAATCAGATTAGGAGAAAAAGGAACTGTTGCAGATAAAATAAAGAACCTTAAAGAATAAATAGAATGAATTTGAAAGTATGGTTTCAAAAACACATGTTTTTCTTAGTATTAATTACATATTCGATTTTTCAATTTATTTTAGGAACAAGAGTGTATTTTATTGGCATAAATAAAACTGTTGGTTGGGGTTGGGATTTTACCAATCTGTTTTATTTTTTTGAGTTTGGAGTATGGGTATCTTTTTTGTTTGGTTACGGTATCATTAAGTTCCTAGGATTAAAAACACAAGAAACCTTATCTATAGTTCATTTAGGAATTATCATACTATCATTGATTATAGCTTCCTGGAATATTCAATTTGAAATTGTATTAATAATAGGAATAATTTCTTTAGTAGTATTTATTCTAAATATAATTAAAGCAAAAAAAAATCAAAATGGATAATATCCTTTTTTAAATAGTAAGAGTTTGAAATCATTTGAATACAAATTGGCAATATTAAAAGAAATAAGACGCCTTACTTATACAGGTCTGCTACAATGGAAGTGTGTCGAGACAGATACTTTTTTTGTAGCAAGATATAAAGAACATACATTCGAGGTAGAGTTTATTAGATTATTAAGAACAGATGAGGTGGGGTCAGATAAAATGATTGCTAGTATAAAAATTATTAATCAGATTGAAGATTTTGCTATTGGTACAGAAGGTTTTGATATAATCATAGAAATAATAGCGATTTCACGACCTAACTGGAAACCTTCATGGGATAAAGGAGAACAAAAACTGAAAGAAAATCTTGCCTTATTAAAGAGTTTGGGGAAAGAAGACAAATAAATCTATGATTAATACTTGGGTGGAAACCGGTTGATTACCTAGCTAATCATCTTTGTTACCTTTTTTTGAGTTTGTAGGGAGAACTTCTTCAGGAAAAGGAAATAAAATTGTAGAGTTTTTCTCAGAAGCTATGTTAGATAAGGTTTGATACAATCTCAATTTTATCGCAGAAGGAGATTGATCGATTAGTTTTCCAGCTTCTAGTAGTTTTCCGGCAGCTTGTTCTTCTGCCAAAGCAAGGATAATTCTTGCTCTTCTTGATCTTTCAGCTTCAGCTTGATTAGCCATCATACGTTTCATGTTTTCTGGTAATTGGATATCTTTAATTTTTACGTCAATGATCTCAATACCCCATTCTTTTGTTTCTAACTCAACAATATTTTTGATGTTCTTACCCATTTCTTCCCTTTTGGATAAAATAACATCTAGTTCAACTTTACCGCAAACATCTCTTAAAGCAGCTTGAGATAGTTGAGTAATGGCAAATTTGTATTCTTCTACCTCTAAGACAGCGTTTTCAGGATTATTGATTTTAAAAAAAACAACTCCATCAATACTACAAGGCACATTATCTTCCGTCATAACCTCTTGCGATAGAATATTTATAGTGATTACCCTGATGTCTACAACCTGAATAGTTTCAACGATTGGAATAATCCATCTAAACCCAGGTTTTAAAACCTTAATGTATTTTCCGAATCTAAATTTTATGGCTCTTTTGTACTCAAAAATAATTCGAACTCCTGCAAGAAGAAATAATACAAATACAACACTGAAAATGGTGATAGGATTCATAATTTTATTGTATTATAAGTTATAGTAAACGCTAAAGAAATATCTAAGATATGCGAGGAGCAGGTAGGTTAAATCTTAGAAATTTATAATATAGTAACCAGACACAGGAGAGAAAGCAAACCTCTCACATTTTGGTTATAGAAGGTCTTATTAAATTTACAAAAAATAGATCAGAATGCAAAACGATATATGCCTTTAAAGTATTGATTAGTAGACTAAGAAGTGTGTGTGGTTTGAAAAACGAGTTGTATTGTAAAAGAGAAAAGTCCTGAAAATTCAAATTTATCTTTTACCAAGTAGCATTTCCACTATTGCCGGTCTCAATTACAAGGTTACCTTACTGAAAATGATATTTTTTTTATACTCTCTTTTTCCGGCTGGCCCATGCTACAAGGTGAGAGTGTGTATTATAATTTGTCTCTTCAGGACTTTTCTAATTATACCACTTCTTAATTTTGAAATGGTAATAAGCTAACTCAAATCACTTGTATGAAATGTCTATATCAAAAATAAACTATTAAAAATCATAAAAAAAGAGGGAAAACACGGGTTTTTTAATGGGGCATTATCCTGCCCTTTTATGATAATTCGTATTTTTAAAAGATTCACCTCAATATTGTGATATTTGAATGATATAATAACATACAGAATAACATTTCAATTAGGGCAGATCACCAGGTTGAAATTTGATTATCTTAAATACATATCAGGAGAAATTCTTTCTTATTCTGGAGATTGGGAGTATTACAATTCATCCCGCTAAAACAACGATTCGAGAAGATAAAATTTAACCAATAAGCCAAATAAGATACATTTAACACTTATCAATACCAAGTTAACACCCATGAAAATATTAATCATTGGAGGAACCGGAAGAACAGGAAAGCAGTTAATCAGTCAGGCTTTGGAAGAAGGATATGTCATAACAGCATTAGCACGTAATCCCGATAAAATAAAAGTGATACATCCTAACTTAAAGGTTGTACAAGGAAATGTCCTGGATTCTAATTGTATGAATAATATTGTCAAATACCAGGATGCAGTATTATCTGCACTAGGACATAAAAAGTTTTTTATCAAAACAAATATTCTCTCAGAAGGAACAAAGAATATTATAAATGCTATGTCAAAACATCATATAAAACGATTTATATGTATCACTTCACTAGGAATTAATGAAAGTCGTTTTAAATTAGGACTTTATTATACACTATTTACGATTCCTGTAATACTATTCTTTTATTTTTTGGATAAATCAAAGCAGGAAAAATTAATAATGCAAAGTGACTTGGACTGGACCATAATACGTCCAGCTCAACTCTTTAATGGAAAAAAACGTACCCGGTATAAACATGGTATCAAAGTAGGGCATTATATTCTTACCAGGGTAATCTCAAGAGCAGATGTAGCTCATTTTATGTTGCATCAGTTGCATGATCAAAAATATCTTCATAAAACACCTGGAATAGCATATTAAAATTGTTAAGATTTTTATGATTTTGCCAACTGATATTTAAAAAGATTTAGCAAAATAAAACCCTAATCCACCTTCAAGATATTGAGGAGCAAAAGCTACTCCATCCATTTTTTTAAAAGGATTCCATTGAATAAGATGATCAAGATGATATACGAGACGTGTAGATAATATCCCAATACCGGCGCCAACTAAAACATCAGATAGGTAATGTTTATTGTTCAACATTCTCAAACTACCTGTGGTAGCCGCAAATAGATAACCACTATATGCTAACAAAGGACTCGAATCAATAAATTCTTCATACAAAACGGTAGCTGTAGCAAAAGCTATAGATGTATGACCAGAAGGAAAAGAATTCGTTTGTTCAGAATCACCAGGTCGACTTTTATGGACTTCTTTTTTTATAAAAGCTGTTGTTGCGCCTGTGATAAGTGTAGACAGCATAAGATTCTTTGTCTGATCAAACCAATGGTTTTTTGATTTAACACCAAGTATATCAGCAGTGTATAGCTGAATAACAGGAGCATACCTAGTATAGTCATCAATTTTTGAATAAAAATCTTTTCCGACAGATCCTCTTAAATCTTTTTGTAGTGATTTTTCAAAATCGTTTTTGGATAAAAGCACTCCAGCTGCAATAAGAGTAACAGGTAAAATTCTTTTAGTGAATAATCTTTTTTTTGGGGTAAATTCGTTTTTCTCGAATTTAATTTTTTGGATGTCAATGGTTTCGACTTTTTTAGATTGGGCATGTATAGAGCCAAAAAAGAAGACCATTACTATCAAGCATGTAGTCAATTTCATAGTATTTGTTTTGGGGCGGCAGATAATTTTCAATCAAAATGATAAAAAATCACCTTTTCTAATATATATATTTAATACTAGAGTAATCTTTAGAACGAAGGTATTATTGTGTTATTGTTAATAAAATGCTAAAATTGTTAATATAATTAACAATTTTGATTCCAATCCATTAAGAATCAAGCATTCTTTTTTTGAATTGAAGAAGGGTTTTGTAACAAATTTTATAAGTTTTGTGGTTTTTCCGCAAGAAAAATTCTTGCATTCAGTGTAACTTTCAGAATCAAAGTTAATCTCAAAAATAAAGTGTCAATGAGTTTTGTAAATCAGCATTGTTATCGAATAATAGTATACTGCTTATTTTTTTTATTAAGTATTCAACTCTTTTCTCAGGATATTGCTAAGGGAATTGATATATCTAAATATCAAGGAAAAATGATTACAGAGATTACTGATAAAGATGGTTTTTCTTTTGTTATATGCAAAGCTACAGAAGGAGTTACTTATACAGATCCGGATTTTAAACTAAATTGGACTACGATACCAAAGAAAAAAATGATTCGAGGAGCGTATCATTTCTATCGTACTAATGATGACCCTGAGCAACAGGCATTGTTTTTTTTAGAAGCAATAAACACATTAGATTCGTCTGATATTCCTCCTATTCTGGATATAGAAAAAGGAGGAATCGTAGGGAAACCTTCAGTAAAAAAAGTACAGGATGATATATTAAAATGGTTAGCAGTAGTAGAAGAAAAAACCAATAGATGTCCAATGATCTATACAAACGAAAATTTTGCAAACACTTGGCTTAACTCAAAGGCTTTTAGTAATTATTCAATATGGCTAGCAGAGTACACTACAAACAAGACTCCTGATCTTCCTGATCAATGGAAAAAAAAAGGATATGCCTTTTGGCAAAAAAGTGACAGTTATAAAGTTGATTCTCAGGATACCGATTTCGACATTTTTAATGGTGATAAAAAAGCATTATTATTATTTATAGAAGAGAATTGATTAGGATTTGATAAATAAGTGCTTTGATCAATTGAACTAATATGAGTAAAGTATACTCTCGCGTTTAAATACTTTTAATTTTAAGAATATCTTATAAAAATAAAAGAGCTGTGAATCAGGTATTACTTTAAAAAAGGTGTATATTTGCACGCAATTAAATTTTAATTGCCATGACAGCACACGAATCCAAAATCGTCGGAGAAGGTCTAACATATGACGATGTTCTTTTAGTCCCTGCTTTTTCAGAAGTATTACCAAGAGAAGTAAGTATCCAAACAAAATTTACAAGAAATATTACGCTTAACGTTCCTATTGTTTCTGCAGCAATGGATACCGTTACAGAAAGTCGTATGGCAATAGCTATGGCTCAAGAAGGAGGTATTGGAGTGTTGCATAAAAACATGACAATTGAACAGCAGGCAATGAAAGTACGTAAAGTAAAACGTGCAGAGAGCGGTATGATAATAGATCCTGTTACATTGCCAGTGGATGCCAAAGTAATCGATGCAAAAAATAATATGCGAGAGCATAGTATCGGAGGAATCCCTATTGTAGATAAAGATCACAAGCTAATAGGGATTGTGACTAATCGTGATTTACGTTTTGAAAAAAATGATGATCGACCAATTTCTGAGGTAATGACCAGTGAAAACCTGGTAACTGTTGGAGCAGGAACTTCATTACAAGAAGCAGAAGTAATACTTCAGGATAATAAGATCGAAAAGCTTCCGGTAGTTGATAAAGAAAATGTTTTGGTAGGTTTAATAACTTTTAGAGATATTACAAAACTTACATTAAAACCTTTGGCAAATAAAGATAAATATGGACGACTACGGGTTGCAGCAGCTATTGGAGTTACAGGAGATGCTGTAGATCGTGCAGCAGCATTGGTAAAATCGGGAGTAGACGCTGTTGTTATAGATACCGCACACGGCCATACAAAAGGAGTAGTTAGTGTTCTAAAAGATGTAAAAGCTAAATTTCCTGATCTTGATGTTATCGTAGGTAATATTGCAACTGGTGACGCTGCAAAATATTTGGTAGAAGCAGGAGCAGATGCTGTAAAAGTAGGTATAGGACCAGGATCGATATGTACTACTAGAGTCGTGGCAGGAGTTGGATTTCCACAATTTTCTGCAGTTCTTGAAGTATGTGCCGCTATTAAAGGTTCTGGAGTTCCGGTTATTGCAGATGGAGGAATTAGATATACAGGTGATATACCTAAGGCTATTGCCGCTGGAGCAGATACAGTAATGCTTGGATCCTTATTAGCAGGAACCAAAGAATCTCCAGGAGAAACTATCATCTACGAAGGAAGAAAGTTTAAAACTTATCGCGGAATGGGATCTGTAGAGGCAATGAAAAAAGGATCTAAAGATCGTTATTTTCAGGATGTAGAAGATGATATCAAAAAATTAGTTCCTGAAGGAATTGTAGGTCGCGTACCGTATAAAGGAGATCTAATAGAGAGTATTCATCAGTTTATAGGTGGATTGAGAGCAGGTATGGGATACTGTGGAGCAAAAGATATTAATGCATTACAGAAAGATGGACGTTTTGTAAAAATTACAGCTAGCGGTATTCATGAGAGTCACCCTCACGATGTAACTATCACAAAAGAAGCTCCGAACTACAGTAGGAGATAGAAATAAAATACAAATTATTAAAAAAGCAGTATAAAATATTATACTGCTTTTTTTGTATGTTTACTTTATAAAAATTTCATTAATTGAAAAGAATATATCTTCTATTAACTACTTTGCTAACAATCGTAAATCTTACGAGTTGTACTATAAAAAATGAACCATCCTTTACTCGAGAAAATGTAAAAGGAGAGTGGCTTGTTCAGGCAGTTCATATGGATAAAGATTTTTATAGACCAAATTCTATCATAATGGAGTTTAATGGTGATACGGTATACTATAAAAATATTAAGAATGAAGAACTTTTAGGTAAAAACAAATTAGAATTTTCAATAGATTCTATCGGGATAGATAGTATGCGACTTCCTATTAATAAATTCAGTGTTGATAAAAATAAACTTCAATTTATAAAAAGTATTGCATATCGATTACGTCCTAGGCAACCATTGGACATAAAGAAAACAAAATCTATTTTAAGCTCTGGCTATTGGCAAAATGAAAAAGGCGCTTTTCGTTTTTATGAAAAAGATCAAACATTTGAGTTTACTCCAGTAAATAGTGATGAATATAGTACTCATTGTTTTGAACTTGTTACCTATAAGGGGCACGTTTTTTTACTGAAGAAAGGAAATAGATTAAGTTGTCAAAGAGATTTTCAGTTTATTGAAGAGATAATATCTGTTACAAGCGACGAAATCGAAACATTTGGTTTTGTTGATGGAGATTTTAAAAAAGTAAAATATAAACCCACCTCAAAAGTTCCAGAGTCTAGACCTATGGATTTTCAGTTATGTAATCCGTATATAAATAAAAATTATCCTAGAGATCGCTATTATTATCAAGGAACTGAATATAAAGGAGGACTATATCATATTCGTAAAATATTCAATGAAAAATATGATCCTCCACAAGATTCTAAAGAGTCAGGGATTTATCAAGTACGTTTTGTAGTTAATTGTGAAGGGAAAGCAGGTATGTTTGAACAACAAGCTTTTGATTATGATTATAACTTAAAAGAGTTTTCGCCAAAGATTAGCAATC
Source organism: Aquimarina callyspongiae (assembly GCF_034322225.1). Lineage (NCBI taxonomy): Bacteria > Pseudomonadati > Bacteroidota > Flavobacteriia > Flavobacteriales > Flavobacteriaceae > Aquimarina > Aquimarina callyspongiae. Next base: position 605,176 of record NZ_JAXLPA010000004.1, on the reverse strand, counting down.
AAATTTATGAGATAACTAAGAGTTTGCAGGATTGGAATCCGGGTAGAAATTCAAAATCTAATCAAGTAATAGATACTTATATTTATTTAAGTTTTAGAATAAAAGATGGGAAAATCATTCGTATATATCCTTAAAGTATTTTTGTTATTGAGCGTATGTTCGTGCAATCAAAAAGAAATTGATCTTTCATCCCTTACTCCAGAGGAGAAAGAAACTAAAGTTAAGCAATTAACATATGAAAGAGGGTTTTATTATCAAGCAAGTAGTATGCGACAAGCATATACAGATTCTTTAATTATGTTGGACCCTCAAAACGCAGAGTATTATTCAGGTAAGTCAATTGCGCATAGTAAAATAGGAGATTATCATATTGCGTTTCCTTTATTACAAAAAGCAATGCAATTAGACCCTAAAGAAACACTTTACTATACTTCGTGGTTAATGACGGATTTATATAAAGATTATGATAGAGCATTAGAATATTTAAATCAATATGATGACTATACACCAGGTAAAGTAGACTACGCCTGGGGAAATAATGTAAACTTCTTGAAGGGAGAAATTTTACAAGCTTTGGGAAAACATAAAGAAGCTATTGATGAGTTTACTATTATGATAAAGGAAGAAAAAGACTTTACCGATGATTCTCCATTTGTGTATAGAGGAATCAGCTTATCTCATCTAAAAAAACATAAACAAGCGCTAGTAGATTTTGATAAAGCTATAGAAGTATACGATAAATCTTCTATGGCATATTATTATAAGGGATTAACCTTATTAGAAATAGGAGAAATAGAAAAGGCAATAATCCATATAGAGAAAGCAAAAACCCTTATACAGAAAGGATATAAAAAATCAGATCCTTATAAAGAGGTATACAATGAAATCTATCTAATGCAGGTAGAAGATAAATTGAAAGAGATAAGAAGCAAATAGAAACAAAAAACACGATCCAGAATAGATCGCGTTTTTTTATATTAATACAGTTGTTATAACTCTATTCAGGCTTGATTCCTAACTTAGTCATAACCGTTTTAGTAAGATCAAATTTTGGATCAATATAAGCTAATCCACTATTAGAGATTGTAAATACTTGAGCATATCCTTCAGCTTTAGCTACTTCTTCTAATGCTTTACCAATTTTTTGATATAATGGTTGTAACAATCTATTTTGCTCGATTTGTACTAATTGTGCTCCATTCTGTCTGAATTTAGCAATATCATTCTCCAAAGCAATAATTTCTTCCTGCTTTGTTTTTTTCATTGGCTCAGTCATGCTAGCCACTTTCTCTTGATAGTCCTTTACTTTTGCCTGATAGTCATCGATTTTTACTTTCAATTCAGATTCAAGTTTTGCATTGTATGCTTTTAAATCCTCTTGAACCTTAGTAAGTTCTGGTAATTTAGAAAGTATAAGCTCGCTATCTACGGTTCCCGTTTTGGTTTGCGCAATAACCTGAAAACTAGCGATCAATAATAAGATCGGGAATAATATTTTCTTCATTGTTATTTTAATTACTGATTTTTAATTTTTGCAAATATATAAGGTCTTAAACAATATACGTGCCAGTAATAATATTTTTTAAAAACCTATTCTTCATAAAGTTGACCGCGATGAGGTTTTAAAGCATCTCTAACAGGTTTCATTTCAGAATCAGTAACCACCATAAAAGCAATGCTATGCATTTCTGAAATGTCTTGATAGCCTGTGATTGACATAGATAGTTTTTCCAAGGCAATATATTCCTTAAGATGTATTTCGTGATGTTGAGCTGTTTTACTGGCTGCGGGACCTCTAAAATCCCATATCAGTTTTAATTTTCTTTCCAATAGATAAAAATTTAAAGACTAATATATACTTTAATATTGACTAGAAACATTTTTTCTTTCTACTATAAAAGTTTTAAGTAAAATATATAATTGATTAACTGCCTTATTGTGCAAGTATGATGCAGAGTTGATTAAAAAATTAAAAGTCTATACTATAATGTATACCCTTTCGTTTGATTAATGGCTTGTAAAACGTGTTAATATTATTATTTTTGTCCGACTTAGGACCTCATTATTAGAAACTATGCATAAGAATTCATTTTTACTGTTTTTAGGATTAATTTTCTTTTCATTCATCTATGCACAAGAGAAAGATCTTGTATTGCTTACAATTGATGAATCTCCCGTTTATATTTCAGAATTTAAACGAGTATATCTTAAAAATATAGACTTGGTGAAAGATGAGTCTCAGAAAGATGTAGATGAATATCTAGATCTGTTTGTTAATTACAAACTAAAGCTTGAAGAAGCTAAGAAATTAGGGCTAGATAAAAAAGAGACATACCTTAAAGAATTAGAAGGCTATAAAAAACAATTATCTTCTGGATACCTTACAGATTCACAAGCTTCAGAAGCTCTTGTAAAAGAAGCATACGATCGTTCACAACAAAGAATAAAAGCAAGTCATATTTTGATAATGGCGAGACCTAATGCTTCAAAAGAAGATACCATTGCAGCATTAAAGAAAATAAATGAAGCTCGTGCCAAAATTTTAAATGGTGGGGATTTTAAAACAATAGCCAAAGAATATAGTGAGGATCCTTCTGTAGCCAAAAACAGTGGAGATCTAGGATGGTTTACAGCTTTTAGAATGGTATATCAATTTGAAGATGCTGCATACAAAACCGAAGTTGGAAAAGTTTCAGAACCTTTCAGAACTCAGTTTGGATACCATATTGTAAAAGTAGATGATAAAGAGAAAACTCTTGGAGAAGTAAGTGTTGCTCATATAATGGTAGCAGAAGGTAAAAACCGAAATGCAGAAGAAGCTGAGAATAGAATTAAAGAAATCAATAAACAATTAGAACAAGGAACTTCTTTTGAATCTTTGGCAAAACAGTTTAGTGATGATCGTAATACAGCTGTAAACGGCGGTAAGATTAATCGTTTTGGACAAGGAGCTCTTAATTCTGTAGAATTTGAAAAAGTTGCGTTTGGTCTTCAAAATAAAGGAGAAGTTTCAAAACCTTTGAAAACAAAATATGGATGGCATATAATTAAACTCATAGAAAAATTTCCACCCAAGACTTTTGCAGAACAAAAAAATGAACTCACTAAATTGGTAAAACGAGATGGAAGGTCTCAACTAGTTACTAAATCTTTTATTAATGGTTTAAAAGAGAAATATGGTGTTGTGAAAAATGATGAAGTGGTTGCTTATTTTAAAAAAATAATTCCTGATGAAGCATTAAAAGGACAATTGAAAGTTGCTCAAGAAGGAGGAGATTTAGATAAGAACATTTTTACTATCAAAAATCAATCATATAAGTACAAAGATTTTGCAAACCATTTAAAGCGAAAAATTGGTAGTGCCAGAAAATATACAGACAAGAATATGTTTATAGAAGAAATGTATCGAGATTTTGAATCCTCGACCTTACTTTCTTACTATGAAGAACATCTTGAAGAAGATAATGAAGATTTTGCTAATGTATTATCAGAATATCGTGACGGACTTTTATTATTTGATCTGATGGAATCAAAAATATGGAATGCTGCAAAAACAGATTCAATAGGTTTACAAAAATATTATCAATCTCATAAAGACCAGTATGTTCAAAATGAAACCTATAAAGTATTAAAAGCTTCATCATCAAATAAAGAAGCAATTGACAATACCAAGGAGCTATTGATAAAAGGAAAACCATTAGATGAAATAAAGAAAGAAGTTAACAAAAATGAAAAAGTATCTGTTCTTTTTTCTGAAGAAGAATTAATTAAAGGAGAGGATAAATTACCAAAAGGTTTTTCTGCAAAAAGCGGAGGATTAACAATGACTAATGAAGGAGATTATATTATCTTAATGCAGGTAAAAGAGGTAGTGCCTTCCAAGTTAAAAACGTTTGAAGAAACTAGAGGGAAAGTAATTAATGATTTTCAGGAAAACCTGGAAAAGCAATGGTTAAACGGATTAAGAAATAAATATTCGGTAAAGTTGAATAAAAAGACTTTAAAGAAAATTAAAAAAGATCTTTCCATATAAATGCAATATAGCAAGCTCATAATATTATTTTTACTAGTAATTTCTTGTAAAGACTTTGATAAAAAGGTTAAAAAAGAAGCTATTGCCAGAGTGAATAATAAGTATCTTTATAAAGAAGATATTAAAGATATTACGCCCAAGGGAGCTTCATCAGATGATAGTACTAATATCGTGAATAATTATATAAAGAGGTGGGCTACTGAGCAGCTCTTTATAGATCAGGCAAAACGCAATCTTACCGAAAATGAACTTCAGGAATTCGATGAGTTAGTAGATGACTATAAAAACACCTTATATATAAATGCGTATAAAGATGCTGTTATTACTCAATCCATTAATATGGAGATCACAAATGATGACTTATTAGCATTTTATGAGCAAAATATTGAAAATTTTAACCTTAATGAAGAGATAGTAAAGTTACGTTACTTACATTTGCCATCTGATTATAGCGATATTGTTGCAACGCAACGAAAATTAAATCGTTTTAATGATGAAGATAAAGAGGATTTAGGAGGAAGAAAATTAGAATTTATATCACATTCCTTTAATGATTCTGTATGGGTTTCTTTTGATCGTGTACTAAATAAATTACCGATCTTAAGGAAAAAGGATCAAAAAACTCTCTTAAAAGATGGGAAATATACTCAATTACGAGATTCAACAGGGGTATATATGGTTAAAATTGCCAAAGTATTAAAGCAAAACCAGACCGCTCCCTTAGAATATATAAAACCGACCATACGGCAAATTATATTGAATCAGCGAAAGCGCGAATTGATAAAGAATTTAGAAAAGGATATTACAAAAGATGCAGTCAAGAACAAACAATTTGAAGTCTACAATTAAGATGAAAGTACTTTATACCTTTTTAATGATCATAGGTGTAAGTTCACAAGTTATGGGGCAGGAGATCATTGAAGATGAGAAGAAAGAAGTAGCAGAAGTGACAGAAAGTGAACCTCAATCACAGAGAAAAAAGATAGATGGAGTAGCTGCAGTAATAGGGGAACATGTAATATTAGATAGTGATATCGATGTTGCATATCAACAATTAATTAGTGAAGGTGTTTCTGCAACAGATGTAAGCCGTTGTCAATTAGCAGGAAGTTTGTTTGAGAATAAATTATATGCACATCACGCGGTTCAGGATAGTATCACTGTGAGTGATGCAGAAGTTAATGCAATGGTGGATCAACAATTGAGCTACATGACTCGTGAGTTAGGAACCCTGGAAAAAGTATTAAAATTCTATAGAAAAGATAATGCAGAAGATTTTAAAAAGGAGCTTTTTGATATTAACAAATCAAATAAGCTTGCAGAGAATATGCGATCTAGTATTATTAGAGAAATAGAAGTAACACCAGAAGAAGTAAGAGAGTATTTTGATGCGATCCCAGAAAAAGAAAGACCTCTTTTTGGAACAGAATTAGAATTAGCTCAAATTGTTATTGAACCAGAGATACCAGAAGAAGAAGAGCAAAAAGTAATAGATAGGTTAAATCAATTTAGAGTAGATATTATAGAAAACGGAAGTAGTTTTGCAACAAAAGCGGTTTTATACTCTCAAGATCCGGGATCTAAATCTACTGGAGGAAAATATACATTAAATCGCCAGACTCCTTTTGCCAGAGAATTTAAAAACGTAGCATTTAGTCTTCAGGAAGAAGAAGTAAGTGAACCTTTTAAAACAGAATTTGGGTGGCATATCATAAAAGTAGATAAAATACGAGGAGAAGAAATTGATGTAAGACACATTCTTTTAATACCTGATGTAACGAGTAAAAGTGTAGAAAGTGCTAAGAAACTTATTGATTCTGTGCGTACAAGCATAACATCAGGAACTATTGAGTTTAAAGAAGCTGCCAGGAAATTTAGTAATGAAAAAGAAACGCGAGAAGATGGTGGTCAGTTAATTAACCCTACAACGGGAGATACTCGTTTTGAACTTACCAAAATTGACCCTATATTGTACGATCAAGTATCTAAGTTAAAAACTAATGAAGTATCATTAGTAATTCCTGATCAGGATCGTCAAGGACGTAAAAAGTATAAGTTGATAACTGTACTTAATCGTTATGATGAGCATATCGCGGATTACTCAAAAGATTATCTTAAAATCCAGGAATTGGCTTTAAAAAAGAAGCAGATTGAAGCGATTAGAAAATGGCAGGAAGAAAAAATTCGGGATACATATATAAAAATTAACGGAGAGTACAGAGACTGTGAGTATAGCGGTAACTGGTTAAAAAAAGAAAAATAATATGTCAGACGACGTTGCAGCAGTAAAAAAACTGGTAAGCAAACATGCCGAGCTCAAAAAAGAAATTTCTAAAATAATTATAGGTCAGGAAGAAGTAATCGATCAGATACTTCTTTCTATTTTCTCAGGAGGGCACGCTTTACTAATAGGAGTTCCAGGACTAGCTAAAACGTTAATGGTAAATACTATATCCCAAGCTTTGGGATTGGATTTTAAACGAATCCAGTTTACTCCGGATTTGATGCCAAGTGATATTTTAGGAAGTGAAATTCTTGACGAAACAAGACACTTTAAATTTATCAAAGGCCCAATATTTTCTAACATCATCTTAGCAGATGAGATTAATAGAACTCCTCCTAAAACTCAGGCAGCTTTATTAGAAGCTATGCAAGAAAGAGCAGTTACTGTTGCAGGACATCACTACAAACTTGATTTACCTTATTTTGTATTAGCTACTCAAAACCCTATCGAGCAAGAAGGAACATACCCTCTTCCAGAAGCACAATTAGACCGTTTTATGTTTGCAATAGAGTTGCAATACCCTAGTTTTGAAGAAGAAGTTGAGGTGGTAAAAAGTACTACCGGTGATAATACCGAAACTATAAATGCTCTATTTACTACACAAGAAATTATAGATTTCCAGCATGTAATTCGTCGTATTCCAGTTGCAGACAATGTGGTCGAATATGCCGTGAGTATGGTTGGAAAAACCAGGCCTAATAGTGATAGTGCTACAGAATTAGTTAAAAACTATATTGATTGGGGAGCAGGACCAAGAGCTTCTCAAAATTTAATCCTGGCAGCAAAAGCTAATGCAGCAGTAAAAGGAAAATTTTCTCCAGATATCGAAGATGTACAAGCAGTAGCTATGGGGATTCTTCGTCATCGTATTATTAAAAACTATAAAGCAGAGGCAGAAGGAATTACTGTAGAAGAAGTAGTAAAAAGTTTGTTCTAATAGATTATATACATATTCTGTTTATAATAACTTCTCAGATTTTTATTTAAAAATATTTAAGCATCGTTCTTAAACCTTTTTGGTTTTCGTGTGTCTTAGTATTGAACGTTCACCTATTTAATGTTTAATACCTAAAATGAAAAAAAAGAAAAGATGAAGAATATTTTAATATGCGTATTCGTAGTATGTTCAGGGATTTTTATGGCACCTGCACATGCACAGTCGGTAGAAGATCGTAAAGCAAACAGAGAACTTATTAAAGAGTTTCATGAAAGCCTTTCAGAAGATCAAAAAACACTATTAAAGAATCAACGAGAACTGCGTAAAAAACAACGCAAAACTGTTGAAGCTACTTATTCAAAAAAGCAACTGGAAATAGTGCATAATGAAGATCTTTCCAGAAAAGGAAAGAGAAAAGCATTACTTCCTACACTTAGTGAGTCCCAAAAAGCGATGACCAAAAAGAATAAGGAAGCTATGAAAGCTGAAAAGGAAAAATTCAAAAAATCTCTTAGTAAAGAACAATTAGTAACTTTTTCTGAGATAAAAAAAATGAAACACAAAAGGAAAAGAGGTAGAAGAGGTCGTTGTTAGAAAATAAGTTTTTTGCCTAATGATATATAAAGATGAAGTCTTAAAACTTCATCTTTTTTGTTATATACACGTAATTTAACTTTTTTTAACGTTTTAAAAGCATATTTACTATAACGTTTTCGTGAAATCTAGAGTTATCGAATCATTTTCTTTTGATTTTTTTTAGCGATTATATATTTTAAATAATTAGAAATTATGAATTTCGATAAATGAATGCCCTTATTTTTTCAATCTTACAAAAAGAGGCCATTATTAGTATTCATTTAATAAAATCCTTTAAAATTCTTATTTTTGCAGGGCTTTTCAATACATAGAATACGACTATATTACATTCGATATTGATATGATAAAAGAGATATATGCCAAGTTTCTGAAACAGTAAATACTACTTGCTAAGTAACAGGACAATCTCTAATATTCGTAGAGAACATTTGATGTTCATGCCTTTGAAAAGTTAAAACCAATAAAGTATACACAGGGTGTAAGGACTATATCGATTTTGCTACAGATCTTATACGTTGTTACAATACAACCATATAAATTGATTATTGTAATTCATGCAGATGTGAAAAAGAAATTTATATGATAATTACTGGTTTATACATTTGCATTTAACATTGAAAGAATTCTATTACGTATTATATGAACACTTACAAAGATTACATCAAGGAGATTGAAGAAAGAAAATCGCAGGGATTACACCCTAAACCAATTGATGGTGCTGAGTTATTAAGCGAAGTTATTTCGCAAATCAAAGATAAAGATAACGCACATCGAAAAGAATCTCTTAATTTTTTTATTTATAACACTTTACCTGGTACTACTAGTGCTGCGGGGGTAAAAGCTAAATTTTTAAAAGAAATTATTCTTGGTGAATCTATTGTTGAGGAAATTTCATCTGCTTTTGCATTTGAACAATTATCTCATATGAAAGGTGGGCCTTCAGTAGAAGTGTTATTGGACTTAGCTTTGGGTAATTATGAAACTATTTCTCAAGAAGCTGCTAAAGTTTTAAAAACCCAGGTTTTCCTTTATGAAGCAGATACTGAACGATTAAAAGAAGCTTACAAGGCAGGAAGTGCCATTGCCAAAGATATTATTGAAAGTTATGCCCAGGCAGAGTTTTTTACCAAATTACCTGAGATTGATGAAGAAATTGAAGTAGTAACTTACATTGCAGGTGTAGGTGATATCTCAACAGATTTACTTTCTCCAGGTGGTGATGCACACTCAAGATCAGATCGCGAATTACACGGTCAATGTATTTTTGAGCATAACAAGGATATGCAAAATGAACTGCTGGCATTACAAGAAAAACACCCTAATAAAAGAGTAATGTTAATTGCTGAAAAAGGAACTATGGGAGTTGGTTCTTCAAGAATGTCTGGAGTAAACAATGTAGCTTTATGGACAGGTATTTCATCTAGTCCATATGTTCCATTTATTAATATTGCTCCTGTAATTGCAGGAACAAACGGAATTTCACCAATTTTCTTGACAACTGTTGGAGTAACAGGAGGTATAGGGATTGACCTTAAAAATTGGGTAAAGCAAAAAGATGCTGAAGGAAACACTATTGTAGATGAAGATGGTGAACCAATTTTGAAACAAGAATATTCTGTTGATACAGGAACAGTGCTTACCATTAATACAAAAACCAAAAAGTTATATAACGAAGACAAAGAATTAAAGGATATTTCAGCTGCATTAACACCTCAAAAAATGGAGTTTATTAAAGCAGGTGGTTCTTATGCAGTTGTTTTCGGTAAAAAATTACAGTCCTTTGCCGCCAAAACTTTAGGGATAGATGTTCCTCAAGTATATGCTACTTCAAAAGAAATTTCTATTGAAGGACAAGGATTAACAGCAGTAGAAAAAATCTTTAATAAAAATGCGGTGGGAACCACACCAGGTAAAACATTGCACGCTGGTTCTGATGTTCGTGTTGAAGTAAATATTGTAGGTTCTCAGGATACTACAGGGTTAATGACCTCTCAAGAATTAGAGATGATGGCTGCTACAGTGATATCTCCTATTGTTGATGCAGGTTATCAATCAGGTTGTCATACAGCTTCAGTATGGGATGATAAGTCAAAGGCTAATATTCCTAGATTAATGAGGTTTATGAATGACTTTGGGTTAATTACTGCACGTGACCCTAAAGGAAGCTATCACGCCATGACTGATGTAATTCACAAAGTATTAAATGATATTACAGTAGGTGATTGGGATATTATTATAGGTGGTGATTCTCATACACGTATGTCAAAAGGTGTTGCATTTGGAGCCGATTCAGGAACAGTTGCTTTAGCCTTAGCTACAGGAGAAGCCACAATGCCAATTCCACAATCTGTAAAAGTAACCTTTAAAGGAGATATGAAAAGTTACATGGACTTCCGTGATGTAGTTCATGCAACGCAACAACAAATGTTAAAGCAATTTAGCGGAGAAAATGTGTTCCAAGGAAGAATTATTGAGGTTCACATTGGTACACTAACTTCTGATCAAGCCTTTACATTTACAGATTGGACCGCAGAGATGAAGGCAAAAGCTTCTATCTGTATTTCAGAAGATGAAACGTTAATTGAATCGTTAGAAATTGCTAGAGATCGTATCCAAATTATGATTGAAAAAGGGATGGATAACGAAAAGCAAATGCTAAAAGGTTTAGTAGATAAAGCAAATGCTAGAATTCAAGAAATAAATACAGGTATTAAACCAGCTTTAAAACCTGATGCAGATGCTAAATATTATGCAGAAGTAGTTATTGATTTAGACGAGATTGCTGAACCAATGATTGCTGATCCAGATGTGAACAATGAAGATGTGTCTAAACGTTATACTCATGATACCATTAGACCATTATCCTATTATGGAGGTACTAAGAAAGTAGATTTAGGATTCGTAGGATCTTGTATGGTACACAAAGGAGATATGAAAATTCTAGCTCAAATGTTAAAGAACATAGAAGCACAAGAAGGTAATGTTGAGTTTAATGCCCCTTTAGTAGTTGCTCCACCAACATATAATATTGTTGATGAGTTAAAAGCAGAAGGTGATTGGGAAGTGTTACAAAAATACTCAGGGTTTGAGTTTGATGATAGCGCGCCAAAAGGTTTAGCACGTACTAAATATGAAAATATGCTTTATTTAGAACGTCCAGGATGTAACCTTTGTATGGGGAATCAAGAAAAAGCAGAACCAGGAGATACGGTAATGGCTACTTCAACTCGTTTATTTCAAGGAAGAGTTGTAAAGGATTCTGGTGAGAAAAAAGGAGAATCTTTATTATCATCTACCCCAGTAGTAGTATTGTCTACAATTTTGGGTAGAACTCCTACGATGGAAGAATATGAAACAGCTGTTGATGGTATTGTATTAACTAAGTTTAAGCCATCTCAAAAACAATTAGTCATATAATCAAAGATGTATGATAATAATATAAAGCCTTAGTATTTGTTATGCTAAGGCTTTTTTATTGCATAACCTGAGTTTGATAAGAGGAGTTTTGGTTTGCGTAAAAGACTTTCTGTTAATTAAGAAGTTTATTAATTAATCAGATTTAAAATTGATCTCTTTAGTTTAATTTTTGAGATAATTGTTTGGATCTATAAGGTGTTATTTTCTAGGTAAATAACTTCTTTTTTTATAATCATTCTATATTCTTTAGCTCCTTTTGTAGTCACTCTATATTTTGTATCTTGGAATACTTAAAAAATAAAATAACGGAAATATATAAAAGTCTTATGGCATTCGATATTGATATGATAAAAAAGGTGTATGCTCAAATTGCTGAGAGGGTAGATACTGCTCGCGAAGTAACTGGGAAACCTTTAACATTAGCAGAGAAAATTTTGTACTCACATCTTTGGGATGGTAAAAGTAAGAAGGCGTTTACCAGAGGAAAAGATTATGTTGATTTTGCACCAGACAGAATTGCCTGTCAGGATGCGACTGCTCAGATGGCTTTATTGCAATTTATGCAAGCAGGAAAAAAGAAGGTTGCAGTGCCAACTACAGTGCATTGTGATCACTTGATTCAAGCCAAAGTAGGTGCTGATAAAGATTTACAATCTGCTATGAATACCAGTAGCGAAGTATTTAATTTCTTAGAATCAGTATCCGATAAATACGGAATTGGATTCTGGAAACCAGGAGCAGGTATTATACACCAGGTTGTACTTGAAAATTATGCATTTCCAGGTGGTATGATGATTGGTACAGATTCTCATACTGTAAATGCAGGAGGATTAGGAATGGTAGCGATCGGTGTAGGTGGAGCTGATGCTGTGGATGTAATGGCAGGAATGGCTTGGGAGCTTAAATTTCCTAAACTGATAGGTGTAAAACTAACCGGTAAATTATCAGGTTGGACTGCACCAAAAGACGTTATTCTAAAAGTAGCAGAAATTCTTACTGTAAAAGGAGGAACAGGAGCTATTGTAGAATATTTTGGACCTGGCGCTACAGCAATGTCTTGTACAGGAAAAGGAACTATCTGTAATATGGGAGCAGAAATAGGTGCGACTACATCTACATTTGGTTATGATGAGTCTATGGAGCGTTATTTACGTGCTACAGAAAGAGCAGATGTTGCAGATGCAGCAAATCAAGTAAAAGAACACTTAACTGCAGATCCTGAAGTATATGCAAATCCAGAAGATTATTTTGATCAGGTTATAGAAATTAACTTATCTGAATTAGGACCGTTACTAAACGGACCATTCACTCCGGATTTATCAACAGAAGTTGGTACAGCAATGACTGAAAAAGCCAGAGCTAATGATTGGCCATTGAAAGTAGAGTGGGGATTAATTGGTTCTTGTACAAACTCCTCTTACGAAGATTTATCCCGTGCCTCTTCAATTGCACAACAAGCACTAGATAAAGGCTTAAAAATGAAAGCAGAACTAGGAATTAACCCAGGTTCTGAACAGGTAAGATATACAGCAGAGAGAGATGGTATCCTTGAGATATTTGAAAATTTGGATGCTAGAATATTTACGAATGCTTGTGGACCGTGTATAGGGCAGTGGGCTAGATATAATGATCCTAAAAATGCACCAAAAAATAGTATAGTTCACTCGTTTAATAGAAATTTTGCCAAACGCGCTGATGGTAACCCAAATACGCACGCATTTGTAGCATCTCCAGAATTAACAGCAGCAATTGCTGTGTCCGGACGTTTGGATTTCAATCCGTTGACAGATAAGTTAATCAACGAAGAAGGGCAAGAAGTAATGTTTGATGAACCTACAGGATGGGAATTACCACCAAAAGGTTTTGAAGTAAAAGATGCAGGATATATTGCACCACAAGAAGATGGTTCAGGTGTAGAAGTAAATGTAAGCCCAACTTCAGAAAGATTAGAATTATTAACTCCGTTTGAACCAATTGGAGATGAAATTAAAGGAGGTAAATTATTAATAAAAGCCTTTGGTAAATGTACCACAGATCATATTTCAATGGCAGGACCATGGTTACGTTACAGAGGACATCTTGATAATATATCTAACAACTGCTTGATTGGAGCAGTAAATGCTTATAATAAGAAAACAAACTTTGTAAAAAGCCAGTTAAATGGTGAGTATGACGGAGTTCCTAATGTTCAAAGAGCATATAAAGCTGCTGGAGTTCCTACGATAGTTGTAGGAGATCATAATTATGGAGAAGGTTCTTCTCGTGAACACGCAGCGATGGAACCTAGACATTTAGGAGTGGTTGCAGTAATAGTAAAATCATTTGCTCGTATTCACGAAACTAATCTTAAAAAGCAAGGAATGTTAGGGTTAACATTTGCTAATGAAGCAGATTATGACCTAATACAAGAAGATGATACATTTAACTTTACAGATTTAAATCAATTTGCACCAGGTAAACAATTAACACTAGAGATTGTTCACGCAGATGGATCAAAGGATACTATAAAATTAAACCATACGTATAACGATTCTCAAATAGAATGGTTTAAAGAAGGTTCTGCGTTAAATCTGATAAAGAAACAAAACGCTTAAGAATATAAATACCAAATATTTTAATAAAACTCCCTGAGATCATCAGGGAGTTTTTGTTTTTAGAACCTTTATAAAATTTGTAAATTTGCGTATATGATACGCCAAAATATAAAAGTAGCGGTAGATGCAGTTGTCTTTGGATACAAGGAGAGAACCCTAAATGTATTATTAATAAAGAGAAATATAGAACCATTTAAAAATTCTTGGGCGCTGCCAGGAGGACTTGTATTAGAAGATGAAAGCCTGGAGCAAGCTGTTGAACGTGAGTTAAAAGAAGAAACTAATGTTACAGTAGATTATTTAGAGCAATTATACTCTTTTGGTAACCCGGGTAGAGATCCTAGAAATAGAGTGGTAAGCATTACTTATTTTGGGTTAGTAAAACCAGAACACCACACAATCAAAGCAGATACAGATGCACAAGATGTTGCTTGGTTTGATATCAATGAACTTCCAGAATTAGCGTTTGATCATCAAAATATCTTAGATGTAGCTAAAAAACGATTACAAAATAAACTTATCTATGAACCTATTGGATTTGACTTATTAGCTAATAAATTCTTGTTTTCGGATCTAGAAAAATTGTACATGTCTATTCTGGAAAAACAAATAGACAGAAGAAACTTTAGAAAGAAAATACTGAGTTTTGGCATTTTAGAAGAACTGAAAGAGAAAGTTTCAGAAGGTAGAGGCAGGCCTGCAAATCTTTTTAAATTCAATCAAAAACAATACTTCAAACTTAAAAACGAAGGTTTCTTATTTGATATTAAATAGATAATTCTCTTTACTTACATACAGGTTAGAAACCTGATTTTCCCGTTGTTAATTAATTTTTAATGTATTTTTTACGCAAAATATTTTGTTGAATCAAATTTGTGTTTTAATTTTGCGTAAAAATAACACAATTATGAATTATTTACATCTGGATCCAACATTTAGACTTTTTAAAGAATCAATTGCATTTGAATCATTTGTTTTTAATGGTGGAGAACCACATATAAAGATATTAGAAAAATCAGTGGGAGAAGAGGTTACTATCACGCATAGAATCAATTCATTTAATGATTTAGGGTTGCTATTAATAGCTACTGATGCATTGCGAAGAATGGATGTAAAGTTGATCAATGTTTTGATTCCATATTTTCCGGCTGCACGTCAGGATAGAGTAATGGTTTCTGGAGAAGCGCTTAGTGTAAAAGTATATGCAGATATAATTAATGCTCAAAATTATAATCAAATAACAGTTTTTGATCCTCACTCTGAAGTAACACCTGCATTATTAAATAATGTAAAAGTTATTCATAATTATGACTTTGTTAAACAATGCTTAAAAAATATAGACGAAGAGGTTTTACTAATTTCTCCAGATGGCGGAGCTTTAAAAAAGATATATAAAGTGTCTGAATACTTAGGAGGAATCGAAGTGATAGAATGTTCTAAGAAAAGAGATGTAAAAACAGGACAACTTTCTGGGTTTAGAGTATATGAAGAAGATTTAAAAGGAAAACATTGTGTGATTGTAGATGATATCTGCGATGGAGGAGGTACTTTTTTGGGGTTGGCAACCTCTTTAAAAGAAAAAAATGCAGGAAAATTGAGTTTAGTAGTAAGTCATGGGATTTTTAGTAAAGGACTTGAAGCATTAAAAGAATCATTCGATACTGTTTTCACTACGAATTCTTTTAGAGATATAGAAGAAGAAAAAGTAATACAGTTTTCAGTAGTTAGTTGAGTTTTATCATTTCAGGTAGACAGGAATCTAATTATAAATTATATATAATGAATATAATCACAGCACCAACAAAAATAGAATTAGATAAGAATTTAAATGTATTCTTGGCCGGAAGCATAGAAGTTGGTGTTGCAGAAAGATGGCAAGACAAAGTTGTTAAAGAGCTATCAGAAGCAAATGTAACCTTATTAAATCCTAGAAGAGCAAGTTGGGATAGTAGTTGGAAACAAGAAATAGAAAATCCAATTTTTAAGGAACAAGTCGACTGGGAATTAGATGCGCTGGAACTTGCAGATATAATCATTATGTATTTTGATAAAGAAACAAAGTCACCAATTACATTGTTAGAACTAGGATTATTTGCAAGAAGCGGAAAACTACTTGTTTGTTGTCCAGAAGGTTTTTGGAGAAAAGGAAATGTAGATGTGGTTTGTGAACGATATAAGATTCCACAAGTAAGTAGTTTAGAAGAATTGATAAATGAAGTACAGAAGAAATTAAAATGACGAGTTATGTATACATTAGATAGAATACCATTTTTTCAGGAGATTGAAGAAAGTAATAATATATTATTAGCAGGAATGGGTGGAGGATTTGATATCTATGCAGCGTTACCACTATATTTTAATCTGATTAAACAAGGGAAAAAAGTTACTATTGCAAATTATTCTTTTACAAATTTAAATGATACATCATCTGAATTAGTATTTCCTTATTGTTATAAAATTCGATCTGGCGATAATATCTATTCTCAACCTAAATATTTTCCAGAAAAGTACCTCAAGTTGTGGTTTCAAGAACAAGGTATTTTGGTTGATATCTATGGTTTTGAAAGAATAGCTGTCAAACCATTGCAAAAGGCATACGAATACTTAGTTCATAAACACGAAATTGATACCTTGATCTTAGTAGATGGAGGAACAGATTGTTTAATGTTTGGGGATGAAGAAGGGTTGGGAACACCGCAAGAAGATATTTCTTCTATGGCAGCAGTTTTTCAAACCAAAATAGATAAGAAATTGTTAGTAAGCATAGGCTTTGGAGTTGATCATTATCATGGAGTCTCGCACTACAGATTTTTAGAAAACCTTGCAGAATTAGATAGAGAAGAAGCATATTTAGGATCATTTCAAATCCTGAATTCTATGTCAGAAGGTCAAAAATATAAAGAGGCAATTGATTTTGTGGATGACCATATGAAAGGAATGGAAAGTATCGTTTCTAACTCTATTATCAGCGCTTTAGAAGGGTACTACGGTAATTACCATCGAACAGGTAGAACCAAAGGAAGTGAGTTATGGATTAACCCATTAATGACCATGTACTGGTGTTTTAGATTAGAAAACGTACTCAATAAAAATAAATATTATGAGTATATCAAGCATACAAATACTATAGGAGAGTTTAATGCTAAATTATCCGAGTATCGAAGAAATGTAAAAGATTTTAGAGAAAAGAAACAGATACCGATTTAAAAATGAAAACAAATCATAAACATATAAGTAAATTTTTAAGCCTGATTCTAAGGCATAATCCTGATAAGATAGGATTGCAATTAGATGAAAATGGATGGGCTGATGTAACAGAATTACTACACAAAACAAAAAGACTGCAACCACAATTAAACTTTGAATTATTAAAAGAAATTGTAGTAACAAATGATAAAAAACGCTATGCGTTTAATGAAGACTACACAA
The DNA here is from genome assembly GCF_034322225.1 of Aquimarina callyspongiae. NCBI lineage: Bacteria > Pseudomonadati > Bacteroidota > Flavobacteriia > Flavobacteriales > Flavobacteriaceae > Aquimarina > Aquimarina callyspongiae. The sequence goes on along the minus strand of NZ_JAXLPA010000004.1, from coordinate 587,885 downwards.
GAATCAGAGCTAATCAAGGACATTCTATAAAAGTAAATTTAAATTACCAACCTCAGGAACCACCAGTGTTTTTGTATCACGGAACAGTTGCTAAGTTTATGGATGCCATTAGAGAGAAAGGATTATTGAAAATGAGTAGGCATCACGTACATCTTAGTGAAGAGCTAGAAACAGCCACCAAAGTAGGCTCCAGAAGAGGGAAACCTATTATTTTGACTATTAAGTCCGGTGAGATGCAGGCAAACGGTTTTAAGTTTTATCAATCAGATAATGGAGTATGGTTAACAGAAACCGTACCACCAGAATATATTGAGTTTAAAAGTTGAATTCTAAAAGAAGTAAAGGGTGAACAAAATCGAATTACATCCAGAAGTATTTCTAATAAAAGATTTCCTTTCAAAAGAGAAATGCGATCATTTTATAGAGAAAGGAGAATTGGTTTCTTTTGAAGAGGCAAAAGTAAATGTTGGAGGCCAAAGACAAGTGATTAATAAAGGAATCCGTAATAATCAACGTGTATTGTTTTTTGATCATCAATTAGAACGTAGTATCTGGAAGAAAATACAGTCTGTTGTACCACCTGTTTTTGAAGGACATACATCTTACGGGCTTAATGAGATGTTCAGGATTTATAAATATAAACCAGGACAAAGATTTAAAATGCATAGAGATGGAAGCCATCGTAAGAACGAAAAAGAACGTAGCTTCTTTTCTTTTTTAATATACCTGAATAACGATTTTGAAGGAGGAGAGACATACTTTGAAAAAGGGATTACAATTATGCCTAAAACAGGAGATGCGCTTTTATTTCACCATCCGTTACGCCATGAAGGAAAGCCAATTATATCGGGTACAAAATATGTTTTAAGAACAGATATTATGTATAGGTTGAATGAATAATTAAATTTGGGTATCAAACATAATTTAGTACTAAGTTTATGAGAACACTGGTAATTGGGGATATTCATGGAGGATATAGAGCGCTAGTTCAGATTTTAGAAAGAGCACAAGTTACTGAACAGGATACTCTTATATTTTTAGGAGATTATGTAGATGGGTGGAGTGAATCTGCAGAAACTATTCAAAAACTGATAGAACTTTCTGAATCCAATAATTGCATTTTTATTAGAGGTAATCATGACCTTTGGTGTGATTTATGGTTAGATAAAGGCAAGAGAAATCCTGTTTGGCTGGCTCATGGAGGAAAAGAGACTATTAATAGTTATACGAAAACAGGATTTTTGACTAAAAAATCGCATAAAATGTTTTTTAAGAATTTAAAAGATTATTATTTAGATGCTGATAATAAGTTATATGTCCACGCAGGATTTACTTCGATGCACGGAGTAGGAAGAGAAGAATACGATTCTAATTATTATTGGGATCGTACTTTATGGGAAGCAGCTTTACTGGCCGATAAAATAGATGAAAATCAATTAATAAATAATCGCTATGCTCCAGAACGATTTCAGCATTATAAAGAGATTTATATAGGTCATACTCCAACCACAAATTATGGTCAGAATACTCCAATCAAGGCTTATAGTCTATGGAATATAGATACGGGGGCAGCATTTAAAGGAAAGCTTACCATTTTGGATACTGACACCAAAGAATTTTGGCAAAGTGACTCTTTACCCTCTCTGTATCCTAATGAAAGAGGTAGGAACTAAAATGTAAAACTATATAACTAAACCAACTTTAGGCTCTCGTCAAGGTCCTGGATCAGGTCATCTACATGCTCTAACCCTATAAAAATTCTTATATCACCCACAGAGATTCCCATACCTTTAAATTGCTCTTCATCTAATTCTTTAAGGTAACTGATAGCAGGAACATATACTAGACTTTCATGGCCACCCCAGCTAACACCTTTCTGAAAGACAGAGAAACTATTAAAAAATGCCTTTATCTTAGTAAGATCATTGGTTTTTAATTGAAAAGCCATTAAGCTACCGTATCCAGTCATTTGTTTTTTACCAAGCTCATATTGTGGAAAACTAGGAAGCCCGGGATAAGTGACTTGCTTGATTTTTGAATGATTTTCTAAAAATTCAGCTACTTTTAGAGCACTTGTTTGGTGTTGTTGTAAACGCATAGATAATGTTCTTAAACTACGAATTAACAACCAAGCTTCCATTGGGGCGGTTTTGGATCCTAATAACTCATATTCGTGCAAGAAAATACTATCAATATCTTCTTCTTTACCAATAACTACACCACCAATCAAATCACTATGACCTCCTAAATATTTGGAACAAGAATGTACTTCTAGGTCGATACCCATTGCTAATGGTTTCTGAAAAATAGGAGTAGCCCAGGTATTATCAATTATTGTTTTGATCCCTTTTGACTGAGCTAACTGAGCCACTGCTTCAATATCTTGTAATGAAAACACTACTGATGATGGACTCTCTAGATATATTAATTTTGTATTTTCTTGAATGGCATTTTCAAATTCTGTAACACACTCTCCTGATACATAGGAGGTTTCAATATTCATCTTTTTGGCCAGATAACTTTTTAACAAAGTACTCGCTGGTCCATAAAGATTTTTAATAGCGATCACATGATCATTGGGCTCTAAAAAATGTAGGCAAGCTGCAGTTATAGCTGCCATCCCAGAAGGAAATAATTGAGCTTTTTCCCCTCCAGCCATTTTTGCTATTTTTTCTTCAACAATAGATACAGTAGGATTTTTTCCTCTAGAGTATATAAAATTGTTTTTTCGATCATCAAAAGCAGTATCAATAGACTCCCAATCATCAAAAGTAAATAATGAGTTTTGAAAAATAGGTGGCACTACAGCACCGTGATAATTACCTCGACTTTCTCCGTAATGAGTAAGTATTGTTTCTAATTTTGAGTCTTTTTTCATAAAGCTTATGATATATCGAAATGTATTATGTTTATTATTTGAGATCCTTTTTCTTGTCGTAAAAACAACCAATACCTAAAATAGCTAGGAGAGGAGCAATTATGAGATTGATGAGAGACAATAATTGCCAGTGCCAATAGTCCTCAAAATTAACCCCTAATGTAGTAGACATAAACAAAGTGGTTGCTGTCCACGGAACAACACTTTCTAGCATGGTTCCATAATCTTCAATTGATCTGGAAAGTACGCGTCTTGAAATCTTATATTCATCATATCTTCGCTTAAAAGCATCACCAATGATAAAACTTGTCGCACTTTGATTTGAGGTAATAGAATTTGTAAATGCAGTAGAAAATAATGAAGATAATATAATTGCAGATCTTGTTTTTGCAAAAGAAAAAACACGGTTTACAATATTTGGCATTGCATTAGTAACATCAATAATACCAATAAAAGTGAGAACCATAAGTGTAAAAACAATAACTTCATTAAGTTCAAAAAGCCCACCTCTATTAAAAAGTTTATGTAATTGTTCTGGTACTTCTGATATCCAGGGAGCCATATTTGTGTTGAATCCACTTTTTAATACGGTCATCACATCATCAATTCCGAATTTCTGAAAAATTAAAGCAAGAACACAAGCAGCAATTGCCGAAGCCAACAAAACAGGTAAAGTTTCTTTTTTTCTTAAAGATCCGTACAATACAATTAATGGAGGGGTTAAAAGAAAAATATTAAAAGAAAACATAGATTCTATAGCAGATAGAGTTTCTGTAATCTCAACACCATTTATTTCTGTTCTTAATGGAGGATAAACAAAACCCATAGAAAAAAATACTATCGAAGATATTATAGCAGAAGGTATAGTAGTATACATCATAGATCTAATATGATCATATAAATCTATATCCACGGCCATTGCGGCAAGATTAGTGGTATCAGATAAAGGTGACATCTTATCTCCAAAATATGCCCCGCCAATAATAGCACCCGCGGTAATACCTAAATTTGCCTCAACAGAAGAAGCAACCCCAATAATAACAGCTCCTATAGTTCCTACAGATCCCCAGGAAGTACCTGTCATGGTAGAAAATATAATTGGAACAAGAAAAGCTAGGATATACATATAACTGGGATTAATGAGTTTGATCCCATAATAAATTAACATTGGTATAGTACCGCTTATAATCCAGGTACCTATAATAATCCCTATTGCAAATAAAATCAGTACTGCCGGAAAACCTTTTGAAAGTTTAGCTACAATAGAATCTTGAATAGTTTTCCACGAATAACCAAGAAATAATAAATGAGCCGAAGAGAAAACTGTAGCCAAAAGAAAAATAACCTCTAAAGGAAATGGAGGTTGATTTAAAAGTTTGGGTTGAATGATTAATCCATAAACTATAAGAATAATAAGAAATAGGATTGGTAATAATAAATGGAAAAAAGAAACTTTTTTTTGGTTAGACATCTTCTGTTTAAAATTTTAAATAGGTAAAAGAGTTTGTTAAAAAAATTTTAGAAAAGATACAATATATTTAAATAGAGCTAATATGTACTATAAAATACTGAATAGGTTAAGTATTCAATATGATTAGATAAGATCGTATAGGGTAATATGAGATGTTGATAACATTTTATCTCTATAATATGAGGTATATAACTGTATCTATTTCACGGGAAACAGGGTGTTTTTAGAAGGTAAATACATTCATATTTGTTTCATAAATATTAGTGTAGGCTAATTTTAGAGACTATTTTAATTTTGATACCATGAGTTTATTTTATGAAAAAACAACCAACTATACAATTGTGAAAACCATCATATGTTTTTTAGTAATTCTTACTTATAACTGTAGTACCGCGCAAGAAATGAAATCAATAAAAAAAGATAATTCTTTTGTAATTATAGAAAATCCAAAGAGTTTTTACCAAGGAATATATGTAAAAGAAAAACCTTATAATGGGTATTTCAAAAAAGACGATGTTGAACTATTTACAGTAGATTATTACGAAGAAGGAATTAAGAAATATAATTATTCTACTGATGTATTACAACAAATGTATAACGATGATTCAGAAGGAGATTATCGATTAAAATTAGGTGTTAAATCTATTTATAAAGATGGAGAAATTTATGATGGAGTAAAACATCATTATATAAAAGATGGGATATTAGCAGAATACTATGAAGAGGGTAAAATTAAAGGCTTTCATGTCGATATTTTTGCAATACATTATTTTAATAGGATCAGTTTTGAAAAAAGAAAGAATGTAATAGAGATGAAGTCTATGCAAGATCAGGGTTATAAAATTAAACTTTTTTCGAAAAATAATTTCATAACAGCCGAGTTGCTTAAAAATGATTCGACCTTGATCAGAATGCAAAACATTGATGAGCAAAAATCTATATTCCCTGCTGATAGTTATATAAGTATTTATGAAGAGTTTGGCGAAGTCAAGGGATTGTCCTATCAAAACTTTGATACTACATTTAAAGTATATGATGAAGCTCAGATAATGGTAGAGATTTTTAATCAATTAGAAATTTATAATGCAAAAGATCCTGTGGATATTTTTAATCAATTTTTGGAGGATATAATTGTATATAAAGGGTTTTTGACTAAAAATAAGGTAGATGATCCTCCAAATGCCATAGGTGATTTTTCTTCAGACGAAAAAGGAAGAATTAAAGATGGAATTAGGTTTTTTAAGAATGAAAATTATTATCGAGAATATAAAAACGGAAAAATCACCAAGGAAGAGAAAATTACAATTATAGATTTTCAAAAAGTTTTTTCTGTATACCTCAATAAAAAATATACTGAAGAAGAGTAATTTATAAGTGCTTTTTGAAATATGAGCAACAATTTATTTTTAGTTTGAACAAAATACTTTATATTTGCGTATAAATAACGCAAAATAATTCAAAGATGAATCCACTACTATTAACAGATGGTTACAAATTAGGTCACAGAGAGCAATACCCTAATGGTACAACATTAGTATATTCCAACTGGACTCCAAGAAAGAGTAGAATTGAAGGAATAGATAATGTTGTGTTCTTTGGATTGCAGTATTTTATTAAAGAATACTTGATAAAGAAGTTTAATGAAGACTTTTTTGATCAACCTAAAGTTACCGTTGTATCAGAATATAAAAAATATGTAGATCATTATCTGGGAGTAGATTATGATACAACTCATATCGAAGCATTACATGATTTGGGGTATTTGCCAATTGAAATTAAAGCGTTACCAGAAGGAACAGAGGTGCCAATTAGAGTTCCTATGTTTACATTGGTAAATACACGACCAGATTTTTTTTGGTTAACTAATTATCTGGAAACCTTATTATCTAATATCATCTGGCAGCCTTGTACATCTGCTACTATTGCGAAGCAGTATCAAAAAATTCTTAGTACTTATGCATCTCAAACGGATAAAGAAAACCTAGAATTTATTACATGGCAAGGACATGATTTCTCAATGAGAGGAATGTCTGGCACAGAATCTTCAATATTGAGTGGTATGGGACATGCACTTTCCTTTTCAGGAAGTGATACTCTACCGGTAGCTAAAGCCTATGAATTATACTACAATGCAGACGTAACAAAAGAATTGGTAATAGGTAGTGTTAACGCTACAGAACACAGTGTTATGTGTGCAGGAAGTAAGGATGACGAAATAGGAACATTTAAGAGATTGTTAGAAACTTATCCAACCGGTATTTTATCTGTAGTTTCAGATACCTGGGATTTATGGAAAGTATTAACAGAATACCTTCCTAAACTTAAGAAAGAAATTTTGGAAAGAGAAGGTAAGTTGGTAATCAGACCAGATTCAGGAGATCCTGTAGATATTATTTGCGGTTGTGATCACAAAGACCCTGCAGTAGCAAAAGGAGTTATAGAATTACTTTGGGATGAGTTTGGAGGAATAATAAATGATCAAGGATATAAGGTGTTAAATCCCAAAATAGGAGCTATATATGGTGATAGTATTACAATAGAAAGAGCTACTCAGATTTGTGAACGCCTTAAGCAAAAAGGATTTGCTTCTACAAACGTGGTATTAGGGATAGGAAGTTTTACTTATCAGTACAATACCAGAGATACATTTGGATTTGCAATGAAGGCTACTTATGTAGAAGTAAAAGGAGAAGGAAGAGAAATTTTTAAAGATCCAATTACTGATGATGGAACTAAAAAATCTGCAAAAGGACTCATTCAATTATATCAAAAAAATGGTACAATTGGATTTAAAGATCAGGTATCAATAAAAGAAGAAAATGAAGGATTATTAAATACAATATTTAAAAACGGAAAATTAGTAGTCGAAGAAGATTTATCAACCATCAGAAAAAGACTCTTACAATAAACCATTGTTAATTACAGTTATAAACTCTCAAAGAAACCTTCTTTGAGAGTTTTTTTATGAACCATAAATTTTAGGGTTTTTAGTAAAAAAACTGTTTTATTAATATAAAAGAGACCGGAAAACATACAGTTTTTTCCCTTTAACAGTAAGGAATTACTCATATTCACGACTGTATTTTTATTTACAACTCACAACGTAAAACACAAACATCATGAGTACTATATGGTTTTTTGAGGATGCTGATCTTTTCAAAATGTTATGTCCTCATAAATTTAAAAGATTTAAAGAAGAACACGATTTTGATGCTTACAAAAAGAGTGATTACATCTATTTTGAAGAAGACTCTGCCAATAAAGTATATTTAATTGAAAAGGGTAAAGTTAAAATAGGGTATTACTCTGAAGATGGACAAGAAGTCATCAAAGCAATTCTCACCAAAGGTGAAATTTTTGGAGAAAAAGCAATTTTAGGAGAAAATCGAAGAACAGAATTTGCACAATCTGTAGATAATACTACTTCAATCTGTCCTATAGATGTCGATACTATGCATGAATTAATGCGTGATAATCGCAGTTTTAGTCTTAATATCTACAAATTTATCGGGATGCGTTTTAAACGATTAGAAAGAAGGTTACAATTACTTCTTTTTAAAGATACCAAAACCAGGTTGCTTGAATTTCTTGATGAACTTAAAGAGGACTATGGATATTGTTGTCCTAATACTGGAGATACTGTTATTCAACATCCCTATACACAAAAGGATATTGCTAATCTAATTGGAGCTTCGAGACCTACACTTAATATTATCCTTAACGAATTAAAAGAATCTAATATATTGGATTTCAATAGAAAAGAGATTCGATTAAAAAATGTTGCTTAATGTTAGTTAGCTAACATTTCAAAAATTTTTATCTGAGTAATTTTATAATGTAATAATTATAAAACAAAAAGCAATGTTTAAAAAAGCAATTATAGGAGTACTTGCAATGGGTTTTATTGCAGTCTCTTGTAACAATGATGATGATGCAGGAGCCCCTGTATCTAACTTAACTCTTAATCTTTCTGGATTAGAAGATTTAGGTAATGGTTACTTATATGAAGGATGGGTAATCGTTGATAACGCACCAGTTTCTACAGGAACATTTTCAGTAAATGATTCTGGAGAATTATCTCAGACTACATTTAGTATTGATGCAGCCACCTTAAATTCTGCAACTGCATTTGTATTATCTATTGAACCAGATCCAGATCCAAGTTCTGACCCCGCACCAACAAAACTTCTTAGAGCAGAGTTTGGAACTGGGAATACAGCTACAGTAGGATTAGGACCAGTAGGCGATGGAGATTTTAATGCTTCTGCCGGAAGTTTCTTTTTAAGAGCTCCAACAGATGAAGCTCCAGGATCCCCTAATAATGGAAATGACGAAAACGGAGTATGGTTTGGAATACCAGGAATGCCCCCTTCTCCTAGCTTAACATTACCAACCTTAAATCCAGGTTGGAAATATGAAGGGTGGGTAATTGGTGACTCAGGACCTTTGTCTACAGGAACATTTACAGCTGTTAATGATTTTGATGATAATGTAGGAGATGCTGATGGATTTAGCGGAACCGCTTCTAACGGGCCACAAATTCCAGGTGAAGATTTCTTAAGAAATGCGCCAACAGGAGAAACATTTCCTTTAGATATCAGAAACAGAATGGTAGTTATTTCTGTAGAACCAGATCCAGATAATTCTCCTGCTCCCTTTCTATTAAAGCCATTAGTAGGAACTGCAGGAACAGACACAGCACCAGCAAGCTATACATTTGGACTTAATGCGGCTTCATTCCCTTCAGGAACCGTATCCCGATAGTTCAACTGCTGTTGTTTTTTTGTTAGCAAAAGCGCAATCTATGATTGCGCTTTATTTTTGATATATAATACATTATTGTTATTAATTATAAAATAAGACACTAGGTTTTTATACAATTATATACTTTTGTAAGGCTTTGTTTTTTTATAGACAAAAGAAGTAGTCTCGATTTAATTTTTGATATATGCAATTCAATAAAAAGAAGATCTCTAACCTGATTTTTGTAATTATTTTAATCCTGTTTTTTATCCCAAATACGAGAGGGATGATGCAGATCTTACTTACCAGAATTTTTTCATTTAGTCCTGGGATTGTTAATGTAGACGAGAGAACTCAAGTGGCTTCATATAATTGGAAATTGCATGGAGTAAATACAGAATCGATCAACTTTAACACTGCTAAGGATAAAGTAGTACTTATTAATTATTGGGCTACCTGGTGTCCTCCTTGTATAGCGGAAATGCCTTCTTTTCAAAAGTTATATGATGATTATAAAGATAAAGTGGTTTTTCTTTTTGTGACTACAGATGATGATCCAGAATTAAATAAGTTTATGAGTGATAAAGATTATAATTATCCCATATACAGATCGCTGTCAGAACACCCTAAACCTTTTATAAGTAAATCGATACCTGCCACGTACTTAATAGATAAAAAAGGAAATATAATTATTGATAAAGTAGGGGCTGCAAACTGGAATAGTGATAAAGTACGAGAAACGATAGATCAACTACTAGCAGAGTAACTTTTTCTAAAATACTTTAAGGGCACTATTAACATACCAAAGCATTCTCCTTTGGTTTTACCTATGTTTTTATGATGTATTTTGTGTGCACGTCGCACACCTTTTGCATACCAGTTATTTGCATTTCTGAATAGCTTAAAGCGTTGATGTATAAATATATCATGAACAATAAAATATGCTATTCCGTATGCTAAAATACCTAGGCCTATAGGCCTGCCCACCCAAAAAGTATCACTATCATGAAAAAAAATGCAGGACATACTAACTATTGCATAAAATACAAAGAAAAAATCATTACGTTCCCACCAGCTGCCATGATCTTTATGATGATGATCTCTATGAAGAGACCATAAAAATCCATGCATTACATATTTATGAGTAAACCAAGCCATAAATTCCATAATGCCAAAAGCGGCAAGAAATGATACTATTTGAATAAAGATTTTCATGAGTGAGTTTTACACAAAAATAATACTAAATTAAGTTTAATCGGTAATCAAAATAAGATTTAGCAAGCAAACCTATTTTTTGATAATTGGGAACACGAATACGTGTGTTTTTGATCTCTAAAGAAGGTGTTTTTTTAAGTTTGTTTAGTAATTTTTTATAATAAATATAAGCTGTGTAAACACCAAATTTAGCTTCGACAGGTAATTTCATTATACCTTTTATTCCTTTTTCAAAATCACTTTCTATTTCTTTAATGATTCTAGTTTTTGAAGTTTCATCCAAGTGATTAAGATCTGTATCAGGAAAATAGGTCCTATTTAAATCTTCATAATCGGCTTTAAGATCTCGTAAAAAGTTTACTTTTTGAAAAGCAGATCCCAAATGCATAGCACTTTCTTTTAATTCGTGATATTTTTCTTCATTTCCGTTTACAAAAACTTTTAAACACATTAACCCTACAACATCTGCAGATCCATAGATATAGTCTTTATATTCCTGATTGGTTAGATAATTAGTTTTATGGAGATCCAGTCGCATACTTTTCATAAAAGCTTCATATAGCTCGGGTTGTATATCATATTGGTGAACTGTTTTTTGAAAAGAGTTAAGAATAGGATTAAGACTAATTCTATCAGCTATAGCCTTATACATTTCAGCTTCAAAACAATTGAATAATTCTTCTTTGTTATAATCATGAAATGTATCCACAATCTCATCTGCAAACCTAACAAAACCATAAATGTTATAAATGTCCTGTCTGATAGAATCAGATAGCATTTTAGAGGCTAAGGAAAATGAGGTACTATAAGAATTAGTAACAATTTTACTACATGAATAAGAAACAATATCAAAGATAGCTTTCATAAGGATCGGGATTTGCGTTAATGGGTAAGCAGTGCTGCCTTTTTGGGTGATTGATGATGAGCTTCAATTAATCCTGCTACCAGCTTTCCAGAGATTAACGATGGAGGTACTCCGGGACCTGGTACGGTGAGCTGGCCAGTAAAAAACAGATTATCTACTTTTTTACTTTTTAGCTTAGGTCTTAGAAATGCTGTTTGGAGTAGTGTATTTGCCATTCCGTACGCATTTCCTTTATATGAATTGTACACTTCTATAAAATCATTTACACAGAAGGACTTTTTAAAGATAATACTATTTTTAACATTTTGATTTGTGATCTTTTCAAAACGGGTTAGTATTTTATCAAAATATGTAGCTCTTAATTCTTCTGTGTCTTCAAGTCCAGGAGCTAATGGGATTAGGAAAAACCCATTCTCACATCCTTTTGGAGCAGTATCAGAATCTGTTAACGAAGTAAAATTAGCGTAGAAAAGAGGTTCTTTAGGCCACTTGGGAGTATCGTATATTTCTCTGGCGTGTTCATCAAAATCGGTATCAAAAAATAGGTTATGATGATTCACATTCTTAAGCTTTTTATCAAAACCTACATAAAATAATAATGAAGAAGGAGCAAAGGTTTTTGTATTCCAATATTTTTCAGAATATTGACGATACTTAAGATCCAGTAAAGTTTCAGTGTGATGATAATCTGCACCAGAAACTACAATATCGGCATCAATTTTATTATTATTAACCAGAATCCCTTGAGTGACTCCATTTTCAACTCGTATTTTTTCTACAGTAGTATCGGTATAAATAGTTACTCCTAGCGAGCGCGCTAATTTTTCGATTCCCAGAATTACTTGATACATCCCTCCTTTAGGGTGCCAAGTACCCAAACCAAAATCAGCATAATTCATAAAGCTGTAAAAAGAAGGAGTATTACTGGGTTTAGCACCTAAAAATAAAACTGGAAATTCAAGAATTTTGATCAGTTTTTCGTTTTTAAAATCTCGACGTACATCTTTAGATATCGTACTAAAGAATCTACCCAACCTCCTAATCGTATCTTTGGTCATTAATTCTGCAGGAGAAACTCCAGGTCGATACACTAAATTATTAATGGCAACTTCATAATTGTCTCTTGCAGTATTAATGAATTTCTTTAACTTTTCAGAACTTCCTTTTTCCTCCTCTTCAAAAGTTGCATATATTTTTTCTAAAGAATCTGCTATAGAAATGTTTTTGCCATCCTTAAAGAAAACTTTATAAGCTGGGTTTAGCTTTTCTAAAGTATAGAAATCTGATGCAGAGGAATTAAAGTCGTTGAAAAATTTCTCAAAAACATCAGGCATCCAATACCAGGATGGTCCCATATCAAAAGTAAATCCTTCTTTCTTTAATTGACTCGCTCTGCCGCCCACGGTATTGTTTTTTTCATAAATAGTAACATCATACCCCATTTCAGCTAGATAACATGAGGCAGAAAGAGACGAAAAGCCTGATCCTATAATTATTACTTTTTTTGACATAAAAAATATGGGTTATGATTAAAGCTCTGTAATTAAATCACTAATCGAATCAAAATAACGATGATTAGGAGCGCTATTTTTAGAAATATTAATAGTCTGTTTACCTAACATCCAGAATTCACTGATTTTATGGGTACATACTAATTTATTAAATTCTTTTGCATAATCTGTAACTCTTTCTTTTTCGGGCTTTACTGTAAAATACGATACAAAAATGGTATTTTGATGAAAATCTAACATACTAGGAAGACTATCCAAAGGGATACTGGCTCCTAAGTAGATAGCTTTATAACCTCTTAATAAAATTTCATAATTGATAAACAATAACCCTAGCTCATGTATCTCGTTTTCTGGAAGATATAATATAAAGGCTTTGTCTGTTTTAGTAGGCTTTATAAATTGTACTTTTTCAATATTGACTAATAATTTTTGCTTAATAAGATTAGAAATGAAGTGTTCATGAGATGGATTAATGGTATCCGTTTGCCATAACATTCCGACTTCATTCAATAAAGGAATAAAGACATCACAAAATACTTGTCTAAAGGTTCTTTTTTCTAATAAATGTTCATAAGTGTTTAGAAAAAGATTGAGATCATAATTAAGCATCGCAATCTTAAAAGAATTAATAGCTTGATTTTTAGTGCTATTATCAGATACGATTCTTCTTACATATTCATTAATTTCGTCTTCATTAAGTTTAGAAATTCTTGAAATCTTGTAACCACTATTAACTAAGTATGTTACGTTTAATAATTTTTGAAGACTTTTTAAATTATAGGTGCGTATATTAGTTTGAGTTCTGTCTGGAGTAAGCAATTCATATCTCTTTTCCCAAATCCGAATGGTATGCGCCTTAACGCCACAGAGGTTCTCAAGGTCTTTAATGCTAAAATTCTGCTTAATGTTGTTCACTTTTTTTGTAAAATAGTTAAACAAATTTAACAAAAAGTATGATGCAAGCTTTTTATTAATTGTTAAAATAAAAGTTAAACTTGTTAATTTTTAACAATTATTATAGATGATTCTTAAAAAGAATAGTATTTATATGTTTGATCTGTAGGTTGTTAGATGGTAAGGCGCTTCGTACTATAATCACAGAAAAAAAATAGAGATATTAGCTTTTAAAAACCGTAGAGCTTTACTAATATGTACTTCAACAGTTTTTGTAGAAATACCTAAAATTTCTGCTATTTCTTTATGTTTTTTTTGTTCTAATCGGCTGAGTTTAAATACTTCTTTGCATTTTTTTGGGAGTTGCTCAATAGCTTTTTCAAGTCGTATCCAATCTGCTTCCGTCTTATCTTCTTCTTTTTCAGAATAGAGTTCAAAAAGAGATTGCCACTTTAATTCATCGAGTGCATCATATTCTCTTTTTTGTTGACGCAAATACATAAGAAATTCGTTGTGACAGGATCTAAAAAGATAACTTTTTAATGAAGTAGTGATCCGTAAAGAAGTTTTCTTTTCCCAAAGTTTAAGAAAAACATTTTGAACTAAATCTTCAGACAAAGAAGCATCTCCAGATAGTTTATAGATATAATTACATAACCAGCTATAGTACTTATCAAACAAGATTTTATAGCTATTTCTATTACCGTCTATAAGACCATCAATTAAAGGTTTTTCTATTTGCTGTTTATTGTTTTTCATCACGAATTTACGCAGCTAAATTAAAAAAAATTAAAATATAGTAGGGGTTTTTTGTTTTTTCTGCATCATGAGTGTAGAAAATAAAAGGAATGAATAATTATTTAACAATTATAAAGAAGTATCTAGAAAAGGATATTACATCCTCTGAGAAGGAAATATTAAAGCAATGGCTGGAAGAGGATATTGAACATAAAGTAATTTTTAAAAAAGAAATACAATCTTGGTATGTTACCAAAGACGAAATAAATACAGACCCCAATACTGCGTATAATCGTTTTGTTAATAGTATAAATGATAAACAGACCAAAACAATAAAACTGCAACCGTGGTTAAGAGTCGCTTCTTTTGCTGCAGTTTTAGCTGGAATTCTTTTTGGAGTGTATTATTATACCGGTATTGAATCTTCAATAGTTGATAGTAAAACAGAAATTGTTACCATCGACAAAACATCGTCTGATAAAATCAAAATAGTACAATCAGATGGGACAGTTACCTACATGGATTTTGAGAATAAAACCGATATTACGAATAACGTTGGAGCCCTGGTTGCTAAAAAAGATAAGGATCAACTCGTGATGAGTGGGGATAAAGCTATTGCTAAAACAGAATATTTAGAAATTTCTATTCCAAAAGGGAAAATTTTTCAACTCACGCTATCTGATGGAACCAAAGTTTGGTTAAATGCTGCGAGTACACTTAGATTTCCTCAACAATTTATAGGTTCTGAAAAAAATAGAATGGTTTATCTCGAAGGAGAAGCATTTTTTGATGTTACTACAAATAAGAAACAACCGTTTATTGTAAAAACTGGTAGTATGGATGTAGAGGTATTAGGAACGCAATTTAACGTATCTTCATATGCAGAAGATGCAACAATTAAAACCACTCTTGTTGAAGGAGCAGTGGCAATTAAGGAGGAAGATAATTCTTCTAATATTCTTAGATTATCACCAAGTTATCAGGCTATCTTTACTAAAAGTGGTAATGAATTACGTAAAAAGAAGGTTAACACCTCGCTGTATACATCCTGGATGGATAAGAAGATTGTACTGCAAAACGAATCTTTTGCAGAGGCATATAAGAGAATCGAAAGACTTTATGATGTTGATATTATAAGCAATAATAAAAAACTAAATAATACACGTTTTACAGGAGAGTTTGATATTGAAAATGTAAGAGAGATCCTAAATGTCTTTTCAGAAACTATAGATTTTACATATATGATAGAAAATAAGAAGATTACAATCAATCCTTAAAAACACAAAAAAGGAAGTGCTGCAACACTTCCCTCACTTGTAGGATTATTAATTAACTGAGTACTAATAACCAAACTTTTCAAAATTATGAAAAAAAAGGGTAACAGCACGCTTAATTTAAGTATAGCGCGCAAATCAATTAGATTAAAAATGAGGCTTACACTGGTTTTATTTTGTTTTTCCATCTTTCAGATGACTGCGATCTCAAGTTTTTCGCAGGGCAGAATAGAATTGGATTTTGAGAAAACTCCCATTACTAAGGTATTAGAGGAGATTAAAAATCAGACTTCGTATAAATTTTTCTATATAACCGATGAAGTCGATCTGAGTCAGGTTACTTCGATCAAGGTTAAAAAAGAAACATTAGATACTGTACTACAATTACTTTTTGAAAATACAGACATTTCTTATGCTATTATAGGAAAACAAGTAGTATTAAAAAAAGCGGATCCAAGTAAAGAAAAAGAGAAGTTACAACGAGAAATTAAGGGTAATGTAAAAGATTCTAACGGAAGCCCACTTCCTGGAGCCAATGTATTAGTAAAAGGTACTTCTACTGGAGCGCAAACAGATTTTGAAGGTAATTTTACCATTAGTTTATCTGGAGACGCTTCAATACTGGTTATTTCATACATAGGTTTTGAGACTACCGAAGTTGATGTGACAGGAAAAGATTTTATTTCGGTAACCTTAAAAGATGCATCAGCACAATTAGACGATGTTGTTATTGTAGGGTCTAGAAACCCAAGCCGTACGGCAACTCAAACAGCTGTACCAATTGATGTAATTGATATTACTGAAATAGCAACACAAGGACCGCAAACGTCGGTAAATGAAATTTTAAACTATGTAGCACCTTCTTTTACATCACAAACACAAACTGTTTCTGATGGAACAGACCATATTGATCCTGCTTCCCTTCGTGGATTAGGACCAGATCAGGTATTAGTATTAATTAACGGGAAAAGAAGACATAATACTTCTTTGGTAAATGTAAATGGTACTGTTGGAGCAGGTAGTGTAGGAACCGATATGAATGCAATTCCTACAGCAGCTATCCAACGTATAGAGGTGTTACGTGACGGTGCTGCTGCACAATATGGTTCTGATGCAATAGCAGGTGTGATTAATATTGTATTGAAAAAAGCAACCGGTAAACTAGATCTTACAGTAACTACAGGAGCTAATTTTAGTAAGAATTCTAATCAGTTTGATGGCGGTAGTGATGGAGAAAAAGTGAAAATAGAAGCTAATTACGGATTACCAATAGGAGAGAACGGAGGGTATATCAATTTTACGGGGTCTTTAGCAACTAGAGAGCCGGCATTACGTAACCGTGATTATCAAGGTGATATTTTTAGAGGATATCACGCCGCAGAACGTGTATTTGCTGCTGGAGGAGGAAATGTAGCCGAAATGACATTGGCAGATTATCAAACCGCAGCACAAGGAATTACATATCTTGATCAGGCAACAAGAGATCAGATTGCAGCTCTGGATGTGAGTAATCCTGCAGATATTGATACTTTTAGAGGATTATTAGATTTTGATGCAGATGAAGATGAACTGGCTGCACGTGGATTAACTCGTGCTGATTTTAGATTTAAAGTAGGTACTGCCAAATTAAGAGAAGGAAAATTCTTTGCCAATATGTCTATTCCGCTAAGTGAAGAATCCGAGATTTATAGTTTTGGAGGAATAAGTTATCGAGAAGGTCTGGCATCAGGGTTTTATAGAAGACCAGCACAAGGAGATGGTCGTGCCAATACTCCAGCATTTCCAAATGGTTTTTTACCCAACATAGGAACCGATATCGTAGATAAATCCATTGCCATAGGAATTAAAGGAAAAGTCAAAGAATGGGATGTTGATTTTTCAAATACCTACGGGATCAATACCTTTGATATTACAGTTGGTAACTCAAGTAACGGAACACTAGGAGTTGCTACGCCTCGTACATTTGATGCCGGAGCATTGAGTTTTATGCAAAACACTACCAATCTTGATATTAATAGATTTCATGAAGATATTTTTAGCGGATTTAATGTTGCATTAGGAGCAGAATATAAAGTAGAAAATTATGCGATTGAAGCTGGAGAAGAAGCTTCTTATACTAGTTATGATATTAACGGAAACCCAGTAAATAGTGCTACACCAGATGATCAATTAGTACGTAATAATTTTACCGGAGCAGTATTAGGTGGAGGATCGCAAGTATTTAGAGGATATGACCCCAATAATGAAACTGATAAATATAGAAATAGTATTGCAGGATATATTGACCTGGAAGCTGATTTTACAGAGGACTGGCTGGTAAGCCTTGCCGGAAGATATGAAAGCTTCTCTGATTTTGGAGATACATTTAACTACAAACTGGCAACACGGTATAAGATATCAGAAAATTTATCTGTGCGAGGAGCTAATAGTACAGGTTTTAGAGCCCCTTCATTACACCAGCAGTTTTTTAGCAGAACGAGTACTGTTTTTGTAGATAACCAACCTTTTGAACAAGGGACATTTACTAATGATAGTAGAGCAGCTGCTTTAATAGGGATTGCTCAATTAAAAGAAGAGACCTCTGATAGCTATAGTTTAGGACTAACTGCAAAAATTCAAAACTTTACGATCACCGCCGATGCATATTTGATCAATATAGATGATAGAATTGTATATAGTGGTAGTTTTGGTAATGGAGGAGATCCAGAATTAACACAAATATTCCAGGCTGCTGGAGCCACTAGTGCACGTTTCTTTGTGAACGCTATTGATACTAAATCACAAGGTATTGACGTAGTTATTGCTCATAAAGCTGAGCTGGGAGAAAATACTACATTAAAAAGTGATTTGTCCGCTACTTTTGCAAAAACTGAAGTAGAAGAAATTCGTGTACCAGAAAGAATTGCTAATGCCGGTCAAGGAGGAAACTTTTTTGACGCTCAGGAAGAAGCGTTTTTAACTTTAGCGCAACCAAGAACTAAACTAAGTCTTACTAATGCCCTTTCTATAGGAAAATATAATGTTTTACTTAGAAATGTGTTCTTTGGCGAAGTTACGGATCCTGATGATTTTAATGGAGACCCAAGAGTAGATGGCACACCGGTAAGTGATGATGCAATTTATGGAGGAAAAATAGTTACTGACCTTTCTGTATCCACAGAGCTTTTTGAAAACCTAAATATTACTATTGGAGCCAATAATCTGCTAGATGTATATCCAGATGAGAATAGAGCAGGAGGAACAGCAGGAGATCAGTTCGTATTTTCAAGAAGAACTTCTCAATTTGGATATTCCGGTAGATTTTTATTTGCGAGAGTTAATTTTAGCCTTTAATAAGAATATCAATTATAGATTTCTAATTGATATTATAGAGTTTGTTTCACTAATTTAGTTTTTGTTAACCAGAGATAGGCAAGGGCAGTATTAACTACCCTTGTCTATTTTTTTATTTATAATCCTTTAATATTTTTATATGGAAGTGTCAAATTAGATAATTGGATCAGTGGTAACTGAGTTTCGGTTACTGCAGAGAACACGGATAGGTCAAATGAAAAATATGCATCTGTAGTTGTTGGTTTGTTCTCTTGATACCATTTTCCTAAAGCTTCTGCCAATTGACACACAAAAGGAGTATCGGCTGTAATTTCTCCCGGGCATCCTCCTGTTGGGATTTCATAATCTCCAGGGATTTCAAAGGAAAAAGGAGTGTATAATAATATCGGTAGTTGGATTGATGGTAAATCACTTTCGGATTTTGCCTGCAACGAATAGTTCCATGCACCACTTATTTTGATGGTTTGTTGTGCTAATTCATCATAGGTGAAAAATGTTTTAAAGAATGTAGCTAAATGCTCTGATAATGGTAATGTGCTTCCATTCTCATTTACTATTTTGGCAATATCAATTGGTGTATTGTTACTTAGTAATGGAATTAGTTTATTAGAGAACCTGACTAATGGAGTACGGTAAATAAAATTATTGTTTGTAGGATTGTCTTCTACCAAACCTTCGTTTCTAATCACTGCGATCCCTGCCCACGTATTTTGGAATTGTAATACATTTAATCCACTTACCTCAACGGTTCTATCCGGAATTTCAAAAGAACAAGGATATCCTAAATATTCTTTTGTTTTTGCATCCGGATCTTTTACATACCAATATGAGTTTTCAATAGGTGTTCCAGATTCATCGGTTGCTTGTACTCTTGTGTAATCTTTGATATTAATTACAGGAATATTAGGTATATCAGCTTGTTGAACAGTTAATTCATTAATAAATAGTTGTTTATCAAGTTCAGACATATCTTGAGGAGGAACTATAGTAACTACCAGACGTTTGCATTCTTCATTATCTTGACAATCACAAGTAGTAGTAAAATGTAGGTCCTCTTTTTGCTGTATAATAAAATCATAGGCACTTATTGTCTCTTGAGACGATTTTAAGAATGCAGTGTTTTTATTATACTGACTCCAGGCTAGGGCAAGGTTGTTAGTCAATTGTACCATAGCTTGCATTGCATAAAATGCATTATCAAGATTAGGATCAGTTTCATCAGATGATGGAGATATGAGTGTTAAATATTTGGTCATATCATTTAGTACAGGCGTCCATACACTTATCATCTGAGCCATATCATTAAATAGATTTCTGGCACTGCTACTACGTAAAGCAGCGTTTAGTTGATTATCAAAAGTATTGAATGTAATATCTGAATAGATTTGATCCTGTGCCGCTTGATCTTCAGAATAGGTATAAGTAAAATTCCATTCAGAAGCTTTTTCAAGTATCTCCTTGGTCGTATCACCAGATACCGATACCGCATTACCTTCTTGAGTTGTTAATGTTGGCGGTTTAGGATAGTTACGCAGTACAATAGGAATATCTACAGTTCCTAAAGACTGCTGTAATGGTGAGTTATCAAAATCAGGTTCTGCGGTTTCTGCCAGATTTATTGGCACTATAAACGTTAACCATTGTGAGGCCTGATATCCTTTTACATCAGGTACATCTGTAATATCAAATTCGATATGAGTAATTTGATAATCCATATCAAGAGGTACTGTAGTAAATTCTTTGGCATTTTTTGTTGAGAAGATAAAAGACATATCTGATGTTTTTTCTCCATCTTCAAAATCCAATTGAATCTTAGCATTCGATATTGAATATAACTTGCTATCTTCTTCAGTATTATTAACAATGCCAGGAGTACCATATAATCGCGGAGCAATCTGATCAGGATCTTCTCTTGTTATTCCGGATTGAGCGGTTACCTGCATTTGTACTACCGCATTAATAGTATACGTGTTTCCTAACTGCATCAGTAATTGTTGTTTAAACTTTTCTTGTGCACTTAATGTTCCAGAGGTGCTTACTTCTGGTGCAGTTAGAATAGGTGCTACTTTGGTTGAGATAGTTTCTGCAAGTAACGATTTTGAATTTGTTATGGCTTCAAGATATGATGTAGCATCAATTCCTTGTTGTTGTAAAAATGCTTTTTCTTCTTCAGATTTTAATTGATCTACTAGAAATCCTGGTACTGCAAATTCTGAACCTAAGAATAGATCAATAGCATCTAGACATTGTTTACCCCAAATATCCATATCAATACCTGTAAAGTTCTTAACAGAGCCTTTATCACAATCTAATCCTTTACCAGTAACATACGAACATATAGGGACATCATTTTTAGAAGTTAGACTCGTAGAAATTGGTAAAGGAGCATAGAAAGAAGCATTTAATAAACTATAAGTATAAATCTGTACTTGATAGGTGGTAAATTCTTCATCTGTTAAAACTCCTTGTAGCGCTGTATCAAAACTTGTTCTATTAGAGTATATAGTACCTATCAAAGATGTAAGCTTGTCGGTTACCGAAGTAGGAACTCCAGAAGAAGTAAGTTTAGCAATGGAATCATTGGTAAGTTCATAAGATCCTGATGGTTCTACATTCCAATAGATACCATTATCAGGTTTTAATCCCATTCTTACAATATAAATAGCTTGATTGTTTTGACTACCAGCCAGCGCTTCATTTACTCCTGTAGCAATTTTAAGCACGTATTCGTTTTCTTGATAGAAAGTTTTTTCAAAATTGATTGCAAATTCTGTTAATGAATGATTTTGAACTTTTTCTCCAGCACTATTCTCTTGCTCACCATCTGGAATATATGTGTTTGGTTGAACTACTGTACTTGCTGATGTAACCGATGGACTATCTTTAAAATCATTATTTACAAAAGAAAGATCTCTCTCCATGTCCAATACTACAGTTAACTCAAAAATAGAAGCGGTTTCCAGATCTGCTATAGTAACAGGTTGTTTTAGAGAATTCATTGAAGGAGCCGAACCAACAGTTTTACAGTATGCAATGGCATATAAATAAGTATAAATTTCTTTTACAAAATCATTAATAGGCCCTAAATCAACATTGGTTTCGATACCAGGCAGTAAAGAAGTGCTTAATGTGAGTGTAACCGTATTCTGATCTTTTTTATCAGGGTTATATTGATTGATTTGATAATAAATGTTTGTGTAAATCGCTAAATCGTGTAAAGCATTTTTTTGATAATCAGGAGCATCAGGATCATTAGGGTCAGATACACAAGGTTTACCATCGGTATTTTGATATCGCGTAATGTCAAAAGAGAAATTTAATAATAATTCTGGATCAATATCATTTTCTAGTTTTACATCATAGGTGATAAAAAGGCTAGGCCATTGTGAGAACCCTTTTAGTTCATCAAGATACCCTACTTGAACTGGTGGATTATTAAGTGGTGAATTAGTGTTTAATTCTGGATCACTAAATGGTGTTACCGTTTCATTACCATAATAATCAACCCAGTCAAAATGTATTTGTAAAGTGTTTCCGATGCCTCTATAAGGATTATCGTCTTTTTGAGGATATCCTTCTGGATAAGAGTTGTTAGGATTGTCTACTGCATATTGAGCAATAGGAATTACCTGGTTGTAATTCCAAGGTGAATCTGTATTTTCTTTGTTTTGGTCATCAGGATTAGCTGGACCAGATGGTAATCCAACAATACTTTTATTAAAATATCGATTAGCTACAACTTGATAATTCAATAAATTGTATAGGTTATTTAAATAAATTTCGGCATACCCAGAATCACTTGGATTATCTGGAGGAGTTCCAGGATCTGTACGGTTTAATTCAAAACCTGCTGTACCTTGTTGTATTGAAGATACTTTATGTACTATTTGATCAATTATCGTAAATGTTGTATTGTTTGCAAAAACAGCATCATTTCTAATTATAAATGATAGGGTATCAACATCAATAAAATAATAAGCTGCAATACTTTGCATAGTATTGCCAGGAGTGCCTTCTCCTGTAGTTATTTGATAAGTAACCGTAGGGATTTCTATTAATTGCCATACTGGTAAATTATCCCAATCTGTAATATCAGGATTTAGACTTTTAACATCATTCGGGTCTACATTAAAATAATCTGCAATAGCGGTTAGGGTATTAGACGGAGTATCCGAAGGAAGACCTACTTCGTATTGCAATCCAGTAAGAGTAATAGGACTTGCAGAGGTGTTAAGTTTTACATCAGTTTCATTGAGCTTGGCAAGTTCGCTAATTAAAATATTGTATTGAGACGAAATACTTTGCAACGTTTCATTGGCTGAGGTTGTTGTATAATTTAGATCTTCTTGAGCCTTGGATTCTGCATAAACGATAGAAGATGAAGTATCTATTTTATCACCAGTTATAGCACAATTCATAAAGTCTGTAAGAACATTATCATAAGATTTGCTGTAGGTTACAAGCAATGAGATAGAGGCATTGTCTGAAGTGTCAAAAATAGTATCTGGAAAACCAGTATTGTCTTCAATTTCATTATATAACAGATAATATCCTCCGGATCTCGTAATACTACACTCCCATAGTAGCTTTATAAAGTCGTAGAGGGTATTTAAAACCCCATTAGATTCTGGAGATTCTGCGACACTTCTTAATAAAGCAGAAGAAGGTTGTGCAGGATTTGTTTCTGTCGATAAATTAGATTGAACAACAAACGTTTTCATGTTAATATTTCCAACAGAAAGTAATCCGTCACTTCCTTCGTATAGCCACTGTATATCCTCAATTACTCCCTGATTGTTATTACCAGAATTAGGATCTAAAACTCTTAGTAATCTTTCGAGAATTTGAGTACCGGATTCATTGGCCCCAATTAATTCGTAGGTAAAAGCACTAGTTCCTGGAGCTGTATCATCAGCTTGTTTTTTGATATCTATTTCTAAGAGGGTCGACCAGCCATAATAGTCAGAATTTTTATAATCCATAACACCAGTTGTGGCATTATACGTTCCTATCTGAATATCCATCGCTGATCCAGCTCGTTTTGGTAAAGCAATCTGTTGCAGAAGCCCTGATGGGAAATTCCAGATAAGAGGAGAAATGTCAGTTTGATTTCCTAAACTGCCATAAGGAAGGTTTACTACTCCTGAAGTGCTCCATTGAGTAACAGTTTGGAATGTATATTGAACCGGGATCAAATTATAAGGCGTGATAGGAGTCAGTTTTAGAATATCTGGTTCAATACCTGTTTTTTGAGCATAATCAATTACTGTAGAGATTTGTGAGATATCTTCTGTCGTTAATGTTATCGGTAATATGGCTTCTTTTGGATCTCCAGAAGGTACGTTTCCATTAAATTGTAACCAATCCAGTGTGGTATTAATTAAATTTATTGTGAATCCTTCTTTAACGTCAGCAGGGATTTCAAACTGCTGCCCTGTTAATTGATATAATGCACAATCATCACCAGTACAAGACGAATCTGCGTTGAGTGTCAATCCAGGTAATGTTGTTGGTAACCTCATCCCGTGAAGTTGATATCTGGATACCATACCAGATAATTGTGTATAAGATTGATTTGCTTTAAAATAATCTAATATACTTTGTACATCTAAACACCTTAATCCAGGTATGTTTGCTGTACTGTAATTATCAGAATCATAGAATAAGTTGTTTAGCTGTTGGTTAGTATAGTTTGTTCCTAATATTTCTGAAGTAGTACTGTACTTTTGAGCAATTTTACCTAAAGTTTCTGCGTCATCCGGATTACTGAAAGAAGCAGTCGTATGTGTAAAAGGTTGAATTAATAATGCACCTAAAGGTTGTACCTGTAATGTTTGAACCTGAGTATCATTAGCAAGATCATTTACGGTTACGGTTGTGGTAGGTGTACTTAGTTTTTTTGCAATGCCTGTAAGTGTATCACCTGGTACAATATCATATGTAGTAGTATCGTACGTAAATGAATTGCCAGTTATAAATAATCCCGGAACAGATTGGTTTTGTAATAAGAGATCAGAAACAGAAATGTTGTCATAAACTGTACTAGCAATAGAAGAGAAGGTATCTTCACTTTTTGCTATATAATTTGCAGCTGCTATAATCAATACTGCTTCAGTGGTTAAAAGTGTATTCTTTTGGAAATCCGAATCATTAGCCAAATCAGAAACTGTAGTTTGTAATCCAGTAGCTACATCAGTAATAGTATCAGTAATTTTGACTGTATAGGTATTAGAATTATAAGTGATCTCTTGAACTTGTAATAATCCAGGAATGACTGCATTTTGAGTAATAAGTAAAGCAGTTTCTAATGCATACTTTGCTCCAATAGAAACAAAATTATCCCCATCTAGAATCGTATACATCACTCCTGTGATTTGAACATTGATTTCACTATTTAGTGGGTGTGATTGATTAGCTTTAGAGATATCACTAATTTTTACAGTATTAGTTGTACCATCAGAAGTACTAATGCTGTTTGCCCAGTTGGCCATCGCACTTAAACTATTACCGTTTGATAAAGGATATGTATAGTTCTTTAAAGCATCCTCTGCATATCCTATGAGCTGTTTTCCTATCAATACAAAATAATCTTCAAAAACAAATGTTGATATAGAATGCTCAACAGAAGCGCTTTTTTTCAGAGCAGCATTGGTATTTTCTTCTGATACTTTAACTACCAGTTCATTAAACCATTTTTTAACTTCAGATAAATATTCATCTGTAGCCATATTATAATTATTGAAGTTGACATCAACTTTTGCATCTGGAACCGATAATTCTAAATCAAAGAACATCGGGAATACAGCAGCAGTTTCAGGTTTTGCACTTTCAGTCACATTTTGAATATTTACCGCTTCAAAAGTATCTTCTAGGAATGATAACAACTTATCCGTAGGAATTGGTATTGGGTTGTCTTCGTTGGATAATAAAGCAAGTAGCATTTGAAGATCCGCTTCTGATACTGCAGACCCATCTGCTGTAGCTCTGGTACTTTCTGTACCGGATTCATCAGCATAATTTTGTATCAACCATCTGAAGAAATCCTGACTTAAATACTCAAAAGATGAAATTGTTGTGCTATCAGGGTTTTCGGCATCTGGCGCGTCAATCCAAAGCGTAGTAACATATTGAGCAGTCTGATCCTTTAAATTGCCATTTTCTGGTCCAGCTACCGTAAGATGCGGAATAAAATATATATTTAATGTAGGTGATTTCTCCTCTGAACTTGCTACCAATTTAGTATCATAATGCATTGTTTTGGTAGGCAATACAGTTAGTAAACTTGATTTTTCTGCATATACTAACGATCTACTATCAATAGAATCAGAAAGTTGCCTGTTCCAAGGAGCCATACTGGTTTGATCTGTGCCAATTGTAAGATCAGTTCGTATTTCTGCTTTGAAGCTAAAGTTAATCTTGATAGAGAATAGACCTAAGTTGAGTTTTGCCGTGACTTTTACATCTACCGATGCTACAATAGCCAAAGGCATTTTGTTATATGCTTCTAAGGTTGCCTGTGCATATACTTTTACCGTGATATTTACTGAAGCAGAGATGATTCCGAAATCTAAAGAACCATAGAGTTTACCAATTAAACCTAGAGTTCCCTGTAACCAATAATAATAAGAGGTTTCTACTTCGGTTTTATTGTTTTCCTGAAGTGCTCCCTGATAAGGATGATATGTAGCAATTACTCCTTCAAGAATTCCGAAAATAGTAACACTAAATCCAGCTTTTAATACACCATAATTAATGCTGTATCCAACACCTACTTGCATACCAATCCCAAAAACAATTACCGGATTAAAATCACCATAATTGGTTTGTGGTACTTTTTTGGTGGTTGCACTGCTCAATTTTCCAAAATAAAACCCTCCTGATCCCATGGCAGGAATACCAGGAGGAACGATCGCCTGAACGGTAAAAGATCTTGAGAAATCCAGATTGTAAGGGAATCCAATATCTACCATAAAATCGCCATTGGTATAAATCGCCAAGGCTATAGATGGTAGCGTAACGTTGACGGCTCCAAACTGTAAATAACGTAATGCATCTGGTAATGTAAGTGCTATTTGATATACGCCTACGCCATCTGAGATTTTTTTATACATGATCTCAAAATCCAAACCGGCAAAAATTTTGGCTTTACCACCTGCCATTGCAATTCGTAAACCATATAAGTTAGGATCATTAAATACAGCTTGCATTTCTAATGTCCATACAGGTTTTTCTTTAGTTCCTGCATTAAGAACTCCAAAATCAGTTGCGATTAACCAATTAGAATTTTCGTTAAAAGAAAGCAAAGAGTTTCCAGATCCAGGACCAATCGGTACTGTACCATTTTCTGGGGTTTCAAAAGCTTTTTCCATAGCGTCAGTCACTTCTTTAATAGACTGATATTGGGGAGCGTTATTTAATTCAACGTGTTGTCCCATTGCTAATAATCGCAGATCAAAATATTGCGTTCCTTGCCCTGGAACTTCTGGCATATCTTTTACATCTTGCCCTTTTTCTTTATCAAAAACACTACTGTTATTGACAGAAGGTACTACAGAACTACCATCAAATGATATTTGAACGCCTTGTGCATTTTTGGTAAGTTTGATTCCGTTAATGGTGATGAATATTAAATCAAGGCTTTTAGGTAGTTTATAATCTACAACGACTTCTTTAGTATCCAGATTATAGGTAACTTTAAAACCATCAAGGCTTACTTTATTAAGAATATCCCAAGGAGCATCTAATTCAAAGTTAGGATCAAACAGCATTTTCATGAATGAAGTAAGTAAAGATCCTACGCTCCAGTTTTTGATCTCAAAAGTAATTGTTCGACTTTCGGCAGCAACATCATATTTGGCGATAAAGCCTTCCCATTCGATCATTAATAGTTGGTCATCTCCGTCAAAATTATATCCAATTTTAACTTCTGCATTAAAGTATTCGAGAAGTATGCTTCCCATTACGCCACCAGAATATTGTTTTCCTACTTCTTTCGTAGCATCATATTTTAAGGCTAAAGCTGCAGTAATATCAATTTTCTGATTGATTATAGGAAAAGTAAATATCCACTCTATACTGGTTTTTACATCATAAGAACCTTTTTCATCTCCGTTAGGGATATCTGCTGTAAGATCAAAACTGGTAACGGCCAGATCTGCGGGCAAAAAACTAGTAGGCAATTCGAAGCCTACTTTTTTAAATAACCCATCTATTAATTGCCCTAGATCTAGCTTGTCTCCTTCTGGCATACCTATGGTTAAATCCCATCCGCCATCTTCTGTAGAAGAGTTGTAATTTACTGCTGATTGCAACATTAGATCTCCAATAGTAAATAGACCACTGATAGCTGCTGTATATACGTTTGATCCAGATTCATTTACCGGAGAAGTAGAAGTAAGTTGTAATGCGGCATCGGTTAATGATATATTGGTAATAATATCAAAAGAAACATCTCCTGTAGCGGCAAAGGCATAGTATTTTTGGTTAATATCCATATCAATACCAAACCCAGTTAATACGATACTCACGAGGCTTTCTGGTATTTTTATAAAACCACCGGTTATAGCGGCTAATAGATCATTAATTGAAACGGTACCATCAAAAGAAGCGGATAAAGTAAGATCTGATGTGATTTCTACATCAAAACCTCCTTTGAATATGGTTGGAAAAAAATCTGCTCGAGCTGAAAAAAAGATACTTTGAGCATTGATCGTTCCAGGACCGGTAACTAACCAATTGACATCAAATTCCTGGATAGTAAAATTATCAAAAAGATTCCACGCACCGTTAGATCCAACTAATGTTGATACACTGTTAATGCTTAATCCATCAGTAAAATCAAGAGATGTGCTGAACCCTTTAAAAGCGATACTATTTAAAAATTGTTGAAGAGTAGGAGGTACGATCGTAAACCAATTATTGCCTGCCATTAAAGAAAACAGGTTTAAAGGAGTTACTGGTTTATTAGGATCTGATGTTACATTAATGTCAAAAGCAGAAGATTCTGTAATAATCCCTGCACTAAAATCCATAGAAATATCATCTCCTAAATGTAATGTAAGTTGAAAATATAAAACTGGAGTTTGTGTTTTTTCAGTTTCTTCATCAGCAGCAAGACCAATTCTTTCTATATCAGGATCTTGATTTGTAGATTCTTCAATTGTTTTGATTTGAAACCCTACTCCGGGATTACTTACCTCTAAAAAATCTAAAGAGATTACTGTAGCATCTATAGCCACAAAAAGATTCATTTCTGGGTAAATAATATCTTCATTATTGACAGCAGAAGGATCTAAGCTTCCTACTAATGCTAATCGGGTACTTGAGGACCACGATGTAAGAAAATCAACAACAGGTTTAAGCCATTTTGTTAATGTAATGAGTGATGCAAAGTTTTGTCCGGTTACTAATGGTATAGTTTGATTTTGCCATGAAAACCCAGAGATATCTTCTGTACTAAAAATAAAGGCGGGAGAACTATAAGGAATATTATCAAATACACCACCAGTCATGTATTCCCAACTGGTATCAAATTTCCAGTCGCTTAGATCGATAAGTATTGTAAACTGAACATCTCCACTTGGATTAGCCGTTACAACCAGAGTAACATTTGTATTCGCCTTATCTACATTGAGTATAGTTGCTGCTGCATCAGATATCGTTAATGTATCACCTGTAGGATCTGGGATAGAAGTACCAGATGTATCGATTAGTAAAAATTTCCCGTCAGGTAATTGATATGCTTTGGTTAGTAATTCATCCAAACCTTCAGGAGGAGTCAATTGAGAATCTGTAAAAGTTGCAGCGTTGATAGTAATGTTTCCATCATTAGCTGCTGCTTGTTCTCTAAAAGTAGTTGCAAGATTAGAAAGACTCATAATACAATTGTGTGTTCTGTTATATATCTATGATTAATGCCATGTGATCGCTGGTACTTCGAATTCTTCGATAGTTAGCCCATCCTTTGAATCGACTTAACGCTCCTATATTTCCTGGAGCATATCCTCCTACGCCATTGGGACCGTTAGGAGGTAATGGTAATGCTACTGGGGATCCTGCATTTGCCATACCAACAGGTATTTGAGCCATTCCGGTTGTATAAGCATAATGACCAGCTGGAACTCCCATAGGAGCATTGGGATCAAGATTGTAAGGGGTTCCGGTAACGCGATTGGCAATAGTAATATTGGCGGCAGGGCCTCCTGCATTAGCACCGTATCGGGATAATATATTGTCTACACTGGAATAAGTGTCTTGAATCACGTATTCGTATCCAGGATATCCATTAGTATCCCAAGGCCTCGCACTATTGTGAGATCGTATCATAGTACATACATATCCTTTGTCGGGCCATTGATTAGCCGTTGGGTTTATAGAACGGGTATATCCAGCAGCTCCTGTAAGATTGTTATAAGCGATGGGTTCAAAATGAGTATTAAAAAGATCTACGTTAAAATCTCCCACGATAACACCAACTTCATTAGCGGCAAGATTTGCAGTCATTTCCTGGATATTAGATAACTGATTTGTACCATTAGCCGCCTGATTTTTTTTTGGAGATGCGTGAAAAGACATCAACTTAATGGTTCTGTTATTTGCATTATCCCAAAAAGTAGTGAGATAAGGAGTTCTATTAAAGTTATTAGGAAATCCTAATACCGGTCCGGGAGCCATACCTACTCCTGGTCCTCTGAATTGCCATTGTCCTGCAAGCTGCCTGAATGCACGATTAGCATTAATAGTAGAGTTTGCATTTACATTTCCGGCAGGAAGAGTAGCATTCCAGGGATTTGCATAGTTGGCAAGATTCATGGCACCAATATTAGCCACAGAATCAGAAGCATTTCCTCCACCTTGCCACCCCCAAGGTCCACTAAAATCAAGATTGGCACTGTTGTAGTATACTGAAATACCTTCTGTTACTCCGTTCATACCTAGTCTAAGAGGAGGAACTAACATCCAGGTATTACCCAGCCAATTGCGTATGAGTCCCAAGAGATAACGTGATCCTGTAGATCCTCCGGCACTTATCAAAGTTCCTGGCGCTCCGCCTCCTGTACTTGTTTCTACCACAACAAAAATATCAGGAGCGTTTTGAGTCAATGTAGTTCTGATAACATCACGTCTATATCCCGATTCCGGAGTGCGCAAGCGATTACCCAGGCGATCTCGTTTTCTGCCTATTTGATTAATCTTATTAATCCCAAATTGTTGTATGTTCCAATAGAGTATTCTCGCCATGATCTATGATTTAGTTTTGTTATATGCAGCATACCAGCCCAAACTTTTGGCAGTAGCTCCAGGATTTGGATTTCCAAAAAGTAAAAAATTGGTACTTCCTCCTGGAGGGAGTTTAAGAATCCCAAGAAATTTTAATGCGATTTTACTCAATGTCATCAGATATGATTGCTGAGCTTCAACATATTCTAATTTTAAGGTATCTATAGATAGCTTTAATACTCCTTGAAGGCTTAGAAGTTTAGCATTACTGCTGGTTCCAGGAAGTTTTATCCCTACAAAGGCATTATAGGCAGTATCGGTAGCTTTATTTCCAGGACTCCAGGCAATCAATAAACTAGCATTAAAATCGAGTGATGATGCCAGTTCACCTGGTGTTCCCATATTTAAGGTCATTTCTAGACCGTACCAGTTTCCTGATAGCCCTGTAGTATTGATTCCAGGTAAACTTAAATTAAGATATCCTAAACTAGGCGGCATCGTGTTATCATCTCCAGTAACCAGGTTATTGATCTGTAGTGCAAAATTGGGATATAAACTCAATGGTCTTGCGGTACTTAAGTTAGAGTTAAATACTATCTGAGAAGCATCAAATGCATAATCTACCACAGTGGGTGTACTGATGTTAAATGCCATGTTGATGTATAGATTACTATAATTTAAACCATCTATAATATCAGAATCTGTACCGTCGCTATTTCCAAAAGAAAAAGCATCCATTATAACAGTGGTTTCTTCGGTTTCATCTGTTGCAGGGGTGGTTGTTTTCATCACTGCATAGTTTAGATATCCCCACATGGTAAAACGAGATTCTATATGGGTGGCAGCAGGATCGGTAGTTAAGGTATTAAATTGAATCTTGGTGATTTCAACATTTTTAAGCAAGTTGCTGTTAAAATAAAACAGGTTGTCATCTGTATTTTCAAATACATACACTGGTGTACCATCATGATCTTGATAAGTACCATCCAGAACTACAGTGTTTAGAGTATTGGCGCCGTATTTATTATTAGTGCCTATAACATTATCAGAAAATAAGTTATTCATTGTTAATTGTACCTTGCTCTGAAAGAACTTAATAGTAGTATTTTCAAAAAGAACTTGTAATTGAAGTACTTTAAAGTCATATGTAGCGCCTGCTAATGGAGGTACAGGTTTATTGGCATTTAAACCTTGCATAAGTTGCTGTTGATATGCAGTATCTAAATAGTTAATAAGTCCAAAAAGAGAACTGGTTTTTTCCATTTGGATTTCACCTTCAGCATTTACTTTGTTGACTTCTATTCCAAAATGATGGGCGTTGAACCTGGTTAAATCAATACCAGATATCAAACCTTTTAGTTGTTGAGGAAATTCTTGTAAATCAATATCTGCTTTCAGTACTAAAATCCCATTCCATTCTTTACTATTAATGATTTTATGAAACTTTTCATAAAGAATCGCCTGATTACTTTCTGGATGATCTAAACCATACTGATAAGCTTCTTCAGCTTCCTGAATATAATTCTGAACCCATGAAGATATTGCGATTAATTGTTGATAAGCATTTGCAGGGTCATCAACTCCTTCGGTATTAAAAGTATTGGGTTGTGTCCAGGTTTTAGGGTCTTTAACACGATCTATTAAAGTTCCGCTACAAAATTTAAATATAACTACATTGTTATAATCTGCATAAGTATTTGATGTTCCTACGTTAATATCAAATGGCCAATCTTCTATTGACATTTTGTTATTGAATATAGCTTCAGTTGTGGTTTGACCTCCTTGTTCACCACTGGTAGAAAACAATTTGCCTAAATGATTGTTTTGAGTAGCTACTAAAAATTGCTGATTGGTTAGAAAAGCACTTTGTAACGTAGTGGATAAGTTGATAAAACTCATCTGATACTGAGCAGGGTCTACTGGAGTTTGATTCTCGGGATATAAGTATTCAGGAGTGGCTCCTGCCTGTATCTCATTTTGACCTAGATTGAGTAAACTCCAAGAGCCCTTATTATTAACATGAGCGATTAGACCTTGTGGTGTGGTTGAGCTGGTATAATCTGTATCTGCGTTACTTGATAATCGAGTTCTTTTACTAGCACTTTTAGAAACTCTGGCGGTTGTTAGTTGGTTTGTAATTAATGCTTTTCGTTCTTTACTCAGGATTTGAGATTCAAAAGTTGGTAGATTTTCGTTTCCGGGATATTGTGGATTGGTTTCAGCATTCAAGTAAGGGGCAATAGGAACATAAAATTCTTGTTGAGGCATATCAACACTGGGCTCATAAAATCCTAAGAGATTAGCTTTGCCATTAACCGTTTCGCTTACTCCATGATCCTTGGCAAATAAAGAAGCACCTTCAGGTTGTGAAACGTATTGAACATTTTCTGAAACATCAGATACTACATTGACCCAACCAGTTAGATAGGTTTTATCTAATGTAGGATCATTAGTTCCTGGATTTACAAGAGAAAGTTCCTGGGCTGGAAAGTTTGGAGCATAAGCAGCTTCTTTGCTTTTAAACCGCAATGTGTCTCCGGTAGGTTCCCCATTATTATTTGAGTATGGAGTGAATGTAATGATTTCGGTCCCTGATAATCCAGGTAAAAAATCAAATTGACCATTTTCATCTGTCTGATCAGATTCTGGATCCATAAAAAAATCACCTTCAGGCTGTAAATAAAATCGTTCAGTTTCTTTAGCGTCTTGAGGAGAAATAACTAATCTGGAGCTATAAGAAGAAGGGATGAGGTTATTGTCTGGATTGCTATTTTCAACAAGATCAATTTTTGGCCATAAGGTGATAGGATATCCTGTGTTAATAGAAAAATAGCTAGGTAAACAACAAGTAGTTGAAGCTCTTGTGCTGATATTGTATGTTGTTCCTGTAAAAGCAAAATAAGTGTTCAAACCATTAGTGTTCGTAATATCTAAAGGGTCAATTGCAGCTTGTGTCAAGGCATAATCAGTATCTGATAATGTTTTAAATACTGGGTAATTGAATTTTGTAATTGTACTATCAGTAGGATCAGTGTGATAATAACACGTTTCTAAAAAGAAAGCTTTAAAATCACTCTCAAGATTAAACCCTAGAGGAAATCCAAATGCACCACAATTGTATTGAGAAAAAGATATCGACATATCCTTATTTAAGAGAGTGTCACTACCATATTCTTTACTATCGAAGGACATGTTAGGGCTATTGGAATCGTAAGCTAGTTGTATTTGGGTAGCTGCGCCTTCTGGAATAAAAGATACCGCTGTATTATTTTGAATAGAAAGCGTAGCAAAATTATTACCCATAGTATAATTAAAAGTTTGGCTGACTTTAATTACATTTTGTGAGTTTACATAAAAACTTATAGCTACGGTATTATCATCATTAGGTGTTTGATCAACCTCTTCTAACCAAGCTGTGGTTAAGTTATTAGAAAAATTTTGTCGGTACTTTTCTAAATACTCTCTAACTTCATCTAGATATGTAGAAATGGTATCTTTGTTAGGAGCTTCTTTAGCAAATAGAAAATAAACACTTAAAGTGGTAGATTTTGATAGCGTAAGAGAAGATTCTTTATAGGTAGAATCTTTTGGCAATACGATAGCTGACCAATGATTTAGATCGGATGAGGTGTTAATGTATAATGCTTCATCTCCTGAGTTAACATTACTGAATAGGGTACCCTCGGTATCCTGTTGAGTTGATCCCATGATATAAGAATAATCTGTGTGTGACGTATGTTAAAAATGCCATTAAGAACACCAGAATAGCTGTAAAAAGTTTGTTTTAGAGCTATTTTAATATTCTTATAATATTATTCATCCTCAGGACATAAAATGGATACAAGAACCATAATTTCATAAGGAGAAAGATTTGATACAATCAATTGACTGCCTTTAAAATCAGCAACTGCAATGAGTTGTTGTCGGATAGCTAACTTATGGATACCGTTAAATTGAGTACTGTCATTAAATTTTATGTTTTGAGTGTCGCCCGTATTAACCACAGTTGCTTTCTGTGCTTTACTAATATTATTAATATAACAAATACACTGAGACCCATTGTTAGTGCTCAAAATAGCATACTCATATTGCGAAAGCACTATGGTGTCTAATTTAGACTTTACAATCTTTTGAGCATAAGTATAGCTACTGACAAATACTGAAAAAAGAAGGGCTATATACAATGTATATAACCCTTTCTTTATATTAATTCTTTGTGGTTTGCGCCTGAATTTGAGCAGTAGCGTCATTCTGTGCATTCGTGTTGTTAGTAATAGTAACAATCGTTCCTGCAAAATCACCTTGTGCCTGGATAGTATAAGAAGGCGTGTTAGGTGGAATCTGATAAAAATTATTCAATGTTGGCTGGCTTACACCGTTTACTTGAACAATAATCCCAGTTGTGGGAGCTCCTGTAATACCTAATGATAGAGTGTTAGCTCTGCTTGAGTTAGAAATGGTTAAAGTAGAAGTAGAACCATTTGCTGTGTTCCAGGTAGCGAATTGACCTGAATCGATAGCTGCAGAACCTTGCTGATTAATTACTGGATTTTGTGTTGAAGTTGCATTTGACATAATTTAAAATTTTTAGGTTTATTAATAATAATTTTTCCGAGTTTTTGTCTTAAACTCTGAGTAAGCTGGTTGCTTATCTCTATACAAGTTTAAAAAAAGACTACTGGATATTATACGGGTATAAATACTTGTTTTAGTGTTACTTACCCTGTATTTTTATTACTGTTAAGACGTAATTTTCTAAAACTATGTTGGATGCCAAAAATCTTCTCAGCTATTGATTTTATTGAGACTTTTAGTTGTTTTTAAACTGTGAAAAAAATGATTTTTCACTTATTTCTTAAATATTTCTTAAACGCATATTTGGGGAATTTTCTCTTTATTTTTCTAAATGAAGAAAGAAAGGGAAATTAGAGGCATAAAAGAATTGTGTTGAAGCTTTTTACTATCAAATATGTTATGGTAGAAATTTAACCTAAAAAGTTAAATTTTTACACTAAATAAGATAATATTATTGGATTATGTTAATTTGCCTATTCAGTTTTTAATATTTCTTTTTGAGAAATACTAAAATAATATAAGAGCTTCTTTTGAGAGGCTTTTTAAATGTTGTTAATCGAGGTATTGAATAATTATGAAAAAACTTTCTTTTTTAATCTGTTGTATTCTTCTGATTTCTTGCAGTGATAGTGATGATACGACTGATTTAAATATACAGCAAGAATCTTTTACGTTTGAAGATGATTTTGAGGTTCAAAATAATAATCTAAATGAATTGTTCCCATTAGATGGCAGTCGATGGACTTTAATTCAACAAGTTAATCCTACTGGAACAACAAATGAAATATCGATAGTTAATAACCCAACTTCAAAAGGAATTAATTCATTACGTTTATTGTCAAATCAATCCAATGAGATTTTATCTAAAATTGATATTGAAAAAGCTGGCTTTAAGGCTTTTGAAGGTAGTACGGTAACTATAAAAGCAGATTTTTATGTAGCTTCTAATGAGTCAATTGCAGATTTGTTTTTAGTGGATTTGGAGTGTTGTTCCTGTTGGGACCCATCGGTAGATATGGAACAATCATCTGATGGTGATAATCAATGTCCTGGAGTACGCTTAAAAATTACAGGTAACGGTTTCTTGTCTATAGAACGAGGTAAAATATCGGATGTAACGATTGAACAAACCAACTTATCATTCCCAAGAAATGAATGGGTAACTGTAGAATGGAAAATGCAATTGTCAGACCAACAACAGGAAGGATTGAATAGTTTAAAAATTAACGAAAATGAAGTAATTTCTACTGTCGGAATGAATTTTCCTAATCCAGAGATTTTCTCAGATGTGTTTGCACAAAATGGAATTAATTTCACACTGCAAGAACCTGTATTCTATGAAAGGATCCAAGTGGGGGCTACGGCAAATCCCAACGCAGGAATTGTAGAATTATTTGTAGATAATTTTTCATTAAAAATCGAATAAACATCAAATAGTTGGAGTTGTATGCAAAACAAAGAATTAATAAGTCTGATAAGAGTAAAACTTCATAATTAAAACCTAGAAGAAAGAAATGAAAACAATTAATCGGATAATGACCAATATTTGTTCAGATAACTTGGTGAAAAGTCGTGATTTTTATGCAAAATTGTTTGACCTTAACATAGAGTACGATAGCGATTGGTTTATTCATCTTATTTCAAAAGATAAAACACTTGAATTGGGAATAATCGATCGAACAAATGAATTGGTACCAAAAGGCTTTCAAAACACTCCACAAGGCTTCTATGTTACTTTTGTAGTTGATGATGTCGACGAGATATTTAAGATTGCAGAGTTGGAAGGATTTGAAATTGTAAACAAACCTACAAATACATTCTATGGACAAAGACGATTATTATTGAAAGATCCCAATGGAGTTTTAATTGATGTTTCTTCACCAATTAAAAATTTTAAAATTTAATATAGCTATATATTGGGTTTGAATTTTGTGTTAGTGAATATAATTCTTAAAATATTCAACTAAAACTATTGAAATTATATTAAAACAATAGAGGGAAACAATTGTAATAACGCTATTTTAAAGTGAATTGAAATCAATATAAGTGTAAAGTAAATTGTGCCCAGAGCGGGAGTCGAACCCGCACGCCCTAATGGACACATGGCCCTCAACCATGCCTGTCTACCAGTTCCAGCACCTGGGCAATACTAATAGTATTACAATATACCATAAAACTAAAAAAGTATCGTAGAATATACGATACTTTTTAGTGACCGGGCTGGGGCTCGAACCCAGGACCCTCTCCTTAAAAGGGAGATGCTCTACCAACTGAGCTACCAGGTCATTGATAATAAATATCAAAATATTTTTAAGAACACTTATGAATATTAATTATGATACATAAAAAACTATTCATTTTTTAGTGACCGGGCTGGGGCTCGAACCCAGGACCCTCTCCTTAAAAGGGAGATGCTCTACCAACTGAGCTACCAGGTCATACATTCTTGTTTTTTTTCCTTGAATGCGGGTGCAAATATACTATCATTAATTTATTTTTCAAGAAGAAATTGATATAAATTTGCATTTTGTTTAAAATGATATTTTTTTTGAACGATTTATAACTAAAATTTGAAGACATGAATATAATTCTAATGGGGTATATGGGGAGTGGAAAATCCTTGATAGGCAATGAATTATCAGAAAAAACAAAATTAAAATACCTCGATTTAGACGACTATATAGAAGTTTGTGAAAAAAAATCGATTGCAAAAATTTTTCAGGATCATGGAGAGATTTATTTCAGAAAAAAGGAATCTTTTTACCTAAAAGAAGCTTTAAACACCCATTTTGATACCATCATTTCGCTAGGAGGAGGTACTCCATGTTTTGCAGGAAATCTAGAAATTGTAAAACAAGATAAAGGAGTAAAGAGCATATATCTTCAAACCTCTTTAGAAGAATTAACAAAGCGATTGTTTAAAGAGCGATCTAAGCGTCCTTTGATCGCACATATAGAAGAAGAGGAGGATCTTAAAGATTTTGTGCGTAAACACCTTTTTGAGCGTTCATTTTATTATAATCAGGCAGAATATACTATTAAAACTGATCAAAAAGCCTCAGTAGAAATCGTAGAAGAAATTTATAAGCTATTATTCTAAAATAGCTAGATCCTTTTCGCCTAAAGTAACGGTGATATGCTCATGTAGTGATGTAGATAAAGAAATCCCTTTAAAATCCGCTTTTATAGGGTATTTTTTATGATTTCTATTCACTAGAACAGCTGTTTTAAATTGTAAAAGAGGAATCTCAAGAAAATGCTTTACTCCATACATTAAGGCTGTACCAGAATTTAAAACATCATCAACCAAAACCAATGACTTATTTTTATAATCTGATACCTCAATCGATGTCTGAACAGTATTTAAAGGAGAAGATTTATCCATAGTTACCTCACAAAGGATTACTTGTATTTCAGAAATATCTTCTAGAATATTTTTTAGGCGTTTTGCAAAAATGTATCCATTTTCAGAAATTCCGGCAATAACAATTTCCTTTTCATTTACGTTGGTTTCATAAATTTGATAAGCGATACGCTTAATTTTATGTTGAATTTGTTCGTGGGTAAGAATGATATTATTGTCGGTTTGCATTGATAAAATTATTGACTACACAATTATTGAGCGTAAAGATAAACTATTTACGAATTACAATTTTAATAAGGAACAAAACACTAGACTAGATTAAATTCTTTATAAGTTTTCAAAGATAAAAAAGAGTTCGTTACCCATACGAGGAGGAATCGAATTATAGCAGTCATTTAATATTTTGATATTAAAATATTGAGAAAAAAGATCGGTATATTCTTCTTTGATTCCTCCAAAAGGAGGACCTTCTTGTTCAAATTCTTTATTAAATAGTACTCCTACCAATTTTCCTCCTGGAGTTATAAGTTGCTTCATCTTCTTTGCATATTGATCTCTTTTGCTTTTAGATAGCGAACAAAAAAAAGTTTGCTCTAAAACAAGGTCAAACTGATCTTGATATTCAAAAAAATCATCATATAGCAATTGATTTTTCGGAAAATCAGGTACGTTTTTTTTTAAATTTTCTAGCGCGGGTTTGGCAAAATCTAATACAAAAGTATTCTCAAATCCTTTTTGATAAAGGTATTGAGCTTCATATCCATGACCACAACCCGGAATCAATATTTTAATTTTTTTATCAGGTAACTGATCCGTATACTCAATAAGAGGAGGAGAGGGATATCCTATATCCCATCCCGTTTGATGATTGAGGTATCTTTTTATCCAATACTGAGAGTTGTCAATCATTCTTCACTATCATTACTGGTATCATTATCATACCAATCATCAATATCTCTTCGATCTTTTTTTGTAGGTCTTCCAGTACCTTTTTTACGATAATAATCTTTAGAATACTTTAAAAGATCTAATTTTTGCAACGATTCCTTTGGAGTGGTGTCTTTACGATAGATGTCGACGAGCTTAGCTCCAACTCGACTATCGGGTGTATCTAAAACTGTAAGTTCATAATCAACTTGATTTTTTCTAACCTTTATACTATCCATAGGATAAATTTCACGTGAAGGTTTGATCAAATCACCATTGACTCTAACTTTACCTTCTTTACAGGCTTTTGTAGCGATGCTTCGGGTCTTAAAGTATCGGATACACCATAAATATTTATCAACTCGCATAAAAATGATTTAAAATGCGTTTTATATATAATAATTGTAAAACAAAAGTACAAGAAAATCGTATCTTGCGGCCTCAAAAAGCAAATGAGATGAATTTTAGAAAATATGTTTTTGCTGCAATAATAGCTATTGCTGCGTTATATGCTTGTAATAATGATGATGATGATGGTATTGTATCGGTACCTGTAAGAGATCGTGCAGAACAGCAAATTGCAGATGATCAAAGACTTCAGGATTACCTAAGAACGCATTTTTACACCCTGGTGGATGTGGATTTAAACAATGATGGTACTCCAGAATATCAAACTGCTAAGTTTGATACCATTGCAGGAAGCAATAGTGGAGAACAACCTATAATGGATTCTCCTTTACTTGAGACAAAAGCAATAAATAGTAATGATGTTGATTATACACTTTATATATTAAACTTTAATCAGGGTGGCGGAGAAAGGCAACCTACTTTTGCCGATTCAAGTTTTGTAACGTATCGAGGGGCATTATTATATGATAATGTAGATAAAGATGGAGATGGGATTCCTGATGTAGCGGACGTCGATGCTGATGGTGATGGAGCAGCTGATGAATTGGATGGAGAGATAAGAACCGATAGTGATGGTGATGGAATTGCTGATGATAGTGATGCTGATGATGATGGTGTAGCTGGAACAGATCCAGGACAAACTGATACTGATGTTGATGGAATTATTGATGATAAGGATCCAGTAGATAATAACGATCCCGACAGAAGAGTTTTTGACAGTGCAATAACTCCTATTTGGTTTGACCTTATTAATTTGATTCAAGGATTTAGAGAATCTACCGTAGATTTTAAAGGAGCAACAGGGTTTGTTGAAAACCCAGATGGTACGGTAAGCTATAATAATGATTTTGGAAACTTTACGGTATTTATACCTTCTGGACTTGGGTATTTTGCTTCATCTGCCCCAGGAGGAGGAATTCCTTTGTATTCATCTTTAATATTTAGCATTCAGACCTATAGTGCAAACGAATCAGATCACGATAATGACGGAATACCTTCATACTTAGAAGATATAGATAATGATAGATCTGTGGTAGATACTGATGATGATACAGATGAAAATGGTTTCCCTAATTACATAGATGGTGATGATGATGGTGATGGTACACCAACTTCTGATGAGATTACTTTATTAGGAGACCTTAATGGAGATAATAGAATTACTCTCGATGAGATAACTTTTTATGATGATGATGGTGATGGAACACCGAACCATTTAGATCCTGACGATAGTGATTTTAAAAATGACTAATAAAAAAAACTCCGGTTAATTAACCGGAGTTTTTTTTGAATTGATTTATAATATTAAAGATCTAATGCAAGACTGAGAATAAACTGATTAGGTCTAGAATCTACTCTTACTCCTAAGCCAGTTGTATTATCAATTGCTTCTGCTTGATTGTCACTTAATCCTCGCTCGTAACGTATATCTGCATTAAGCCTTCCTAGCTGTAATCCAACTCCAAACTGAACACCTGCGGTAAATTCATTTTTTACGTCTCCAAGTCTTACATCTTCTAATTCATTGTCAACAATGTACTGAAGAGAAGGTCCTCCAAAAACGTGAATTGGCCCCAAGACAGTTACACCAAAAAGGATTGGAAGATCTAACTTTTTAATGTCATAACTTACTTTATTGTTATTGATTTCATACGAACTACTGTTTTGCGTATACTGTAATTCTGGTTTTATGTAAAAATTTTCGGTGATGTTACCTCTTAAAAATATACCAAAGTGATATCCTACACGATCATCTGCGTTTTCAGAAAATACATTGCTACCAGCATTGGTGAGATCTCTAATTTCAATTTTACCATTATCGCCATAATTAAGACCAGCTTTTACCCCAAAAGCGATTCCTTTTTTTTGTGCAAGTAAAGCACACGAGCTGAACAGAAATAAAAAAACTAATACATTTTTCATTGTGAAATAATTTTGTTGTTTTTAAAATGATGAATAATTAATTAAGAATTTTAGTGTATGGCTGGTTTTATTAGAACGGGTATGCCTTTTATTTATTACGTAATATAAGTAGAAGTCATTACCAAAACGTTCTGCAAACTATTATCAAGGTTTATGCCAATATTAAAATAATCTTAAAATGATTCTAATTAAGTTATTACTTATTACCATTCAAGAAATAGTATTAAAAGTGAATCCTCTCCAGGTAAGGATATTTTATTATAGGGTATAAAAAAAAGCTTCCTGATATATTCAGAAAGCTCTTTTCAATAGTATATAGGAGTTTATTTTCTTTTAACAACCTTTTGTGCAGCATTAATGATTGCCTCTGCATTTAAGCCGTATTTTTCCATCAATTGATCAGGAGTTCCACTCTCACCAAAAGTATCATTGGTGGCAATAAATTCTTGCGGAACAGGATGATTTTTTGTTAAAACTCTAGAAACACTTTCTCCTAATCCACCTAAGTGGTTATGTTCTTCAGCAGTAACGATACATCCGGTTTTCTTTACAGAATTAAGAATAGCTTCATCATCAAGAGGTTTAATTGTGTGGATGTTAATAACATCAGCACTAATACCTTTTTCCTGTAATGCTTCTGCAGCTTTTAATGCTTCCCATACTAAATGTCCGGTAGCTACGATAGTTACATCGTTACCTTCTTGTAATTGTACAGCTTTACCGATTTCAAACTTTTGATCTTCTGCAGTAAAATTAGCAACTTTTGGTCTTCCAAAACGAAGATATACTGGACCTTGATGTTCTGCTATCGCAATGGTAGCTGCTTTGGTTTGATTGTAATCACAGGTATTGATTACTGTCATTCCAGGTAACATTTTCATTAAGCCAATATCTTCAAGAATCTGATGTGTTGCTCCATCTTCACCTAGTGTAAGTCCGGCATGAGAAGCACAGATCTTTACATTTTTACCGCTATAAGCAATAGATTGACGAATTTGGTCATATACACGTCCTGTAGAAAAGTTGGCAAATGTTCCGGTAAAAGGAATTTTACCACCAATAGTAAGTCCTGCGGCAATTCCCATCATATTAGCTTCAGCAATACCTACCTGATAAAAACGCTCAGGGTTATTAGCTATAAAAGCATCCATTTTAAGGGATCCAATCAAATCAGCACATAGAGCTACTACATTTTCATTGGTTTTTCCCAGTACTTCAAGACCGGCACCAAAACCAGAACGAGTATCTTTTTTTCCTGTATCGATATATTTTTTCATAAGCCTCCCCAACCCAACAAGGGTCTTAACGGGTTATGTTTTAAAGATTTATTTTTTTCATTAGTTTTTAGAATCCTTATAAGAGATGATTTAGTAATCTCCTAAAGTTTCGGGATTTTGTGCTAAACCTATTTCTAACTGCTCGTCATTAGGTGCTTTACCGTGCCAAGCATGAGTATGCATCATAAAATCTACTCCATTTCCCATAACGGTATGTAATAGTATACAAACGGGTTTTCCTTTTCCAGTTCTGGTTTTAGCTTCTTTAAGGCCTTCTACTACTTCTGTAATATTATTTCCTTCTTTAACTTCCATAACATCCCAACCAAAAGCTTCAAATTTTGCTTTTAAGTCTCCCATTGGTAGTACGTCATCAGTAGATCCAT
Source organism: Aquimarina callyspongiae (assembly GCF_034322225.1). Classification (NCBI taxonomy): domain Bacteria; kingdom Pseudomonadati; phylum Bacteroidota; class Flavobacteriia; order Flavobacteriales; family Flavobacteriaceae; genus Aquimarina; species Aquimarina callyspongiae. The sequence goes on along the minus strand of NZ_JAXLPA010000004.1, from coordinate 543,884 downwards.
CAATTTGCTGACCGTTATAGTCAATAGTAGAAATAAGATTATCTACTTTTTTCCCACCAGCATACATGGCAGCTTCCCAAATTTGTCCTTCTTGTAATTCTCCATCACCATGTAAACTATAAATAAGGTGATCGTCATTATTAAGTTTTTTTGCTTGGGCAGCTCCTATTGCAACAGACATTCCTTGTCCTAGAGAACCAGATGCAATTCTAATACCTGGAAGCCCTTCATGCGTAGTAGGGTGTCCTTGTAATCGACTATTGATTAATCTAAAAGTATTTAGCTCTTCTACAGGAAAATACCCGCTTCTTGCTAATACACTGTAATATACAGGCGAGATATGTCCGTTAGATAAGAAGAAAAGATCTTCTCCTATACCGTCCATGTCAAATCCGTCTTTTCGCTCTAGTACTTCTTGAAAAAGAGCTACAAAAAATTCAGTACAACCCAGAGATCCTCCCGGATGCCCAGAGTTTACCTTGTGTACCTGGCGTAGAATATCTCTACGAACCTGTGTTACAAAATCCTCTAATTGCTTTGTTTTTGGCATTATGATGCTAGTTATCTTAATAATAAAAGCCCAAAAATACAGGTTTTGGATACGGTGGCAAAATGTCTTAGCAGCTTTTAATTAAGAAAGACTTGTTAATAACAAAAAGTTTTCGAAAACCTATGGTAACTAAAATGATTTTAGTTAATTATCTTTGCGCTCTACGAAAAAGAAATTATGCAATTTGACCTTCTAAGTAAAGATGCTCAATCCAAAGCAAGAGCAGGAAAAATAACCACAGATCATGGAGTGATAGAAACTCCGATTTTTATGCCTGTAGGAACAGTGGCTACTGTAAAAGGAGTTCACCAGAGAGAATTAAAAAATGATATAAATCCTGATATCATTTTAGGAAATACGTACCATTTATATCTTAGGCCGCAAACACCTATTTTAGAAAAAGCTGGTGGTCTACATAAGTTTATGAACTGGGATAGAAATATTCTTACAGATAGTGGAGGATATCAAGTATATTCTTTATCGGCTAACAGGAAGATCAAAGAGGAAGGGGTGAAGTTTAAATCACATATCGATGGATCAACACATGTGTTTACTCCAGAGAATGTTATGGAAATTCAACGAACCATTGGGGCAGATATCATCATGGCTTTTGATGAGTGTACTCCGTACCCTTGTGACTATGGATATGCTAAAAGAAGTATGCACATGACTCATAGGTGGTTAGATAGATGTATGCAACATTTAGAAAAAATTCCGGTTAAATATGAGTATGATCAAACCTTTTTTCCGATTGTTCAAGGAAGTACTTATAAAGACTTAAGAAAACAGTCTGCAGAGTATATTGCAAATGCAGGAGCAGAAGGTAATGCTATTGGAGGATTGTCTGTTGGAGAACCGGCTGAAGAGATGTACGCAATGACAGAAGTAGTCACCGAAATATTACCAGAGGATAAACCAAGATATTTGATGGGAGTTGGTACACCAATTAATATATTAGAGAACATAGCATTGGGGATAGATATGTTTGATTGTGTTATGCCTACGCGTAATGCAAGAAACGGAATGTTGTTTACAGCACACGGAACTATTAATATAAAAAATGCAAAGTGGAAAGATGATTTATCACCAATTGATGAAATGGGGATCACTTTTGTAGATACAGAGTATTCTAAAGCGTATCTAAAACATCTTTTTACAGTTAATGAATTGCTTGGTAAACAAATAGCTACAATTCATAATTTAGGTTTCTATTTATGGTTGGTTCGTGAAGCAAGAAAACATATCTTAGCTGGGGATTTTCTGACTTGGAAAAATATGATGGTGAAACAAATGGATAAAAGGTTGTAAATGTTTTGCTTAAGGTAATTAATGTTTACGCTTAGATCATAAAGAAAGGAATAATATAGAATAATTTTAATGAAAATATTAGACTGGTATATACTCAAAAGATATTTAGGAACTTTTTTTACCATGATCCTGTTATTTATTCCAATCGGAATTATTGTGGATTTATCTGAGAAAATAGATAATATGCTAGAACATGATGTTCCTGTTAAAGCTGTTGTTGGATATTATCTTGATTTTACGGTGTATTTTGCTAACCTGTTGTTTCCTTTATTTGTTTTTCTTTCAGTAATATGGTTTACGTCTAAATTGGCTAATAAAACTGAGATTATTGCTTTTTTGAGTTCTGGAGTTTCTTTTTGGAGATTTTTGAGACCATATATGATTGGCGCAATTATTATTTGTTTAGGAGCGTTGGCAATGGGATTGTTTCTTGCTCCAAAAGCTAGTCAGGGGTTTAATGAGTTTAAATATACCTACCTCAAAAAAGGAAAAAAAGTCCAGGAGACAAGAAATGTCTATCGTCAATTAAACGATAGTATGTTTTTGTATGCAAATAACTTTCAACCGCTTAAAAAATCTGCTACTAATTTTACATTAGAATATTTTAATGGTAATAAATTAGATACTAAAATTTCTGCCAGAAAAATTACTTTTATTGAGAAAGATAGTATTTATGAACTTAGAGATTTTGTAAAACGCACAATTCTTGAGGATAAAGATATTTTAGAAAAAGCTAGAAAAAAAGATACGTTACTGCCATTTAATATTGATGAGTTTACGCCAGTTACATATGTAGCAGAAACATTAAATTATACAGAGTTAAGTGCCTTTATTGAAAAAGAAAGTAAAAGAGGGTCTTCAGATATAAATAGGTATAAAGTAGTAGCTTATAAAAGATGGAGTATCCCAGTTTCAGCTTTTATCCTTACCATAATTGGTGTTGCCGTTTCTTCTATGAAAAGAAGAGGAGGAATGGGGATTAACCTGGCTGTGGGGATATCTCTGGCCTTTATATTTATCTTTTTTGATAAGGTATTAGGTACATTGGCAAATCAATCAGACTTTCCACCATTAATAGCTGTATGGTTTCCCAACGTGACATTTGGGATATTAGCAATTTATCTTTTGTATAATGCCAAACGCTAAACTTAAGAATTATTTCCATCTTCATTTTATTATTTTTATTTGGGGATTCACAGCGATACTAGGAGAATTAATTTCTATTGAAGCTTTATCGTTAGTATGGTATCGTATGCTAATAGCTTCGGGCTTTATTTATCTTTTTATCTATTTTAAGAAAATATCATTAGTAGTATCTAGAAAAGTATTTTTAACCCTTTTTATAGCAGGAGTTGTTATAGCACTGCATTGGATCACCTTTTTTGCAGCAATAAAAGTTTCTAATGTATCTATAACCTTAGCGGTGCTTTCTACAGGTGCTTTTTTTACATCGATTCTTGAGCCTATATTTTATAAACGAAAATTAATCTGGTACGAAGTATTATTTGGAGTATTGGTTATAGCCGGATTATATGTTATTTTTAATGTAGAAGGCGATTATTTATATGGAATTATATACGCACTTTGTTCTGCATTTTTGTCATCTGTATTCTCTCTTATTAATGGTAAAGTTGCAAAACAATATAATTCATCTATGATTTCTTTTTATGAATTATTAAGCGGTGTAGGCTTTGTAACGATCTATTTGTTAGGGTTGACCATATTTGGAGGAGAAGCAGAAGGTTTTTCAATAGCTTTTTTTCAAGTATCTCTTTCTGACTGGCTTTATTTATTCATTTTAGCTTCCGTTTGTACGGCCTATGCCTTTATTGGCTCAGTACAGGTAATGAAATACTTAAGTCCTTATACAGTGATGCTTACAACTAATTTGGAGCCGGTTTATGGTATTTTACTAGCATTTTTGATTTTTGGAGATTCAGAAAAAATGAGTCCTCAATTTTATTACGGAGCCCTTATTATTCTTGGCACTGTCGTGCTTAATGGTATTTTTAAAAACACTAAAAACAGAAAAAGACAAGCAACTTAACATTACTTACGAAGTAAAGTTTTTATATTTGTCGGCTAACCCTAGTTAACATAAATTATATTCTTTATTATGGAATATTTAGAATTTGAACTCCCCATAAAAGAACTTGAAGAACAATTCGAGAAAGCTTGCGCAATAGGAGAAGAGAGCGAAGTAGATGTAACGGATACCTGTAAGCAAATCGAAAAAAAGCTAAAAGATACCAAAAAAGAGATTTATAAAAATCTTACACCTTGGCAGAGAGTTCAGCTTTCGAGACATCCTTCCAGACCTTATACATTAGATTATGTTGATGCGATTTGTGGAGAATCTTTTTTAGAATTGCACGGAGATAGAACAGTACGTGATGATAAAGCCATGATTGGTGGATTAGGTAAAATTGGTGATCAAAGCTTTATGTTTATTGGTCAGCAAAAAGGATATAATACCAAGACCAGACAATATCGTAATTTCGGAATGGCGAATCCAGAAGGATATCGTAAAGCACTTCGTCTTATGAAAAGTGCCGAAAAATTCGGGATACCAGTAGTTTGTTTTGTAGATACTCCAGGAGCTTATCCAGGATTAGAAGCAGAAGAAAGAGGACAAGGTGAAGCTATTGCTCGCAATATTTTAGAAATGACTCGTCTTAAAGTTCCTATCACAGTAGTGATTATTGGAGAAGGAGCTAGTGGAGGTGCATTAGGCATTGGAGTAGGAGATAAAGTATTAATGTTAGAAAATACATGGTACTCTGTAATTTCTCCAGAATCTTGTTCATCAATTCTTTGGCGTAGCTGGGAGTATAAAGAGCAAGCAGCAGAAGCCTTAAAGCTGACAGCGACTGATATGAAAAAGCAAAAACTAATTGATGAAATCGTAAAAGAACCACTTGGAGGAGCTCATAGCGATCGAGAAAAAATATTCAAAACTGTAAGAGATAAAATTTTAACATCTTATGATGAATTAAAAAACTTATCACCAGAAGAATTGGTTGAAAACCGAATGAATAAATATGCAGATATGGGAGTCTTTAAAGGCTAGCCCTTAAAAAATCGCTTATTCACTAAATCTGAAGTTTCGTGCTTCGGATTTTTTTATGCTTATCAACAATAAAATCAAGTTATTAACAGTTCATTTGTTAAAGACCGGTGAACATTCGTATCTTTATAAGTAGGTACATCTCTTTACAATTTTTTTACATTCGTAGTCATGGAAAAAGTACAACAAACTCAGCAAATAAATTACGGTCGGGGGAACGTAATATCGCTTGAGAAAGGAAAAATACCTCCTCAAGCAATTGATTTAGAGGAAGTTGTGCTCGGAGCAATGATGATTGATAAAAAAGGGGTTGATGAAATTATTGACATACTGAATCCTGACGTTTTTTATCGTGAAGCACATCAATACATCTTCGAAGCAATCTTTAAACTCTTCGAAAACTCAGAGCCAATCGACTTATTAACGGTTTCTACCCAATTAAAGAAAGATGCTAAGCTAGAATTGGCGGGTGGAGATTATTATTTGATTCAATTGACTCAAAAAGTAGCCTCTTCGGCACATATCGAGTTTCATGCACGTATAATTCTTCAAAAATATATACAAAGAAGTTTGATTAAAATATCAAACGAGATTATTGAAGAATCGTATGATGAAACAACAGATGTATTTGATCTGTTGGATATGGCAGAATCAAAATTATATGAAGTAACTCAAGGAAATATAAAAAGATCAACTGAATCTGCTCAGAGTCTTGTGATCCAGGCAAAGAAAAAGATTCAAGAGATATCAAACAAAGAAGGATTAAGTGGAGTACCGTCCGGTTTTGATAAGCTGGATAAATTAACATCCGGATGGCAGCCTAGTGATTTAATCATTGTAGCTGCCCGTCCGGGTATGGGAAAAACCGCTTTAACGCTTTCGATGGCGAGAAATATGGCAGTTGGTCAAAATATTCCAGTGGCTTTCTTTTCTCTGGAGATGTCATCGGTACAGCTTATTACTCGTTTGATCTCATCAGAAACAGGGCTTTCTTCAGAAAAATTACGTACCGGTAAACTAGAGAAGCACGAGTGGGAACAATTAAATGTAAAGGTAAAAGACCTAGAAAAAGCACCTTTGTTTATTGATGATACTCCATCATTATCGATTTTTGACCTTAGAGCAAAAGCGAGACGTCTTTCTTCGCAACATGGGATAAGGATGATCGTGATTGATTACTTGCAGTTAATGACGGCTGGAGGGTCTGGAAAGAATGGAAATCGTGAACAAGAAATTTCTACTATATCTCGTAACCTTAAAGCTTTGGCCAAAGAATTAAATGTTCCGGTGATCGCATTATCTCAGTTATCACGTGCTGTAGAAACCCGTGGAGGAAGTAAAAGACCACTTCTTAGTGACCTTCGTGAATCTGGAGCGATTGAGCAGGATGCGGATATTGTATCGTTTATCTATAGACCAGAATATTATAAGATTGATGAGTGGGATGATGAAGAAAGATCACCTACACAAGGACAAGGAGAATTCATCGTAGCTAAGCACCGTAATGGTGGTTTAGAGAATATTAGGTTAAAATTCGTTGGTCACTTAGGTAAATTTGATAACTTAGATGACTTTAGCACTCCTTTTGAGTTTCATTCAAAGATGAATGATGGTAAAGAAGAAGAAGAACCGTTTAGTACGAGTAATCTTCCTAGTGCCGATGAAGCTTTTGGGAGCAGTATAAATGATTCTAATGATGATGACGAAGTACCTTTCTAAAATAATTCAATTATTTAACTGGATTAATGTATCAGAAAAATTAACCAGAAACTTTACTTATGCTTTAATCTTTTTGTTTACGTTTCAATCCTATGCGTCCTATGTATTAATACCTATGGATGCTGAAGGTCAACAAAATCACTTAAAAGCATACGGTATTACATATTGGACATTAAGTAAAGATCTTAAGGTTAAATGGCTGCTTAATTATAGAGGAGGTTCTTTTCTTTTACCTGACACAGAGGATATCAGAAAAGAATGTACAATTAGAGGGGTTTCTTATGAAGTACTTAGTGATGATAAAACAGAATCTATTCTAGAAGAGATTAGTAGCCCTTCACAGAATATGGAAGCTGTAGTGTTAGAAAAAGCTCCTAAGATCGCTGTATATTCTCCTAAAGGGAATCAGCCTTGGGATGATGCTGTTACAATGGTATTAACTTTTGCAGAGATTCCGTACGAAACCATTTATGATAAAGAAGTATTAGAAGATAACCTGATTTTATACGATTGGTTGCATTTACATCATGAAGACTTTACTGGTCAATACGGTAAATTTTATGCGTCGTATAGAGCAGCTCCATGGTATATAAGAGAAAAAGCACAAGCAGAAAAACTGGCTTCTGAACTTGGATATCAAAAAGTCTCTGAAGAAAAACTGGCAGTAGCTCTTAAAATCAGAGATTATGTTGTAGGAGGAGGGTTTATGTTTGCAATGTGTAGTGCTACCGATAGTTTTGAAATTGCATTAGCTGCAGAAGGAGTAGATATTTGTGAACCTATGTTTGATGGGGATCCCAGTGAACCAGGATATCAATCTAAAATAGATTATAATAGGACTTTTGCATTTAAAAACTTTACACTGGAGCGTAGTCCTAATGTATATGAGTTTTCTTCAATAGATATGACTCGAAAACGTAGAATTTCCAGAACCACGGATTATTTTACTTTAATGGATTTTTCTGCAAAATGGGATCCAATTCCTACCATGTTATGTCAAAATCATACTGCTTTAGTAAAAGGATTTATGGGGCAAACTACTGCATATAATCCTAATGAAATTAAATCTAATGTGTTGACACTGGGAGAAAATAGAACTAATGGAGAAGCACGTTATATTCATGGAATAAAAGGAAAAGGTTTTTTTACTTTTTATGGCGGCCATGATCCCGAAGATTATACACATAGAGTCGGTGATCCCAAAACCGAATTAGAGTTACACCCTAACTCTCCAGGATATAGACTTATCCTTAATAATGTATTGTTTCCTGCTGCCAAAAAGAAAAAACAGAAAACATAATAGAATCACTGTTTATAGGGGGATAATAAAGTAAAGCTTTCCATAATTTTGTTACTATGATAAAAAAGATAATTATGATAGTAGCCATAGTATTTATCAGTATAGCTTCTTTATGTATTTATGGGATATATCGTTTCTTTAATCCGTTTGGAAAAGAAGTTGATAAAGAGTTGTCAGATTCATACTACTACACCAGAGATAATCAAGGGATTATCTACAGTTCTATGGGGAATTGGTTTTCTTTAGGGAAACGGGAGATGAAAGTTGATTTTGAGACTTTTCAAGTACTTGGTAGAGATTATGCTAAGGATAAAAATAGTGCATATTATAAATCCAGAGCTATTAATTCAAAGATAGATGTTCCCTCATTTACAGTTAAGTCAGGATATGTGCCAATAGATAAAAACCATGTGTATATTCTTGTTGATGACCTATACTATCTAGACGATACAGATAAAGAGGGATTTAAAATATTAGAAGATGCAGATCCTGAATCATATGAACAATTGAATTATACTTTTGCAAAAGATAAAAAATCTGTATTTAGAAATAATAAAAAAACTGCTGTAGTAGACAGAAACTCTTTTGAGATTCTCAATGAATATTTTTGTAAAGACATTAACGGAGTATACTATTACTGGTATGATAAGCCATTAAAAAAAATAGACGTCAATCTTTCTGAAGTAATAGTTTTAACTTCTTTATATATTCGAGATGATAAGCATTTATTTGTCTATTTAGATAATAGAGGTAGTGAAATTATTGACGATATTATTAAAATACCTTTTAATGATCATAATGAGATCAAATTCTTTAATGCTACATCAATTATCAAAGTAGATGATAAGATTTATTATGAAGGAGATATTATTAAAGAAGCTGACGCCTATACATTTGAAGAAGTAGAATACGGATATACCAAAGATGCTAATCATGTTTTTTTTCTGGGAAAAATTATAGAAGGTGCAGATCCAAAGACGTTTAAGTATAATGATAGAAGTTATATTTTTTCAGATAAAAATCACGTTTATGATGCAGGTAAGATTGTAGAAAAAAAGAAGTGATTTGATTTTCCACAATTTTAGATTAAGGTGTTTTTTATAATTTTCACAAAAAAATGTAAGGTTATTGAAGTTGTACGACTATTATAGCTTTAAACGTCAACCCACAAAGTAACTAATGAAAAAACTAACTGTATTATTATTTGCTGTAACTGTATTCTTATCCTGTAATCAGCAAACCAAACCAGAAAAAGAAACAATTGCTAAGGAAGAGCCTAAAGAAGAAATTGTTCCTGATCGTTCTAAAGATTTTCCGGCGGATATAGCTGCTGTTTTTAAAGCCCACGGAGGTATCCAGGCATTTGATCAACAGAATACTTTGATTTTTGAATTAGCAAATCCAGAAGGTAATGAAAAACATACCACAGATCTTAAAACCAGACATGCACGTATCGAAACTGATAAGTTTGCCTTAGGTTTTGATGGTGAAGAAGCATGGATTGAGCAAGATTCTACCTATTTTAAAGGAAACCCTCGTTTCTATCACAATCTGATGTTCTATTTTTATGCAATGCCTTTCGTTTTAGGAGATGATGGTATCACTTATGAAAAAGTAGAAGATCTAACAGTAGGAGATACTAAATATCCAGGATATAAAGTATCATATGGTGATGGAGTAGGAGATTCTCCAAAGGATAATTACTTCTTATATTATGATGCTTCAACACATCAAATGAAATATTTAGGTTATACTGTTACTTTCTTCAGTAAAGAAACAAGTGAAAGAGTAAGTCTGATAGAATACTCTGACTGGAATGATGTAAACGGATTAATTTTACCTAAGACTTTAAAATGGATGGATTATAAAGAAGGTGTAGTTGGAGAAGTAAAGAGCGAAAGAAATTTTGTTAATGCAAAGGCAAGTAAAGAAAAGGCACCTACTTCTTTGTTTAAAAAACCTACGATTGAAAAAGGAGGAACCTTATAAAAATCAAAAAGCAATATGATTAGAAACCTGTCGAGAAATCGATGGGTTTCTTTATTTATAAAACTTATTTTTAATAAAAATCAATGCTTTATTTTGAGAATGTATCAACCCAGATAGTATTTGAATTATGATAATTTAATAAAAATCTGTTTTTAGATGATTTGAAGAAATAATCGATCAAATGATAAAATATGCTCAAGTCAAAATTGTTTAATTTTACGATTGAGCACATAATTAGGTTACGTACCAATCGGAATATTTAAAGAAAGCGTTTTGTCTGTTAATTATAGAAATTAAAAGAACAGGTAAAAATGCTATTTGATCGTATTAATAAAAGTATAAGATTAATATAAAACCTAATGTATGTATACAGAATTGAATACTAGTCAAAGAATATTAATGGGGCCTGGTCCTTCTGATGCCCACCCTAGAGTATTAAAAGCTATGGCTACTCCTTTGATTGGTCATTTAGATCCTGAGTTTGTTACTATCATGGATGAGGTAAAGACGATGGTTCAGGAAACATTTATTACAAAAAATCATTTAACTTTTGTCGTATCCGCTCCTGGTAGTGCAGGTATGGAAACTTGTTTGGTTAATTTATTAGAACCGGGAGATGAGGTAATCATCTGTGTTAATGGAGTTTTTGGAGGTAGAATGGCTGATATTGCAGAACGTTGTGGTGCTTTAGTACATAAAGTAGAAGTGCCCTGGGGAGAGGTGATTACTCCAGAAGATATCAAAAAAGTCTTAGATATTTGTCCTAAACCAAAATTAGTATCTCTGGTACATGCAGAAACTTCTACGGGAACATTACAGCCAATACAAGAAATAAGTGATTTAGTCCATAACGCAGGAGGTTTATTGATGGTAGACGCTGTAACGTCATATTGTGGTATGGAGCTCAAAGTAGATGAATGGGATATTGATGCTATTTATACAGGAACTCAAAAATGTTTGAGCGCTCCTCCTGGATTATCACCAGTTAGTTTTTCTGATAGAGCAGTAGAAGCATTAGAAAATAGAAAGACAAAAGTACAAAGTTGGTTTTTAGATTTAAGTTTGGTTAAGAACTATTGGGATGGTGCAAAACGAGCATATCACCACACAGCTCCAGTATCTTCTGTATATGCGTTACGAGAATCACTACGAATTGTTTTGGAAGAAGGATTAGAAAACCGCTGGCAAAGACATCAAAAAGTACATCAGGTGTTAAAAATCAAATTAGAATCTCTAGGTTTTAGTTATTTAGTAGAAGAACAATATAGACTCCCTAATTTAAATGCGGTGTATTTACCAGAAGGCAATGATGAGGCTTTGATCAGAAATAAACTATTACAGGAGTATAATATTGAAGTAGGTGGAGGGTTAGGAGATTTTGCTGGTAAGATATGGCGAGTAGGTATTATGGGTGAAAGCTGCACATTAAATCATGTAAATATGCTTATTAGCGCTCTTGAAGATATGAAGGAGTTTAGGAAAGGCTGAAAATTAAGGAATTCAGTGAATGATTTTCACTGAAAAAAGGGTAGTGTCATTAGAGAGGTTTTATCAACTTTGTCTAGTAATAATTAATCAACATTTAAATATATTACTATGAGTTCGATTCAAAACGACGAAATGGTTGCTGATATCCTTAATTTCTTTTATCCGGATACTACGATAACGCTTCATGAAATTACTGAAGATTTACGAGAACTAGCTGCAGAAATGTATGCAGAAGCATTAGAAGCATCAGATACGATGCATCTTGTGCCGAGACCAACTTATACACCATCATTTAAGTGGTTGATGAAAGAAGGAGTAAAAGCCTTGTGGAGATCAAAAGGAGGAGATGAAATTTATGAAACTGTAAGAACTACGGTGGCTTTAAAATATAAAAGCAGTTACCATATGGGGAAAATGGGAATTTAAAAGCTAGGATTTATAGCAAAAAAAATGTCAGTTTAAGTGGCTTTCGAAAAACGACTTAAACTGACATTTTATATATTTCATTTAATGTTACTTAGTGTATTTATTGCTATATCGTTTCCATAATTTGGTCTGATGGCTTTCTAAACTAATATCACGCCCTTGAATAAAAGCTTTTTCTAGTTGATTAGTACGCATATCTAAAGCATCGCCAATACTAATAAACAGAGTAGCATCTTTTCCAATTTCAAGTGTTCCTGTTTGATTGTCAATACCTAGTATCTTCGCACTATTGCCAGTAATTAATTGTACAGCTTTTTCTTTGTCCAATCCGTGTGCTGCAACAGTACCGGCCTGAAAAGGAAGATTTCTTGCATTTGCACGTTCCATCTGCCCACTGTTTTGTAAAGCAACCAATACCCCTGCATCTACTAATAGTTTTGCATTTTTGTATGGTTGATCATAATCATCATCTTCATAATTAGGAGTAGTATGCGTTCGCTTTAATAAAACGCCAATATTATGCTGTTTTAATTGAGATGCTACTTTATATGCTTCGTCACCTCCGACGATTACAATTTTTTTAATATTATTTTCTTTACCAAAAGTGATAACATCAAGAATAGCTTTTTCTGTACCTACATGAACATATAATGTTTGGGAACCTTCAAAAATACCTTTCATAGCAAGGTGAGGAAGATTTTCTGCCGCAACTCCAGATTGTATAGAAGCTTTTGAACTATTTATAAAATCTTCTAGCTCTGTAACTTGTTTTGTATAGTTCTTATTGGGTTTAAAACCGGGATCTTCTCCTAACCACCAACGACCTCTTGTAAAGGGTCTTGGCCAGTTAATATGAATTCCTTCATCGATTTTGATAGTAGCATCCTCCCAGTTCCAGGCATCTAATTGTACGATCGATGAGGTTCCAGAGATTCTTCCGCCTCGAGGAGTTATTTGAGCAGTTAGTACCCCATTAGGACGCATACTCTCTACAATTTTACTTTCTGCATTATATGCAATAATACTACGTATATGAGGGTTGTATGCCCCAATCTCACTATCATCATCAGTAGCTCTTACGGCACCTATTTCTACCAGCCCTAATGTCGAATTGGGAGCTATAAATCCAGGATATACGTGTTTTCCGGAGGCGTCAATTACTGTACCTTTAGAACTACTACTTCCTACAGTACCTATAGCTGTTATTTTACCATTTTCGAAAGTAATGATACTATTTTCGATTACCTCTCCATTACCGATATGTGCAGTAGCACCAGTAATTGTAATAGCTTCAGCTTGAGCTTTAGCTGGAGTTTGTTGTGCGATTGTGTTTCCTAAGAAAAAGATACACAATACTATTATGAATATTATTTTTTTCATGTCTTATCGTTTAAACCTTAAAGGTTCTTATTAAAATTAATGAATCGTCTCTAAGGTCTCACACTCCATATGTTGTTTTTCCTTTTTCTTAGGAGGCTGTGTTTTTAAACCACTATTTTTTGCTTTTAGCATCATAGTAGATAACTTATTTCTTTCTGAAGCAATAGATTTTCTTAGCACTTTATCTTTTTCAAGATCAAAGTAGATTGCTCCTTCTATCATCGTTTTTTCAGCTTTAGCATAGATTGATAATGGATGATCAGTCCATACTACCAAATCAGCATCTTTTCCTACTTTTAAACTACCTACTCGGTTTTCTATATGTAAAAGTTTTGCAGGATTAAGTGTTACAAATTTTAAAGCATCTTCTTCGCTTACACCACCATACTTTACTGATTTTGCAGCTTCTTGATTTAAACGGCGAGACATTTCTCCATCATCACTATTAATGGCAGTAACAACTCCTTGATTATGCATAATTGCAGCATTGTATGGGATAGCATCGTTTACTTCATATTTGTAAGCCCACCAGTCTGAAAAAGTAGAACCACCAACACCGTGAGCAGCCATTTTATCGGCTACTTTATATCCTTCTAAAATGTGAGTGAAGGTATTTACTCTGAAATTAAATTTTTCAGCTACCTTCATCAGCATATTGATTTCACTTTGCACATAAGAATGACAACTAATATATCGTTGGCCATTTAGGATTTCGACAAGAGTTTCCATTTCAGTATCCTTGCGATAAGGTTGACCACTCTTTTTACGTTTTTCATATGCTTTAGCACGAGAAAAGTAATCCATATATAATTGTTCTACACCCATTCTGGATTGAGGAAAACGACTAAAACTTTGCCAGTTACTTTGTTTTACATTTTCACCTAAAGCAAATTTTATAAACTTAGGAGAATTGTTGTAGATTAGATTATCTGCGCTTTCTCCCCATTTTAATTTTAGTATAGCAGAACGGCCACCAATTGGATTGGCAGAACCGTGTAAAATCTGTATTGATGTTACTCCTCCTGCTAAATTTCTATAGATATCAATATCATCTGATGTTACTACATCTTCAATAGTAACTTCTGCAGAAGAATTATGACCAGCTTCGTTAATGGCAGCAGCAGCAATATGAGAATGCTCATCTATAATTCCAGCAGTAATATGCTTTCCGGTAGCATCTATTACTTTGGCACCTCCTGTAGAAAGATTTTTACCGATAGCAGAAATTTTTCTATTCTTAACTAATACGTCAGTTTCAGTTAAAATACCGTCGGATTCGTTGGTCCATACAGTAGCATTTTTAAATAGTATTGTTTCGGCCTTAGGTAATTGAGAACTACCATAAGCAATATTAGGGTACACAACAGGTAAAACTTCTGGGGTTTCTTTTTTGTCAGAAGGTTTTTTAGCTTCTTTTTTATCTTTAGCTTCTTCGGGTTTCTTTTTAGCAGTAAATGTAGTTTCTGATCCATTGGAAAGTATTGCTTTACCACTCCAAAGATTTGAATTATTTGCAATGGATGTTACAATTCTGGTATATCGGGTTTTGGTAGTATCAGCATCTGTAAAAGTAATCGTTACCCAATCATTGCTATAGTTTATTTTAGAACCTAGTTTTGTTTCTCCAAGTTTTATTTCGGCTTTAGGTTTAGAAGGTTTTCCTGAAATAGATAAATCATACTTCTTTCCCGCAACAGATAGATCGTATTTTCCGCTAATATCAGTAACATTCATATCATTGACTACATTTTTATTGCCTTGCACCCAATTTTCATAGATTATATTGTCTTTGTCAAAAAGTTCTCCTTTTGTGATCAAGAAGTTGGCATATGCTCCTTTTTTTATACTTCCTAAAACGTTACTTTGTCCTAGGATTTGTGCAGGAACTGTAGTTAAAGCAGCCAAAGCAGTCTTTTTATCCAATCCATATTCAATTGCTTTACCAATTCTTGTTTTAAGATCTGCTACTTTTTTAAGCTTATGAGTAGTTAAAGAAAAAGTAATCCCATTTTTTGATAAAACAGATGGATTACTAGGAGCCTGATTCCAGTGACGCATATCACCCAGACTTACAAGATTAGCCATATAAGGATCAGATACATCATAAGCATCAGGAAAATCTAACGGAATAATATATCTGGCATTGGTAGCTTTTACTTTATCAATTCTGGCATACTCATCACCACCACCTACTAATATAAATTGAGTATTAAATTGGTCTCCAACTTTATCAGCTCTAAAACCATTTACACGGCTTCCAGCTTCAAAAATCTGAGGTAAATTCTTATTACGGTTTAATGCCTCTAATGATAAATCTTTGGTAGCTACATTTCCAGATGCGTACCAATTAGCATCATGATACATCTGTCGTAGTAATGCCATGGACCCCATTAATGAAGTAGGATATAATTGTTTACTTTTATTACTTTTAGAAAAAGAAAATAATTGTGCAGATTTCCCACTAATTAAGCGATCTCCTTTCGTACCTTCATTATTGAGAGCAACTAATAATCCAGTTCCTCTAACAATCCCATCCGGCATATGTGTTTGAACAACTCCAAATCCTTCTTTTATAAATTCTGTTGCCTTTTTACTATTATATTTAAAATGAGTTAAGGCATCTGTTTCTGGGCGGATATGATCATTCCAATAATACCCTTCTCTTGAAGCCCCATATTGTGGGTTTCCGCTAAACGGACTTCCTCCTTTTTGTTTAGGCTTTTCGATACCAAAATTTGTAAAAGGATCAATAAAAGAAGCATAGATATGTTTTCCTTTTAAGTCGATCACCACACTATTTGAAGGAATGGATACAGATGTTCCTACTTGAACAATCTTACCCTTCTGAATAACAAGAGTACCATTTTTGATCTCTGTATCCGGAGTAGTGTGAATAGTTGCATTTTTAAATACGGTGAAATTTGAATCTGTGGTCTTGACTCCGTCGTTTTTTGGAAAATATTCCTGTGCAGACAATGTAAAGCTCCCACATATCACAGTTAGTGATATTAGTAGTTTTTTCATAAGAGTTAGCGTATAAGTGAATTGGTTTTAAAGATAGCTGTTGCCAAAGAAAGTGATTGTTAATTAATAATATTTTAACAAGTCAGACTTTTTTTTGAGGATAAAACCGGATTTTATTATTTAAATTGTGGGAAAATTATACTAATAATCATGAGAAAAACACTCTTTGTTTTAGGAATTATAACCCTGAGTTTTGTTGGGGTGCAAGCGCAACAAACCCAAAGTACTACTGTAATTAGTCCAACCGGAACAGCTATTAGACTAAATACCTTTGCAAAACCAATTAATGAAAAGGTAATAACTGAAGATGGAATTGCTGGAAGTAAGTATCACGAAGAGAAGTATAAAATGGCAACAGTTTATCTTAATGGTAAAGTGATCCATGAATATGCAATACGGTATAATGCATATCACGATGAGATCGAAATCTTAAATGGAGAAAAACCTTTTGCTTTACTAAAGCAAGATGGAGTAGAAGTAGTTTTAAAGAATTATTCGTATGTAATGATGAAGAACGATGTTGGTATAAAAGGATATTTTATTGATTTTAATAAAGATGCATCCACTTCTTTGGTTTTAAAACCCAAAAAAACGCTTAAAAAAGCAGTAGAACCCTCTTCTGGATTAGGAGGAACAATGCCACCAACTTTTACCGAAGATTATCAATATTATATAAAGGATAAATCCGGTAATTTAAAAACAGTACGATTAAAGAAAAAAGACTTGTTAAAGGTGCTAAACGATAAAAAGAGTGAAATTGAGAAATACGCTTCCTCATCAAAATTAAGCTATAAAAAGGAGAAAGATGTTATTAAGATCCTAGATCATTATAATACACTATAATCTCGTTTTATAGTAGTTTACTAATAGTGCAACCATATAACTATAGGTTTCGATGCCATCAGGTTGGTTATTGACCTTTAAATAACTGTCATAAGTAGTTTTAAAAAAGGGTTCAATAGGGTTTTCATAACTATCCCAAAACTCATTAACCTCACGATAATTTTTCCTGATTCCAGGTCTTAATTTCTCAATAAGACATATTGCTTTTTGCTCATCGCGAAGGTAGAGATCATTTAAACAAAATTTTAAAGCAAAAGTAACCCCACTATATTTAAAATAAATATCATCATAATTTATAGTGGTCAAAGCAGCCATGAAATTAGCTTCATTTTCTTTAGCAAATCCTAGCTGATGTGCTTCCTCATGACAACTAGTTGTTGGTGCTTTATAATTAAGAATTAAACCATTCACTTGTGCCTCATTAGTAATAGGGTTTAAGTATCCACTAAACCCCATATAAGTTAACGGAAGACTTAGTATAGAGGTTTTAATACTTTTTGGAGTATAATTTATTTTAGGGAAAATTCCCTTTATTTGATTATATGCAGGAACCGTTTTTTCGAATATTTCATCCTTAGAATAAGGAATCTTTACAGATAGCGTGTCATTAGGTTCCAATTGCTGGTGCAAAGTATTAGCCTGCGCAATAAATTTATTAGTTACAAAGGTTAATTCTTCTTCGGTATATGTATCATTTATTTGGAGAATTTCGTTTAGAGGTAATCGATAATAATTCATCCCCCATAATAAATGAAAAGAAGCATATACAATGGATAAAGTAGCTCCAATATCCAGCAGTACATTTTTCCAATCCATTCTTCTTTTAAAAACTTTTTTGAATAAAAACCTAATCAAAAGAACAATCAATGTTGAATAGAGTAAATCTCCAAAAGAAAAGGGCAACCAACCAAAAACATATCGCAATATTTTAGAAGTGTAGATAAAGATTCCATTACTATAAAAACGTTCAATAAATTCAGGAAAGAAGGAAAGAATCTTAACAATTATAATTTGTATCGGTAGTAATAACGTAAGATATAACTTTGTTTTGGATTGCATATGGTAAATATATTTACAATTATAGATACAAAAAGAAGAATTAAGATTTTTTTATTCGAATATACCAAAAGAATTGAGTTAGAATGTAAAACTCTTACCAAAGAACTATAAACCAGAAACTATAGACTGAAACTCTTGTATTTTGCACTTTAAATTTAGAATTTCGCAATTCTAAATATGATATGATATGAATTCAGAGATACGAGCTCTGGAGCCTAAAGCGCTCTGGAATAAATTTGCAGATCTTAATGCAGTACCAAGACCTTCAAAAAAGGAAGAACGCGTAATTGCTTTTATGAAGGATTTTGGAGAATCCCTGGGATTAACAACAGAAATAGATGCGGTAGGGAATGTTTTAATCAAAAAACCTGCTACTGCCGGAATGGAAGATCGTAAAACCGTAGTGATGCAATCTCATCTGGATATGGTACATCAAAAGAATGCTGATACCGATTTTGATTTTGATACTCAAGGAATCGAGATGGTAATTGATGGAGATTGGGTACGTGCTAAAGGAACTACTTTAGGAGCAGATAACGGGTTAGGAGTAGCTACGATTATGGCAATATTAGAGTCAGATACATTGCAACATCCTGCAATAGAAGCTTTGTTCACCATCGATGAAGAAACTGGTATGACAGGTGCTATGGGCTTAAAAGGAGGCTGGTTACAAGGGGATATCTTATTAAATCTAGATACAGAAGAAGATGATGAAATTGGAGTAGGATGTGCTGGAGGAATTGATGTAACGGCTACTAGAACCTATACCGAAGAAGTAACACCAGAAGGTAAAACTGCATATACTATTGCTGTTACTGGACTTAACGGAGGACATTCAGGAATGGATATTCACAAAGGATTGGGTAATGCAAATAAGATCATGAACCGTTTGTTGTTTGATAGTTTTGAAAATTTTGGATTACGTGTTCAAGAAATCAAAGGAGGAAGCTTACGAAATGCCATTCCAAGAGAAAGTTTTGCTACAGTAGTAGTAGATACTGTACAGACAGAAGCTTTTGAGTTTGAAACAGAAACATTAGTCAAAACAATTAAAAAAGAATTATCAATCGCAGATCCAGATTTGGATATCGAAATAGAACCAACTGCATTACCGGAAAAAGTAATGGATCTTGGAGTGCAAGAAGGTGTGTTAAAAGCATTGTATGCAGCACATAATGGTGTGTACACCATGAGTGCTTCTATATCAGATCTGGTAGAAACATCTAATAACATCGCCAAAGTAACTATTGGAGCAGGAACCGTAACGATTGAATGCCTGACTCGTAGTAGTGTAGAATCTTCTAAATTAGATTTGGTGAATAAACTAAGAGCAACTTTCGAGTTGATCGGTTGCGAGGTAACAACTAGTGGTGACTATCCAGGTTGGGCGCCAAATATGGATTCGCCGATTCTAAAGGTAATGGACGCTTTATACGAAAAAATTAATGGAGAAAAAGCACACGTAGCTGCTTGCCACGCAGGATTGGAATGTGGGATATTAGGGCAAAACTATCCAGAGATGGATATGATCTCTTTTGGTCCAACGATACTAGGAGCACATTCTCCTGATGAACGCGCCAGTATCTCATCTGCACAAAAATATTGGAAGTTTGTACAAGAAATCTTAAAAGAAATTCCTGTTAAATAACCATTCCAAAATGTCACATTGAGTTTATCGAAGTGTGAAATTTGTAATTTTTTAAAAGCCTATTTGTTCAAATAAAACAAATAGGCTTTTTGTTTTTATTTATAACAGATTATATGTTTCTTTAAAAACATATAATAAACTATATCCGTAGATTTAAATGTTTAAAATGCGTTTATAAAAGGTCAAATAAAATATAGGTATATAGTACTAGTGCATATATTTCTAATGTAGGTAATAATTTAGAAAAGGTAGATTAATGACAAAAACAAAAAAGCAAAAACTAATCAAAATATCCGCTCAGTATCTTAGAGAGGTAATTGTCGTTGTAATAGGTGTTTTTATAGCATTTCAATTAAATAATTACAGTGAATATAACAAAGATATCAAGGATGAAAGGAATTCTCTAAAACGAATTTTAACTGATCTACATACAGAAAAAAATTGGCTCGAAAAGGAGAAAAAAGTATTTAAGAAGAAGAGAAATGTGTTAAAAAATATTATCTATAACAACAACAAAAATAGTTTGGATTCCCTCTATCTATATTCAGCGTATCAATACGTTCATTATAATTTTGGGACAGAGTTTAGTACTTTGAAATTTAGTGGTAAATTAAATCTCATCAAAAATGATTCTCTGCGATATTATCTTGTAAATTATTATGAGCTTAGTTATTCATTATACGAAACTCTTGAAGAAGAGCACAGAGCATTTGTTCGAAATGATTTAGTAACTTATTTAGACAAAATAGCCGAAGTGGATACATTATATCTTTATAATTCAAAAATTATTGAAGAAAAATTAAGCGATAAAAAATTGAATAAACTCTTAAAAGAACAAATACTTTATTATGATTTATTAATTCACAAAATAAAAATTCATAGATTAGAAAGGTTAATAAAATTAATTAATACCAATTTAAAAACTATAGGCAATGATTAATAGCTGTTATGCAAAATAACCTTTGTTTTTAGTTTGTTTATGTTATGTAATAAAAACTGAGAAAAAAGGAAGAATCATAGAAGAGTTTAATCGAGTAATAGAATAGTTGATTGGTTTTGATGATTAAAAATCACAAGAGTCTAGTGATAAGAAAATTACTTCTGATTTTTTTCAAAAGAGCAAAATTCAGCCTGAATGCTGAGTTCAGTACCAAAATAATATGTGACTATTGAATAGAAGAAATTCAA
The DNA here is from genome assembly GCF_034322225.1 of Aquimarina callyspongiae. Lineage (NCBI taxonomy): Bacteria > Pseudomonadati > Bacteroidota > Flavobacteriia > Flavobacteriales > Flavobacteriaceae > Aquimarina > Aquimarina callyspongiae. The sequence goes on along the minus strand of NZ_JAXLPA010000004.1, from coordinate 522,895 downwards.
ACATCATTTATAAAAAAATAGATACCTGAATAACTTGGTCAATGAATTGGCAAAAGAGAGTAAATTTAAAAACGTTAATGACACCAAATAATCAATTAGACCTAAGATCACAACATCCGGATTTTCAATTTTTTTTAGACATTAATGAAAATGAATCCGAAAGAATAAGGAAAAGTTATAACTGCTATTTAGACCTAAAATATGGAGAATCCCCATTACAATCTCTGGATATCTTCCCATCTAATATTCCTAATTCTCCAATCTTGATATTTATCCATGGAGGCTATTGGCGATCATTGGATAAGAAGAGTTATAGCTTTGTGGCCGAACCTTTTATTAAGAACGATATAACAACCTGTATTATTAATTACCGCCTTATTCCAACCGTTAATATGGAAACGGTTTTGAGCGATATCGCTGCTTCTATACAATGGATTCAAAAAAAAGCTTTTCAATACAATGGTAATTCAAATGAGGTTATACTTAGTGGGCATTCGGCAGGTGGACATCTCGCTTTAATGACCTATTTAATGAATGAGAATTTAAGATCAAATATCAAAGCAATTTACAGCCTTAGTGGGATATTTGATTTAGCGCCAATTAAAAACAGTTACCTCAATGAAGTTTTACAATTGAGTCAAGATGATGTAGAAACTTATAGTGTCTCAAATAAGGATTTGTCTCATTTAAAATGCCCTGTCTTACTTAGCGTTGGATCCAACGAAACTATTTTTTTTATTGAAGAGTCTAAGAACTTATATACTAAGAATAGATTAAAAGCATCCATAGAATATTATGAATATCAAGAATTAAATCACTATCAAATAGTGCATAAATTGGGGCAAGAAGACAGTTCGTTGGTAAATCTAATATTAGAAAAAATAAAGAAACTATAGTAAAGAATAAACACCATTAAAAGGGACATTTATTCAGGCTATTATATACTATTAATGAAACTACAAATAGATTGAATAAATGATAGAAAATTGGAAGGATACAGTTTTCGGCTCTGATTTTGGAAGTGACTTTTTAGAATTAGTTGAAAAAATAGAAAAACAATATTTGAATGGATACTATAAAGAATCTAATTTTTTATTTAACCCCAAAGATGATTTAGGTGGAGATTGGACAGTTATTTCATCGGATTTGCGTATTAGAAATATCCCAAAAACTATGTTAAAAAAAGTAGAAGGAGAAAAAGTACTTAAACCTGATAATTTTATCGAAGGAATTCCTCCTGGTATTGATAACTTATTTCAAGAATTATTCGATACAAACGAGGAATAAAAATAAACACTCAATAGTTTGTATTAAGCATATACTCCCTTTGAGGAGCAAAAGTACCATACAAGAAACGTAATAGGCAAGCAAACAAAAAAATAGCAATACATGAATACAGAATCAGAAAGATTTCGTGAATATGCTCACCAATTTGTTGATTGGATGGCAGATTATATGAACGATGTTGAACAATATCCAGTAAAATCTCAAGCAGTACCAAAAGAAGTATATAACCAAATTGAAAATCGCATTCCAGCCGAAGGAGAAAGTATAGGAGAGATTTTTGACGATTTTAAAAAAATTATTATTCCAGGTGTTACCCATTGGCAAAGTCCCAACTTTTTTGCCTATTTTCAAGCAAACACAAGCCCTCCTTCAATATTAGCCGAAATGCTAATGGCTACTCTTGGAATTCAAGGTATGAAATGGGATACTTCGCCAGCCTCGACCGAGCTCGAAGAAAGAATGATGGAGTGGTTAAGAGATGCTATGACCATCCCAAGGGACTGGATAGGTGTAATTCAAGATTCTGCTTCAACAGCAACCTTGGCATCCATTATAACAGCAAGAGAGCAAAAATCTAATTATCAGGTTAACAAAAAAGGATTTAATGGATACACGAATTTTAGGGTTTATTGCTCAGAAGAAACACATTCTTCTGTTGAGAAAGGAGTGAAGATTGCGGGTATAGGAAAAGAGAACCTTGTTAAAGTACCAACAGGCGATAATCTCGCTATGGATGTAGATTTATTGCTTGAATATATAGACCGTGATATAGCCAATGGACATCACCCGTTATGCATAATTGCAGCCCTGGGAACGACTGGAACTATGGCTATTGATCCATTTGATAAGATACTTCAGGTAACTAAAAAATATAAAATATGGCTTCATGTAGATGCTGCCTATGCCGGTTCGGCACTTTTATTACCAGAATATCAAAACTTGATTGCTGGACTTGAGCACGCAGACAGTTTTGTTTTTAATCCACACAAATGGTTGTTCACAAATTTTGATTGTACGGCATATTTTGTGAAGGATAAGAAAGCATTGGTTAATACGTTCTCTATTTTACCAGAATATCTCAAAACCAAGAATGATGGATTAGTCTCTGATCACTGTGATTGGGGGATTCCATTAGGAAGACGCTTCCGTTCTCTTAAGTTATGGTTTGTGTTACGCAATTTTGGATTGAAAGGATTGCAAGAAAAACTTAGGCTTCATATTGAGTTGGCCAAATGGCTCGAAGGCGAATTAGTTGGTTCTCCAGAATTTGAACTGGCAGTTCCCAGAAGCATGAACTTGGTTTGTTTTTATTATAAACCTTCTACTTTAGGGAACATTACAATTGATGAACAGAACGATCTAAATGAAAAATTCTTACATCATCTGAATAGTACAGGTAAAATTTACCTCACTCACACAAAGGTCAAAAAATATTTCGTACTCAGAATGTCTATCGGGCAAACCAATGTCGAACGCAGCCATGTTGTCAAAGCATGGGAATTGATAAAAAAGACGGCTAAAGAAATTTCATAGCAGAATCAATTATTCCTTTGGATCGCTATTTCTTTTGTTTTGAGGCTTTTTTGGTAATCTTTTAGCTTCTTTTAAACTTTTATTTATAATCCATTCAATCTGACCATTAACGCTACGAAACTCATCATCTGCCCATTTTTCTATTTGTTTAAAAATATCGGGATCTATTCGAAGTACAAATGATTTTCTTTTACTCACAGTTAGGAATTTAAAGTTCCAGCATTTACCACTGGTACAGCCTCTTTATCACCACACAAAACTACCATTAAATTACTGACCATAGAAGCTTTTTTATCATCATCAAAATCAATAATATTATCTGTAGATAATTTATCCAAGGCATCTTCTACCATACCAACGGCTCCTTCAACTATTTTTTTTCTGGCAGCTACAATAGCAACCGCTTGTTGTCTTTTTAGCATGGAGCTTGCAATTTCTGGCGCATATGCTAAATAACCAATTCTAGCTTCCATAACCTTTATACCAGCAATAGCTAAACGTTCAGTAATTTCATTTTCTAAAGCTTCGTTTACTTCGTCCATTCCTGATCTTAAAGTAAATTCTGCTTGCTCATCATCAAAATTATCATAAGGATAAGATCCCGCTAGTTTTCGAACAGCAGCATCAGTTTGCACTTTTACAAACTCTTGGTAATTATCAACATCAAAAGCCGATTTGTAAGTATCCGCAACTTGCCAAACTAAGATTACATTAATCATAATTGGGTTTCCAATTTTATCATTCACTTTTACCCTCTCACTATCAAAATTTCTGGCTCTTAATGAAATTTTTTGTTTGCTTAAAAAAGGATTGGCCCAAAAGAATCCGTTTTCACGAACAGTCCCTTTATAAGCACCAAATAAGACTAGTACTTTAGAACTATTCGGGTTAACGATAAAAAAGCCTTTTATCATTAAAATTATGAAGGGCCCAAGGATAAAAAATAAAGGATTTTCGAACATTAATAAACCCGCCACCATACTAACAATTGTGACTGTTAATACAAGAAGCATTACATAACCATTAGTCGCTTTAATTTGAGTTTCTTTTTTCATAATGATATTATTTTGATATCACAATAATATTAAAATAATTTGAGATTTACAAATTGTAGATATGTTTTGCGTAAAAAAAGTGACTAACAATATGTATATTGCATAAGGATCCTTTGGAGGGCAAACACAATATATAAGGGACTTCATGTGCAAATTTGATAAAAAATGAAAATCTTAGCTAAGGGTACATATTATGGAGCTATGCATGCTGAACAGCAAATGAATGGCGTATTATTTTCAGAATATGATTACTTGACAAAGAAAACTGATTGGCACTTTCATGAGAATCCCTATTTCATGTATGTTCTTCAAGGTAATTTATATGATGTAAATAAAAGATGTAAAACAACGTGTCCTTCGGGTAGTTTTTTACTTCATAATTGGCAAGAACCACATTTTAACTCAAAAGAATCTACTCAGGCAAGAGGATTTCATATTGAATTTGAAAAGAATTGGTTTGAAAAGAATAACATAGATATTGATCTATGGGAAGGTAGTAAACTAATAAAGAACCCTAAATTGCATCATATTTTGGCGAAACTTTATGCTGAATTCAAATACGCAGATGCTTATTCTGAAATTTCAAGTGAACTCTTAATATCTGAGTTGTGCCAAAACATAGAAAAAGAAAAAATATATTGGTTTGAAAAGAATCCGCCTTGGCTTGTATCTCTTATTGAGATTATTCACCTACACAAAGAACCGTTTAATTTAAAATCTCTTTCTCAACAGTTAGGAATTCATCCAGGGCATTTATCGAGAGCAATACCAAAATATTTTTCCACAACTCTTGGGGATTATATTCGACAAGTTAAAATTAAGAGAGCTATTGATCTTATGCTTTCTTCTAATGCATCGCTTTCTTCTATTTCCTACGAATGCGGATTTTCTGACCAAAGCCACTTTTCCAGAACCTTTAAAAGATATATGGGAATGATGCCAAAGGAATTTTATAAAAAATGCCGATGATGTTAATTTCATTCTATTTTGGTATTTATTTCTAGGGTAGATTTACACTTTAATCATTAATATCGATCTTACATGAGAAATTTCATTATCGTTCCTCTACTAAATATAATTTTTATAGTAACGGCATCATGTGCACAAAGTGGTAAGCAAAACTACGAAGGAGAATGGGTAGGTTTTTTGCCAAATAAAAATAGTTTCAATTTTCAGGTATCAATAGAAGAATTGAAAAATAATCATTACCATCTTACCATAGCTAATGATAAAAAAATAATTGATGAAAATTTAGAATCTTCTGACAAAGATCTTGTACAATTCAATATAGATAAACAGCTATTCTTTAATTTAGAGTATGATCAAGATAGGCAAGGACTATCGGGGTTTATTAAATCTGGAAAGCTTTTATACCATGTTAACCTAAAGCATATAGGTAATCAAAAGTTTACTGGAGCCTGGAACGCTTTTATGGTGGATAATGGATTACAATCTGATGATATTCTCCTATACATAGAAAATATGGAAGATGGCAGTCTAGCTGCCTATCCTTTTCTAGGAGATCAAAGGTTTAGAGGAACTTGGACCAGTGGTTTTAAAATGAAGGGAGATACACTTCTATTCAGAGATGGTAATACCGGGTTTAATTTTCGTGCTAGGTTATTAGTGAGTAAAATTGATCTTGAGATCTTATTAAGTGATGTTTTAATTACTAAGACAAGTTTAACACATACTAATGAGGGCTGGGAATATAAAACCGATCCAATTAATCAATCCCAAAACACAAATACACCTAAACAATTAAATGATGGCTGGTCCGTGGATAATATCGATAACTTTGGGATTGAGAAAAGTGAATTAATTAGACTCATTGATAGTATTCACGCTAATAAGTTAGTAAACACGCATAGCGTTCTTATAGCTAAGAGGAACAAACTTATATTCGAAAACTACTTTGATGGATTTAATACAAACATCCCTCATGACCTACGATCTGCATCAAAAAGTATTTCTTCAGCAATGATAGGGATAGCCATTGATGATAAAATTATAAAAAGTGTTGATGAGCCGTTATATGATTTCATCACTAATGATTATCAATACACCAAAGATGCATTAAAATCTACTATTAAAATCAAAGATCTGCTAACCATGAGCTCAGGATTAGATGTAAATAATTTGGCATCCGAAGATTATTATCAAGACCCTGGTCGATCAAAAACATGGCTACAAACTGTTTTAGAAGCGCCTATGGTAAAAAAACCAGGAACTTATGCCGATTATGGATCTGCAAACCCATTTTTACTTGGCATATGTTTAAGTGAACGGTTGGGAAAACCACTTGAGTTCTACATGGATGAAAAGCTTTTTGCCCCTTTAGGTATAACTAATTATATCAATCAGACAGATGATACAGAAATGACCCCTTATTTTGGAGGAGGAATTCTCTTAACACCAAGAGATTTACTCAAATTTGGTCAACTCTATCTCAATGAAGGTACATGGAATGGGAAACAAATTATTTCAGAAAATTGGATTGCAGAATCATTTAAGAAACATATGCGCTTACAGGATGTAAGAGATAAAAACGAGTATGGTTATTTATGGTGGCATGACACTTATTTAATCAATGGAAAATCTATAAAATCTATTGAAGCAAGAGGAGCTGGCGGGCAATTTATTTTCATAATTCCAGAGTTAGAATCGGTGGTGGTAATCACTTCAGGAAATTTTAGGAATGGTAAAGGTAACCAATCAAGGAAAATTTTAAGAGAATTCATATTACCAGCAATAATAAATTAAAAAGTCATACATATAACATATATAATTAATTGGAAGTTCTGTGTATAGACAAAACACTATGGATTTCTCCTTGGATTGCTTTCTTTTATTAACTTAGTTCCAACCAATACAATTAACTATATACAAATGTGTTGGTAGCAACCTTAAAGAATGGAGATAGAATTATAGCATTACTTTGACTTGTTTATGCAACAATACCTAAATATAAGTAATGAAGCTAAACAATTTATACGTTCTATTTTGACCTTGAAAAATGTGTAAAGTTCAGAGCAATATAACAAGGCTTTAATTTGACTCGACAAACCAGTTTGCAACTATCAATAGGTTCAGATTATACAGGGAAAGTAATTAGTGAAATGGGTTGTTTTACTGATAATAACAAAGTGTTGATAACATATTTACCAACAAAAGAAACTGATGCAATATATTTGATAATTGGAGATACATTCATTCTCTTTTCCTACTTTTAGTATAATAACATTTAGAACAAAAAAGAGCAAAAATATAGTAGATATTGAAACTCATAAAATGTTAAGCAGTGTTACAGGATATATTAGAAATAACGATTTAATCGTTTTGTCAAAAATGAATTTTATAAATTTAATAACAGTACCAAACTAAAAATTAAATAATTTTGGACTTGTAACGGTCAATAATGCGAGACCGTGATAATCAATTACATTACCATACAAAACTAATAGTAAGTGGATTTCCAAAATCAGATTATCTTTTTTTTAAGTGCTTTAGGAGCATTTAACGGTTTTCTACTTTCGTTCTATTTTGCTCTAAAAACGAAAAAGAAAAAATTCTCAAATTATTTTTTGGCATTACTGCTTTTAATGTTAAGTATCCGAATTGCTAAATCTGTTTTCTTTTATTTTAATCCACAACTGGCAAACATTTTTATTCAGATTGGACTTTCGGCCTGTATTTTAATAGGTCCGTTTCTATTCCTATACCTAAAATCTTATACAAATGAAGGAAAAGTAAATTGGAAAATTCACGTGATTCCATTTTTGGCGGGAATAACCATTTTAGGTATTCTTTATCCATATGTAGAGCATAGAACTATCTGGAGTAAGTGGATTGTAAAAGGTATATACCTTCAATTATTAGTTTATATTGTTTTGTCTTTCAAATTTGTTAAACCGATTTTTAAAAAAGTAAAGGCAAAAGAAAGTTTGAAAAATATAGATCTATGGTTACTTAGTATTTATTTTGGTAATATTATTATTTTGTTGACATACGTAATAGGAGCTTATACATCCTATATAGCAGGAGCTTTGTCATTTTCGTTTGTTCTGTACTTAATTATTTTACTTTTTGTTTTCAAAAGCAATAAAGAATCTACATTTTTTAATGATAAGGAGAAATATAAAAATAAGGAGATTGATCAAGAAATTTTAAAACAAATTGAGCATAAACTTTCTATGATAATTGAAAAAGAGGTGTTTTTAAATCCTAACCTTACCATCATTGATGTTGCAAAAGAAATAAATATCTCTAAGCATACACTATCTCAGTATTTAAATGAAAAATTAGATAAATCTTTTTCGACCTATATTAATGAATTTAGAATAGAAAAATCAAAAAAACTTTTAGAGACAAAAAACAATTATTCTATTGAAAGTGTAGGTTATGAAAGTGGTTTCAACTCAAAATCGACATTCTACACTACTTTTAAAAAACTTGCTGGGCAAACACCCGCTGAGTATAGAAAATCTAAGGTTTTTTAATCCGGTTTTATAAATCCGAACTTCGGTTTTATCATTTTACACCTTCTTTTTAATTGCATTAGGCATCTTTGTTTTAAACTTTAAGATAATGCAAAAATTAGCCCTCAAGCTCTTAATCATAACAATATTGATTGGCTGTTCAAAAAGAAATGAAAGTGAAAAACGAATATTGATTGTAACCTCCAATCAACATACATATAGAAACACCAAAATCAATGCTTCAAATCACTTTGCCGAAATTGTTTGGGCTTATGATGTTTTTGTAAAAAATGGTTACTCGGTTGACTTTGTTAGCCCTAAAGGAGGAGCGATTCCTATAGGTTATATTGCAACATCTGATTCTATTCAAAAAAAATATTTATATGACAATGCATTTATGAATGTAATTAAAAGTACCAAACAACCTAAAGATGTAAACCCTCTGGATTATAAAGCTATATACTATAGTGGAGGAGGAGCAGCAATGTTTGGGGTAGCAGAGAATTCATACATTCAAACTATAGCAGAGTCAATTTACAATGCAAACGGAATTGTTTCGGCCGTGTGTCACGGAACCGCAGGTTTAGTAAATTTAAAAGATGAAAAAGGTATTTCGCTCTATCACAATAAAAAGATTAGCGGTTATCCTGATGTATTTGAAAACAAAGAAGCAACTTATTACAAATCATTTCCTTTTTCAATAGAGGAAAAAATAAAAGAAAACAACGGCAACTTTTTATACTCAAAACAACGAAATGATAATTTTTATGTGATAGATGGAAATTTTATTACAGGACAAGATCCATCAGCAACAACATCTGTTGCAGAAAAGGTTGTTGAAGCTTTAGAAAATCAAAAAACGAACAAATAATCAAAAAATGAAAAAATCAATCCTAGCAGTAGTTTTATCAATCACCTTGACATCTTTATACGGTCAGGAAGAACAGAGTAACAGAGAAATACAAGAAATTTCAGAAACCTTAATGTTGTATATTGATGGTACGGCAAATGGAGAGCCTGATAAGTTAAAAAAAGCATTCCATGCTGATTTCAACTTATATACAACTACTAATGATAGCTTATGGATACGTTCAGGTAAAAAATATATTGCCAATGTAAAAGAAGGAGAGAAATCCAACCGAATTGGTCGTATAATTTCGATAGATTATGAAAAAGATGCTGCAATAGCAAAAGTAGAAATCATAATCCCTAACTGGCGAATTTTTACTGATTACTTTCTATTATTAAAATATGAAGGAAGTTGGAAAATAGTACATAAAAGCTATACTTGGAGAAAATATCCTAAAAATGAAAAATAATGAGAGGTAACATTGTATATAAGGAAAATATGATGGATTTAGATATATCTGAATCCGCCCAGAATTGTCAATACTTGTGACTAAACAAAATATTAACATATAAAAATACTATTTGGCATTATAATAAATCCAACAGTTAGTTAAGCTAGAATAAAATATGAAGCAAACAATAGTTTTAGCTTTTTTGATTCTTTTCTTTGGATGTAAACCAAAAGGAAAATCTCAAAATGAACCACTAAAAAACCTCAAAACCTTAAAGGAAATAATAGATGAAGAAATTTCAAATTTTTTAAAACCACCATATACCGCTTTGTCCGGAGTTGTTTATGTAGATGGAGAATCATATCAATTTCATTTCGGAAAATTAATCAATGAAAAACGAGCTAATAATGAAACACTTCACGAAATAGGTTCTTTAACCAAAACCTATACAGGGATCATACTTTCGCAAGCAATTCAAGATAAAAAGGTTGACCTTAAAGATGATATAAGGATGTATTTAGACGGGATATACCCGAATTTAGAATTGGATAATGGAGCCTCTATTACTTTACAGCATTTGATAACCCACACTTCGGGACTTCCTATGAATATTAATTGCAATAGTTTAGATCAAAAAATAGATGAACAACTACTATGCTTTGAATCCTTTACCAAAGAAGATTTTTTTAAGGAGTTAAAACAAGTTGAGCTAATTGATAACACAGGTAAAAATTATCACTATTCAAATACCGGGATACAATTAGTAGGTTATATATTGGAAAATATTTATCAATTATCAGCTCAAAAATTAATAGAGAAGTATGTTTTTTCTCGATCTGGAGAACGAAATACTCTTTACGCAGTAAACAATGCAGAAAATATATCTATAGGTAAAAATAGTGATGGAACTCCTGTACCCTTAATAAATGGGTTTTATAAAAATGCAGGAGGATTAAAATCTACTACAAATTCAATGTCGAATTACATTAAAATGTACTTAGAGAAAGATGATCCTGTGGTCAAAAGAACAATGAACCGGTTAGGAGGAACAAATCAACACGGAATAGCCTTTATCTGGAATACTTATAATTATGATAAGGTAAAGAAAATGTTGTATCATAGTGGAGGTACCTTTGGTCATTCTTCTTGGATGGCTCTTTATCCTAATCAAAAAACGGGTGTTTTTTTGGTAACCAATGTTATGACAACTGAATCCCAAGGGGATCTGAATGAGTTGTCAAATAAAATTATGGATAAATTAATCAAATAATTAAAAGTAGATATTAAAATAATGTTCTCTATCATAAGGCACTAAAAGACATAGTATATAAATTTCACTGAAAAAAGGGGTATATCACAATATTATTACGGTTAGTTTTGAAGGATTGATAAAAATTACTTACAAACTAAATTTTAATAAAAGGATATGGGAGATATACGTAAAGAAGAAATAGATCAACAAATAAAAATCGAACTTTTAGAATCCTTTGATTTATTTGCAAATCCTGAGTATACCGGTTACGACCCTTTACATCCGGTTTCAAAAATTATTTTTTCTGCGCAAGGAGAAATTACCTCGCCACCAGATTTAGAATTTATGGGATATGGTGGTGGATCAGAAGGAGAATCATTCAGTGACTGTGGAGGAATTAATTTAGAGTCGTTTTTTCCTTTAGATAGTAAAGGAGAATATTTTGAAAGTGATGAAGAAGAATATATTGAGAAATGCTTTAAAAATGCTTGTTCTGCTGTATTAACAGGGCTTAAATCCGTTGCTAATAGTGATGAGTTTAAAAAAATACCTAAAGATGGTCCGGTAATATTTGTATTAAATTTAATCGATCAAACAAGTAAAGTAATTTGCCGAATTCACCCGAATGGAGAAGTAGAATTACCTCCAGAAAAAGAGTAATTACCTCTAATCATTCAAAAAATATTATTTCGGATACTTTTATGAATTAAAGTGAGAAAATTAAAAATCACAGCATAAAAAAATACGTGTCCAATTTTCGGTTGCTCACTAAATTTCATCGTCGGTACTTTGTGTCAAATTGTAAAGAGATGAAATTTAAAAACTTACACAATCAAAATGTCCCTTTGTTCATAGGGAATGTTTGGGATGTGCCAAGCTCAAAGACTGCTGAAAAACTAAAATTTCAAGCAATAGGAACATCAAGTTCTGCCATTGCTACACTCTTGGGGTATCAAGATGGCGAAGAAATGAAGTTTGAGGAATTGGCATACTTTGTAAAACGAATTGTATTAAATACAAATCTTCCATTATCAGTTGACTTAGAGTCCGGGTATAGTCGTAATCCAAAAGAAATTGCTAATTATATTAAAGAATTAGTTGATTTGGGTGTTGTAGGGATTAACATTGAGGATAGTATCGTTGAGAATAATAGAACTTTATTGAATCCAGATCAATTTGCTCATGTACTTTCTAAAGTAAATGAAATACTTCAAATAGAAAATATTGACATTTTTATAAATGTAAGGACAGACACGTTTTTATTAGGACAACCAAACGTAATCGAAGAAACTAAAAAACGAATCAGATTATATGAAAAGGCAGGTGCTAATGGGATTTTTACACCTTGTATTGAACAGGCCTCGGACATAAAAGAAATTGTAAATTGCACAGATTTACCTATCAATGTAATGTGTATGCCAAACCTTCCGGATTTTGACACTTTAACCAAGTTAGGAGTAAAACGGATTAGTACGGGAAATTTTCTGTTTGACAAGATGTATAGTCAGTTTGAAAACACAGCAAAGGAGATATTAAATCAAAAATCATTTAAATCTATTTTTTAAATGCGAATCACAGAAAATAAAAAGATAGATACATATTATGAAGCATTGTTAGAGAGAAAACAAAGCTTTGTTGGAATCTTTTTTGTAGGGGTAAAAACAACGTCTGTTTTTTGTATTGCCACTTGTAGAGCAAGAAAACCCAAAAAAGAAAATGTAGAGTTTTTCACTACATTCAAGGATGCATTAGATAATGGTTATAGGCCCTGTAAAGTTTGTAAACCCACTGAAAATGCTAACAAAGCTCCTGCGCAAGTTGAAGCGGCAATTATGCTAATAAAAGAAAACCCAAAAGAAAAAATTACAGATTATCAACTTCGTAAAGAAAATATAAGTCCTGAAGCAGTAAGAAGATGGTTCAAGAAAAATTATGGTATGACTTTTCAAGCATATCAGAGAATGTATAGAATCAATAGTGCCTATCAAGAGCTAAAAAAAGGAAAAAACACGACACATATAGCTTTTGATTCGGGATATGAATCATTAAGCGGCTTTGGTTATACTTTCAAAAAAATCATAGGAAACTCACCACAAAATATCACCAATAAAAATATCATTTTAATAAACAGGTTAACAACTCCGTTAGGGCCAATGTTTGTTTGTGCTACTGAAAAAGGTATCTGTTTATTAGAATTTGTAGATAGACGTATGTTGGAAACAGAATTTAAAGATTTACAAAAACTTTTAAATGCAAATATTATTTCTGGAGAAAACGAACATATTAAACAAGTCAAAAAAGAGATTGAAGAATATTTTGGAGGTAAAAGAAAAGTTTTTGATGTAAAACTTGACACACCCGGTACGGATTTCCAAAATTCGGTTTGGGATGCTTTACAAAAGATTGAATACGGAAAAACAACAACGTATCAACAACAAGCCGAAAAAATCGATAACCCAAAAGCAGTTAGAGCAGTTGCTTCTGCGAATGGTCATAATAGGATATCAATTATCGTTCCTTGTCATAGAGTCATAGGTAAGGATGGGAAAATGATAGGTTATGGCGGTGGAATAGAAAGGAAAAGATGGTTGATTGAACACGAGCAGAAGAACATCAGGGCATAACAAATAAGAGTTTATTAGATTATGAAAATTAAAAAATCGACCAAATCGTTGATTGGCATTTAAACTAAAATAGTAGCATTCTTAAAGCAATCTGAATTTCATTTGACTTTATCTTACATAAAACAGGAAGCACTAGTGATAAAAGCAGATTAAAAAGTAGCTTTTATCACTAGTGCATTTGTATTTAAATCTCTTTATCAATAAGTGATTCTTTATTGATCCTGTTAAAAAGAATTACTAATTCAATTTATTAGGCTATCTGCTTAACAGTTAACGTTCCGGTTCCTGTATTATCCGATGAAGTTACATCAATTATAAAACCATATAATTTATTAGAATCAGTTCCATACGCTCCCATCCGTATTATTAAAGGATTAGAAGAGTCATTAGAAGTATCAACAGTGTAAAACCATCCTTTTGAGGCGTTATTTGTATTATACACAACAACTTTATCAACAGGATATTCATTGTTATGGTATTTAACTGATGATGAGTAAGTTAATTCGTAAACCCCATTTGGATGAACGTCATGTCCGACGAGAGTTTTCATAAGTTTACCTTGTCTAATATCCAGAACATCTTTTTTTGGGTCAATTGTAATTGTAAATGGCGCTTGAAGTGACATATTTTTTTGCTTTATATTATCCTACTCTATTTAACATAGGTTTTTCGGATTCCACCTTTATAACCAAAAAGTACATAGTAGCTACTCAATTGAAATATTTGTTTTGATCATATTATAAATGTCCGTTAATATTAGTATATCTTTTACGTAGAAATTACCTGTTTTGATAAAATAGGTAATTTCTACTGAGTAATATTAATTCAATACCATTAGGCAATTCAAAGCTTTGTGTTATTCCACTTAATTCTGACACAAAAATCATAAGAATGATTAAAAAAGCATACCTTGTTATTATTAGAACGTTTCTTTACCAATAACTTTTAAGTAATTAAAATAAGTAGCATGAAACAAATAAAATGGTTTGAACGAAAGTTTGATTTTTCTTTCCGACAAAATATTTTTCCATCTATTATTGAGCGACTTGATGGAACACTAATACGGTTAAAAGAAAAAATTGAACAAATTCCGCCAGAATTATTAGAGGTTAAATCAGATGGGAAATGGTCTATAAAAGAAAATATAGGACATCTAATAGATTTAGAACCAATATGGCAAGGAAGACTTGATGATATATTAGAAAGTAAGGAATATCTGAGGTCCGCTGATTTAGAAAATAAAAAAACAGATCTGGCTCAACATAATAAAACAAGTATTAATGATCTATTGCTACAATTTCAGGAATTGCGTACAATAACATTAGATAAGCTTTCTAAATTAACAGAGCAAGATATATATAAAACAGCTCTTCATCCAAGACTAAAAGAGCCAATGAGAACAATGGATTTATTTTTGTTTGTAGCAGAACACGATGATCATCATTTAGCAAGAATAACAGAAATAAAAACCGCACACAACAAAGTATAAAAATGCAATAATGATAAAATGTCGAAAAAAAACATAAAAAAACTCTGAAACAATTAATTAATAAAGTAAATGAAAAAAGCCATTGTAATTGGTGCAACCTCAGGAATAGGAAAAAGCCTCGCCGAAAAACTAATGGAGCATAATTGGACTGTTGGGATAACTGGCAGAAGAATTGAATTACTTGAAGAAATAAAAGAGAAATTTAACAACAAGGTTTTAACTTTAGAACATGATGTTACTGAAATAAACACTTCAGATATAAAAATAGATTCTCTTTTTCAACAATTAGAAACTGTAGATTTGGTAGTTGTTTCTTCTGGAGTTTCTGAGTTAAACCAAGAATTAGAATGGGAAATTGAAAACAAAGTAATCCAAACCAATGTAAACGGAATTGCCAAAGTATATGAGTTTGTGTTTTCAAAATTTAAAAAGCAAGGGTATGGACATCTTGTAGGGATCTCATCTATCGCTTCAATAAGAGGTAATAGGTTTTGTGCATCATATAGTGCATCAAAGGCATTTCAAGCCAATTACCTTGAAGCATTAAGATGCATTGCCAAAAATGAAAAACTAAGCATAAAAATCACCGATATTCAACCAGGTTTTGTAGATACGCCAATGGCAAAAGGAGATGGACTATTCTGGGTTGCACCAGTAAAAAAGGCTACAACCCAAATTTATTCAGGTATTATAAAAGAAAAAAGAAAAGTCTATATTACAAAAAGATGGAGATTAATTGCTTGGATTATGAAAATTGCTCCGAGTTGGATATTAGAAAAAATGTAAAACAAAACAATTTTTTAAATTTTGATCAATGGATAAAAATTGGAAAGTTAAAGAGCTAGAACAGATTATGAAAAAATAACCAAAAACTAAGAATATTTATATAGTCATAACAATTTGTATATTGCATATGATCTATTTGGAGAACACATGAATGATATAAAACCTAGATGTTCTCAATAATAAAAAAGTGACATGAACCATCAACTAAAAGATGTTATCCAATATAATAATAGCTTTATGTCCAGAGAAGAGGCAAATAAGTTATTTGAGCATTTGATGGAGTATCATGCACTTACCCGCCTGATGGAAATGAAAACTCCAGATGGTACTACTTTTCAACATAATTTTGGGAAGATGATGTTTTTGGATAAGGAACTAGTTGAAGAAAAGAAATTTCCTCCATCCGTTTGGGGAAATAATATGACCTGGTCCAAAGAAATCATACCACTCAAAAAACGAATTGAGAACTATACTAATAATCATTTTAGAACTTGTGTTTGTATTTTTTATCCAGATGGTAACTCTGGAGTAGATTTTCACTCAGATTCTACAGCATTTGGAGATACTTCAATAATACCTTCTGTAAGTCTAGGCGAGGAGCGATTATTTTGTCTTAGAGATAAAAAAACAAATAAAGAAAATTCTATGATTCTTAAACACGGAAGTTTATTAATTATGGATAAAGGTTGCCAGGAGCATTATGAACATAGTTTACCTATAAACCCGATATATAAAAAACCCAGAATAAATTTAACTTTCAGAAAATATGGATTTGATGATCAGATATAAATAAAAACTTTGCTAATAAACCGTAAACAAAGTGGCATAAAGCATACCTCATATTGTCATAAAAGACGTTAGCCATTATCATAATAATATGTAACTCACTAACAATTAAATAGATAATTATGAGAAAATTAGTAGTAGAATTTATTGGAACCTTATGGTTAGTACTAGGAGGATGTGGAAGCGCTGTGTTAGCAGCAGCATATCCAGAACTTGGTATTGGGTTTGTAGGAGTCGCAATTGCCTTTGGTTTAACTGTAGTAACTATGGCATATGCTATAGGACACATTTCAGGATGTCATTTAAATCCAGCAGTATCTATTGGATTATGGGTAGGAGGGCGTTTTGATAAAAAAGAATTACTACCATATATTATAGCTCAAGTAGCAGGAGGAATTGCAGGTGCTGGTATTTTATATGTAATCGCAACCGGAAAACCAGGATTCGAAATCGGAGGATTTGCTGCCAATGGATATGGAGAACATTCACCAGGCGGATATAATATGATTTCTGCATTGGTTACAGAAATTGTTATGACCTTTATGTTCTTGATTATTATTTTAGGAGCTACACACTCAAAAGCACCCAAAGGTTTTGCAGGACTAGCAATTGGGTTAGGATTAACCCTGATACATCTAATTAGTATACCAGTTACTAATACCTCAGTAAATCCTGCAAGGAGTACGAGTCAGGCAATATTTGTTGGAGATTGGGCATTAGATCAATTATGGTTATTTTGGGTTGCCCCCATTGTAGGAGCAATTTTGGCAGGAATAGTATATAAGCTAATCTCTCCAGAAAAGGAAGATTAAGAGTGATAATACTTATCAAATAGAATAAAAACACAGAGTTATAAAGTTATAACTCTGTGTTTTTTATTTTAATAACCAATAGTTCCTTGATTAGGAGCAGAAGGAAATACGTTAATCAAATCTTGACTTGTATAAACCAAAGTTGACCAAGAATTAACACCACCAGGTAAATCTAAATTTACAGAGTTTCCACTGATTTCTGCAGTGATCTTCTCTCCTGTTTTAAATGTATGACCTGTAGATTGAGCCCCATCTTGAGGTATGCTGATTGATTTTCCATCAATTGTTACATTTAAAGCTCCACCTGAAGCATTTACTACGTTAAAAAAGTTATTTGCTGCCATAATAAAATAAATAATAAAATTATACCTACTCTGTTAAGGATTTTCGGTTTTCCCCTTTTGTAATTAAAACGAATAGTGATTTTTCAATCGATAAATTTGTTTCTGATTACATTACAAATGTCTGAGGATACGAGAATATTCTTTACGTAGAAATTACTTACATTATTTAAAAGGTAAGAAATACTTGGGTTAATAGGAAGTAGTTTTTACATCATATTAATGATAAACTTGAAGGTGTTTTATATCTATTAAAAATTGTAATTTTCAATTTGAACCAGGAAAAATTTAAGGTGAAATAGTTGATTATCAAGTATATTTTCCAGTTGAATTCTTGAAATAAAAAGATAAATTGTTAGTGAAAAAAAAAGATCAAAAGAGATTACTAATTAGATAACCTCTTTTGATCTTGATTTTAAAAAATATCTTCCATAGATTGATATAATAAAAAATACTATTGATATATTAAATCAAATCTATCCAGATTCATTACTTTATCCCAGGCAGCAATAAAGTGATTGACAAATTTTTCTTTGGCATCGTTGCTGGCATATACTTCTGCCAAAGCTCTTAACTCAGAATTAGATCCAAAAACTAGATCTGCACGGGTTGCCGTATACTTAAGCTCTCCAGATTTTCTGTCCCTTCCTTCAAATTCTTCTTTAGTATCAGAAGTAGCTTCCCAAACAGTATTCATATCCAAAAGGTTAATAAAAAAGTCATTGGTCAAAGCATCCATGTTTTTAGTGAATATACCATGTTTAGAACCGTTATAATTTGCATTTAAAGAACGTAGTCCTCCTAATAATACTGTCATTTCAGGTGCTGTTAAGGTTAATAGCTGAGCTTTGTCAAGAAGTAGCTCTTCTGTAGAAATAGTATATCGTGTTTTTAGATAATTTCTAAAACCATCAGCCATAGGTTCAAGGAGCGCAAACGAATGAATATCTGTTTGTTCTTGAGAGGCATCCATACGACCTGGACGAAATGGGAC
Organism: Aquimarina callyspongiae; assembly: GCF_034322225.1. Taxonomy (NCBI): domain Bacteria; kingdom Pseudomonadati; phylum Bacteroidota; class Flavobacteriia; order Flavobacteriales; family Flavobacteriaceae; genus Aquimarina; species Aquimarina callyspongiae. The sequence goes on along the minus strand of NZ_JAXLPA010000004.1, from coordinate 504,157 downwards.
CTTTACGGTATATCCAGCATTGGCAGCAGCTTTTTCTACTCCGGTATTACCTGCTAAAACGATTAGATCAGCAATAGATACCTTTTTGGTTTCTGATTTTGCATTAAAATCTGTTTGGATTTTTTCAAGTACACCTAATACTTTTTGTAATTGTTGAGGATTATTAACTTCCCAATCTTTTTGAGGTGCCAGACGTATTCTCGCACCATTAGCACCACCTCTTCGATCAGAGTTACGATATGTCGAGGCAGAAGCCCAGGCAGTAGTTACCATCTCGCTTATAGATAAACCAGAATCTGAAATTAACGACTTTAGATTTGTTATATCTTTTTCATTGATCACTTCGTGAGTAACATCAGGAATAGGATCTTGCCATATTAGATCTTCTTTAGGTGCTTCGGGTCCTAAATAGGTAGTTTTTGGTCCCATATCTCTATGTGTTAATTTAAACCAGGCACGAGCAAAGGCATCATTAAACTTCTCTGGGTTTTCATAAAAATCTCTGGATATTTTTCCATAAACAGGGTCAAATCTTAGAGATAAATCTGTTGTAAGCATAGTGGGTTTGTGCATTTTTTCTTCATCAAAAGCATCTGGGACCAGCATTTTAGGATCTTTGGCAACCCATTGATGTGCTCCTGCAGGGCTTTTGGTTAATTCCCATTCATTTTCAAACAGGTTAAAAAAGAAAAGATGACTCCATTTTGCTGGAGTAGAAGTCCAGATTACTTCTAAGCCAGAAGTAATAGCGTCAGCACCTTTACCTGATTTGTAACTACTTTTCCATCCTAATCCTTGTTCTTCAATACCAGCAGCTTCAGGTTCGGATCCTACATTAGAAGCATCACCAGCACCATGAGTTTTTCCAAGCGTGTGACCACCTGCAATTAATGCAACAGTTTCTGCATCATTCATCCCCATTCTACCAAATGTTTGACGAATATCTTCAGCAGCAAGCAAAGGATCCGGATTGCCATTAGGACCTTCTGGATTTACATAGATCAACCCCATTTGTACAGCGGCTAGAGGGTTTTCGAGTTCTCGGTCTCCAGAATAACGTTTGTCATCTTCTAACCATTTTTTTTCAGCACCCCAATAGACATCCATCTCAGGCTCCCATACATCTTCTCTACCTCCTGCAAAACCGAAAGTTTTAAATCCCATATCTTCTAGAGCAACATTTCCTGTAAGTACCATCAGATCTGCCCAAGAGATTTTATTACCATATTTTTGTTTAACAGGCCAGATTAGACGTCTTGCTTTGTCCAAATTGGCATTATCCGGCCAGCTATTTAAAGGAGCAAAACGCTGTTGACCAGAACGAGAGCCACCACGCCCATCACCACTGCGATAGGTACCTGCACTATGCCAGGCCATTCTGATAAATAAACCACCATAATGCCCATAATCAGCCGGCCACCAATCCTGTGAATCAGTTAATACCTTTCTGATATCTTCCTTGAGAGCTTCATAATCAAGACTTTTAAATTCTTTGATATAATCAAAATCTTGATCCATAGGATTTGATAGAGAAGAATTTTGACGCAGAAGACTTAAGTTTAATTGGTTTGGCCACCATTCGCTATTACTGGTAGCTTTTAAATTAGAATTACTCGTTTTAGTTGCTCCGGAATGACTGTCAACTTCAGCTTTTGTGTCATTTTTTTTCTGACAAGAAATAATTAGCGCACTTATGCTGAACAACCAGCAGAATAATAGTACCTTTTTCATGATATTATATGTATAAGTTAGTATAAAGTGATGTATAAAAGTACCTACTTAATTCCCTGTTTTGATCAGAATGATATTGGTTGTTTTGATCTTTGTATCGATAAATTCAATTGAAACCACAAAACGCGATCAAATTAATTTATAACCGTAAAAAGCCTGTTGTAAAAGGGTAAATTTGAGGGTTAAGAAGGAATTTTTATTAATATTGATGAAATGGAAATAGTTACTTTACCAAAAGATTTACAATTAGAAGATGTTCCGTTAATTCAAATGTTTGATTATGAAACTTCGGATGAATGTTCAAAGCAGAGAATTAATTTAACGCAGAATACTATAAGTTTTTTAAGAGAAGGATTTAAAGAAGTTATTACGGATAATTCATCTATTTCAATTCACAATTCAGATTTCTTACTAATGAAATCAGGTCATTGTTTAATGACCGAAAAACTTTCTATAGCTAAAAATCATTATAGAAGTATTCTACTATTTTTTTCTGATCAGACAATTTTTGAATTTATCAGGAAGTATAACATAACTCATAAAAAAAATGTTGAGGGAGCATCTGTTATGGCTTTTCAGTATGATCATTTTATACACACTTTTGTTAGTAGTTTAATTGATATTAATAAACTGGATAGTAATGTCAGAAATAAAATATTACAAGTCAAATTTGAAGAATTGATGTTATATCTTATTGAAAAACAAGGGGTGATTTTTTTATATTCTTTAATTGAAAATATTAACGATCAATCCAGGAACCTGATTAAAATTGTAGAGAATAATAAGCTTAATAAACTTACTTTGAAAGAATTAGCATTTTTGTCTAATATGAGTGTTTCTACATTTAAACGAGAATTCGAAAAACATTTTCAGGAATCACCTATTAAATGGTTTCAAGATAAACGCTTGGAGTATTCAGCTTTTTTATTAAAAAGTGAATCAAAAAGACCATCAGATATATTTGAAGAAATAGGATATGAGAATCTTTCAAACTTTATCCACGCTTTCAAAACAAAATTTGGGGTTACTCCAAAACAATACCAAATAAATTGAGCTTTTAGCAATACTTTTTGACTCTTTTTCAATACTACATTACGCCATTTCTAAATTAGATTTGCCATCATAACCAAAAATAGAATAGTATGAAAAAATCAAATCTTTTATTGCTTTTATTGATAGCTATAACAAATACCTTATTTGCTCAAAATACATTTACTTTATTTAGTAAGGATTTAGGTGGGCAAGCCACGATTAATGAAGAGTTTAATGGTTTTGGATGTGTAGGAAAAAATGAATCCCCGCAACTCTCCTGGAAAAACGTACCAGAAGGAACCAAAAGTTTTGCTGTAACTATGTATGATCCTGACGCTCCTACCGGTAGTGGATGGTGGCATTGGCTTGTATTTGATATTCCGGCAAATGTTAATGAATTGGTTTCAAATGCGGGAGATATTAAACTTAATTTGACTCCCGAAGGAGCAATTCAAAGTATTACAGATTATGGTGCAATGGGGTATGGAGGGCCTTGTCCGCCAGAAGGTCATGGTTTGCATCAATATATAATCACTGTTTATGCTTTAAAAACTAATACACTTGGTCTTAACGAAAATACAAACCCTGCAGTAGTGGGCTATTATCTTTGGAACAATACAATAGAGAAAGCTAGTATTGTGACGTATTACCAGAGAACAAAATAATAAAAACGATTAAAGTGGTAAAAAAACGGTTTGAGATTTTACTCGAATCGTTTTTTGTTATTGTAACAGATTTGACAAAATAACGTCAAACAAGTATGAATTTTAACATATCAGAATATCCCGGATCTTATTTGGCTGTAGAATTAAAAAAAGGCGAGAAATTAATAACAGAAAAAGGAAGTCTTATCTATTGTGATGGGGAATACTCTTTTGAAAATAAGATAGAAGCTAAGAGTTATAAAAATTGGATAGCCAAAGTATTTGAAGGGAAAAGTTTGACATATAATATATACACAGCAAAAGAAGATTTAAAAATGGCTTTTTCTACCAAAGAAAATGCTGAAATTTTTAATATCGATATTTCTGATGAAAACCCAATCTTGTTTGAACCCCATTTACATTTTGCTAGAAGTATCAACCTAAGCATTCAATTAGAGAAAAAAGACTGGAAAAGTACCTTGAACGATGGATTAAAATTAAAAACTAACGGAAACGGAACATTGTTCTTAAAAGGTTACGGAAAGATAATTAGTCAAGAAATTGATACAGATAAACCGATTTATGTAGATGAAGATGCACTTATTGCTTTTGAAAATCGATTGGATGTTAAAACAGTTTCAAAAGGCTTAAAAGAATTGATTACAAGTGGCGAAGGATTTTTGTTTGCCATTAAAGGAAAAGGAAAAATATGGTTGCAAACTAGAGAAAAGAGTGAGCAATCAAGTGGGGGAGGTCTTATTGATGGGGTATTTAATTTTGTTAAGTAATAATATCTGCCTCATCAGAAAAACATTTATGAGTTTTATAGAATTAGAAGTTTCGTAAGATTTAGTTTTTAAACTTAAAAGAGTAACAAAAATCAAAAACAGAAGTCTATATGTTGAAGCTTAAAAGTGTATCCTATGAGACTATCAGAAAAACAAACTCGGTTTTTGGTTATTAGTAATATAAGTTGCTGGATTCTTTTACTATCTATGGTCTTTATTAGTTTTACTACAAAGGAGAAAAATGAAGAATTTGATATTATTACGGCTAAACGTATCAATATTGTTAATGATGATGGCACTATTGTTATGGCAATATCAAATAAACAACAAATCGCTGCTCCCAGAATGAATGGAAAAGAATACCCTGTAGATATGATCGAAAGACAGCATTTTGCGGGAATGATCTTTTTTAATGAAAATGGTGACGAAATGGGGGGACTTATTTTTAATAGTAATCGATTGCCTGATGGTAGAAAGTATGGTTCAGGACATTTATCATTTGATAGATTTAACGATAACCAGGTAATCAATTTAGAGCATCAGGAAAACATTCACGGTAAAATAAAATCAGGGATCACATTTTATGATAGAAAAGGGGATGGTAGTTTTGGTAAAAACCTGGACTTATTACACGAATATAAGTATGCAGATATTTCTAAGAGTCGAAAAAAGGAAATTATTGATGAGATTAGAAGTATGAAAAAAAATGGTGACCTAGGAACAGAAAGAGTGTTTTTAGGAAGCTATAATGAAATACCTCAGTTAACCATGAAGGACAATTTAGGTAATGAAAGGATAAAGTTATTTATTGATTCCTCAAATATAGCCAGGCTTAATTTTTATAATGACAAAGGTGTCCTACTTGATAAATTTCCAAAATAATATTCTCATAAAATTAATTGATATGACTAACCCAATCTTATGCAAAACAAAAGTAATACTACGAACATTGACCGTCTGTTGTTTAATGTTTATAAGTTGTTTTTGTCAAGGACAAATTAATAAAAAATCACATTATGCTGTTAAAGCCTCTATTAATGTAAAACAGCAAACCTTTAACGTTGAAGCAAATATTTCTTATGTCCCTAAACCCAATGATTCATTGAATACATTGACGTTTATGATTCATGAGAATGCTGATATTGAAAGCTGTAAAGTTAAGGGGTTGGTAAAGTATGAAGTTAAAAAAGGAGATAATAAGATTAGTTCTCTGATTCTTTATTTTAAAGAGAACATTAAAGAAGAGATACAAGTCAACTTAAAGTATAGTTCTGTTTTAAAAAAGGATGATGCTCCTTGGGGAATTGATAAAATTTCTGATGAATGGATAGAACTGAGCCTTAATTCTGTATGGTTACCAATAGTAGCAACGTTTGATAATCAATTTGACGCCCAATTAGATATAAAAATTATTGCAGATACTGATTTTAATGTTTTATCAAGTGGTTTGTCTAAAAAAGTAGGGCATAATACCTATAAAATCAAAAATGTAACTCCTCAAATTGATTTAGTATTAATTGGTAGTCCCAATTTTTATAAAAGTAATGGGAAAAACATTACCATATATGATCATAAATTAAATGAAGAAAGAAATAAATTGATGTTTGATTATGGAGAAAGAAGTTATACGTGGCTTAATAATTCTTTTGGAAAAGCTAAAAAAATACCACCTGCAAAACTGGTTATAACCCCAAGAAAGGAAAGTGGTTATGCCAGAAAGAATTTTATTGTACTAAGTAATGATATTTCAGTAAACAATACTATACATTTTGCAAACTATATTGCTCATGAATTTGCACATTTTTGGAGCAGTGGAGCTAACCCCTTAACCGCTCATCGGTGGTTAGATGAATCTATAGCAGAATACATTGCCTGGAAATATGTTCAAAAAGAATTTGGCGATAACGCATTAGATGAGTTTTTAACCCGTGTTAAAAAAGAAGCTCCAACACTTCCACCGGTATATACAAAAGAGGCTGCCAAAGTGCCTTCTCATGCAGTAATGTATAGAAAAGGAGTAGGTAAATTATTCGAACTAGAAGAAATGATAGGAGAGAGCACTATGTTTACCTTAATGACAGAATGGTTTAAAGAAGATGTAAAAGATTCAGAAAAATTTCTACAATTAATAAAGGATGTGATAGGAGTAGAAACTGCACAAAAATTTAGAACCAAGCTTAGTAAATGAGTTAAATAACAATCAGATAAGTTTGATAGTTAATTAATTATTAAAATATTATATAGTTAACTACATAGTTGACTATATAATATTATGTTTGTACAATCAATCTCACTTAGATATGGATGATTTTATTAAAGCACTTGGTTATAAGGCACTAGATAGTAGGTTAAAACGAATCAGTGATCGAATGGCACAGGATATAAGAAAATTATATAAAGAGTTAGAAATAGATGTTGAACCCAATTGGTATCTTATTTTTATGCTCTTACGGGATCACAAAAACTTATCTATTGCTCAAATAGCAGAACGACTGGGTTATGCACATCCTTCTATCGTCGTAATTATTCAAAAAATGATTAAAAAAGGATATGTGAATTCTCAAAAAGACGATAACGATAAGAGAAAACAATTGATCATGTTAACTCCTAAAGCGATAGATAATTTACCCGAACTTGAAAAACTATGGTATAGTTGTGAAGAAGCAATATTAAAGGTGCTTGAAGAAGATATGGGTATTTTGACATACTTAGATCGCATTGATAACTCTTTAAAAACTACTTCATTTCATGATAGATTTAAAAACGAATACTTAAAAAATTAAAACCAATACGATGAAAAAAATAATAACAATACTTCTGATAGCACTTTTAGGAACATATGCCAATGCTACCGAAACCAAAATTATCGTTAGAGCCAAAGCAAAAGATGCAAAGTTTATAGGTAGTTCTCTGGGAGGAGCTTATGTGATTATACGTAATAAAGTAAATCAACAAATTTTGGCAGAAGGGAAGACTAGCGGAAGTACGGGAAATACTAATTTGATTATGAAAGTCCCTAGAGAAAGAGGGAATTCGATAGTTGATGAGAAAACGGCTAAGTTTTTAGCTACTATAGATATTAGCGAACCAACATTTATTAGTATTGAAGTAGTATCACCTTTTAATAATAAACAAGCTCAAACAATTTCTAGTACAGAGTTGTGGTTAATTCCTGGTAAAGATATTTTAGGCGAAGGCATCGTACTAGAAATCCCAGGTTTTATTATTGATATTTTAAAACCCAGAACTCACCATTATATTGCCCTTGATAAGGTTAAAAACGAACCTTTTAATATACAAGCTAATATGGTTATGATGTGTGGATGTACTATAAATAAAGGTGGTTTATGGAATTCTGATGATATAGAAGTAAAAGGTATTTTAAAAAGAAATGGAGAATCTTTTAAAGAAATTGATATGTCTCTTTCATCTACTAATTTGTTTGAAGGAAATGTAAATATAACAACTCCTGGTAATTATGAATTAATTGTATATGCTTATGATTCTAAAAGTGGTAACACCGGAGTTGATAAGGTTAATTATATAATTTACAATTAAAAATAAAAATACACTACTATTAAAACCTATGCTTTGGGTTTTAATAGTAGTGCGTTAGTGTTTAATCTTACTAGGTAATTGAGGCATATAAAAAAAGGTATAGCTATCATTATAAAAATTGAAACTTTAGAAATGTTTATATTAATACTTGCTAATAAATGATTCAAAAATCGGAAGATTAAAAAACTAGTCAATGATAGTACTATAATCAAGATCCCGTATACTTTTTTAAAGGACCAAACCTGGGTTTTTGTTATTTCTTGTTGTGCTTCGAGTTTTAGCATCAATTTATCTGTAAAATCATCAGAGGTAGAGATAGTCCCTTTTTTTATTAAATCTTCGGTTCTTCTTTCTTTCATAACAAATCACGTATTTCGGTTCCCATAATTTTTTGTAACTCAAAGTAGAAATTATTTCTTCCTCTATGCAGATCTACTTTAATTTTTGATTTACTAAAGCCTGTACTTTGCTTTATTTCATTAATATTTAATTCACACAAATAGAATAATCTAAGAACTAATGCTTCGTCTGATCTAAGATTTTCTAGTGCTATTTGAATGTACTTTTTTTGATCATCTTCTTTTAATTGTCTTAAAGCGGTATCATTAACAGATACATTAATTTCTTTATCTGTATCTAAACGATGATAATGATTTTTACTCTTTTTTAGTGCATTATAGCTAGTGTTGACTACAATTCTATAGAGCCAGGTCGAAAATTTAGCACCAAATTTAAAAGTATCTATTTTTTCAAACACTTTGATAAAGGCATCTTGCAACACATCTTCTGCCAAATCTTGATCTTTAAGAATTGAAAAAGAAAGAGAAAGAGATACGTCTTTATATGTATTGACCAATTGCCTAAAAGCATTAGTATCTCCATCTCTAATCCTATAGATTAAATCGGTTTCGTTATCTGAAAAATTAGTTCCCAAATTTTCTTCTTATGAAGTGAGCTATTATCAAACCAATACTTCCAAAGATTAATATGGTACCCCAAATAAGTAGATCCATAGTATCTTCTGTTAAATCCATCAAAGTAAAAACCGAGGATACTAGTAGTCCTAACCCTAACCCTAATACAATACATCCTAAATCGAGATAATGAGCTTTGGTTTTTGTGGTTTCATTGGTTAAACCACGCTCGATAGTCGCTTTTTTAATTAAGTAATTATATTTAGCGATGATAAATACAATAAGTACTAAGCCAGTAATTAGGCCAATCATCATGATAATATTTTCTGTTGTTTCCATAATTGTCTGAATTAGAATTGTTCTCCTAGTATTGTGTTTAGTTTTTGGATAAAAGGCAGCATTTTATCAGAGTTTGTAAAAAGTACTATACCATATTTCTGATCCGGAATAAACATGGTATATGCTTGAAAATCGTGATTATTTCCGGTATGTAGATGCATAGTTCCGTAGGCAGTTGGTTTTTGCGCAAACCCAAGTCCCCAACCAGTTTGTCCTGTTTCTTTAAAAAGTTGATTAGATGGCGAAAAAGTATTTTGTTCTTTCAGCATTTCTGTAAAACTCTCTTGGCTCAAACCTTCTTGTTTTAGCATGGTGATAATAAATTTTGAATACTCTAATGCTTCGCTATGTATACTGGAGAAGGCATTAAAAGTTTTTCCACTCCAACCTCCAGTTCCATTACTTGTAGGAGTACCATTTTCATGACCATATACTTTGTGTTTTTCTAAATGGTCATTCCAGAGAAATGAAGTATGTTTCATACTTAAAGGTTTGGTAACTTGGTTCTTAAAAATTTCATTGAATTTATCTTTCCAGCCCACGCCATTCAATTTACCAATTACTGCTGCAAGATATTGATAGCCTTCTCCAGAATATAAAAAGCCATTACCAGGCTTAAAAGGTAAATTTATTTTTTGTCCTTCACTAAAGTTAGGAAAACCACTGCTGTGAGACAAGATCATTTTTGCGGTAATCAGTTTATAATCTTCTATGGAAGATTGTGAAATCGCAGGATGTGGGAAATAATCATGTAACGGTTTGTTTAAATCTAAAAGCCCTTTGTCCACCATCTTCATTACGAAATAAGCAAAAATTGGCTTAGATAAAGAAGCTCCTTCAAAAATATGATCTTTTGTGATTTTTATTTTAGTTTCTGAATTTACTACTCCAAATGTATTGTGATAGGCAAGTTTAGAATCATTAATAATTGCGATCGAAAGACCACTCATTTTAACTTGATTCATTATTTTTTGCACTTCGGCTTCCAGCTCTGATATTTTTAATAATTCTCCATTTACTTTTTTTATGGTTTGGGCGTTAGATTGAACCCAGAAGATCAAGGTCAATAGTAAAAACAATGACTTTATAGTATGATGTTTTATTTGATTCATTTTTTCTAAAATTAATGTGACTAAATTTCTTTTTTGCGAATTCACATAGATTGGACAAAATGAAAAAAGAAAAGGTTACAAATAAGGTTGCAGGTAGTTATTTTATTTATTTTTCATAAACGACTAATAGTTATGTGACTAGAGAGAACTAAACCTTTGGATTTGATCTTTCTTACTGTTATTTTTATGATTTACAGTGTTTTAAATATTTTGAATCAATAAATAAGTCATAAATAATAATGAAACGATTATTTCTTTTTTACTTACTCTATGCGTTAACCTCCTGTCAAAAAAACCTTGAGATAACTACTTTCGATAAAGCAAAAATTAGTGAAGAGACCAGACAAGTGCTATTGGATTATCATATAGCGATGAATAAAGATGGATTGATGGCAGAGTTTGCTTATCTCGATGACTCATCTGATTTTTTTTGGGTTCCACCAGGGTATACTTCGGCATTAAATTATGATTCTGTAGAAACAATATTAAAACAAAATGCAAAGACTCTTAAACAGGTTACTTTTAAATGGGATACATTACAGATATTTCCTTTATCAAATGTAATAGCTAATTATACAGGTATTGTAAATGGGCAGATGATTGATACATCTGGGATTAAATCAAAAGTATCTATTATAGAATCCGGAACATTGATAAAGAGAGATGACGGATGGAAATTATTAAATGGTCAATCTGCAATTTTAGATACAGGAAATAATAACTAATCTGGCGATCTTATGTAAGGTTATTCAAAATACAACAGGTAACATTTCATGGTATTAAGACACATGTTAATAGAAATGTTACAAACTTTGGATATGAATAATAAATTGAGATGTCTAATACTGCTTTTAATATTAATTAATGTTAGTGTTTTTGGTCAGGAATATTTTGAAGGAGAACTACATTATAAAATAGAATATCAAACACTTCATAAACAGATTCCAGTATCTGTGTTAGAAAGAGAAATGGGCACCTCTTTTACGGCATATGTTCAAGAAGATCGATATGCGATGATTTATCATGCAAAAGGTCAAAGAGGATGGATGAAGGTTATTGTTGATCTTAAAAAAGGATATTCTTATCAAGAGTTTGAAAAATCAGATACTATTATCAAAACTAAGTTTGGAGCCGAAAAAGAAGAGCTTATCACATTTAAAAGAAACTCAAATAATAAAAAAAAGGTTTTGAATGAATTATGTGAATCTGTAACGATCGAGTACAAACCTATGGGAACAAAAGCTTTTTTTGAGAAATTTAAAGGGAGGTATTACTTTAATCCTAAATATAAACTCAATGCAGAACTATATAAAAACTATACTAGTGGTTTTTGGAATCTTTATGTTAAGGAATCTGAATCTATAAGTATAAGAAATGAAACAGAGTTTTTGCCATTATTTAAATCGGTGCAAGAGGTAACGTCAATAATAAAAAAGGAGGTTTCTGATAAGGTTTTTGAATTGAATAAAACAAAAATTATTAAACTAGAATAATTGAATTAAGCTTATAAAAAAATATCCCGAAAATCTTCGGGATATTTTTTTTTGAATATTTCGCCTGTTAATCGTTTAGGATAAAGACGATTCAAATTATATTATTATTTAGCTTGAATACCCATTACTTCTAATTCAAAGATTAGATCAGTATTTGGAGGAATTGGTCCACCACCTCTTTCTCCATAAGCTAAGTGAGAAGGAATGAATAATACTGCTTTATCTCCAACATTTTTCATTTGTAAAGCACCTTCTTTAAAACCAGGTATCATTTGCGCATCTGGAGAATAAGGCATAGGCATTGGTCCATAAGCTCCTCTACGAGGATTGTATACTCCAAATTCTTTTGCTTTATCTTCAAAACTAGTGTCAAACATTTTTCCGTCTGCAAAATAACCTTCATAGTTGACAGTAATGTTATCTCCAATTTTTGGACTCTCACCATCACCTTTGTTTAAGAATAAAATCTCCAATCCACTTTCTAACTTGGTAGCTTTTTTCTTTAGCTCAGCATATTTTGCAGCTATTTTTTCACTTCTTTCTTTTTCAACACGTTCTTTTTCTGCTTTTTCTTCTTCAAGAGCTTGTAGTTTATCAGTAAATATTTTGCTAGCATCAAAAGACTTCGCATTTGATCCTTTTCTGATGATATTTACCTCTTGCATAACCACATCATTTACAGGCTTATCTCCTGGCTTTGTTGTTTCAACTCCTCCGATGCTATCTACAACATCTTGACCTAGAACGATTTCACCAAAAACAGCATGACAGCTTACTCCTCTTACATCACAAGGCTTCAAATTTCCTTGAGGATCATATCCATCTAAGTGTGGAGTAGGTACTAGTGTAATAAAGAACTGACTTCCATTAGTTGCATAACCAGAATTTGCCATAGATAGAATTCCTTTTTTTGTATGCTTTAAATCATTAGAGAATTCATCTGGGAATTTATATCCAGGGCTTCCACCACCTGTTCCTGTAGGGTCACCTCCTTGGATCATAAAATCCTTAATTATTCTATGGAATTTTATTCCGTTATAAAATTTCTTTCCTTTATATGTGCTATCAACTGCTGTACTGGTTCCTTCTGCCAGCGAAATAAAGTTAGCTACTGTCATTGGAGCTTGTTCATAATATAATTTAGCTACAGCAGTACCTTTTGTTGTAATGATTTCTGCATAGATCCCGTCTTCTAGATCTGGATATTTATCCTTACAGCTATTAAGAGTAATGGCAATAATGGCTAGAAATAAAAGGTTTAATTTTTTCATTTTGTGTTACTTGTTAATTTTCTATTGTTGTTTGTTTGGTGATTTTATGTAAAGTTACTTCAGATATTAACGGAATATTTGTTCCAATCTTATTATCATCTCCATAATATCCGTAAGCTTGATAAGAAGGAAACAAAAAAGTTACCACTTCACCAGGTTTCATTAACTTTAATCCTTCACGAAGCCCTAAAAAAAGTTCTTCTTTATCAATTACGTAGTTAATGGTATCTAGTTCTTTTTTGGTATAAATAAAGTTTCCGTTAAGATCTTTTACGTTGTAATTAAAATTTACAACATCCCCAAATTGAGGGGTTTCTACCTGTAAGGTATCCTGTTTTTTATAATAGTACCAGAATCCTCCTTTTGAGGCTATATAGTTATTGATAGTATCTTCTGCAATGATTTTTTGAATCTGAGCTTCTTCTCTTGCTGCAAGCTTTTTATTGCGAACAATAGATTCATCAATAAATGAACCTGATAATGTGCTTACAGGTCTCCTTGCATCAGGTGTTTTGCAGGAAAAAAGTAAGGGAAACAGGAAAAGAGTAAAAAGAATTAATCTCATCGATTCAGGGCATTTTTATAAGACGGTAAGATACTAATAAATTTCTCAATTGTATCATTCAAGGAGAGATTACTTCTTCCTCCAGCAGCGTTATGATGACCGCCACCGTTAAAATAATTTCGAGAAAATTCATTAACAGAAAACTCTCCTTTAGAACGTAGAGAAATTTTAATAATCCCTTCTTTTTTGTTCTCTATAAAAATAACTGCAAAAACAGTACCTTCTATAGATAGACCAAAGTTTACAAAACCTTCTGTATCTCCTTTTTTGAAATGATGTTCATCTAATTCTTTTTGAGATAACGTAATATAGGCGGTTTTATACTCAGGTAGAATTTTTAGGTTTTTTAATGCTACACCTTGTAATTGAAGCCTGGAAAAAGTTTTTGTATCATAAATGTTCTCATGAATCCTGGTGTTATCAGCACCACGATCAATTAAATCAGCCACTACACGATGCGTGGTACTAGTGGTAGATCTAAACCTGAATGATCCAGTGTCTGTCATTATACCTACGTATAAACAAGTGGCAATTTCTGGTGTTATTTTATCAAGTTCGCTTAACTTTTCCATAAAATGATACACCATTTGACAGGTAGAACTCATACTTACATCACTGTACATGTATGTTGCATAATCACTGGGTTGTTGATGATGATCTATCATTATAAAAGTGGTCTCAACTTTTTGAAGAGCACTCTCCATATCTCCAGTTCTCGAGAGATCATTAAAATCTAAAGTAAAAATTATTGCAGCGTTTTCAATTTTTTCTTGAGCTACTACTGTATTACTATTATACTTAATTACCGATTCCTCTCCTGGAACCCATTTTAAAAAATCAGGATATTCATTAGGTGCAATTACCACAGAATCATGTCCCAACTCAGATAAATAATGATGTAATGCTAATGTAGAACCAATAGCATCTCCATCCGGGTTTTTATGAGGTATGATGACTATACTTTTTGGTGAAGCTAAAAGCTTTTTTATTTCTGTTATTTCTTGAATACTCATAAGTGAGCGAATATACAATAAATAATATTTTGATAATATTAGATGCGTTAATTTTGTATTGATCTTAATCTTGAATTTGACATGAAAATTTATTGTATCACATTATTATTACTATTAGGATGTTTATTTCAAGTTTTTTCTCAAGAAAATGAAAATATTCAGTCAGATTATACCATTGCTTTTGGTAGTTGTAACAAACAAGATAAACCACAACCATTCTGGAATGAGATTATAAAACTAAGCCCAAACCTTTTTATTTGGGGAGGAGATAATATCTATGGTGATTCTGAGGATATGACCAAGATAGCTAACGATTATAATATACAGAATAGCAATTCAGATTATCAAAAACTTAAAAAATCAACCCCTATATTAGCAACATGGGATGACCACGATTATGGAAAGAATGATGCTGGAGGAGAGTGGAAGTTAAAAAAAGAAAGCCAGCAATTATTTTTAGATTTTTTAGGAGTACCTAAAAAAGATCCTAGAAGAAAACAAGAAGGAGTTTATAATTCAAAAGTATTTGAAACTGAAAAAGGTAGTATTAAAATAATAGTATTGGATACTCGTTATTTCAGATCTCCATTACAAGAAAGTGAAATAGAAGGAAAAAGATTTGAGCCTTATGAGAATGGAGAAGGAACTATATTAGGAGAAGCACAATGGAAATGGTTAGAAAAAGAGCTGGAAACCAATTATTCTGATTTTATTATTATAGTAAGTAGTATTCAGTTTTTATCTTCAGAACATGGGTTTGAAACCTGGGGCAACTTTCCTCATGAAGTAAGTCGTTTAAAAAACATTTTAATAAATAAAGCAGTAAGGAATGCTATTATACTGAGTGGAGATCGTCATATATCTGAATTTTCTATAGCTAAAGTAAAAGGACTTAAATATCCATTGGTTGATTTTACTTCTAGTGGTTTAACTCATTCTTACACATCATATAATGGAGAATCAAATAGATATAGAATTGGTAGAGTGATATCGATCCCTAGTTTTGGACTCTTGAAGTTTAATTTTGATACTAACGAAGTTATAATGCAAATAAGAGGAGAGAAAAATGTGGTATTGCAAGAATTAAGACGAAAATACCCTAAAGACTGATATTCTTATGATTGAAAGGTAAAAACACAATACTTTCTAATAATTTTCTTGTTTTTGAACCTTTTATATATACTTTTGCACAAAAATTTAAATCCGGTTAATTTTCCCGGAAGAATAATAAAAAAGATTCCTCTATTGAGGAAATGATAACAAATACATTTATATGGCAACGAACAGAACTTTTACTATGCTTAAGCCGGATGCGGTAAGAAAAGGATATATAGGAGCAATCCTTGAGCAAATAACTGCTTCAGGCTTTAGAGTTGTAGCAATGAAATTGACTCAACTTACTACAGATGATGCAAAAGCTTTTTATGCAGTGCATAGCGAGCGTCCTTTTTATGGAGAATTAGTAGAATATATGACTAGCGGTCCTATTGTAGCTGCGATTCTTGAAAAAGAAAATGCTGTTGAAGATTTTAGAACATTAATTGGTGCTACAAACCCTGAGGAAGCTGCAGAAGGTACTATTCGTAAAAAGTATGCTGCTTCTATCTCAGAAAATGCTGTACACGGTAGTGATAGTGATGAAAATGCTGCAATTGAAGGTGCTTTCCATTTTTCAGGAAGAGAGCAGTTTTAATAAATAACAGCTTTATAATATTTAAAAAAAACCATTCTGATTTTCGGGATGGTTTTTTTGTTTTAAGGAGTAAAAAATGCTTTAAAGTTTACCTACCAAAACACCCTGAAACTTAAGTTTGGAGTAATACCAACAGAGAATATATCTGCATTGATAAAACGATTATCTAAAGAGTTTGTAGTTCTAAATTCTCTATTTAATATATTTTCTTTATCATAAAGATTCAACACAGAGAGCCCAACTCTATATCTGATATCTGGATTATTACCTATTCTAAAATCATAAATAGCAGAAAAATCTAATCTATGATAAACGGGTAAATTATTGCTGTTTATTTCTCCAAATTCTAGCAACACGATATTACCACTTGCATCTACTCCAGAAACATTGGTAAAAGCTTTACCAGTATGCCATAACCATCCCAAAGAAAATTCAAAATTATCTATCTTATAAAAATGAGACCATTTAACAGTATGTTCTATGTTCCAATTACCAGGAAAAGATTCATTGTTATTGATGTCTTCAAATTTGTTACTGGTATTGATATATGAATAACTTACCCAGGTTTTATAGTTTTTAAACCGTTTTTTTAGAAAAAAATCTACACCAAAAACTCTACTTTCTCCAGTATGATAAGTATTGTCAATTGGATT
Organism: Aquimarina callyspongiae; assembly: GCF_034322225.1. Classification (NCBI taxonomy): domain Bacteria; kingdom Pseudomonadati; phylum Bacteroidota; class Flavobacteriia; order Flavobacteriales; family Flavobacteriaceae; genus Aquimarina; species Aquimarina callyspongiae. The sequence goes on along the minus strand of NZ_JAXLPA010000004.1, from coordinate 487,351 downwards.
AATAAATCCAGCTGTTAGCGTAGTGATATCATCAATTTGTTTGTAATAACTATCAACATCCAAATACCATTTGTTTTTTCTAAAACTGCTACCAAGAGTAAACTGATAACTAGAAATAATAGGAAATTGATAATTGTTTGCTAATGTCCAAACCTGATTTTCTAAAGATAAATCACTCACTACAGATTCTCTAATTTGGCTCACCGCTTGTGTTCTATATTCTCCGGTAGCATTTATTTGCCAGTTTTTATTAATATTCTTTTGAACCATAACTCTGGGTTCAAAAGAAGACTTATTTAATTCACTATAGTGATTAAAACGTAGCCCGCCTGAGATAAAGAAATTTTTAGGATTTTCATATTTGTATTCTGCATAAAAAGCATGAGTGTTCAGGAAGCGATCGTCTTCATCCAAAATCAATTCATAACTTGGTGTGGTGGTAACAAATGCATATTGTATATTATTATTAGAAAATTGATATCCACCGGATAGTTGCTGATAATCTGTTATGTTATAAGTCATATCCATCGTAGCTCCAAAATCCCGAACGCTATTTTTTTTACTTTCAATCTCTGTGATAACTCCAGAATCCTGGGTAATAAACTGATAATTTAATAAATACTTGGTATAGTATCCACTAGCTTTTTGTTCTAACCTTTTAGAGTAGGAGCGTTTCCATTTAAAATTGTATCCTTCATTTTCGGTAACAAGATCGTCCCGAAATGCTGAAGTGTCATCACTTCTTCTAAAATCAAGATCATTTTTACTGTAAATAGTATTTATCTCTATTTTATCATAATCAGAAGGTTCTATAATCAAGTTTGCGTTATAGTCTACAAAGAAGAAGTCGTTGTCTTCATTATTGAGACCGATGGTGTCAGCAATTTTAGTATTTTGAAATACACGATCTGAAAGTTGTTTATAGGTAAATGTTTCCAGGAGATCTGTATACGATCTTCTTCCTGATATTTGAAGAGACATCTTGTCTTTTATTATTGGAGTATGGATAACAGCATCTGCATTGATCATATTAAACCCTGCACCTCCATTGAAATGTTGTGCTACTTCATTTTCGGATTTTATATCAATAACACCAGCTATTCGGTCTCCATACTTAGCGCTAACTCCACTTTTTGAAAAATTAACTTCTTTTGCAACATATGGATTATAGGCAGATAACATACCAAAAAAATGTCCTTGGTGATACGTTTTAATACCATTCCATAATACAAGATTTTGATGTGGAGTACTTCCTCTTACAAACAAACCTGAGGCAGTTTCAAAAGGACTGTTAACTCCTGGTGTTAATTGTACACTCTGTAATATATCTGGTTCAGTAAGGCCTGGAAGAATTTCTACATCGTTAAGATCAATATGTATTATATTTTTATTTTTTGTAATCCCTTTAGCCAGATACTCTTTAATAAGAACTTCGTCTAAGGTTTCTTCAAGTGTATTGGTGAGATAAATCTTTTTGCACTCTTGCGTTAGAAAAGATCGAGTGTTTAGTATTTTTTGTCGATATCCAGGAGCACTAACTAATATGACAGAATTATAAGGAACTTCTTTTATCTCAAAGTATCCATTTTTATCTGTTTTTATATTGGTACGTATTGCTTTAAAGAATATGCTTATCTCTTTTAATGGAGTAGATTTATCATCCATAATATAACCACATACAGTGATTGTATCTTTTTTTTTATATGAACTTATTGTTACAAAATTAGAGCCTGTGATTTCAAACTTTAAAGAAGTTTGTCGTTGTAAATGATCAATTAGATTTTCTACAGTAGTAGTAGAATCTATTGTGATTGTGACCTTTTTATTATTGATTAAATTATCGATATAGGAAAACTTAAGGTCAAAACGTTGTTCAATCAATGTAATGACCTCAGATAGGGATTTGTTTTCTATGACAGCGACTTTTGTCTTTTCTTGAGAAAAAACAGACATGCTCCATAAAAACATACATGCATATAAAAGTCTAATCATTCGTTTACTTTTCTAGTACGACGGTTTTACCATCTTTAGATAGGCTATACTCAATGCCTAAGGTACTAAAAACTGTTTTAAGAGCAACTTTTATATTGTCATTTGGAAAGGTTCCTGTGTAAATAATTTCGGTATCAATTTTAGTAGTATCAATCTGTAAATTATACTGTTCTTCAAGTTCTTTGAAAACATATTTTACAGGCACACTTCTAAACGAGCTTGTGTTATCGATCCAAGAAGGTTTTTGTGCTACAAACGTCCAATGTTCAGGGGCTGTGTTTATAATATTTCTATATGCATTTCCTGCAGTAAGAATTTTATAATTTTGGCCATTTGTAACACTTACTTTACCTTCATAACAAATAGCTTCAAATATAGAAGTATCCGATTGTACATTAAATTGAGTTCCTAGAACAGATACATCTCCATTTTTTGTGGTAACGGTAAATTTACTTCCTTTTTTTACTTTAAAATATGCTTCTCCTTCTAAAGTGATTGTCCTATTATTATTCCAATCATCTTCATCAAAACTCGCTGTGGATTTTGCATTCAATATCATTTCAGAACCATCCGGAAGTGTTACGGCTAATTGTTCTCCATAATTAGTATTGAACGATTCGTTTGGGTTAAATAAAAATACACCTAAAATGATAATAACAGATGCTGCTACAGCTAAATACGGCCATAACTTAATTATACGAGTAGACTGGTTTATTGACTTAACCTCTCGTTTTGATTTTAAAGAAACTAACTCTTTATCGACATCATAATCTTTGAGATCCAAAGCATCAGCACCGGCCATAATCTTCATATAATACCCATATTCAGGATGTGCTTGAAACTCTTTCAACTCTTCGGTTGAAAGCTCGCCACTAATCCATCTGGATAAGAATATGTCGTCTTTTTTATCGTCTAACATAACTTTGGTATATATATTGAAAACGTTTTATTTATTATTTACCCTACCTTCTTTTTTATATTTTTTTGTTAAAGTTGACGATTTGTAAAAAATCAACCACTAAATATTTCCTATTTTTTTTCTTAGAGATAGTAATGCTTTATGCATTAATTTTTCTATCGCTTTTACAGAAACTCCTGATAATTCTGCTATTTCCCTATAGGTTTTTTTATCTATTCTACTTAAAAGAAAAACTTCTCTTTGTCTTTCTGGTAAATCTGCAATTGCACTTTTCAATTGTTCCATATATTCTTTTTCAAGTGCAATAAATTCTGGTGACTCATTGGTGATATCACTTCTACGTTGTGTTATATAGTCGCGATATTTAAATTTAACTTTCTGATGCCTTGTAATACTAATGCCCAAATTATTAGCAACCGTATAAATATAACTTTTGGCTTTATCCAGAGAAACTTTAGAACAGTTATTCCATAATTTAATAAAGGTATCCTGAACAATATCCTCGGCTTGTTCCAGATCTCCAAATTTGTAATAAATAAAATTTCTCAAAAGTTTTGAGTGGCTTTTGAAAAAATTATCAAAAGCTTGTTCATCACATGTAGATTTATTGTTTTCAGACATTTAGGGGTATGGAATATACATATACGTGTTCAAATCTAGATGTTTTTTTTCTCCTATCAAAAAATAAAAAATGAAAGATAGGGGGGTAGGGTATTTTTTTTAGGACGCGTTTTATTTATGTGAGGCATTGAAATAGTCTCTTTTAAAAAACATTTGAATAACCCCTAAAATATATATACGATGAAAAAACTTAGTATTTGGTGTGTAACGATTTTTACACTGTTAATTGGATTTACTTCTTGCGAACTAAATGAGGAATTTGACCGTTGTCCAGAGATAGACATCAATATAGAAAATGAAGCTGGTAGTGCAGTATATCGTTTTGTAGCGCAAATAGAAGGTATCGAAGATATCAGATTAACCTGGTCAATTGATGGAGAAGATATCGAAACAGGAAATTTAAATGATATTGCTGATCAAATTTTGGATTACAGATTTGAACCAGGTTCTCATACAATTTGCGTTAGAGTAACTGATGAAAACTGCCCAATCCAGGTATGTACAGATATTGTAGTAGAAACTGATGAAACAGATCCTTGTCCTGATCTATTTTTTGAAGCGAGACAATATGAAAGACCATCAACCTACAAGTTTATAGCAGATTTTAGAGGGATTGAAGAGATATCGTATGGATGGTTTATCAATGGAGAATTGGTAGAAGATTCATCCCCAAATGAAAGAAATTATTTGATCTGGGATTTTAATGAACCAGGGAGATATGAAGTATGTATCAAAGCTGAAACTGATGAATGTCCAGAAGGAGCATCGTATTGTAAAGTAATTGAAATTGAAGAAGTTGATGAAAGATGTCCAGAAATTTCTTTTGATAAAGAGATGGTACCTGATACTGATGATACATATGTGTTTGAAGCAAGAATTGAAGGAGCTGATAATGCTAATGAAATGGAGATACTATGGTATGTAAACGGAAACGTTGTTGAAAACTCTACAGATCCTAATGAAAGTGCAAGAGTATTAAGGTATCAGTTTGAGCCTGGAGTTCACGAAGTATGTCTTAAAGTAATTACACCAGATTGTGAAGAAGGAGTAATCTATTGTAAAGAGATTAGAGTAGGAAGATGTCCTGAACTATTTTTCCTTGCAGAACAAGATGGAGATAATCCAGCGTACTATTTCCAGGTAGAATTTGAAGGAGCTGACCAAATAGAATGGTTAGGTTGGTATATTAACGGAGAGTTTGTAGAAGATTCTAACAATGGAGATAATAATAGATTTTACTATCAATTTGAACCAGGTAGATATGAAGTATGTTTGATGACAGAAACACCTCTTTGTCCTGAAGGAGCATCTTACTGTAAGGTTATAGAAATAGAAGATCCTAATGCCTCTTGTCCAGATCTATTTTTTGAAGCCGAGCAAGATGGAGACAACCCTGCGTATTATTTTTACCCAAGAGCTTTTGAAGGTATGGATGATGTTACATTAGAATGGTCAGTTAATGGAGATGTTGTAGGAAATACTCCAGGAACTAGTAATGATCCTTTCTACTATCAATTTAATCCGGGTACTTATGAAATATGTCTTTTGGTAGAAACACCAAACTGCCCACAAGGAATTAGATACTGTAAAACAATAGTTGTCGAATAATAAAGTTGGTTAGGTTAGATTAATTAGGTTATTCCCTGGGAGCTGCCATACTTCCAGGGAATTTTTTTGTCTATATAATAGATTCAATTTTTAAATTAAAATTCTTCACCGCCGCCGCCGTTAGAACAATCTACATATTCAACTTCTGTACTAAACCATTCTGAAGTACCACAAGAATTTGTTCTTCTTACTTCAAAAACATACCAACCTGGAGATGGAGTAAAGTTTACTGTTCCAGTGTTACCAACATAATTGGTAGAGGGACTATAAATGATCGATAAACTAGGGAATCTACGTAAACGTATTTGATGTGTTGTACCCGATTGTTGAGGCAAAATACTATACGTATTACCATTATGACTTGAACAAAAATAATCTGTTCCTCCCACGCCGTTACCAAACTCAACATAATCAACTATAGCGTCTCCTATCCAAATATCTCTTCGGATTGTATGGGTTGGTGTCGCGGCTTGTATGAATCCAGAGCCATTAAATGAACTATTAACTGGGCTTACAGATATACCGTTGTTTGAAGAAGATAAAATCTGAAGATTAGAGGATGTAGTCCAATTTATAGGAATACCATCATTTTGAATATTATAATTAGTTGATCCACTACAAATTAAAGCTATGCCAGTTATATTTAAAGGAGGGAATAAAAAATCTATCGCAGAAAAATCTCCGGCACTAAAATTATCTATAGAACAAGCTTGACCACCATTCATTACAGATTGAGCATCTGTGCTGGGTGTTCCTGGGATTAAATTGCCACCAGATTGATTGGTATGCATAATTCCCAAATTATGACCTAACTCATGCTGTACATTTGAAATTCTCATGTTTTGCGTGATAGCAAAACCACAAGCGTTAAAATCTGGATTTATCCAGATTCTGGTACCGGGCAAGCCATCTGCGGTAGGAAATTCTCCTCTCCCGAAAACATTAGGAGCTAAGGTCGTTGCCGGATCATGGGTGTCATACATGATCTCAATGTGTGCATTTGCCAGAGTAGGAGTAATATTTAAAAATAAACCAGAACTAGCATTATTCCATCTATTAATAGCGTTTATAGAAGCATTTCTCCAATCATTATTCATTCCTGTATTTAAAAATACATTAACGTTATTTATAGTAACAGAGTTGGGATGTTCTCGTTGTCTGGTATTAGAAGTATTAGGGCTATGATATTTTTTGTTCTTGTAAAAGACTATATCCCCAACGACTAAGTAATATGTTCCTTTATCCTCGATTTCATCGTCTGAAAATCCCCAGGATTTTAGTGTGTCAAATACAGCATCTGTTTGTTGGATGTTATTATCTTCTGATAAATAATCATCTTCAGAACAACCAATGAAAACAGTAAATAATAGGCTTAAAAAGAGTATTTTTTTCATTTGTGTGAATATTTAATGATGCCCTACTTTGTTTTGGAGTGTTCGGGTCAGTTTTTTCTCCTAGAAATTGATTTGTAAAGTTTTACGGGGTTTTGATTAGTGTTTTTCTGTTTTAATGAAATCTAGCGTAGTTGTATGACAAGAACTTAAAAATAGAACTGTCAATATCTTTAAATAGAGCATATATTCTTTGTGCTAGAATACTATGAGATTATAAAAAGAATTACATGCTAATAAGAAGATCGAATAAAATGAATTGTGCAAATATTTTTCATGATGTGTATTGGTTAATATTATTACTTCTAATGTACTATAATTACCCTATAAAAAATATCAATGCTTTGTTAAATCCTGAAGTGTATTCAGGGATTACTTCACAAAAAAAGAGGCCTATTATAGACCTCTTTATTATAAAAGTTGCGATATGATCACTAATTAAGGTCCCAAAAAAGTTTGGTTTCTGCTAGATCTCCACCTATGGCAGTGGCAGCAGCATCCCAATTGGTTCCGTTTAGGGTTTGCTCTACGATAGGATATGTATATCTGGTAGGAAAACCTGAAACCGCTTCAGCAGGAGTTGCCAACAAAGGATAATCCAAAAGTCGTATGGAAGTCCAGGCTTCAATCCCTCTATTAAATAATGCCAGCCATTTTTGATTACCTATTACTTCTTTCCAAGGTACTGTAGCTGTACTTGTAGCTAGAGTTGTATCATAATCTACTGTTGGTTGAGCTAAATATGTTAAGGCATCAGCATTTGAACCTCCCCAATATTCTATAGATTCGATAATACCAGCGTCATAATGACTTTTTGCTGTACCTCCAACAGTAAAGTTTCTTGCAGCTGCTTCTGCTAATAGAAATTCAACTTCAGCATAATCAAAAATAACACCAGGAGCTGTTGCTTCTTCCACCTGGTCAGAAACATGAGAATGTGAAGCAAAACTTGAAGTACTTCCTATGTTACCGCCAATATAAGTGCCTGTTCCAGGTACTTCTTCAAAATATAACGGTCTTCTGGGATCGTTTAAAGTATTCATCATATCTATAACTGTTACTGCGGCAACAAAATCTTGTCTTCCGCTCAATACTAGATTTGCGTGTACAGGATTTGTATTAGGGTCAGCAGATAAATAAGTGAAATTAGCATTGTCCAAGCGACTTGAGAAGACACCACTGACAACGGCTTCTTCTACGGTAGTTCTTGCAAATGCATTGTCTACATCAGACATCAAAATACCCATTCTTAATTTAAGAGAAGCAGCAAATTTTTTCCATAAAGTTACATCTCCGCTATAGATATTGTCTGCAGAGCCAAAACTTCCATTTGAAGTGTCCAAAGCATTGATAGCAACAGTAAGTCTGCTAATCAAATCTCTGTATACAGTTTCTGCATCATCATAAACGGGTAATAAATTATCAATATCCAGGGCTTCAGAATAAGGAACATTTCCAAAAGTTTCTACCAATACACTATATGCATATATGGTCAATACTTCTATAACCTGTAACTTATTTGCTTTGTTGTCTATATCATCTGGTAATGAATATTCTGTAGCAGTAATAATTTTAGAAGCTTCATCAAGATCTTTTAAAACATCTTTATATAAAACACTCCAATGAGTTTCAGGAATGGTTCTGGTTACCTGATCATAATTACTTTCATCTGTATAAGTGGTTTCTTGCAGATACTGAGCCCAAAGCTTGGTGTTATTGTTATTCACATTTAAATCAACCATTTGATCGACTAAATTTTTCTGGGCACCTGTAAATAGGGTTTCTCCTGGAACGGAAGAAGGGTCTTTAATATTCTGATTTAGATCTTCTAAATTATCAGAACAAGAAGCTATAATTACTGCTGTAATTAATATTATTAATTTTTTCATCGCTACTATTTTTAGAATTGTACTCTTAAATTAAAACCAATGTCTCTGGTGGTAGGTAAGGAACCTGTAGAATATCCTTGTAGGTTACCAGAACTCAAACCACCCTCAGGATCTTCATGAGGAATATTTTTGTGAATGATCCAAAGGTTAGAACCAATTGCGCTAATAGTTACATTATTGATAAACGTGTTTTCTAATAGTTTTTTAGGAAGTGTATAAGTCAGTGCAACTTCACGCAATTTTACATAACTAGCGTCATACACAAAAGCAGCATCCGGAAGACCTCTTCTATATCCAAAAGCACCAAAACGATCTGCTCTGATTCTTGTGGTATTTGTGCTTCCGTCAGGATTTACTCCAGGATTGATAAAACCACCTCCGTCGGCTAATGAATTTCTTACGGGGTTTCCTAGATCATTAATAAAAGCAGTTTCTTCATATAATCCTGTCGCTCTTCCGTAATATTGATCTAAAGAGAAAATACTACCTCCTTGTTGAATGTCGATTAAGAAACTAAGAGCCAGGTTTTTATAATTAAACTTGTTTGTGATCCCCATTAACCAATCTGGGTTAGTGTCTCCAATTACATTATTAGATGTAGAAGTTTTAATATACTGACCATTTGCGGGGTCTACAACCCGTTGCCCGTTTAAGTATGTATAATCTGTTCCTTGTATTACACCATATGGTTGTCCTGCAGATGCATTGATCGTAATACCACCTTGAAAAGACCCTAATTGAAGATTTTCAATACCATCTTCCAGAGAAACTACCTCATTTTTGTTTTTTGACCAGTTTACAGATGCGTCCCAAGAAAAATCTGCTGTTTTAACTGGAGTTCCGTACACAGATAATTCTACTCCGTTGTTTTCGATTTCTCCAGCATTTAAAATTTTAGAAGTGTACCCTGTTGCGGTACTCACTGGTACTCCAAAAATCTGATCAATGGAGTTGTTCTTGTAATAAGCAAAATCAAAACCAACTCGATTGGCTAAAAGTTTCATTTCCAAACCTAATTCAAGACTTGTAGTTCTCTCTGGTTTTAGGTTAGGATTCTTTTTTATATCGCCTACAGATGTACTGGCGCTTCCGATAGGAGTATTTATATTGTAACTGTCATATAAAAAGTCAAAAGGAGCACTGTTACCTACCTCGGCATAATTGGCTCTTATTTTTCCGAATGAAATAATTTCTGTGTGTATTACATTGGAAAATACAAAACTTGCTGCAATAGATGGATAGTAAAAAGTACTGTTATCTTCAGGTAATGTAGAAGAGTGATCTCTTCTTATGGTACCATCTACAAATAACATATTCTTGTATCCTAAAGACGCACTGGCATAAATACCGTCAACACCTACCTTTTGATCTTGTTCAACAGGTAGTGGTAAAGGATCTACACTATTTTGTAAAGAATATAATCTAGGTACACTCAATCCACCGCTTGTAGAAGCTAAAATAGATTGAAAATGATTTCTCCTGATATTAGTACCTAGGATACCTTTAATATTTAACTCTTCATTTAAGTCTTTGTCAAAGTTTAGCATTAAATCGTAATTGGTCTCGGTATTTTGAATATTTCTACGCGAATATCCAGAATCTACATTACCTCGACTTACTCCAAAATTACTGGCAACACTACCATTTGCTCTGCGTTCTTCTTGCAGCTCAGAATAAGTATCTGTTGCTACTCTACCAGTAATATTAAACCAATCTGTTACGATATAGTTTAAAGAAACATTACCTAAGAATCGATTTCTGGTGTCTGATTGAAAATTCTCATATCTTGTCCAATAGGGATTATCCCAATAAATAGGAGCAGATCCGGCATCTCTTGAGGCAGGATTCCAGGTTATATTTCTTCTGGTGGCAAAGTAGATATCTCTTTGTTGTTTGATATCTACATTGGTTTGCCACCATTGTTTAAACATTCCGACAATATTGTCTCCATAACCAGTAGAATTACGACCTAAACCATCTGTTTTGATATAATTTGCAAAACCAGTAGCCGTTAGTTTTTCATTAAGATTAAAACTTCCGTTCATAGAAAAGTTATGCCTCTTAATTGAACTATTAGGCATAAGACCTGATTGATCAAATTGAGTATAGTTTAATCTAAAAGCTCCTTGATCAAAGCCTTGATCTACCGATATAGAGTTTGTAATAGTAACTGGCGTTTCAAAAAAGGAAATAGGACCATTCTTTGCATTTACCCAAGGAGTTGCGGTTAAATAGTTTGGAGAATCCGGATCAAAAGCATCCCATTGATATACTAAAATATTAGGATCAAAAGCTTGACCATAAGAAGCATCTTCTGTTAAAGGTGTAACAAAATCTAAATTACCATCACCATCAATATCCACTAAATCCAGATAACTATCTTCATTTGGGCCATAATAAGGACCATAGCCAGCACCATATTGTGTTTGATACTTCGCAAAAGTGCTTTTGTCAATAGATCCAAATGTTATTCCTGAGTTAAGAGTAACTCCCATCCCTTTGGATTTATCACCTTTTTTGGTAGTAATCATAATAACACCATTTGCCGCTCTGGAACCATATAAAGCTGATGCAGCAGCACCCTTAAGCACATTAATAGATTCTATGTCTTCTGGGTTAATATCCGAAGCTGCGTTTCCATAATCATAATATCCGCCTCTTGCTTGTCCTTGACCTGCTGTATTCGTATTCGTATTATTAATAGGAACTCCATCAATCACGAATAAAGCCTGGTTACTTCCTGTTAATGAAGCATTACCTCTAATTACAACATTGGTAGAACCACCTAAGTTGTTGTTTCTTTTAATCTGAACCCCAGAAGCTTTTCCCGATAGAGAGTTTACAAAATTTGAAGTTTTTACCCTGTTTAAGTCTTCTCCTCCAACTTCTTGAGTAGAATATCCAAGAGATTTCTTATCTCTTGAGATTCCGAGAGCTGTAACTACAATTTCATCTAGTTGAGAAGCAGAAGGTACAAGTTGGATGTTAAGGTTTTTTTCATCTCCAATAACTACTTCTTGATCTCCAAAACCGAGATAACTAAATACGAGAGTGTTTCCTTTTTCTACCTGAAGAGAAAATAATCCATCAAAATCTGTTTGAGTTCCGTAGCTGGTGCCTTTTATGACAATATTTACACCAGGCAAAGGAGAGCCGTTGTCGTCTGTGACTTTACCATCCACAGAACTTTTTTGAGCAAACGAGAGTTGCATCGCTAATACTGATAGCAGTATTAACAAGTTTTTTGTTAATAATTTCATTATTGTGTAATAATTTATTGGTTTGTGGCGCAAAAATGAATAAAAGATTAACAAGTGATTGTTAAAATCAATGGTTAATTATTGTTTTTAACAAAGAATTATCTTTTTATTTGTAAGGAATTATGTTAAATACGACTAAATAATATTTTTTACTTTTTAAATTTTATTTAAAACTGTAGAATTAGGTTTTGCTTAGAGGGAAAATAGGGGGTTGCGGGATCTTTTTTTGATTCTAATTTAATTTTTATACATTGATCCATAATAAATAAATTCATAAATATGGTAGGGTAAATGGTTGTATAAACGTTATACTTATATCAAAACATGTTTATTTTGAGGAGATTAATTACATATTTTAGAGTTTTATTAATAGTGCAACTTGTACTATTAAATTCTTGTGTTAATGATGATTCCTTTATTCCGGATAACTCTGGAGATGATATCACAGCCAGTACTGCTGTGGTTAGTATTCTTAATGATTTTCGCGCTGTAGATACTTCTTCTTTAGAGAATGAGCTTTGTTTTAGGTTTGTTTATCCAATTATTTTGGGATACAATAATGATTCGACAATACGAATAGATAATTTTAGAGGCTTGATCGATGTGATTTCAAGTCAAAGCATCAATTTCAATATAACAGGATTAGAGTTTCCTATTCAGATTATATATAGAAATAGTGATGGTCCTATAACTATCGAGAATGAAACAGCTTTGATAAGCGTGCTACGAGAATGTGGGTTTGATACTCTACGTGATGAGTTAGATAAGTTTTCTGATAGGTGTTTTACATTTGATTATCCGATTACCTTACTATCACAAACTAATGAAGAAGTTACCGTTGATTCTGCCGAGGAATTTGATGTGTTCTGGCAAAATCAAGGAGTAGATTATCAGCCAAGATTTAAATTTCCTGTAAATGTTCTTGTGGCTCCCAATTCAACTGAAGTGGAGATTAACACATATTTCGGGTTTTATAGAATTATAAACAATTGTGAGTTTTGTCCGCAGTTAGGGTTTACTTCAGAAGTAACTAATAACTTAGAGTTAGAATATAAGTTTGTTGCAAGTTTTCCTGATTTACAACTAGTAGATAAATATAAGTGGTACATAAATAATGAGTTCATAGAAGAAGATGGGGTAGGTGTTCAAGGTGACAATATGTTAGTACATAGTTTTAATGCTTCTGGAACGTATCAAGTATGTATGAAAGCAGATATTGCTGATTGCCCAGAAATGGTTGTTTTTTGTAGGGAGATTGTAATAGATTCATTTTGCCCTGATTTGTTTTTTGAATTTGAACAGGAACCTGAAACTCTTGGATATAATTTTACAGCAAGTTTTAATCAAATAACTGATGTTACATATCAATGGTTCCTCGATAATGATATGGTAGAGTCAGATGGTGGAGCAAATGGAGATAATATGCTGTTTTTAGAGTTAACACCTGGTACGCATAATATATGTATCAGAACAGAAGCTACTTCTTGTCCTCAAGGCACAGAGTTTTGTAGAGAGGTTATGGTAGAACCTATATGTCCTGACCTGGCGTTTACAATAGAACAACAAGGAAACACATCTAGCTATGACTTTATTGCTGCATTTTCAGGTATTGATACAACGCCTTTTGAATGGTTGGTAGATGGAATGGTTGTGGATAATGGAGGAGGTGCTGGAGGAAATAATACGCTTACTCGTCAATTTTCCCCTGGTACTTATACGATATGTATAAGAGCAGAATCAAATACTTGTCCCGATGGCACGGAGTTTTGCGAACAATTAGTAGTTAATTAGATAGGTGTCTTTTCAATTTTTGTTTCTTTTTTCATTTCTTACTTTTAAAAACTTCTGTTTTATTTTCGGTAATTTTGTTTGAAAATAAAGTGGTAATATGAGGTATCATACTCGTAAAGTAGTGAAGCATGAAGATCTTAATCCTGCTGGGGCATTGTTTGGAGGTAGATTATTAGAATGGATAGATGAAGAAGCAGCTATCTATGCAGTTATTCAATTACAAAGTAGAAGAATAGTAACCAAGTATATGTCAGAAATTAACTTTGTAAGTTCTGCAGTTCTGGGTGATATTATAGAAATCGGCATGGATGTAGTAAAATTTGGAATTACTTCTTTAGTTCTAAAATGCGAGGTGAGGAATAAGCTCACCAGAAAAACGATCATAAAAGTCGAAAATATTACCATGGTTAACCTTAATGAAAAAGGAAAACCTTCTCCACACGGAAAAACTAAAATAGAATTTGTAAAAGACCGTCTTAAAGACGAATTATCTTAAGATTAATTTTTTGATCAAACTTCTACCCAATCCTTCATTAAGGTTGGTTATGATTCTTTCTTTTCCATAACTAAGTTCTTCGCGCAATACAGAAGAGGTTAATTGTACGTATAATGTATCTCTATCTAGTTTGATATTTTGAGTGTACTTGGTAATGGCAGGTCCCATAATTTGCTCCCAGATATCTTTAACCTCTACTTTATCAAGCCCTTTTTGAAGATTGTTGTCACTTACAAAATCCTTTAATACATCACTAAGGCTTTGATGCTCATTTTGTCTTTTTGCCATTATAATTCTATCTTTTGATACCTCTTGTAAAAGTAAACATTCCCAGTCTCATTTTTGATAGTCATGGTATTTTCTTTTATAGAAATAATAGTTTCTTTCCAATCGTCAAGAGTATTCTTATAATAGATTCTTAAACTGTCGTTTTCTACTCTAAGAGAAAAGGATTCGTTATTACCACTGATTATAAAGTTGCCATTGAGTTGAGGTTGTAGTTTTTTTCGAATACCTGTAGAATCTTTAACCTCAAAAAAATCAATACTTTGATTGAAGTTGTATTTTTTTTCGCTTCCATCAGGTCTTATAACTCGCTCTATCTCCCAATAACCGGGTAGGTGTTTAATATATTCTTCAGGATTAGTTTTTGTGCAAGAAACTATCAAAATGAATACTATGTAAAATTTTATTCTGTTCATTTTTTAACTTTATTCTTTCCCCAGGCGATCACTTGAATACCAGGAGAGTAATTAATTATATCAGGTGTAGAATGAATAAGGTCACTAAATCTAGGATAATTGATATTTAATTTGCTAATCTTTACTTCCTGAATGGGCCATTCAATATGATGAATTTCGAATTGATTTATAGAACTACGGGTATCTTGAAAAAGAGCATATCTCTCAGTTAACCATTTGTCTGTAGCAGTTTTGTTGGTCACCTTTTTTCCTAATATGTATTCAAAATTTAATTGATCCTTAAATTTTTGATTTCTAGAAGTGAAACTACTTTTTTCTCTTTTCATTTCTGAAAATCGGTATGGTAATTCAGAGATACCTTTTGCTATTGCACAGGATATTCTTTTATCAGCTTCGATGCTTAAAAAATAAACACCAGGTTTTCCTTTAAAACGTACATAAGTTCTAATATTGGTTTCGTTAAAATTAGAAACAGGAGGAAACGAAGGTAAATTTTTAGGCCTTATTTTTTCCATAGCAAATACCACAGCCGAAACCCAGGGTTTTTGTTCAAATAGATCTATTTCTAATTCTTTAGGAACTTGTTTTCTTAATATGTCATAGTCCACTTCCCAATGAAGAAATATAGCATTATTCCATTCTTGATAGAATTTCCATGGTTTGTCAGGAATTTCCCAAGGTCTGTGCTTCGTAGTATGTAGTATTTCTTTGGTTTTCATTTTTAGATAGCCGAAATAGCAATCCGTTTTTTAAAATTCTTATGGTGTTACTTTTAAGAAGTGATACCATGTTAGATATTTAAAAATCACCTGCTTTCTAAATTAATGATTTTATATGATTGAGAGATTTTTTTTACAACACTTTCGGTACGTTCAGCATGGGTGTCACTAATAAATAATTGTCCAAAATTTTGATCGTCAACAAGTTTTATGATATGTTCAACTCGCTTTTCATCAAGTTTGTCAAAAATATCATCTAAGAGTAAGATTGGATTTACTTTACTTTGTTTTTTTATAAAATCGAACTGAGCTAGTTTTAAGGCTATCAAAAACGATTTCTGTTGTCCCTGACTTCCAAACTTTTTTATAGGATATCCTTCTATTTCAAATATTAAATCATCTTTATGAACCCCAACACTGGTGTATTGAAGCATTCTGTCTTTTGCTATATTTTGCTCGAGTAGTGTTAATAGATCAGTTTCATGTAATTTACTTTGATATGCAAGAGCTACATTTTCTTTACCAGAGCTGATAGCTTCATATCTATGAATAAATATTGGAACAAAAGTTTCTAAAAACTCTTTTCTTTTTTGATGTATAACGCTACCATATTCTTGTAATTGCTGATTGTAAACGTCTAAAGCTGTAGGGTCAAAACTATGGTTGGCATTAAAATATTTTAATAAAGAATTACGTTGCGAAACAATTTTACCATATTTTAATAGTATAGAAAGGTAATTGGGGTCACTTTGAGAAATTACTCCATCAATAAATTTGCGGCGAGTACCACTTCCTTCTGTAATTAAATCTCTGTCGGCTGGAGAAATAATAACTAATGGTAAAAAACCAATATGTTCACTAAACGTGTCATATATTTTACCATTGCGTTTAATTATTTTTTTCTGACCTCTTTTAGCGCTAACGATTACTTTTTCATCTCGTTCCATTTTTTCATAACTACCTTCAATCATAAAAAAATCAGCATTGTGCCTAATGTTTTGACCGGTAATTGGATTGAAATAACTTTTACCAAAAGATAAGTGGTAGATAGCGTCTAGAATATTGGTTTTTCCTACGCCATTGTTTCCTACTAAGCAATTTATCTTATCATCAAATTCAAAATTGATAGATTCAAAATTCTTGTAATTAAGTAAAGAAAGAGATTTTAAAATCATAAATCGTTGATCTTCAACGGATCGTAATTATAATAAAATTCGTAATTAATCTGTGCAAATTATTGAAAAATAATAAATAGTTGTGCTTTTAATTATGAATAAAAATTTTATTTTTGCCCTTCATTAAAGAAAATTTATGGCAACTTACAAGAAACGCGGATACAAACCGAAAAATAAAGCCGAAGAAGTAGAGGTAATAGAAGATCAATCTACCACTGCAGAGGTGTTTAATACCTTGGATGAAGGAGCTTCAAAAACAGAAGAATGGGTTGCGGCCAATCAAAAGTATATATTTTCAATTGTTGGAATTATCGCTCTTGTTGTTTTAGCTTACCTTGGATATCAGAAATTTATTCAGGAGCCTAAAGAACAGGAAGCATCTAATGAAATGTTTAAAGCACAACAATATTTTGACAATGCTGTTAATGGTAACAGTACTCTTAGAGATTCTTTATATAATTTATCACTTAATGGAGGAGAAGGTAAATATGGTTTTTTACAAATCATAGATAACTATGGAGGTACTGATGCAGCAAACTTAGCTAATTATTATGCTGGTTTTGCATATCTAAATATGAATAAATATCAAGAAGCAATTGATTATCTTGATAAATTCAAAAGTGATGATGAGATGCTAGGTCCATTGGCTATTGGAGGTATTGGAGATGCATTTTCTCAATTAGATCAAGTGGGAGAGGCATTAGGATATTATGAAAAAGCTGCAAATACTAAAACTAATGAGTTTACTACTCCTAAGTTTTTATTAAAAGCAGCAATAACAGCTATATCTTTGGATAAACCAGAAGTAGCAATTCCTTATTTAGAAAGAATTAAAAATGAATTCGCAGGAAGTGCAGAAGCTAACCAAGTTGATGTACATTTAGGAAGAGCAAAAGCAATGCAGTAATTTATGGTTTTGAGTTTTTAGTAACTTTAAACTACAAAAGATACCATTGACACATACTATGGCAACAGAGAATAAAAATTTATCACAATACGATAAATCGACAATCCCAAATGCGAAAAATTTTCGATTTGGGATTGTTGTTTCAGAATGGAATGATACTATAACTGAAGGCTTGTTTCAAGGAGCATTTGATGCTTTGAGAGATTGCGGAGTGATGAAAGAAAATATAGTAAGGTGGAACGTTCCAGGGAGCTTTGAACTTATTTATGGTTGTAAAAAAATGCAAGAAAGCTATGATATGCTTGATGCAGTAATAGCAATTGGATCTGTGATTCAGGGAGAAACTAAGCATTTTGATTTTGTATGCGAAGGAGTTACTCAAGGAATAAAAGATCTTAATATCACTAGTGATATCCCGGTTATTTTTTGTGTACTAACAGATAATAACATGCAACAATCCATCGACCGTTCAGGAGGTAAGCATGGTAACAAAGGAACAGAGGCAGCAATCGCAGCAATTAAAATGGCGCAATTGCGCAAAGAGGCTAAGTTTTAAGCTGTAACTATTTCTAGATATTTTTGTGGTTTGCCTATTCTACAGGTAATTAAGAATTCCCGTATTAATTGCGCTGCTTAATCTATGATTTATAAGGCTGGCATGATCCTTGTTGTTAATATCTTGATGTTATTGTAATGCTAAAAGATTTAGATTACAAAGCAATTTTAAGTACCTTTGAAACTATATATTATGGGAATCTTCAAGACGCGAAAAAATAAAAAGTTTAATTATTCACCTAGATACTGGGATGATAATGGAGAGGGTAGTCCATATCAAATGGAACATAAGTTTGATAAATACCGTAGTACGGTAGGTAAGAACAAAGGGGTTAAGACTACTTTAAAAACAGCTTGGGAAGAATTAAGACATGATTCTGATAGAAAGGTAAATAATCGAGTTTTATTGATTGTTGCTATATTACTTCTTATTTTTTTATATCTCATAGATTTTGATTTGTCAATATTCTTTACCAGTTCTTAATGTCTGACATCATACAACTATTACCAGATCACGTAGCCAATCAAATTGCCGCCGGAGAGGTTGTTCAACGACCCGCTTCAGTAGTAAAAGAGTTACTTGAGAATGCAATAGATGCAAAAGCCGATCAAATAAAATTAATTATAAAAGAAGCAGGAAAAACACTTATCCAGGTTATTGATAATGGTGTAGGAATGAGTGTTACTGATGCAAGATTGAGTTTTGAGCGTCACGCTACTTCAAAAATAAAAGCAGCAGAAGACCTTTTTCAAATAGATACTAAAGGATTTAGAGGAGAAGCATTGGCTTCTATTGCTGCAATAGCACATGTTGAGCTTAAAACCCGTCAGGAATCAGATGAAGTAGGAACAGAGATAAAGATTGAAGGTAGTGAAGTTACCTCACAAGAAGCTTGTGTTACTACAAAAGGAACTTCAATTAGCGTAAAAAATCTTTTTTATAATATACCAGCAAGACGTAATTTTTTAAAATCTAATGCAGTAGAACTTCGTCACATTATAGATGAGTTTCATCGAGTAGCTATGGCGCACCCTGATATTAGATTTGATATGTATCATAACGGTAGTGAGGTGTTTAATCTGCCTATATCTAATGATCGCCAAAGAATAGTTCATATTTTTGGGGGAAAGACTAATGAAAAATTGGTTCCTATTAAAGAAGAAACTGATTTAGTGACCATAGGCGGGTTTGTAGGCAAACCAGAGTATGCTAAAAGATCCAGAGGAGAACAGTTTTTCTTTGTTAATGATCGATTTATTAAAAGTGCCTATTTAAATCATGCGGTAAATGCTGCCTTTGAAGGATTGTTAAAAGATAAAGCACATCCTAGCTACTTTATTTATTTAAAAGTAGATCCTAAATCAATAGATATTAATATTCACCCCACAAAAACTGAGATTAAATTTGATGATGAACATGCATTATATGCAATGTTGCGTTCTACAATAAAACATAGCTTAGGGCAGTTTAATGTAGCTCCAGTCTTAGATTTTAATAGAGATTCATCAATGGATACGCCTTATGAATATAAAAGCAAAATGGCACAAGCTCCAAAAATTGAGGTGGATCGAAGTTTTAATCCTTTTAAAGATGAAAAAGGAACTGTAACAACACCTTCGACCAAGAATTATAGTTCTTTTAAAAAAGAATCAGCAGGAGACTGGGAGAATCTTTATGTAGGTCTTGAATCAGAAATGGCTACTCCTGAAAAATCAGACGAAGGATTTTCTTCAGTTCAGTTTGAAAGTGCTGAGGTAACGGGATCTTTATTTGAAGGAGATAAAAAAACAGAATTAGAGCATAATACCACATACCAGCTTAGAAGAAAGTATATTGTAACTACCATAAAAAGCGGGATGGTAATTATAAATCAGCATCGTGCACATCAGAGAATACTGTATGAAGAATTGTTAAAAAGTATAACAATGGCAAATACAGTAAGTCAACAATTGTTGTTCCCTATAAAGCTTTCTTTTTCTAAAAAAGAAATAACTTTGTTAGAAACAGTAAAAGAACAGTTACAAAATACAGGATTTATTTTTGGAGACCTATCTGAAGGTGAAGTAGAAATTACTGGAATCCCTACAGTTGCTACAGAAAAAGAGATATCACTTTTGTTAGAGCAACTGTTAAGTGATCTTGAGAATGAAGTACCGGATAGTGGTTTTTCACAAACAGATTTATTAGCCAGATCGATGGCAAAGAGTGTAGCTATTAGAACAGGGGTGGATCTTGATTTAGAACAACAACAGTATATGGTTAATAGTCTTTTTGCCTGTACTGAACCAAAAATAACACCAGATAATAAGCCGACTTTCATCACGTTAACAGTAGATGAGATCGATAAGAAATTTTAAAATATAAATGGGAAGAATTACAGATACAGTAAAGGTTTTATTGATTATAAATATTATTGTTTTTGTTGGATCAATAAGTCTTGGTGATAATGCATTTCAATTTTTTGCTTTATGGTTTCCAAAAAATGATAATTTCCAAATATGGCAGATCGTTACGCATATGTTTATGCATGCGGATGGAGGTCATATTTTCTTTAACATGTTTGCTTTATACATGTTTGGAAGTCATTTGGAAAGTGCAATTGGTCAGAAAAAATTCCTCTTTATTTATTTTTCTTCAGGATTAGGGGCTGTAGGATTTCAAATTTTATTTACTTATTTTCAATTTAATCCTGGATTTCAAGCGTATATTGAAGCTGGTTTTTCTCCAAGTGAGATTACAGAATTTATTCAGAATACAATATCATCCGGGCAATATAAAGTTTATCCTAATATCCCTCAGGATTTAACAGAGAGAATGATAGGAGCGTATGCTACACCTATGGTAGGAGCTTCAGGAGCAATTTTTGGAGTGTTAGCAGCTTTTGCTGTATTGTATCCTAATTTACCTTTGTATATAATATTTATACCAATACCTATAAAGGCAAAATATCTTATCGGAGGATATTTCTTATTAGATTTATACGGAGGGATAACAGGTCAGGCTATTCTTGGACCTTCTAATGTAGCTCATTGGGCGCATATAGGTGGTGCAGTAATTGGGTTTATTACTATGTGGTACTGGAAAAAGAATTCGTTTAATCAACATCGTTGGGATTAATATTATGGCAGCAAACTCATTGACATATCAGTTTAAAACGGCTAATATTGTTATTAAACTTATAGCGATCAATACGGTTATTTTTTTGTTCGCAACACTAGGTTCCTGGATTTTTAAAACCAATCCAGAGTCTTTGATGAAGTGGTTTGTATTGCCTACAGAGATTAATGCTTTAGTATTACAGATTTGGGGATTACTTACCTATAGTTTTTTACATTTTGACTTCTGGCATATCTTCTGGAATATGCTCATGTTATATTTATTCGGACGATTTGTTTTAAATTTATTTAATGAAAAAAGGTTTCTAACAATCTATTTATTAGGAGCTATATGTGGAGGGGTATTATTTGTTTTGGCTTACAATCTTTTTCCCGTTTTAAGTGGGAAAGTTGGTTATCTAATAGGAGCTTCTGCTTCTGTATTGGCTATTGTAATCTTTATTGCATCTTATACGCCAAATACCGAAGTGAGACTCATCTTTTTTAATGTTAAACTATGGCATATAGGTGTATTTGCTGTGTTATCTGATTTAATACAGTTACCTAGTTCTGGTAATGCCGGTGGTTTAATAGCACATATGGGCGGTGCAATTTTTGGATATGCATATGCTATCCAACTTAAAAAAGGTAATGATATAGGGGCTTGGTTTGAAAAAATGATTGATGGATTGGTTACTATTTTTAAGCCTTCTAAAAAAAGTCCTTTAAAAACAGTTCATAAGTCTAAAACTCGAAAAACATCTGCCAAGAAAACTCCAACCCCAAAGAATCCAAATCAGGCTCAGATAGATGCTATCTTAGATAAAATTAGTAAGAGTGGTTATGATAGCCTGACAAAGGAAGAAAAAGACTTTTTGTTTAAAGCGGGGAAGGAGTAGGTGTATGAAGAAATTGATCAATAAGATAGTTTTTTTGACAAATTCTATAGCAGCTTTTGCTTTATTATTGTCCTACTTACTACCTTATGTATCTCCCAAAACATTTCCATTATTATCGGTGTTAAGTCTCGCTGTACCAATTCTTATTGTGATAAATGTTCTGTTTTTAGTGTATTGGGCAATACTTCTCAATAAAAAAGTAACACTTTCTCTGGTAGTTTTAATTTTAGGTTTTTCTCATGTAACCTCACTATATAAGCTTAGAGGTAAATCTTCTGATGATATAGAAAATAGTGTTTCTTTATTAAGTTATAATGTGCATAGTTTCAATCGTTTTGATTGGATAGATTCTAATACTATTCCGCAGGATATTTCAAAATTGGTGAGAGAACAAGATCCTGATGTTTTTTGCGCTCAGGAATATTATAATAACTCTAGTATTGATTTTAGTCAATATGATCATAAGTATGAATACTTTAATCATAATAGAAAAGAATTGGCTTTGGTTATTTTTTCTAAGTACCCTTTTGTGAATAAAGGATCTCTTAATTTTAAGAACACGGCTAATAATGTCATTTTTGCTGATATCGTAAAAGGAGTAGATACGGTTAGAGTATACAATATTCATTTGCAATCACATAGGATTAGTTCTAAAACTGATGATTTAGCGAAGGCAGATTCTCAAAAATTATTAAAACGTATTGGAGTCTCTTTTAAAAAACAGCAAGATCAGGCAGAACATTTGATTACTCACATGAAATCTTCACCATATAAAAATATTGTGATGGGAGATTTTAATAACACGGCATATTCCTATGTATATGATAAAATTAAATCTGAGAATTTACAAGATACATTTAAAGAAGCGGGAAGGGGGTTTGGTAAAACGTTCAAGTTTGAATTATTTCCTGCCAGAATTGATTTTATATTGGTTTCTAAGGATTTTGAAGTCTTAAATTTTGAGAGTTTTGATGAAGAATTATCAGATCATTACCCTATTTATACTAGGGTTAGGTTTTAAATACATTTCATTTCTGACCTACATCATCCAACAATCTAATTGATCTGTTATTATATGCCAAAGTAAAGCAAAACCGAAGACCCTGGTTTTTTTGAGAAATAAAGCTCCTGTGTATACAAAAATTGCATAGTAGCTATGTAAAGGATGAAAACCTATACTACATCGGTTTGAATCAAAAATAGGACTTGCTAGAAGGTGATCTAAATCAATTAACATTGCACCTAGAAAAATAAGATATACTTTTTTCCATTGTTTAGGAAAGAAGATCAATGCAATACCTAAAGGAATTAATAAATGAAATCCGTAATGTACGATCGTTTGAATCATTATTGTATAGAGAGAAGGTTACTTGTTTTCAAAATAGGTTCCTAAAAGTGGGCCTAATAGTTGAGAATATTTCTTGGCCCCTATATTATTAAGATGATTATTATCAGATAAATATTTTGAATCGGTAATAGTCTTAATGAATTTCTCAGAGTATTTTATTTTTAGACTATCTGGTAGCTCTTGGAACAAGGGTATTACTATATTTTTTTCTTTCTGATTTCTATATGTAACAGGTAAGAAGAATACTACTTTAGAGTTATATTGCTTGCCTAATTTTAATAAATGATTAATGTAATTCTTATGAGTGTTTAATTCTTCATTTTGTTTAAAAGAAGAGTTAATTTCTTTATAGGTGATAAAAGGTGTTGTTGAATTAAAATTATTTTCATTTACAGAGACAAAACCCATCAATCTTTTTTCGTCATTTAAATTGGGTTGTCCAAGTACTTCTTTTATATTTTCTTTTACTGTTAATTTAGAGAAAGAATAATGATTTAATACATTTAGGGTATTGAAGAGTTTTTTTCTGACGTTTTCATATTTATTGAATTGATTAAAGCTTTTTAACAGGTCTAGGTTAACTTCATCCGAGAATTTTATAAGCCCTGTCGCTAATTTTGGAATTACTGGTGATAGCTCAATAAAAATTGTACTAGACTTTTGTTTTTTAATTAAATATTCTGCTAGAATACAATTGCTTAAAAAGGTGGAACCACTGATACCTACATTATGAATATTTTTGTTATTAAAGTTTTTCCTTAATATTTCGGGATTTATACTTTTTTGAACTCTACTAGATCCGACAAAGTAGTAAGAAGTATTATCAACATTTGATAAGTTATTTGCGATATTTGAAAAGTTGCCTGTTTTTTCTTTAGCTATATTTTTAAAGAGAAATGTTGTAGACAACAAAATTGTTCCATAAACAATTAGTTTTACGATTGTTTTTTTTATTTTCATGACTTTTGTTATTTAGAATAGAATATAATAATTGTCTACTCCAGCATTTATTCCAAATATTAAAATGATAAGTGTTAATTTGGAATAAATAAACCACCTAATTAATGCAGTTTTTTTATGTATATAAATGTCAAATCTTTCATCTTTAGCTTTTCTATAATGATAATCCATTATTATAAATGAAGAAATAATTACAATGATATTTATATATTGCTTTTGAATTATTTCTACTGGAAAATAATTAGGCTTTAGAATAATTTTTTCCGTCATAAAAAATAAATCAGAAGATATAAAAATTAGTGCAAGAATACATGAAAAAAAAATATGATAAATAAACCCGGTTGCTTGTCTTAGATTTGGATATGGTAACCTATGAATGTTAACCTTTTTTTCAAGTATAATCCATAGCCCATTCATTATTCCCCATATTAGCAATGTTAAAGTCAATTCATGCCATAGGGCAATTAAAATGAATGTAGTTAAAAGAATTAGATTCAGGTATTTTCTTTTTCTATCTTTTTTAGCAAGTACAAAGAAAAAATAATCTCGAAACCATTCATTTAAAGTAATATGCCATCCTTTCCAAAATTCTTGGCGTGATGATGAAAAATATACTCTGTTACGAAAATTATCATTAAGCTGTATACCGAAAATTTTAGAGACTCCTTGAAAAAGATCAATAAACGAGCTAAAATTACAGTATAAATAAAGAAAAAAGAGTAATCCTAGAATAAGGTAATAAATTCCACTAATTTCTGAAATTATCAATTTATTCATTAATACAAAAACTCGCTGAGCAATTACCATATTTTTGAATAATCCCCAAAGTATAAGGCGTAGTCCTTTGGAAATAGATTCATTAGAAATAGATATCTTCTTAAATTGATTAATAAGGTATTTTGCTCTATGTAAGGGACCCGAAAATATTGCAGGAAAATAAGTGAGATACAAAAGAAATAAGAAAAAATTCTTTTCTGGTTGGATGTATTTTCGTTTGATATCAATTAAATAACTTATACCGTTGAAAGTAAAATAGGAAAGCCCTATTATTTTAAAAACGAACGACCATTTAAACCATTCCAGGAGTTGTATGTTTTTTGAATTATAATTTTCAAAATGAAATCCGATAGTTGTTGCTTTAGCAACTATTAAAGGAATCAAAATAACAACCACGGCTATTTTAATTTTTGATAAATTATGATGTATTGTGAAACCTAATTTATAAATTATATAAGCTAAGAGGATTAGAACGAATACTTTATACTCCACAAGTATATAGTAAAAGAATAAACTTGTGATTAAAAGTGCTTTCCATCTATTCTCCTTAGAAAAAAATGAGATTAAGATCAAGGAGAAAAGTATATATATAAAAATGAATAGTAAGTTGAACTCTACCATTTAGTTTCCTTTAGGAGAAATTAATTCTTAGCAGTTCTTTTTAATGCGCTACTACTTTAGATTCAATTTTTAATGAATTAACTGTTCTCATAAAGATTTGTCTTGCCCAAGTTATTTGCTGGGTATCGGTTATTGTAAAATCTTTTAAAAATTCTATCATAGGTTTTAAGCAATATCTCATTTCCTGTCGTGATATGAGTGCTCCTAAACAAAAGTGATTTCCTCCACCAAAGGCTAAATGCTCATTTGGATTTCTATCTGGGATTATTTGGTCAGGGTTTACAAATGTTTCTGGATCACGATTAGCACTAGCTAAACAAAGGTATAGTTTAGAGTTAGCTGGAATACATATTCCGTTGTATTCTAATGGTTCTTTGTTAACTCTTATGGTATATTGTAATGGAGAAGAAAATCTAAACAATTCCTCTATTAAAAGGTTTAATCTTTTGGTGTCATTTTGCAGTACGAAATTGATTAAATTAGATTCTTTTAGGATTTCAAATAAAGCCATAGTCAAGTTGTCTTTTGAGGTTTCAAATGCCGCCATAACGGATACAGACAAAATTGAATATATATCTTCTTCAGAGTATTCTATCCCCAATTGTTTTCCATTGGATATAATATTGTCTTTATATGTTGAATCTGAGAAGATATTTTGTCCCCATAAAAACCATGAGTTTATTTCTTGGTATACTTGCTTTGGAACATATATGTCTTGGCTTTTAGCAAGCATATTTGAGTATTTTTTAACTTTTTCGAAACTCTCATAATTTGTGAGTCCAAAAAGCTTTTCTGTGACCAGAAAGATAAAGTAAGAACAGTAACTTACTAAATCTAGTTCCCTCGAGTGTTTATATTTTTGATGTAAAATATCAATGGATTCTTTTATGATAACACTCAGGTCAAATTCTTTAAAAGATCGGCCCATTACAGCTCTCATATCTTTATGCTGTTCACCATTTAGATACATTGTCCACTTTTTAGTTCCTTTGGATAAATAAGGACACGCATCAGAATTCTTAAAAATATATGGTTCTTTTTCTTTGAAATAATCACTGAGTTCTGATGTTTCTAAATCATTGGATCTAAGTATTGTACTGATATCTTCATGACGAAAAAAAATCCACTCGTTGTGAACACCTTTATGTATAGGATTTTGTTCTCTGCATTCTTTTAAATGCAGATACGGGTTTTCAAAATAACCTTTAGTATATGGATTCCATATTATTTTTGATTCTCTATCCATGAAACTAACTTGTTGATCGTATTATATTCTGAAAATAGTGTTGGGTCTATTTCCCCTATATCTAGTAATGATTCAAGATCAAAAGCTAAGGTTAAAGTAGAAAGAGAATCCATGTTGAAATCAATAAATTCTGCATCGCAAGATACATCTTCAATAGATAGATCAGTTTCTTCAGCTATTTTTTCCTGTAGCCAGAGTTTGGTATTCATAGGTAAAGATAATTAGGTTTTTAATTTTGTTATAAGGTCCGAAGATATTTAAATACTTATAAACAAAAAAATATTTTGAAATAGGAAAGAGAAAACAATTTTAAATATTACAATATCCTTATTTAATGAAGGAGGCATCAGAAAATTGGCTGATTCTCAAGATACGTCAAAGCATTGGTGCCTTCATTAAATAATAAATCCAAAATACATAGATTAGGAATGAATCCGTGTTTCTCTGAAAATACCTGGATATAAGATTCTAACTTCAGATTTTTTTCTTTTTTTGCATTTACTAATCCTCTCAGATCATTTGAATCTTCGGTTTCTTTGAGGTACGTGTTTGTTTTTGAGTATGAACAATCAAGCTGCAAACAATCAAAAATGACTTGCATACACTCATAATTGAAATCCAATAAAAATTCTCGACGTTTTTCGAATAAATGAATCAATTCATCCTCATAATATTCAAAAAAAGGAGAGGTTCTATATGCTGCTTCCAGTGATTTCCAATGTAAGGATTGCCATTCAAAATCATTTTCTATTCGTACGTCTTTATATAGTTGACGATCCTCTGTTTTTACATGTTTAATAGGAATGGTGAGTAAAAGCTTACCGTTAGCACCATATATATAAGAACGATTACGATAGGTCTGTTTCTGATAGTTATCTTCATTCTCAAAAACAATACTATCAGACTTTGCGATAGCACTGTATTGTACTATCGACCCAAAATACATAGGATGGAGTAGGGTAGTTGTCATTTTAAATAATTATTCTAGGCAATATGAGTTAGTTAAGCATTTCTAATTAGCTTTTCTTTCTCTTTTTATATTGGCCATAACCAATCCAACCAACTACTAAGATTAAGAAATAGTAAAAATAAGATACAGGCTTTCCGTTTCCTCCTACGGTCGTAAATAATCGATCCCATCTAATCTTATTAAAAATACCCTTAGCATTGGTATCCCAACTAAACCATACAAATACTGGCTTTCCTACGATATGATTGGCGGGAACATATCCCCATGCACGACTATCCTCACTATTATGGCGATTGTCACCCATCATCCAATAATAATCTTGTTTAAAAGTATAGCTGTCGATAGGTTTTCCGTTTAGAAGTACTTGTGTTCCGTTTGCAGTTAATTCATTATCGATTCCCATTTCAGAACCTTCATAGACTTCTATGATTCTACGATATAAAGCAAAACTTTCTAAATCCATTTTAACGGTCTTTCCTTCTTCAGGAATATAAATAGCTCCAAAATTATCGACATTCCAATTTACCTTTCCATTATTTGGGAAAATACCAGGTCCTTTTACACCTTTAGGGGTGATAATTCGTTCAATGCTAGATACATTAGGGTGATTTTTGAATCTTTTGGCAGCGTCATCCGTCATACCTGCAGAACTAAACTGTCGTTCATTATATCCAAACTCATTGGGTTTTATCTTATATTGACCATATAGATATTCTAGATTGAAATTTTTCCCCTTAGTATTACCTAAATAAGAAAATTGCAATTGCGCTCGATCAGGGAGCTCATTTTTCTTACCGTTAATATGCACATATCCATCAATTACTGAAAGTGAATCTCCTGGAACTCCAACACAACGTTTTACGTAATTGGATTTTTTGTCAATAGGTTTATAATGATATTTACCGTCTCCATACTGTTGGAAAGCATTTACGGTATCTACTGGCCAGCTAAATACTACAATATCATTTCTTTTGATTTTTTGAAATCCTGGTAACCTGAAATATGGATATTGAGGAGTACTGGTGTATGATTTCTTCCTAATAACCGGTATCGTATCATGAACCATAGGAAAAGAAACAGCAGTCATTGGCGTACGAGCTCCGTAATGAAATTTACTTACAAAAAGAAAATCTCCTACCAATAAAGTTCGTTCAAGAGATCCTGTAGGGATCGTATATGGTTGCATAAAGTACGTATGTACAATGGTTGCAGCTACTACAGCAAAAACTATAGAGCTAACCCATTCTCCAGTGGATGTTCTGGGTTTAAGGCTTCGTTCTTTTATGTGAGTAACATCAGTCATATAGTTAATATAAAAGATGTAAAAACCTAATGTTACAATTACAAGAATGGTATCATTCCTGGAGTTTCGGCCAAAACTTCTTATAGTTTCTACCCAAATCACAGGCAACATAATTACATTAATTACCGGAATGAATAGTAAAATTACCCACCACCAAGGGCGATTGATAATTTTCATTAAAACTACAGCATTGTATACAGGAATAAGAGCTTCCCAAGCTTTTCTACCAGCTTTAACGTATAATTTCCAGGTTCCAAGGAAATGTATTGCTTGTAGTATCAGAAAAAAAATAAACCATTCAGTAAGTGTCATTCTTAATATATTTTTAAGTATAAGTCATCTTTCCTAAGAAAGTGTTACATTTTTTATAACCCTAAAACATCTTTCATGGTAAATACACCTTTTTTACCGTGTAACCATTCAGCAGCTACAACGGCTCCCAGAGCAAAACCACTTCTATTATGTGCGGTGTGTTTTATCTCGATATCATCGACTCCTGATGTGTATGTAACCGTATGCGTACCAGGAATATTTTCTATTCTTTTAGCATGAATAGGAATCGTATTGTCATCTCCATTATCTAATTGCCAGGCTTTTTTGTCAGAGTTTTCTATAATTCCTTCTGCAAGAGTGATTGCGGTACCACTTGGAGCATCTAATTTTTGGGTATGATGAATTTCTTCCATAGTTACAGAATATCCTTCAACTGGGTTCATCATATTCGCCAGTTTTTTGTTCAACTCAAAGAAAAGATTAACACCTAAACTATAATTAGAAGCATAGATAAAACCACCTTGCTTTTTATCACAAAGCGCTACAATCCCTTCATAATATTGAAGCCATCCGGTAGTCCCAGAAATGACAGGAACCCCAGCATTAAAACAATTGGTTATATTATTTACAGCTGCTGACGGAATACTAAAGTCAATCGCCACATCAGCAACAGAAACATCGTAATCTTTGTCATCTTTATCAACTTTAAGTACAATGGTATGTCCTCGTTCTATTGCAATTTTTTCTATGGTTTTACCCATTTTGCCATATCCTAGCAGAGCGATATTCATATAATGTGTGGTTAGTTGTATTTAGTATTAAAGTTTTTTAAATAAGTAATTAAAAGCTATAGCTTAATGATAAGCCATAGTTAGGTTTGATATTAAATTCGTCAAAATCTATTTTTGGCCTTAATGATAAATCATCTGTAACGTTATATTGCTGTAAATGAGCTGTTACATTAGCATCTACTATGTTTAAAACATATAGACCTACCGTAATTAGCAAAGATAATTCCTGATCTCTTCTAAAACGTCTTTGCAAATCTATCAATTGATCATCTGTTAAATTAGGAAATTCCAGATCGTTTGGATCTGTACCCGCTAATCTAGCTTTATAGATATCTCTAAATCTGTTGTATTTATTATTGTTATCAATGTAAAAATAAAGCCCTGTTCCTATTGCACCATATACGATAGGTATTTTCCAGTATTTACCTGTGTATGCTTGACCAAGTCCAGGAAGTACAGCCGAATAAAACGCTGCTCTGGCAGGAGCTAATGGTTCATAAGGTCTTAGCTTTTTTTCTTTTTTCTTTTTTACAGCTACTTTTTCTGTAGCTACTTTTAACTCTTCATTATCTTGTGAGATTATATGTTGAGTATAAAAAAATGAGAAAAAAACAATAATATAAAAGGATTTAATCTTCACTGCTAATAAGTTTCTTTAATCGTTTAAAATCTTCTTCAGAAGAAAACGGTATGATTAGCTTTCCGCTTCCGCGGTCAGAAACCTTAACATCAATTTTTGCACCAAAATATTCAGAGAAATCTTTGATTCCTTTGGCAATATGTCTTGGTACTTGTTTTGTTGATTTTTCTTTAACTGTTTTGGTTTCTACCTCTTCTTCTTTGTTGTTTAAAGACCTAACTAAACTCTCAGTGTTACGAACGGATAAAGAATCACCTATTATTTTTTCATAAATATCTAATTGCTGCTGCTGATCCTGTACATTGATCAGCGCACGACCATGTCCCATTGAAATAAATCCATCTCTTATTCCTGTTTGAACAATAGGATCTAATTTTAATAATCTTAGATAATTTGCTATGGTAGATCGTTTTTTACCTACTCGATCACTTAATTGTTCTTGAGTAAGGCTAATCTCATCGATAAGACGTTGATAAGACAATGCAATTTCTATAGGATCTAAATCCTGGCGCTGTATATTTTCTACTAAGGCCATTGTTAATGACTCGTTGTCATTAGCAATTCTTATATACGCAGGAACGGTTTCTAAACCAGCAATTTTAGCTGCACGATAACGACGCTCACCACTTACTAATTGGTATTTGTCAAAATCTAATTTTCGAACAGTTATAGGTTGTATAACTCCGATTTCTTTTATAGAAGTAGCTAATTCTCTTAAGGTTTCATCATTAAAACTAGTACGAGGCTGAAATGGATTAACATCAATACTTTTCAACTCTAATTCTATGATATTACCAACTACTTTATCTGCATTTTTATCTTCTGCAGATTTAATATCATTTTCGGGATCTTTTAATAATGCAGATAACCCTCTACCTAATGCTTGTTTTTTTGTTGCCTTCGCCATGAATCCTTAACTATTTTTCTTTATAATTTCGTGCGCCAAACTTAAGTAATTACTAGCTCCTTTACTAGCAGCATCGTAGTTAATTATACTTTCTCCATAACTAGGTGCTTCACTTAAACGTATATTACGCTGAATGATTGTTTTAAAAACCATTTCATTAAAATGCTTTTGCACTTCTTCTACAACCTGATTAGATAATCGCAATCTAGAATCATACATGGTAAGAAGAAGTCCTTCTATGTCCAATTGTTGATTATGAATTTTTTGAACACTTTTGATAGTATTCAATAATTTACCTAATCCTTCTAAGGCAAAATATTCACATTGAATTGGGATGATTACAGAATCTGATGCCGTTAACGCGTTAAGGGTTAGTAACCCAAGAGAAGGAGCACAATCGATTAACACATAATCGTATTGAGATTTGAGCCCTTCGATAGCGTTTTTTAACATATACTCGCGTTGATCTTTATCAACCAATTCAATTTCTATAGCAACCAAATCTATATGTGCAGGTATAATATCTACATTTGGAGAGTTAGTTTCTATAATTGCTTCCTCTGGTTTTATCGTGTGCTCCAGGATCTGATAGGTACCTTTTTCAATGCTTTCTACATCCAAACCAAGTCCGGAGGTTGCATTAGCCTGGGGATCGGCATCGATTAAAAGTACTTTTTTCTCTAAAACTCCTAGAGAAGCTGCTAAATTTACAGAGGTAGTGGTTTTGCCTACACCACCTTTTTGATTGGCAATTGCTATTATTTTACCCATATGGGGAGATTTGGTTTACAGCGATAAAAATACAATTAATTATACATTATAAAAATGAAAAATATTAACATTGGTTCATAAAAAAAGGCTATCAATCCTGATAGCCTTTTATATATACCCTGAAAGCGATTTTTGTATTATTCTTTTTCTGGCATAAGAACACCTAATATGTATCCTTGATCTAAATATTTCTTAGCTACTTTTTGAATATCATCTTTTGATAAGTTATTAACCATTTCTGTATAACTTTCAGAATTTTCCATGGATTCACCATTGAAATCTGCTTCTCTTAAGTTGTTAAGCCAGAACCTGTTTTGCTTGCTTTTTTCTTTATAATCCAAAAGCCTTGATTCTTTTATTTTTGCTAAATCTTTATCAGTTGGACCTTCAGTAATAATCTTTTTTACTTCTGCGATTGCAGCGTCTGTTAACTTTTTTACATTTTCTGGTCCACAAGGAAATCCAATACTAAAACGATAACCACTGTATGATAGCTTATTAATGTTCCCTCTGGCACCAACTCCATATACACCACCTTCTTCTTCACGAAGTTTTTCGATTAATTTGATAGTTAAGATTTCTCCTAAACCTTCAAATGCTAAATCTTCAGCCTTGCTATACTCTGTTTCACCTCTCCATATAATGCTAACAGTGCTTTTAGGATCCTTTCCTTTATAAACTGTTTTTTCATGGGATCCAGATAGAGGTCTGAAATCTGATACTTTGTATGTTTCACCTTTTCCGGTATCAGGTAAACTGGCGATATATTTTTTTGCGTATTCTTTTAATTTAGCTTCGTCGATATTACCAACGAAATAAAAATTAAATCCTCCGGCTCCTGCAAATCTTTCTTTGTATTTTGCATAAGCTAATTCATAATTAGCAGCATCTAGTTTTTCTGGAGTTGGAAATCCTGAATATCTCGGGTTTCCTTCATTCTGGAATTTTCCAAATTCGTTTCTAAAATAGTTTTGTGGATTTGATAAGTAGTTGGTAAGAAAGCCTTTTTGCTTTTCAAGATCAGATCTAAAAGCTTCTTCATCTTTATTTAGATCCGTAAAATATAAGTAAACCTGTTGGAACAAAGTTTCTAAATCTTTAGGGGTCGTAGAACCATTAAATCCTTCTGAAATTCCAGCAATATATGGTCTAACTCTAACAATTTTACCTGACATGACCTTGTCCATATCATTAAGAGAAAGACCTCCTAATCCAGTTTGAGGCAAGCTTCCGTTTGCAAAAACAGTTTGTAAATAATCTTCATTTGTATATAAAGAGCTTCCTCCGTAACTAAAAGCGGTAAAAAGGATTTCATCATTTTTAAAATCTGTTTTCTTATAAGTTACTTTGGCACCATTATTCAATTCTAAAACCGTAACCCCAAGTTTTTCATTAGGTGTTTCATTAATGATTTTACCTGCTACTGGCATTTTCTCGATTAAATTTTCACGAACTTTTTCGTCTTTATAATCTTCAATTTCAGCACTTTCTACTTCTTTTAATAATGCAAGTATTTCTTCTTTTGAAACTTGTTTTAATCCTTCTTTTTCTGGACCAGTCATTACTACAGCACGATTGTCATCGTGTAAGAAATCTTTGATAAGGCCATTTACTTCTTCTAAAGTGATATTAGGTAATTGAGAAGTAGTGTACTTGTATTCCCATTCAATGCCAGGAATAGGTTCTTGGGTTAGGTAGTTACTTATATATTCCCCAATAATCCTATTAGATTCTCTTTTATCGCGATCTTTATATTGTTTATCCCAGCGCGCAAGAATATCTTTTTTTGCACGATCTAATTCTCCAGACTTGAATCCATAAAGTTGCACTCTTTTATTCTCTTGAAGGATAATTTTTAGCGCATTAAGTTGTCCTGTTTCTGGTGTCATTGCGAAGGATTGATATGCTTTTCTATTACGAGCAAAAGTTCCTCCGTGGCTACTAAAAGCAAATACAAATGGAGGATTGGGTTTGTTTGTTAACTCACCGAGTCTATTGTTCATCATTTGACTAAATAATCCTTCTATCAATTGATCTCTATAATCAGCAACTGTTGCCATAGGTTTTGACATCTCTCTATCCTTATAAATTAACCTCACAATTGAATTAGAGGCTTCTTTATCTGATACAACAGCAACTAAAGTTTCTGTATGGTTAGGAGTGTCAAAGCTTTCTCTTTTTTTAGGATTTTCAGGCATTTTTAAGCCGCTAAAATGATCCTTTATTTTCTTTTCTAAGGTAGCAACATCTAGATCTCCTACTGCAACTACAGACATTAGATCTGGACGATACCAATCACGATAATAACTTCTTACATCCTCATATTTGAAGTTTTCGAGGCTTTTTTTGGTTCCGATAGGTAATCGTTCAGAATACTTAGAGTTATAGGCAATTAAAGGTAAGTATTTCTGAAGCATACGCTGTTCTGCTCCTTGTCCAAGACGATACTCTTCTAAAACAACACCTCTTTCTCCGTCAATAGCGTCTTCAGTAAGTTCTGCGTTGTGAGCCCAATCTTCTATAATTTGAAATCCTTTTTCTAATTTTTCAGGATCATCACTTGGGATAGGAAGGATATATACTGTTTGATCAAAACTGGTATACGCATTAAGGTCGGCTCCAAATTTGACTCCAATACTTTGAAGATAATCAATCAGATCGTTCTTTTTGAAGTTTTTAGTACCATTAAAATTCATATGCTCCATAAAATGAGCCAGACCAAGTTGATTTTCGTCTTCAAGAATAGATCCTGCATTAACGACAAGTCTTAATTCTACTTTGTCTTCTGGTTTACCATTATTACGAATATAGTAGGTTAGTCCGTTATCGAGTTTTCCAACTTTTACATTAGGATCAACAGGAATCTGACCTTCGTTTATACTTGTTGAAGTCTCAAGTTTTTTGTCTGGAGCTTTTTGAGCGTATGATACTAGTGGAATAGTACATAGAAAAGCCCCAATAAATGTTTTGAAAATTGTTTTCCTTTTCATTGACGGATAGTGTTATATGAGTTATTATGTGTTTTTAATCATCTCAAAAATAGTTAAAACTTATAACTTTCAACTATTTTTTTAGTTGAAAGTGTTTTTTCGAGATGTCGAATTTCAGAGAAACCAAGCTTTTTCTGAAATGTAATTCGTTTTGTTTAATAAAAAAACTGAATATCAATTAATTGATATTCAGTTTGTATGATTTGTTTTATAAGATAAATTTATTTCTTGTTTTTAGAGCGAATTGTGGCTTCAAGCATATCCCACATTTGTTCAGGAACTTGCTCTAACATATTAAATTCTCCAGCACCTTTAAGCCATTCTCCACCATCTATCGTTACCACTTCACCATTCATATACGCAGAAAAGTCTGAAACTAAGTATGCAGCTAGGTTTGCAAGTTCTTGATGTTCACCAACACGTCCTAGAGGCACTTGTTTAGTGATATCAAGTTTTTCTTTTAAATCTCCTGGCATCAATCTATCCCAAGCTCCTTTAGTAGGAAAAGGACCCGGAGCAATAGCATTAAAACGCATACCATATTTTGCCCATTCAACAGCCAGAGATCTAGTCATAGCAAGAACACCAGCTTTGGCGGTTGCACTAGGTACTACGTATGCAGAACCTGTCCAGGCATATGTAGTAACAATATTAAGTACTACGGTATTTTGATGTTTTGTGTCTATCCAGTGTTTTCCAAAGGAAAGCGTACAATTTTTAGTTCCTTTAAGAACTATATCTATGATTGTGTCAAAGGCATTAGCAGATAAACGTTCTGTAGGTGAAATAAAGTTTCCTGCAGCATTATTTAATAATACATCAATAGTTCCAAATGCCTCAATGGCTTGGTTTTTCATTGTTTCTACTTGATCATAGTGGCGTACATCGCACTGTAAAGGCAAACAGGTTCCTCCTGTTTCTTCTTCAAGTTCTTTGGCAGTATTTTGTAATTTTTCAAGATTACGAGATGTTATTGCAACTTTAGCACCTAGTTCAAGAAAATATTTAGTCATTGCTTTTCCTAAACCGCTACCTCCACCAGTAACTACGATGTTTTTTCCTTCTAGTGCTCCATCTCGAAGCATTTTACCTGTATGATTCATAATTTTATGGTATTATCAATGTTTGGGGAAAGTTACAACTATTACTGTAAAAAACTATGCATGCATAGTTTTTTATTTTCTATTCAAATGTAGAAATCAATATTTCTAAAATGGTTATGGCGGCATCACTAATTTTGGTTCCTGGTCCAAAAATAGCTACAGCACCTGCGTCAAAAAGAAAATCATAATCATCGGGCGGGATGACTCCGCCTACAATAACCATAATATCTTCTCTTCCGTATTTTTTTAATTCTTCTACTATTTGAGGGACCAACGTTTTATGACCACCTGCAAGTGAAGATACTCCAACTATATGAACATCATTTTCTACAGCTTGTTTGGCAGCTTCAATTGGAGTTTGAAATAAAGGTCCTATATCGACATCAAAACCTACATCTGCATAACTGGTAGCAACTACTTTTGCTCCACGATCATGACCGTCTTGCCCCATTTTAGCAATCATAATTCTAGGCCTTCGACCTTCTAGATCTGCATACTGATTGGCTAATTCTCTTGCTTTATTAAAAGACTCATCATTTTTTATTTCTTTAGCATACACGCCGGTAAATGATTTGATTTCTGCTTTATATCTTCCGAATTCTTTTTCCAGGGCATCACTAATTTCACCAAGAGTAGCTCTTAACCTGGCAGCTTCTACTGCTAAAGCTAATAAATTTTGATTAGTATCTACTGCTCCTTTGGCTAAATTCGTTAAAGCTTCTTGTACTTTTTGTTCGTCTCTAGAGGCTTTTACTTTGTTAAGGCCTTCAATTTGTTGAGTTCGTACCGCTTGATTATCTACTTTTAATGTACTAATAGCTTCTTCTTCTTCAAGCTTATACTTATTAACTCCTATAATGACGTCTTGTTCGCTATCTATCCTGGCTTGTTTACGAGCTGCAGCTTCTTCAATCCTCATTTTTGGGATTCCGGCTTCGATCGCTTTGGTCATTCCACCTAATTCTTCTACTTCTTCGATAAGCTTCCAGGCTTTTTCTGCAATATCATTTGTTAAGTTTTCAACATAATAACTTCCTGCCCATGGATCTACCGTTTTAGTGATTTGAGTTTCTTCCTGTAAATAGATTTGAGTATTTCTTGCAATTCTAGCTGAGAAATCTGTTGGGAGTGCAATAGCTTCGTCTAAAGCATTTGTATGTAAGCTTTGAGTTCCTCCAAATGCTGCTGCACTAGCTTCTATACAAGTACGGGCAACATTGTTAAAAGGGTCTTGTGCTGTAAGGCTCCATCCACTGGTTTGACAATGTGTACGAAGCATTAATGATTTAGGATTTTTTGGATTAAATTGTTCAATGAGTTTTGCCCATAGCATTCGAGCTGCACGCATTTTTGCAATTTCCATAAAATGATTCATACCTATCGCCCAAAAGAAAGATAGGCGAGGAGCAAAAGCATCAATATCCATTCCTGCTTCGATTCCTTTTCTGATATATTCTAATCCATCGGCAAGTGTATATGCCAATTCTATATCACAAGTAGCACCTGCTTCTTGCATATGATATCCCGAGATACTAATAGGATTAAATCTTGGCATATTCTTAGAACAATATTTGAAAATATCACTAATGATACGCATAGAAGGAGTAGGAGGATAGATGTAGGTGTTACGAACCATAAATTCTTTAAGAATATCATTTTGGATGGTTCCTGAAAGTGAGTTTTTCTCAACACCTTGTTCTTCTGCAGCAACAATGTAAAATGCCATAATTGGTAAAACGGCTCCATTCATTGTCATAGAAACGGACATTTTGTCGAGAGGTATTTGATCAAAAAGAACTTTCATATCTTCGACAGTATCAATGGCTACTCCAGCCATACCTACATCACCAAAAACACGTTCGTGATCACTATCATACCCTCTATGAGTTGCAAGATCAAAGGCAACGGATAATCCTTTTTGCCCAGCCGCAAGATTACGACGATAAAAAGCATTACTTTCTTCTGCAGTAGAGAATCCAGCATATTGTCGTATTGTCCAAGGTCTGCGAACATACATAGTTGAGTATGGACCTCTTAGATATGGAGGGATTCCTGAAGAAAAATTCAGATGTTGTAAATCACTATTATCAAATTGAGTATAGGATGATTTTATATCGATACCTTCTGAAGTATTTAATACAGAAACTTCGGATTTGCTATTAGATATCGTTTTTTTAGATAGTTGGATATTCTTTATATCTTTTCTACTCATTACTTAAGGCCCTATTTTTTTTTCAGAATAAAAAATTAACAAGACTGTAAAATTAAGGTTTTAAAAATGATTTTTATTGAAAAAAATAGATTCTAGTCCTCTTTTTGATGAGAATTATTTAAAATTTTTATCCAAATGCTTTTTCAATCACCATTAATATAGAAAAGTAAATGTCAAAGGCTATAAACTTTTTGATCTCAATCGTTTTAAATTCTTTATCAGTAATGTAATAAAGTTTTTGTGCAGTTAAAGAGGTACTAATATTACCATCACTTTCTAAGGCACTAATGATTTCTTTAAAATCATCACTTTCGCTGGTGTTTTTTAAACACTGAATAAAACCACCTCGATAATTAAATATTAAAATTTCTTCTTCATTCTTTTTAGAATATGTTGAAGGATATGGTTTTCTTCCGGCTTCTTGATTTTCATATTCGCTTAGACGCACCCATAGGGATTTTTTATCATTAGCGATTTTTTTAAATTCTCTAGTCAGTTGAATTGAATTATCTGATGGAAGCTTTCTGAGGTTTACAGATAGACTTGCTACTTCTGCCAGAAAGGTTCTATAAGTTTTTATAGAATCATTACCGAATTTGTAATAGTTAAACAAATCCTTTTCGAAAGAATCGTAGGCTTTTTTTATAATACCGGTTTTATCTACACTTAGACAAATATGGTCCGACTGAGCGTATAACACGTGTGTTAATAAAAATACAAACAACGTACTTATAACTCCAGACCTAATCTTATGGGGCATTGATTAAGATTTAGTAATGTTAGTATTTATTCAAGGATTGTAGCAATAAATTTATGAATTACAATTTAATTATTATTGTGTTTTCCGTTTTTTTTTAACAAAATAATTATTTTTATTATGATTTTGTTAACATTTGTGATTACTGCTAATTTCTGTTTTTGTAGTGTTTATAGGGTTTTATAGAGGTTTTGAGGAGAGAAACAGTTTTATTTAAAAGCCTTCTCTATTACAAGTAAAATTGAGTAAAATATATCAAATGCGATAAAATTCTTGACTTGAGGAGTGTTAAATTCCCCATCAGGGAGGTCATGTAACCTCTGAGCAATAAGAGATGGACTCACGTTTCCGTCTAATTCTAAGGTGTTTATAATGTCAATAAACAGTTCACTATCACTATTATTTTTAAGACATTGAATAAACCCTCCTCTATAGTTGAAAGTCAAAATTTCTTCTTCACCATCTTGAGTCGTTTTCTGAATATTTGTACCATCAGAAGCAACCATTTCTTCACCATATTGACTTAATAAAACCCAAAGAGAATTTCTGTCAGTGGCTCTTTTTTTGAATATTCTTGCTAATTGAATTGAATTGTCTGAAGGTAGTTTACGTAAGTTGATTGATAATGTATACACTTCATTTAAAAATGTTCTATACGTTTTAACTGTATCGTTTTCAAAGTTGTAATGAGTAAAAAGATCTTTTTCAAAAGAAGCAAATGACTTTCTTAACAGACCTGCATTGTCAATGCTCAGGCAATCAAACTGAGGATTGTTAACCTGTGAATAGCTTACTACTGAAGTACATAAAATCATGCAAGCTAATAGAAACGTATGTTTAATCTTTTGGGGCATTTAGATTAAATATATTAGTTATTTAAAGTGCTTTACTTTCAGTAAGTTACAAAAAAAAAGTGGATTATGTTAAATTTTTTACGGTTTTTTGCTCGATTTGTTGCGGTAATCTTCTTGTTATGATAGGTGCTAATATTGTTTTTCTGGCCTTTTTCTCGGGAAAAGGAGGTTTTTCAAACCTAGGAATTACTTCTTCAGTATTTTGATATTTGTTAGATCCTGTAAGAACGATTTTCTCTGCATCAAAAAGCTCTTGTTCTTTATCGGCGCTTTCTTTTATTTTTTTCTGAATGATGCCAGATTTGAGCTGATGTAGGAAACCACCGCCTTCTTCTATGTTTTTAAATAGTGATAATGCTTTTTCGGCTAACTGATCGGTTAAGCTTTCTATATAGTAGGCTCCTGATGCGGGATTACTAACTAAACCAAAATAACTTTCGTTTTTGAGAATTAATAATTGGTTAAGAGAAATCCTTGTACCGAAATCATTATCAAGATTATAAATAGCATCATAGGGTACATTATATATAGTATCTGCACCACCTAGAATTGCACTCATACATTCAGTAGTTGTACGAAGCATATTTACATTATAATCCAGAATGGTTTTATTGCGATAAGATGGAAATGCGAGAATATGACAATTTTTCTGAATACCATATTCTGCTGCAAGAGTATTCCATAATAATCGTAATGCCCTAAGTTTTGCAATTTCGAAAAAATAATTACCTCCAATTGCTACTTTGAATACTACCGGAGAATTTTTAAAAGGGTTTACCTCTTTTGTATCAAAATGATTTAAATATTCATTTATATGCGCTATACCATATGCTAATTGTTGTACCATAGTGGCTCCTGCATTTTGATATAAACCACAATCGATACTTATGATGCTTTTTAAATGAGAACTCTCATTGGTAAGTAATTCTAAATTAGTATGATCTTCTTTCAGGTTTTTAAACCAATTACCTGTTTGAGATAAATTACCTATAATATCTGTTAAAACCCAAATTTTTAAATCATCGTTCTTAGCAATAGTATTTAATTCTTTATTGTAAGCAGAAGATAGAAATTCTGTTTGAACAAAAAGAGGAATCTCCTTTGGTAAATTTTGAAATAGAGTGGGTAAAGAAATATTTTGATTAGTAATAACAAAATAAATACTTTCTACTCCTTTTTTGATAAGGTCCAGCGCTTTTTTATTTCCTTCACCGGCTTCATTAACCAATACACGGTGAGCATTTTTCCAAGAAGTAGGATGTAATTGAGTGATATCTATGTTTGTAAGATCGTCTTGATTATAAAAAGGTTTTATGTCAATACCTTCTAAAGACTTAAATATTAAAGCTTCATTATAATCAGCTCCTTTTAGGTCAAATTGAATTTTCTGTTTCCATTGTTTAGTAGAAACTTCATCAAAATTATCAAATAAGGGTTTAGTCATCTTTTTTAGTTTTAGGAATGCTATCTTCGTATTCGATGATATAAATCTCTTCATTATCACGCTTCATGAAATATTCCTCTCTCGCAAATTTTTCGAGTTCGTTACTATCCTTTAATACTTTTATATCTTTTTGATCTTTTACGATCTCTTTAATATAGTATTCTTTGTTATTTTTTAGTTCTTGAATTTCTTGATCCAGTTCTCTATGAATGAGCCAAGAGTTAGTATCCAGAAATAACATCCATATTACAAATACTAATATGATAAGTACATATTTATTTAAAAATATGGCAAATATCGGAATCAGCGCCGGTTTGTTTTTTAGTTTCTGAAAATAGCTTCGCAGTTTCAATCTATGTGAGAATAATATTGGTTGTAAAGGTACAAAAAGTTAATTCAAGCGCTCTTTAATGATGGTGCGTACAATATCAACAGCAACATTATTATAATTGTTGTTTGGAATAATCAAATCTGCAAACTCCTTTGTGGGATCGATAAATTGCTGGTGCATTGGTTTTAGTGTATTTTGATATCGATCTAAGACTTCTTCCATATCTCGTCCACGTTCTGCTATATCACGTTTTAAACGTCTTATTAAGCGTTCATCACTATCAGTATGTACATAAATTTTAATATCAAACATATCCCGGATAGCAGGATTAGTAAGTATCAGAATCCCTTCAACAATGATCACTTTACTAGGTTTAGTTTTTATAGTTTCCCCAGTTCGGTTATGTTCTACAAAAGAATATACAGGTTGATTTATAGTTTTGTCATTTCTTAGATCTGTTAAATGTTGTCCTAGTAATTCAAAATCAATAGATTGAGGATGGTCGAAGTTTATTTTTACTCGTTCATCATATGTAAGATGACTAGTATCTTTATAGTATGAATCTTGTGAAATGACACATACTTCATTTTCGGGTAATTCGTTTACAATTTGATTAACCACTGTAGTTTTTCCGCACCCTGTACCTCCGGCAATACCGATAATTAACATGTATTATACTTTTTTGGCAAATTTAATTATTGTTTTTGAGTTTGAAGAAGGTGTAGGATTTAGTTTTTTTGTTTTTATCAACGATTTTGAAATAAATCAATTCTAATTATATGATTTATAATTTTTAAGATGGAAAAAATATAACCCCAGAAGATGAATTTTTTCTTGCTCCTGTAACCGATTTAAGGCAGTTTATTTCGTTTCGTTCTTTTAAGACTCCCATAAAAGCAAAAATTAAAGCCTCTTTATAATCAATGGTATCTATATCAGGAACCACAATAGTAGCTATATCCTGTAACTTATTTTTTATAATTTCTATTAGAAATTCATTTTTTGCACCACCACCTGTTATAAGTATTGTAATATTCTTTTGTTGAGTACCAATGATTGTATTTGCAATTTGAGTAGCTATATGATGCACAGAAGTGTACAAAAGGTTCTCAACAGAATCATTAGTGTTTTTTATAATCGGAATTATATTTTCTGTAAACCATTCAAAACCTAAAGATTTGGGATGTGGTAATTGATAATATGCTAAAGAATTTAATTTATTGAGGAGAGAATTATTTATTTTCCCTGATCTCGCTATTTGACCTTTATCGTCATATTCTTTATTAATAAAAGAACAAATTAAATTGAGAAGCATGTTTACTGGCG
The DNA here is from genome assembly GCF_034322225.1 of Aquimarina callyspongiae. Lineage (NCBI taxonomy): Bacteria > Pseudomonadati > Bacteroidota > Flavobacteriia > Flavobacteriales > Flavobacteriaceae > Aquimarina > Aquimarina callyspongiae. The sequence goes on along the minus strand of NZ_JAXLPA010000004.1, from coordinate 443,708 downwards.
AAATATCATATGCTACTCTTTTCTTGTTACTTTCAAACGAGATATTACTAATACCTCCAAGATTTAAGCAAAAATCATAACTGCCAAATAGTAGTTGATCCCCAATTGGTACTAACGGAGCTCCTTGGCCTCCAAGTGCAACATCATTAGTTCTAAAATCACAAATCACTTTATGGCCAGAAGCATTAGCTAAGTGTTGTCCTGATCCTATTTGGTATGTTAATCCTATTTCTGGTTGATGAAAAATAGTATGCCCATGGCTGGATATAAAATCTACTTCGATATTGTTTTTTACAATAAATTCTTTTGTTTGGTCTCCTAACCATTTTCCATACATATTATTAAAAGATAGGAGTTGAGAGGCAGGTAAGGACACCGTGTTTTTTAATTCTTTTTTAAACGCTTGTTCGTAATCAATACTATCAGCATACGGAATAGTAAATATCCATTTATCTTGTGTCTTCCTAAAATGGCAGTAGGCAATATCCAACCCATCAAGAGAGGTTCCAGACATTAAACCAATAATTTTATAGCTTTCTGTACTCAATTTTAATAATGGTATTATTTATAGTGAATTATAGAGTTTTTTTGAAACTCATTGTTTACGTGTATTTACAGTAATGCAATGTAGTTTATTATATTTTATCAATATAATCGAGTTCAAGTTTATCAGGATGTATTTCTGGAAGTGATTTTTTATTAAAAAATTCAATGATCTGATTTTCAAGATAAGGATTGATTTTGGGGATATTATTTTCTTCAATCATTCTGAAAACATTGGTAGCTTCCCTTTTTTTAAATTCTTTAACTAATTCGTCAGGTTTTTTAACTGCATCGATACCTCTATATTTTTCAAATTTTTTCTTCATCCATCGGTGACTTAGTAATTTGATTTGTTTGTTGCGAAGTTCAACAGAGAGTCGATTTATTTCTTTCTGGTCGTCTAATTCTTCTTTTTTTACTCTGTCTAATATAATCTTGGCTTTAATAAATTCTTTTTCAAATTTAAGGTCTAAACGGCGCATATCTTTTTTGAGGCTTATCATAACTTCATAAAGTATTTGATCATAGATATGTAAGAAATCTTCATAGCTATATAAAGCATCCAGAAATATTATGGCATTTTTTTTATATAAACGTGGTATTGGTTGATTTTTAACCTTTTTAAATAAGCTAGTAAGTACTATTTGTTTTTCTTCTGGAATATTGATGAACCAGGAATTGTTTTTTAAAGTTCTTAATTGATCAGTAATATGCATTCTGGTTCCTTTGTATACTTCTGATTTATATCTGAACCTATACGTATTCGGAGAACTTTCTTCCTCTTGCGCATGGCATAGACATGATAACAGTACTAATAAGAATACCAAGGGTTTCATGCATTCGACATTTGACAAATATTCAATAGATCAACTACGTCTAATTTAAGAACTATTTTACAATTCTAACGTAATAGATAGTATTATTGGTATGATCTATAATAAAATAAGAGTCAAAAAATAGAAACAATCCTCTTCATGCCTTATTAGAAAACTTTTTCTGGATATGATATTATTGAACTTGTGGAAGCACAAAGAATTATTTTTTAATAGCGGCAACTTCATCGACGGTCACCATCTTTTTTTGAGTATTTCCCCAGCTATTCATAATATAATTCATAACATCGGCTATTTCTTCATCTTCAAGTCCTAATGAAGTCATTGCACTGTTGTATTCAGTACCGTTTACTTTTATAGGGCCACTTAACCCATATTTTATAGAATGGATACTTTCTTTGCGCTTATCAACTAACCAATCTGATCCAGCAAGTGGTGGAAATATTTTGGGGGTGCCTTTTCCATCAGGAAGATGGCATTGCATGCAAAAGTCAGTGTATACTTCAGAACCTCTGGTAATACTTTCTTTAAGGGTTGCGTCTTGTAATATTTCTATATTATTATAATTTTGAGTATCAGATGTATTGTATTGAGCGATTAGCGAAATACTCATAATAAAAACAATACTTTCTAGTACAAAAAAACGTTTTAGATACTTCTTCATTTTATTTAGGAATTACTTTTAGGATGCCTTTATTTTCTACAGCCACATATACAAAACCATCAGGCCCTTGTCTTACATTGCGTACACGTCCTATACCGTCTAATAATTTTTGTCTTCTAGATACTTTGTTATTTGTGATTTCTAATAATTCCAGGTATTGAAATTTTAAAGAACCTACTAATAAATCATTTTTCCATTCGGGATATTTATCACTGGTAACAAAGTCCATACCACTAGGAGCAATAGAAGGTACCCAATAATAGAGAGGTTGCTGCATTCCTTCTTTGGCAGTGATATCTGTAATAGACGTACCACTATAATTGATACCATAGGTAATTATCGGCCATCCGTAGTTCACTCCTTTTTTTATAGGATTAATCTCATCTCCACCTCTGGGACCATGCTCATGAACCCATATGGATCCGTTTATGGGGTTTATTGCCATTCCTTGAGGGTTACGGTGACCATAGGAGAATATAGCTTTTTTAGCACCTTTTTTATTTGCAAAAGGATTGTCTTCAGGAATACTTCCGTCATCGTTTAAACGATAAATCTTTCCTCCATCTTTGGTTATATCCTGAGGGTTAACATCACGATTACCACGATCTCCAATACAGAAATACAAATACCCTTCTTTATCAAACTCTATTCGAGAACCAAAGTGATGCCCACGAGTAGTGTTTGGCGTTCCTTTATATAACTTTTCAATATCAATTAATTGATTATCTTTTAGTTTAGCTCTTATTAACGCAGTATTTCCTCCTTTTTCTGTTCCTTCTCTGGAGGAATACGTAATATATATCCATCCATTTTTTTCATAATCTGGATGTAGTTCTATATCTAATAATCCGCCTTGATTACGATTATATACTTCAGGAACATTATTGATACTGGTTTTACTTCCATTTTTAAAATGAATCAACTCTCCACTTTTTTCTGTAATGAGCATGCTTCCATCTGGTAACCAGGCCATACCCCAAGGGATTTGTAAATCAGGAACTACAATTTCTGTAGTATAATTTTTAGGATCTTCTTCTAAAAGGATATCATTTTCCTTTTCCTGAGCACAGGATATAATAGTGATTAGAAATAAAAACTTGAGCGATAAGAATTTCTTCATGAATTATAAATTTACAGGAGAAAAATACAAAGAATTATGCTTTAAAATCTATAATTTATGTTAATCCCACTATATATGTTAAATGGCAACCCTGGATAAAAATACCTGGGAGCGTTACCACCAAAACCTCTAGCATTGATTTGAAGCTGTGATACGTATTTGGTATCCAAAATATTATTAGCTCCAAAAAACAGGTTATATTCTAATCGATTACCTAAAGTGTTTTTATACCCTAATTTACCGTGTAATAGAGTATAACTATCACTAAAAACAGTATTAGCATCATTTACAGGAATGCTTCCTACGGATTGGAAATTAAGATTTCCGTAAAAACCTTTTTCTGTTATTAAGTCTATACCAAGATTAATCACTTCTGAAGGAACTCCTGTAAGATCATTATCTGAGAAGTCGTTATCGAGATCAATAAACTCATTAAATGTATAGTCATTTATGGAGGCGTTTGCAAAAAAGGTAAGTAATAAATTATCTAGTTGAAGGATATCATAATTTAGTGTTGTTTCAATACCATTATGGCTGGTTTTTCCTGCATTTATAGCAAAAAAGTTATCATCAGCTGTTCTTCTTGATACTAATAAATCATCTACTCTAAGTGTGTAAATGGATAAAGAGCCATATAATTTATTATTAAATAGTTTATAACGTGTTCCTATTTCATAATTCCATCCTTTTTCAGGTTTGATATCGGGATTAAAAATTCCATCAGGTAATAAGGTTTCAGAAGTAGTAGGAGTGGAGAAACCATGTGCAATGTTTCCGAAAAGGGTGAAATTAGCATTCACTTGATAGTTAACTCCTATTTTTGGGGAAAGTATGGGGGTAAAATCAAATTCACCTGAACTATCTTCTCCATCTAATAAAAACTGATCATCAATATTAAAGAAGGTTTGATTGAGATGTAATCCAAGATTGAATCTTAGTTTTTTACTAAGCTCATAATTGGTTTCTGCAAAAAGATTGTAGTAATACCTTTTTTCTTCTAAATCCGAAAGTTGATTTCCTTGAACACTTCCTGTACCTATAGGAAAATCTTCGTATAAATTTTCAAAAGTTCTACCGGAATAATTATCATAAAAAAACTCACCTCCCAAGTTCCAATCGATTTTACCTAGTTTAAGGTTATGAGAACCTAAAACTCTGCTTCGTATACCGTAGTTACTTGAGTTTTCTTTTAGTATGTTAAATGGCCTGGGTTCATGATTATCTCTAAATGAACCGAAAATACTGGTGTTGTGAGATAAACTACTGTTGTATTGATGTTTCCAGGTTAATCCAAGAATAGCATAGTCGACATCTTCAAAAGCTTGCGATCTACCCCAGGTAAAGGCTGCTTGCCTTGGGGTGTTATCATAATCTTCTTGATCTAATGAACTAGGGATACCTGCTTTAAGATTTATATAGCTACCAAGAAATGTAATGTTATCCTGATCTCCTAAGTTGTGAGTTGAAGTCAGTGTTATTGTGTTTCTGTCATATTCATTATTATCGCGATAACCATCAGAATGATTATTACTATAAAGAATATTTAACTTTGATTTTTTGCTCCCTACAGTGGCTTTGGCCAAAATTCTTCGTAATCCATAACTCCCAAAAGTAGAAGACAGCATTGCTTTACTCTCTGTAGATGTTGAAAAATCGGGTTTTAACAATATAGTGCCTCCTAAACCTACACCATAACTGCTAGAACTAGGTCCTTTATGAATTTCTATTCCTGATAAAGCTCCTAATTCAAGATCTTCTATAGAAGATTCTCCATTGCCATCAGTTAATGGAATATCACCATAATAAGCTCGTATATTTGCAGTTCCGAATAAATTTCTAGCTCCAATACCTCTAATTGTAATTCTATTAGTATTTAACGTTGCATTTTGCATGAAAACGCCAGGTACACGATTTAAAATAGGATGTAACTCTATAGGATTTCCTCGTTGGATATCTTCTGTACTAACTATTGAAATAGCTTCTGTACTATATTTGTAAGTGGCAGGAATAGATAGACTATTAATTATAACTTCATCTAAGTCTGTTATTGTAGAAATAAGAATAATAGTAATATCCTGATCTTTGGTAATTGTAATTATTTTTTGATCATAACCATCTTTAAAGATTTTTAAATCTCCAGTCGCTAAGATTTCAAATTTACCGCTTGCATCAGTATTAACTTTTTTGTTAGAATTCACATCTAATATTTGAACATTTTTGATGGGATTATTACTGTTGTTATCTATTACTGTACCGGTGATTTTATATTGAGCAGATACAACATAGTTACTCAATATAACGAGAAAGAAGAATATGTTTTTCAAAGTTTATTTTTGTTCAAATATCGGAAACTCGCTATAAAAGTTTTATAATAATCGTGATTGTATTGATGATTTTAGCATAAAATTATATTAAATGAGTTCATATTTTTTCTGGAAACTAATTTTATGATCACGTTTGGTGTATAAAAAGATTAAAAACTCATAGATAGGGTCATTTGAATAATAATAATGTTTTTATTAATTCAATATAAAAGCACCTTTTTTATCTGTACGATAAAAAAGAATATTTTCTTTTTTACAGCTGTTTTCCCATCGATCGATATAACTTTTGTAATTGCTCGCATCGGCAATGATTTGTTTTGGTTTCAAACTATCAATAATTCTTGTTAGATGGATTTTAGGAGAACCGGATAAAAGAACAATATCAGGTTTTACTTTTGTAATTGGATGAATACCAAAGCTATCAATGACCAAAATTGTTTTGTTTTTATATTTGTAACTATTCTTTAAAGGAACAAAAGAGTCTACCTTAGCTTGTTTTTTGATTAGATAATTTGAGAATAAGAAAGTTTTAGTTTTTTCAGGGATACTGTCACTACTATAGATTGTAAACTTTTGATTTTTTAATACTCCAATTACAGTTTTTTTATGATGATGAAATACAATCAACTCTTCGTTATTGATATTCTGATGTTTTTCATAAATCAAAACTGAAAATAATAAGATAATACTAATACAGCACAGGTATATCTTACTGAATGTACTATTGTAAAATACTCTGATGGATGTAATAATAACTAGATAAAGAAGAATGAGCATTCTCCAGGAGAATGTAATATTTGTAATTAAAAAAAACTCCTGTTGAGCTACCAAGCTGATAAAATCATTCATAAAATTAATACAATGTCCAAACCAGTTAGCGATAAACTCGGATAGAAGCCCTGTCAAAGCCAATAAAATAATTAGAATACCACATCCTAAAATCAAACCCAGAAAAGGAATTATAATGAGATTTGAAATAAAAAATAAAAGAGGAAACTGATGAAAATAAAATAAAGTTAATGGCAATAGTCCTAATTGCGCAGCGATAGTTACTGTAAAAGTTTCCCATAACTTTTTAGAGATGTAAAACTTGGGTTGATAAAGGTTAGCTAACAATGGTTGTATCCAAAGTATAGCAAATACTGCAGTATAACTTAATTGAAACCCAACAGAAAACAACAATAATGGATCAAAACACAATAATATAAACATAGAGATAAAAAGAGAATCATAAATACTGGTTCGGGATCGAATTTGTATCCCTATAGATAGAAAAGAAAACATGGTTACTGCTCTAAGGACTGATGGCGACAGCCCTGCAATAACTGCAAAAATCCAAAGTAGTGAAATGACTAACACCAGTTTAATGGTTTTACCAACTCGACCTAATTTTTCTAAAGGCTTAAAAACAATATTAAAAAGGCCTAAAAGAATCCCTATGTGTAATCCAGAAATAGCAAGTATATGAATGGCTCCAGCATCTCGATATTCTCGAAAAGTCTCAGGATTAATACCCTGTCGTTGACCTAAAAGTAAAGCGTTAATTATCGATAATTGTTTTTTATTAAAAGAATATTGAGAAAGTTTACTATTAATATGTTTTCTGATTTGGTCACTATAATAAAATACGGATTGTACTTGAGTGTGATTATCAATTAATTGATTGTAAGAAAGAGTGATTTGATGAAATAGGTAATTGTTTTCAAGGTATTTAGCATAGTCAAATTGATCAGGATTAATAGGTTTTGAAATGGGTTTTAACTTGGCATAAGCTGTATAAGTATTTCCAATATTTAAAATGATATTAGTACTGTCTTTTGGAAGTTGTAATAAAACTTTGCCTTGACAATCAGTATTGTTAAGAAGTGTAACTGAAACTATATACTTTTCATAATAAGAAGTGGGTTTTAATCTTTTATGGATATGAAATTTAATTCCTACGTTAGGGTTTATATCGTTTTTTGAAGTGATAAAATGAGTATAATGCTGCTCTTTGTTTTTTGGATTATGAAGATCAACCAATGTCGTTCCAAAAAGAATAAAAACGATGATGGTTGTAAATGTGAAAAAATAAGATTTACTAAATATTCTACCAGATCGGAGCAAGGCAAACACTAATACTATTATGGAAATACTGAGAATGATAAGTTTGGATTGTATATTTTGAAACCAATAATAGCCGGTCAAAATTCCTAAGAAAGTAGAAATTGTTATGATAAGAAAGGGGATGTTAATTTTTTTTGCTCTAATCATATCTCATTATCAAAAAAGGATAATAATAATTGATCATACTCTAATGGTTTGGTATGAAAGAGTATACATAGGTATATATAGAAATGTGAAGATTGAAAGAGAAGGGGTTTTGATCTCATAGATTCGACTTTGTTGATTACTAATTCTATAATCATGTGCTGAATCTGGACGAAATGTTACCTTTTATCCGGTAAGTTTTGCGTTACCCTTATGTTAGAGAAGGCTTTCAGTTTATGAAAAAACAATGTTTTTTAATCAAAATGAATTATGAACAAATTGAACGATTGATAGTTTTAGATTCAACGGTGTAGATGAAGAATTGTATTTAGATAAATGATTATAGGTTTAAAAGTAGGTAACAAGCAATTTCTTATTAGTTTGAAGGTATAAAACTGTTGTCAAAAGCAGTGATACCGTTATTACTTTCTAATCTTAGATTGGTCACTTCTCCTGCTCCTAAAAAACGAAAGCGTATGCCTACAACATCTCCAATGGATTCAGTATATTTTTGTGAGAATACCTGATTATCGTCAATAAATATCCTTACTAGTTTGTTTTCTGTTATAACTTTTATGTTTCTAAGTTCAGATAGATCTAATCCCAATGCAGATAGGTCATTTTTTTTTCCGTCCAGATATACTTCACTTAGCATCATACCAATTTCTGAAATACAACCAGGAATAGAAAAAGGAATAATATAGGCACTTTTTGTACCAACAATAACAATAGATGATTTTTGACAAACTGCCCACTTATCCCTATAGGTATTTTTAAAGACGGTTTCAAGAAGAAAATTGTCTCCTGAAATAGGTGGTAGTTCATTTATATAATGAAAAGACGAAATTATTGGTTGATCACTTAGTTTAATTTCGTTGATAATAGTATTAGAAAAAGATAATTTGGTCCCTTTAAATTTTGTGTTTTCAATATACTTAGGTATTGGAGCATAATCTATAGTACCCAACCAATTATCAGTTTTAATAAAAAGATCATGTTCTTTGATGATCTTACCATCTATTAAAAGTTTGGCTCTAAAGTACCCAGGATAATAATATTGACCAGTAGCTTGTTTTTGATCCTTATGGATTTTTATGGTTTTTGTTGCATCCCAAAATTGTTGAATCAAGAGACTATCTGAAGTTACTCCTTCCAGGTTAAAGTTAAAAATAACAGAGTTTGGTAATCCATTGGTAATAGATTTACTGCTAAATTGAATTTGAGAATAATCAGGTTTTACGCTATTAGTTTTATTGGTCATTGAATAAAACGACAGAAACAATATAGTCATAACAGCAGCAGATATAGTAATAATACCCAGGTTTGGCGATATCTTACGTTCGATCCAGGATGGCTGTTTAATGTTTCCTTTATTTTTAAAATCTCTCCAATTTAAAAAACCCGCAAACTGAGCCAGTGTATTTAAAGTACTAATACTTGGTGCACTATCATAATTAACTTTCCCCCAAACTCGTTTTAAAGTAGTTGGGCTTAGTAATACATGTGTATGTTGCTGAATTTTATCACTTAGTTCAATAAAAACATCATTATGCCAAAATCTGGAATCTCCCCATTGTAACTGATCTTCTATTAATCGAAGACATTTTTGAATCAATTTATATTCAGGATGTTTATTCATAACAAAACAAAAATCAATAAAAGTTTTGATTTGAACAACAATGAATCAACTTGAACGGCTTTGTTCATGATATAAATCAAGATATATAGATTTTTGAAAATCAAGAATCTATTCTGTCCGGAGTTATCGTGCTTTTTAATAATGAATTGATTAATAAAACAAGAACTAGACTCCAACGTATTTAAACATTAACTAATGAAATGTGTATGAAGAATATAAAAATATCACTGTTATTAATATTAATTGTCATCGCTGCAGGTCAAGCACAAAAAGCCATACCAATAGATACTATAAATTTGAAAATCACAGCAAGAGCTCATGTGATTGAAAATTACAAAGGTAAAGAAGCAATTTACCTCCAGGCGGGATCCATTACTCTTAAGGATACTAAGTTTTTAAATGGAACCATAGAATTTGATGTTTTTCTTAAGGAAGAACAGGCTTTCCCAGGGATATTTTTCAGAGTAAATGAAAATGATGGTGAGCAATGGTTTATGAGGCCTCATCTTTCTGGTAAACCCGATGCTAATCAGGCAGCACCTGCGACAAAGGGAATAACTCCGTGGCAACTGTATTTTGGAACTAAATATTCATTTGCTTATGATTATAAGTTTGATGATTGGACTCATGTAAAGCTTGTTGTGAATGACAATAAAGCGCAGGTGTTTTTGGATAATTCAAAAGAACCTAATTTATCCTGGAACTTATTCCTCGAATCAAAAGAAGGCGATATAATTTTTAGAGGAGGCAGATTTACAGGTATGCACATTGCAAATATTAAAATTGATAAAGACAAAACTGAATTAAAAAACTTTAAACCAAATGAAAGAAAACCAATTGAAGGTTTAATACCCGAATGGCAGATTTCTGATAAGTTTGATGAAAGCCTTTTAAAAGATCCTAATAAAATTGATTCTGTTATTAACTCTATAACGTGGAAGGGTAGAATTAAAACAGAAGAAGGTACAGCGGCCAATATTTCCAGGTTAATACAACGATATAACAATGAAAAGGGAAACACTGTCTTTGCCAAAGTTGAAATTAAATCCGATATAGATCAATTAAAACTTTTTGAGTTTGGGTATAGTGATCGTGTTGTTGTTATATTAAATGGAAAACCATTGTACTGGGGTACTAATAAATGGCGGTCAAGGGATTATCGTTATCTAGGTACAGTTGGACTCTTTGATGCGGTGTATCTAAATCTTAAAAAAGGGAAAAACACTTTACTAATGGCTGTTTCAGAAGATTTTGGTGGATGGTTAGTTACAGGTAAGCTTAAGAATAGTACTAATATTGAAATTAATTAATACTTATCAGTAAATTCAGAACTAATAACAATAACAAAAACCTCTGTAATCAATTGAAAACAGAGGTTTTTTGTTGTCGGGGTGGCAGGATTCGAACCTGCGACCTCCGCGTCCCAAACGCGGCGCGATAACCGGGCTACGCTACACCCCGAGGTGTATATTTTTGTTTTGAGGGTGCAAATATATACAATTCATTTAATTAATTAGAACAAAAGAAGGAGAAAGTGATGTGCAAGCTGTGTTTTTTTAAATAAATTATTGTAGGAGGTTGTTAGTCAGTTTTTTATAAACAAAAAGCTTTGTGTTTTTTGATGAAATAAGGAACCCCTTCACTTCCATGAACAAGTGAAGGGGTAGGGGATTATGATGGTTGGTGTTAATAAAAGCGTAAAGCTGAGTATTAAGCGTGGTAATATCTTTCTCTATATATTTTTCCGTCTCTCCATTCAGTAACAACAGTTTGTTCTGAAAGCATAGTACTACCATCTTTTAATTTTAACTCCATAACAGCATCATAAAAAGAATTGTTTCCTTTAACCGCATAGTTATTTACATCATATCGTACAAATTCAGATAATTGATTGTCAATAAAATCTTGCTCAAACTTTACATTAAAAGCTTTTCCTTTTTTAGGAGCGTCATTTGCTTCTCTTAATTCTACTTCTTCATGAAGATATGTTTCCATAGCTTCAATAAATTCTCCTTTAGCTAATAATTCATGAATATGTTTAAGATTGTTTTCGATTGCTGTTTCGACAGAATTTAATGTTGTATTTTCCATTGTTGTTTTAAATTTTAAATGATTTTATTTGTAATTATTTACTACGAGATATTCTCTTGTAATTTGATGGTGTAAAGATCTCATGAAATTAATAAATAGGAAATGTATTTTTTTCCTGATGCCTTGTAGATTATTCCCGTTATGGTCAATTTGCTTAAATTTTTTGACGTATTCGTGATTTTATTAACAACAAACTGAAGAATTATTTCGGATAGAAAATGGTTAACAAACGAGACAATGGGTATTTTGATTATTAAGAGCTTTACCTTAAAAAGAATGTGATAAGAATAAATATGTACGGTCTTATTGATAAAAGAAAAGGTAAAGTTCTTAATAAAAATATAGAGATGATGAAGTTATATTTAATGGATCCTCACTTCTTATAAGATAAGAGTTTAACTTGTTAAAATAATTTTAGGAAAAGAACAAACAAGAGGATTGCAGAATAAGAAAACCTCATATTAGGTCTGTAATCTATTGATATTTCTAAGAGGGATTATTTCTAATATAAAGTTATAACAGTAATCCTTTTTCAAAGGCTACTCTAATTAATCCTGCAGTATTTCTTACACCTAATTTTTGAATCAGATTGCTTCGATGTGCTTCTACGGTTTTAATAGTAATGAATAGTTTTTTTGAGATTTCTTCAGTCGTATGTTCTTTAGAAATTAATTGAAGTACTTCTTTTTCTCTTCTTGTTAACTTAGGAATAAAATAACTGGATTGTATACCTATACTTTCATTCAATAATTTGTTTTTCAGAACAGAAGGTAAATACGTTTCTCCATTATGAACAGCTTTAATAGCTTCGATAAGTTCATCTTTAGAGGTGTTTTTTAGTAAATATCCTTTGGCACCATTGCGCATCATATTCTTTATAAAACCAGTTTCATTGTAATTAGATAAACCTAGAATAGAAACATCAGGATATTTTTTGGAAATAGTCCTACATAATTCGATTCCATTACTATCAGGTAGATTGATATCCAAAAGCAGCACATTTGGGGCAGTATTATTAAGGTCTTCTAGCAATTCTTTTCCTTTACTGTATGTTGCAATTATTTTAATAAGAAGTGAATCTTCGAGCATAGTTTCAAGCCCTTTTAACACCATAGTATGATCGTCTAAAATAGAAACAGTTATCATTTTTTTTTATTTTTAATTAAGTCAACTTCTATAGTAAAAGAAGTTCCTTCAGAATCCGAATAGATGTCCAGGCCGGCATTTAAAAAATTAACCCTTGATTTTATACTCTGTAACCCCATTCCATCAATAGTTGAATTTTTATCGAATCCAATCCCGTTATCCTCAATAGTAATAAGGAGTTTATTTTGATAGTTATTTATTTGGATAAGTGCTTCTGTGGCTTTAGCATGCTTTACTATGTTGTTTATTAGTTCCTGAACTATTCGATAAATATTATTTTCTTTTTCCTGATCAAGAATTAATGGATCTCCATAATATTGAAAATTAATATTTATGCCGCTTGAACTACTTATTTTAGTGCAAAGCTGTTGTAGTACTTGTACCAAATCAAAATTTTGTAATGAAGTAGGAGCGAGGTTATGTGAAATTTGGCGTACTTGATCCACGGCATTATCGAGCATTTCAATAGCATCAAGCTGAATGTTTTTTTCTTTTTTGCTTAGCAGTTCAGTATTTATCGATGTCATTTTAAATTTAATAGTAGACAAATCACCATTGATTCCATCATGAAGATCTTGAGCTAATCTTTTTCGTTCTTTTTCTTCGCCTTGAATTAATGACTCAAGCTTTATGATTTCCTGTTTATGTTCTAACGCCAGTATTTCATTTTTTTTTATTCTTTGGTATTGTTTATATATAAAGAATAAAGAAACAAAACCTAGTATAGAAGATATGATAGATGCAGTAAGATAGGTTTGATGTTTTTCTCTTTTTAGTAATCGATTTTCCTGCTCTTGAATTTTGAAATTTTGCTGTGCTATTTCTTCATTCTTTTTAGCTAACTGATATTTTTGATCCAAATCATACGCTCTATACGTTTGTTGTCTAGTGTTTATTTTTTCTTTTATCCTGAGGTATTGGCTTTGTGCTTCGTAGCTCTTTTTAAAACTTTTTATTTCTGCCCAATAAATAGAAGATAGTTGATAAAAAGACTGTTTTAAGTTTAGGTCACTTACTTTTTTTATCAATTCTTCCAACTTTTTTATCAAGTCTAATGTTTCGCTCAACTTTTTTTCTGATAACGAATATTCTAAATTAGTAAGGTGAAAATTAAATAAACTATTAGAGGTTATTTTATTGTCTTCTAAATCAAGACCTATTAATTTAGGTCGTTTGTCAATTTGGTTTGTCTTCTGGTAGAGTTTTAAAAGAAGGGTTTTTATTTGTAGAGTATAATCAGGCATTTTTCTGTTTTTTAACAGCTTGGATGCTTTTTTTACAATAGCTTCTACATCTTTATATTGTTTAAGTTTTAATAGAATATTGCCTTTGATAATGTATGCTTTGCAAGTAGCAATATCAGGTTTCGATTGTTCTGTATGTAGATGATCAAGAGATTTGTTTATGTATGTTAATGCTTTTGATAAATCATCTACTTTGTAAAAGTTCTTTGCTAATGTTAGATAAGCAGTACCTAATCTGTAACTGTTATCCTTCTCAATAACCTCTATTCTTTTAAATATATAGTAAAGTGAAGAATCAATTCTTCCTGATATGAAGTGTGAAACTTCTTTGGCACTATAAAAATATTGTAGACTTTGTTTTGTCACGGTATCTGATACATATTTTTTTTGAGTTTTGTTAAGAATATATAAGCAGGAATCTAGTTTACCCTCTTCTCTTAACATATAGGCTAAGGCAGCATTTAATTCGATTAGATTACTGTAATGATTATACTTTTCAAAAATTTGTATTCCTTTTTTTAAATTTATTTTTGAGTTGATAATGTCCTGTTTAAACATATAAATAGTGGACTTGATATCGTAAGAATGAGCTATAAATAAGTTGTCATTGTTTTGGGTCCCGTATAACTTCATACTATCAGCAATTTCTAGTGCCTTTTCATAATCTGATTGATTCAAGAATGTGTTTAACTGATATTCTAATTTCTTTTTTTGAGTAGAGATGTCTTGAGTTTTAATATGCTGAGCAGAGATAGTAGAGAAACAGAAAGATATAAAGCAATAAATATGTATAATCCTGGATTTCATTACTAGAACGATTAAAACAAAAAATGAATTCAAACGTAGAATCCTTATTAAAGATACGAATCTTTTTGGGTGTTAATTGAGGAGTGTTTAGTTTATAAAGATTTAAAAAAGAGGGCGTTAAATTTATGTTGCCCTCTTTTTCTCTTTTAAAACCATTAAAAAGTTAATCTTCCAATACCAATATTTAGTGTATTATAGTAGTCCCAACCATTGGGATTTTCATTATCTAACCAGATATTGGGAGCAGTAATTATATAAGACGATCCAGATGCAGGAACCGTTTGATCATAACGTAATACATATACGTTAAATTCCTTTACAAACCATCCATTTGTTCCTTCTAATCGAAGATGCGCATTATTAACTTCAACCCAAGATACTGCCTGACCTATTATAGATGTTCTAAAAAGATAATAATCATACTGACCTCGTTGTCGATCATTACCAGGATTATCTAGATCGACATAACCTGTATGATGTGTTCCGGCGCTAGTATAAAAACTAACTGATGCCTGAGCAAGACCATTAGTATTATTATAAATTTGAGTACCAGTATACGTTCTGATTGTATATCCCCAATTGGTACTATAATCTCTGTTTTGGATGGGATTCTTTCTCATATACTCTTTTACTGCATTGTTCCAATGAAGCTCTGCTTCTTCCTCACTGATTTCTTTACCAAAACTCATATGGAGTAAAGGTTGTTGAATTTCCTCCTCTCCGATATTCAGAACTTGATCCTGATTTCCAGTTGAGCTTTTAAACCCCTCTTCTTCTTGGATTTCAAATATTTCTGTTTTTGTGTCTGATTTTTCACAGGAGATTATAAAGAATGCTCCTGTGATTAAAGATGCTATGATCCATTGATTTCTAAATTTTTTCATTTTTTAGTTTTAAGAATAATTGACCCTACTAATTTTTATACAGACAATAGGGTATCATCTGTTATTAGAAACCTTGTTTTGGCGCCGTTTTATTTTCTCTTTTAGACTTTCAATATGTTGAGGTGCTAAAAAGATGTTTGTTAGGTTCTAATTGTTTGATGCTAAATTACTGTGGATCCGTTTTTTATTT
Organism: Aquimarina callyspongiae; assembly: GCF_034322225.1. Lineage (NCBI taxonomy): Bacteria > Pseudomonadati > Bacteroidota > Flavobacteriia > Flavobacteriales > Flavobacteriaceae > Aquimarina > Aquimarina callyspongiae. The sequence continues at coordinate 427,973 of NZ_JAXLPA010000004.1, read as the reverse complement.
ATTGGTGTCAACCATAGAATTTATAAACTAGGGTTTACCCTAAGGCATTAAATATTCATTGATAAAAGTTTAACCTATCACTGGTAAAACAATCTTATTTTCTTTTCGTAGAACCACCTTTACGTCGTATCTTTATAGTCATAATTGGAAACCTAATTTCTTCTCTAAATTTTATCTATGGAAAATCTTGATGCAGCAAGACTCCAGATGGCATTTACCCTTATATTTCATATTGTTTTTGCATGTATTGGTATGGTAATGCCCTTCTTTATGGTAGTATCTCATTATAAATGGTTAAAGACTCGTGATCAAGTGTATCTTACGCTTACTAAAGCTTGGCAAAAAGGAGTTGCAATATTCTTTGTTACGGGTGCTGTTTCTGGTACAGCGCTATCTTTTGAGTTAGGGTTATTATGGCCAGAATTCATGAAACATGCAGGGCCGATAATCGGAATGCCTTTTTCTCTAGAAGGAGCTGCATTTTTTGTTGAAGCAATCGCATTGGGATTTTATCTATATGGCTGGAATAAGTTACCAGAGAAGTTTCATTGGATAACTGGTATTATCATTGGTTTTTCTGGAGTAGCGTCTGGGATCCTGGTAGTGGCGGCAAACGGATGGATGAATTCACCAAGTGGTTTTGACTATATAGACGGACAATTTTTGAACATAGATCCTGTAGCGGCGATGCTCAATCCAGCTTGGTTTACGCAAGCTTTGCATATGACATTGGCGGCGTTTACCGCAACTGGTTTTGCAGTAGCAGGAATTCATGCATATCAGGTATATCGTAAACGAAGAGTAGAACTTCATAAAAAAGCATTTAAAATTGCCATTACCTTTGGTGCAGTTGCCGCTATTTTACAACCGATAAGTGGAGATATTTCTGCAAAAGATATAGCAGAGAGGCAACCGGTCAAACTAGCAGCTATGGAGGCACATTATAATACCGAAAAAGGAGCTCCTTTATATATTGGTGGTATTGTGGATGCAGAGACGCAAGAAGTTAATTATAAAATAGCCATTCCGGGTATGTTATCTTTTCTGGCTTTTGGAGATTTTGATGCAGAAGTCAAAGGATTAAATGATTTTCCTGAGGATGAACGACCTAATGTACCAATGGTTCATTATGCTTTTCAGGTAATGGTTGGTATAGGAGGAATATTGATGCTTGCAGGAATACTATATTTTATATCTCTTAGAAGAAAGAAATGGTTCTCTAATAATAAGTATTGGATACTTTTTGTTATTCTGGCTCCTATGGGGTTTATCGCCCTGGAGGCAGGGTGGATTGTTACCGAGGTTGGTAGGCAGCCCTGGATTATACATAAGATTATGCGAACCAAAGATGCAGTTACGCCAATGCCAGGAATTGTATTTAGTTTTTATATGTATGTTGTTGTTTACTTGACTTTATCTATTGCCGTTACCTGGCTAATGTTACGACAGATAAGAGTTCTTAACCGTTCAAACCATTAAATATGTTATACGTTGTATTATTCTTTCTGATGTTTTCACTGTATTTATATGTTGTTTTAGGAGGAGCAGATTATGGCGCAGGTATTGTAGAACTATTTTCATCAGAAGAAAATCAAAAAATTACGAAAAAAACAATTTATCGGGTAATGGGACCCATCTGGGAAGCCAATCATATTTGGATCATTATCTTAATCGTAATTTTATGGATAGCCTTTCCAGCTTATTATAATGTAATGGTCGTTAACCTACACATTCCTCTTACCATTGTGTTATTAGGAGTTACCTTAAGAGGAGTTGCTTTTGTTTTTAGACATTATGATGCGGTGATTGATAATTCACAGAAATTATATGATACCTTGTTTAAAATCTCCAGCTTGGTGACACCCATTTTTTTAGGAATGGTATTTGGCGCTTTAATCTGTGGTGAAATTCAAATAGTTGAAGATGTCACCACCCTATCATTCTATGAAGCCTTTATAAACCCCTGGTTTAATATTTTCAGCATTTTAATAGGTTTGTTTTTTGCAGCCTTGTGTGCGTTTTTATCTTCTGTTTTGTTGATAGGAGAATCAGAAGAACGAGAAAATATTTATATAAGAAAAGCGGGAATAGCTACTATTGTGGTATTTGTTGTTGGATTAATAACATTTGTTTACGGCTATATAAACGAATATGTTTTTGTAAAAGATTTTATTAAAAATGTATATTCAATAAGTGCGATGTTACTTTCTGGATTATTGTTAATTCCTCTTTGGTTTGCTATAAAAAAAGGAAGAAGAATCTTGAGTCGTTCTTTTGCAGGGTTACAAGTATTTTTAATTTTATTAGCAGCACTGATATCTCATTTTCCTGATATTATTATTACAGAAACCAAAAGCATTAGTTTATTAGAGAATATAGCTCCGGATAGTGTTATTAAAGTTTTAGGAATTTCACTTATTATTGGAGGAGCCGTAATTCTACCAGGATTATTTCATTTACTTAAATCTTTTAAAATGATTAAAATTCTTGAACGTAATAATCCTTCAGCTTAAAAATAAGAAAAGCAAATGTTTACTTGTACTATCTATAGTATACTGTCTTCATTTTGAGTGCTTTTTACAATAAATTTTGAGGTTTTTCCGTATACGGATGTAGACCAAAATTTAGTAACTTAGTGTAAATGCGATTTCCACTTAATGTGATGGATAAGAGAGGGAAAACTTTAACCATTACATTCGATTCTTAGTTTATTATATAATGATTTTGTTAAGGTGAGTATATTACAGATAACCCTTAATAGAATATCTGATGACACTTCAAATTATTAATCGTTAACAGTTAACGAATTGACTGGGAATACATTTTATGCTACTCTTCTATATATCACATGAAATTTTACCTTGAGTAATTCTTCAATAGTAATTAGTAATGGTTTAAATGATATATAAGTATTCTAAAAGGGCTACAAATATGGTAGTTATTGATTCAGAACTCTTACACTGTTAGTCATAGAGATATGGCTATAAGTATCGATTATTCTTTTTTAAGTTCTGATTCCTACGCCAAACCAAATTTATGTTGATTAATAATCAGACGAACAACTAATCATGTGATTATAGGTTTTGATCATTGATTAATTGTATGGTCAATAAAAAGGAGTCGAAATGGAAAAAACATTACTATTAATTGGAATGATTTTTTGTGTATTAGTAAATGCACAAAAAGCAAACAGCACTTTTATTCAGACAGAATCGGATGATTTTGAAAAAACATCTGATTTTTTTGATGAAGAATTAAAACGATCTGATAATTATGTAGAGATCACAAATGAGAAGGGTCGGAATAATGACCAAAGATCAATAGGTAAAGAAAGAAAATCTTTTGAGTATAATAGATTTATTGCTTCTACGGTCTCAGATTTATCCAATCCAGCCAATGCCGGAATGACGATTCTAATACAAAATGAAATCATTCTTACAGAAAATACAGTCCTGGCAGATGGAATGATTCTAAAAGATGATGGAGGCAAAATAACATCAGGAGGATTCAACCTTATTGGATCTAATTCAGGAATCGAGTTTAACGGAGATAAATTGTTTTTAGATTTCTCTACGGGTAAAATATTAGGCAGCTGGAGTACTCCTAATATTGTATACATTACTAATATCGGAGCAAGAGGTCAAGGTAAAACCATTAGAGATGGCAGTATTAATGCAGGAAGTAACATTTTTACATCGGCTACGGCTAACTTTCAATCTAGCGATCTCGGTAAATCTATTCACATTGTAGGAGCAAGCACTATCCCGGTACCAGGATCTGTTCTCAATGCTACCATAACAGATGTTATAAACGTCACAACGGTGAGAATACATACTAATGCCTTAGCTTCAGTAACTAATGGAAATACCGTTTATTGTTATGACGATTGGAATGCTATTAACAATGCACTATATCTTAGAAATCAAAACTCAGGTACTTTATATGTGCCAAATAGGACGTTCTATCATAGTGCTGTAAAACAATCCAATATATCAAGTGCTCCACCATCAGGCTGGAGACTAGGTAATGGTACCAATGATATTACTTTAGAGTTTTTAGGAGGAACGTTTCAGCTAATTCCTCACGATCTGGATAGAACATATACATTAACAATCTATAAAACCAAGAATTATCAAATCGTAAATCCAAGACTTAAAGGAGATTATGATATACATCCTACTGAAGGTATAGGGAAAATTGAACACAATCACGGTATTAATTTTGGTACACTAGCTATTGATGGAAGAGTAGAAAATCCTGATATTTCTTACTACTATGGAGACGGTATGATATCTACGGCAGATCTACAATTTATGAATCAAATCGATGGAGCTAATTTTATAGATAACTCTACTGATTCTACAGTGGCAGTTGGAGCAATTAATGAAGATGGTACCAAAAATACTGGAGATGCTAGTAAGATTTATACGCTAACAAAGCTACCGCTCAACACCTCTCAATTTGAAAACACAAAAGAATTAGGAGATAAAGCTTGGTTTAAGTTAACATCCGGTAGTTTTTCAGGTTGGGGAGGACTATCAAAGCCATATTATCGAGCATTCTATTATAAAAATGATGTAGATAGTACACCGATTGCTATTTCTGATGTATTACATTTTTATGAAAAGGTAGAGATCGAAGAGAATTGGAATTATGTAGAGTTAGAAATTGAAGCACCAACTGATATTAATAATATAGAACTACAATTACGGCCTTCTTTAAATGCAGAAGGATTGATAGTTTCTGGAGGACAGGTATATAATTGTGGTCGTGATGGATTTAGTAACCCCCCAGATCATACAACCATTGACGGAGTTTATTTTAATAATATAGGAGGTTTAAAAGCTGGGCCAGGTTATGGTATAAATGCAGAAGATAGACGTCGCGGCTGTAGAAATCTTACTATTAGGAACAGTAGATTCAGAAATAATTGGGGGGATATATCATTAGTGGGAACAGAAAATGTACACATTTATAAAAATTACTTACTCCCTAATACTAAATTATTGCCAGAAGCTCCCACAGTAGATATACATACGGCAATTAGCTCAGATGATGGTCGTAATGTATTGATAGAAGGTAATGAGATCTATGGTAAAAGTAATTCGGTTGATAGACAGGACAAATTTATACTCAATAGATTAAAAGGAGGTATTATAAACTATACTGCTAATAATAACATAGTAAAGGATAATTATTTTTTGAATGTAAAAGTAAGAGGTATAGGAAATGCATCCGGAGATCGTATTGGTTATCCAACACTTTTTGAAGATAATATATTCTATTATAATGTTTCGATAACTGATACTTGGTTTACCGACCAGGATAATAAAGCTACTTTTAAGAATAATATTTTTGAATTTAATAACATCTCTGATTGGTCCAATTTGGTAGACCCAAATACGGTAGTAATCGAATTAGGTGCAAACGGAAATGATTTACTATTTCTTCGCCAAAATGCAAAGAATGATTATGGTGGAGAATGGGATAATAATATTTTTAAAGGAGCAAGGCCCACCGTAAATAGTAGAGATTATAGTTCTGGAGGAGCGTATTTTCCATTAACTAATTATGAAGCCGGATTATTTGAAACCTCTATAGAGTTTAGGCATGGGTTGCCAAACTCCTACGAGATAGAATTAGGTATGGTAAAAGGATGGGTCGAATTTGATTTAAACCAATACGATCAGATCCCAGATCCAATAATAGCAGAAACAATAACGATAAAAAATACAACAATCATTATTGAAGAAGAAATGTTTAACTGGACAAATACCAATAGTCATATCCTGACAACCGATGATAGAAATGTAAACTTCGTTTTTGAGAATTGTAAGTTTATTATAGAAGTTGATTATTCTTTCAATTCTAAAGTACATCGATGGATGAATCTTGCACATTTTGGGACCACACTTTTTAAAAATTGTTATTTCGAAACCAGAGGAACTATACCAAAACCTTTTGATTTAACAAACACAGCACGATTTCCTGAAAGTTTGGGAGTAGTCACTTTTATAAATCCAATTTTTGTGAATATGACTTTTACAAAAAGAGAGCAGGATATTATATTATTTGATCGAGCTGATAAAAATAATGAGGTATATGTTGATAATCAATCTGCTATTTTAGGAGGTGTTTTACCGGGTTATGTATACAGAACTCCAACAGGAGAGTTAAAAGTGGTTTACTAAGTATTATAAAACCATAAAACACAAATCATGAAAAAGATATTAAGAAAATTAGGGGTTTTGAAATGGATACTTTTTATAATAGACGAAAGAACATTTTTTAAATTTGAGAGGTGGAGGTAAAGCTACTTTCCAGGATGTTATACTCAACAATTTGTCAAGTTTTTTTACCAGAAAAGATCTAGATATAGTTCTCTTTTATAGGATTGAACATCAGTTTTAACTTTTTAGATTTTTGATATTTATTTAAACCTAAATATTTATATTTGCGGCCTGAATATATGTAGATTCTAAGGGATTTTTTCTTTTAAAATAACTTTGAAAAATAACGGGTAGTAGCTTAGTCCGGTTAAAGTGCTGGTCTGGGGGGCGAGAATGTTTCGGCTGATAATCAGTTGTTTATGTGTAATTCTTCTTTAATTTTCAAACATTTTCCAAACATTTTGTGTATAATTAATGAATAACGTTGTCTTATTTATTAATTATTAGTGTCCTAGTTAATGTTAAATTTCTTAAATATCTTAACCAAATTTGTGTATTAACACAATTTTCATAATTTGCGGGAAATATTTTGTTAATTAAATCGGAAAAGAGTTAAAAAGTACCCGATATTATGCCAAATAGATCGATAAAATGTAACAAAAGTTGCTATTTTCCGTCTTATTAATTAAATTACATGCATATTATTGATCCAATTTGTTGTTGTATACTCAAATTTCTGATGGTTTTTAAATTGACTATGAGTAATGATTTGAAAGACAAATTGAGTGAGTTGTTCGATAATATAATAGCTGAATACGGGCTAGTTATTGGATGTGTTGTAATAGGTATATTTATTGGCTGGCAACTAAAAGCGTTTTTTAGTGATAGAAAATATAATCAGCAAATTAATATTAGATTTAAAGAAAAGGATCAACAAATTTATGACCTCAAAAAGCTAGTTTATCAACGATTAACTAGACTTAAAGTTGAAGAAGTGGATAAAGGCTTTTTCCGAAAACTAAAGAAGTACTTCAAATAAAAATGCTATGAATATTTTATTATTAATAATTTCAATGCTAGCTTTGGCATTGTTTCTTCAATATAGACATATTCGTTATCTTAGATTTAAAAACATTTGTAATCTCAAAAGTAAATATGAAGAGATGGAGATGTTTTTTGTGAAGGAGAATATTAAATTCACTAAAGATCACGATAAACTAATGATGTTATTAAAAACTACTGCGGTTAATCCTGGTTTTTTAGATGTTCATGTTTTGCTAGTGAGTAAAGTACTATCAGAAAAGAATAATACATTGGATAATCATGTTAAATGGTTCGAAGATACAATTAAATCAATGCCGGAAGGATTCCAACAAATATTTATGGAATATGATGAATTTAGTGATAATATCATAGTCCTTAGTTATTTGAAACCTGAATTTTTATGGTTTGTAGTAAAATGTGTTTTTAGGAGATTTATAAATGATCGAATTAATGGACTAAAGGAGTTAAAAGAAGAACTCAATTTTGTAAAAGATAATGAAGCGGCTATTACTTATTCGACATTAAAAGCAGCTTAACACAATATAATTTATTAATAAAATTTTATAAATGATCCGTAACAATAGATTTACGGATCATTTTTTTATTTATTCTTGTTTAATAACTTGTCGTATTTTATCAGAATCGATAATGTAAGGGGAAATATCCTCTTTTTTTATTTTCTTTGTATCCTAACTTAAAACCATCTTAGCTATGAAAAACTTTTTTTTCATTCTATTTGTTTTCATTGGATATCTTGCATTCCCTAATATTACTGACCCAGAAGAAAAATTCGAATTCAAATATTATAAGATTACTGAATTTACTGATGGGATGAGATTTATGGTAGAACCAAATGGCTATTTAATAAATCAAGGATTTTTTAAGTATCATAAGAAAGGAAAAGGAAAGAAAGTTGATCTAAATTTATATAAGGGAGAAATATTTGTTTTTAGACGATATGAAGAAAAACTATCCAAACACAAAAAAGACAAAAAAAAGATTGTCTTTATAGTTTTTGAAAAAGGAGGTGAGTTATATGAATATAATACTAATGAAACTTACGAAGAGCTTAAACAATCTGAATCATACATTCATAAGAATGTTGAAGATTTTGTTTTTTATGAAGATGTGGTTTTGAGTAAAACTTATTTTCTAGACCAAACCTTTTATCTTACCAAAGAACCAGAAAGTGGAGCACCAATAAACAGCTTATACAAAGTAGTCCAAATTGATATAATGAACGCAGATTATCCTATTGTACTATTATATCAAAATGTAAATGGTGGTAAAATCTATGAAGATCAGGTTAGGCTTAGCGGAACTAACGAAAAACATATATGCTCGAATAATCACATTTGCGATTTCAAAGATTATTTTTTAGATATGGAGCAGTATAAGGTAATTGAGGAAGAAAGAAGGTTAAAAGAAGAAATTGAAAAAGAGAAATTGAGGATTACAGATTCTATAGCAAAGGCCAAAAAAGAAAAGGAATTACAAAAAGAGCTAGCAGAGGAAATTATTAGATTAAGAGAGGAAATAGAAAAAAGAAAAAAAGAATGTAGTTACAGAACCAATAAAACTGACGAATTTACAGGGAAAAGATTAATAGCTACGAAATATTATGATTTAGATCTAGGTACAAGTACTAGAAGAGATTTAATTATTGGCCTAATGAGAAATGGAAAAGATAAATTTATTACAATAGCTTGTGACATAGATTTAGGGTGTGTTAGTCCATATAAAAACAATCAATCATATGTGAAATTCAAATTAGAAAATGGTAAAATAATTACTTTTTATCACAAAGTCAGTTTAGATTGTTCTAATTTCGAACTTACATCTACCTTAACTAATTCAAAAATCTCCGAATTAAAGAAATCAGCAATTAAAACTATTAGATTTAGCGGTACAAAACATTATCACGATGCCAAGGATATTGGATGGTCCACTTTTTTTATTGATCAATTGGATTGTATAAAATAAAATTTAACATTTTCTAGAGGTAACATAATTACATTTACCGACACTTACTAGTATAATTCCCTGTGAAAATCAACGTAAACACTTAAAATTCAGCCCAAGTTTGATGAAAAAGTGTGGTTTTACCGCATACATGCATGTGGGAAATTTTAGTAAATTGCGTTTGTAAGAATTATCCATGTACTAGTGTAATTCTTAATTCTACCCCTAACACATACTCAGTTGCTAATTTCATCTAGATGTTAGTGTTGATACGGCTTGTAGTGCCTAAATTTACTACATACAGTAATCAATAAAAACAGATAGAGATGAAAAAGTTAGTAATGAATGCATTGGTGTTAGGAATGTTAGTTTTAGGATTTACAAGTTGTGAAAATAACAATGTAAATGAAGAAACATTCGAATCTGAGACTCTGGCAACTGGCCAAGGAGAAGTTGGAGACCCTGTGGAAGAACAGGAAGAAGAAGGTAATCCTTGATATTCTAACCATAATAGTTATTTCTACGGTGGTAGTTTCTTCTATTGCCGTAACTTTTTTACATGAGTATGAACCATCAAGTTCAAAAAAGTATACTCAAATAAAAAAAGATTATAAAAAAATTATAAGTAAAAGAGATACTTCTTATGAATCTCTTTTACTTAAGTTACAAAACAACAAGATTACTAAGGAACAATATATTGCATCTTACATAAGCACTACTGAAATATCGAAATGTGAATTGCAAAATTATCATAGTATCAAAAATGAGATCAAGAAAGAAGACTCTGTTTTAGGATATACGTCCTATAAAAACTATTTATTAGGAATAGGATTACCGATTTTTGGTTTTGTATCATCTTTATTCTTCCTTTTTATTGTAGTTAAAAATGTGAAAGGAACTTGGAAGAGATATTTTTATCTTTTTATATCATTTGCCTTTATTGCTACTTGGGGGTATTGGGTTAGTTGGAGCAACTTGAATCATACACAAGATCCAACTAGACCTGGTGATTTTCCTAGATTGTATTATAATATAGCGCTTTACATTTTGCCAGGTGTTTTCTTCTTCAGTGCTTATTTTTTGATTAATAGCTTCAAAACAATAGAAGAAAAAGTTGGATTAATAATCAAGTTATTCTATAAAGCGTTATATCGAGATTTACCTCAAGGTGATTTAGTTAATCCAGAAAAGGAAACTGAATTCAGAATTTTTAGAACTGAATTGACTAAAAAAGCCGTCGAACATGAATAGAGATAAGGAAATTTCGAAGGTTAAGAAATCTAAATATTTTCCAGAAGAGTATTTAGAGGATTTCTCAGATGATCTTGATATCCTTATAGAACATCAAGAACAAGAAAAACAAAAATTAATAAACGAAATTGGTAATGAAAATGTAAAGGTAGATAGTAAAAAGTTTTTTGATTCAATGACTTTTGCACAAAAAGGTTATTTGTATAGATTAGATCATTGTTAGAATAAATAAATTACTTCATTAACTTATATAGTTCAGAGACATTAATATTATCTCCTTCTTTAGCTTTTAATACTAATCTTAAAGCTTCAATGTCCAAAAGGTTTTTAAAAACAGGAACATTCTTTAATTCTTCTATATTTTCTGCAACAAAAACTGAGACTTCCGATAAACTATTAAAATTTACTGTAGTTCCTCCTTGTTGATTTGAAAACATATCATCACTAAGTCCTAATATATAGTATGCGTTTATGTTGAATATTTCAACCATTTTTTTTATTACATCGTAGTTTGGTTGAGAAAGTATTATTTCACCATTAGAATTTTTTCTTCCCTTAACATAACCTTCTACAGTAGTGTTAGCTATACCAAGTTTCTTTGAAAAGCTATTGTTATTGAGGTTTAAGGCAGATATTATGTTCTTTATTCTTTCACTTGTGTCCATTTAAAAACTGGGATTTATAACACTTTAACATAAAAATATGCAAATAAGTTGAATTTATATGCGAAAGTGTTGTATATTTGTGGTGTAATACAACAACATTTACGCACAAATATATGAAAACGCTACAAAAAGTAACCACAAACTGCCCAACAAGTTTAACACAAGATGTAGTAGCAGATCTTTTAAAAGATGCTGATATAATTATCTATGAGGATAGTAGATATGTATTCGCAGAACTTAATCATGGAGGGTTTCATATTTTATGTGAAAGACTGGAATTAGACACCGAATATCAGGACATCACCATTTACTACGGTGAAATACAAATAACAGATCAAACCACTATAGAGAACGTAGCTAATTGTCTTTATGAGTATGCTACAAATGAATTGGCAAATGCAGATAGTGGTTTTTCTTTTCAAGACAAACAACACGCTAATAATTTAATCTTCTCTTAATATGGAAATGCTAGTTAATAATTTTTCAGGAATGCTTAATGACGATGTTCAATACAGAATTGAATGGGAAATATTAAATGATTCAATGGTACTTGATTTATATGTAAGACCATTTGGTAAGCACAATTTCTATTATGATTCAAATATAGTTGTGAATTACAATCAGAAGAATTTCGAAGAAAAGAGAAGATTGATATTAAAAGATGCTTTTAAAAAGTGGGGAATAAAACTTCTTAAAGAGGAAATGGAATTACTTAAAACAGCATAAAAGTAATCAAAGAATAAAGGGATGATTGAAAACATAAAAAAGTTATACGCTAGGATTGAGGATAAGAGCGCCTTTATAGAGTTATGTGCTGCAGAATTCAATAAAGACCCTAGAACACTTGCTAACCATTGGTTTTCTAGATTTTTCTCAGTTCCAGTTAAACATCAGGAAAGAGTAGTTGAACTTTTACAGAACACTATTAGAAAACAAATCAAGGAGCAACAAGAATTGGTTAATACTGAATCAGATAAAGTAGAATAATGAAAACACCAAGCATAAATTTAGATGGACAAGAGGTAGTAGTAGTTGATAAGTCTATGTTTCAGGATTTAGTTTACAAAATGGCTTCTAATATGAGAGAAAGTAAAAGAAAGAAGATATCTAATTTAAAGGAAGCTCTTGAGATTCTAGGATGTAGTAAAACTACTTTATACAAAATGCTTAAGGATCCAAAATGTAAGATTAGAAAATCTTCAGTTAATGGAAAGTTCATTACTGAAAGCTTGGATAGAGAATTAGAGAGACTTGACAGAATAAGATGATGAAAACATTACAGCAAATTATAATAAGAATAGCAAATAGATATAGAGTTGGAATTCTATATGGGTTATGCGCATTTGGAGTATCTCTTTTAATCCTATTCTGTGTAATTGCTGGAGTGTTTTTATACAGTTCAATAACATAAAATTTAAAACCTAAATAACTATGAAAACAATACTTACAAATCCAGAAGCTTATTGGCTAATGTGTATAATATTTTTTCTAACAGGAGCTATTATGACATTAATAGTATTCAGCTACCTACAGGAAAAAGATTATCAGAAAATTAAGAGATGGAGAAAACGAAATAAAACTCTGTTTTTAAGATAAAAATAACCCACTGCGCCAACAGTGGATCACTAAACCTAAGTTTAATATTTAATTCAATTCAAAATTATGGAAAATTCACAAACTGCATTAACAAATCTAGATCAATTACCAAACTTGCATGATGCAAAATTATCACCAAGAGAGCTTTCGTCAGATTACTGGACACCGGAGGAGCAAGGGGAATATAAGGTTGGGATTATTGTTGAGATCAAGGAAGAAACATACATCAGCGAGGAAACTGGAGAAGAAATAAACTTGCCGTGCATTATAATGCTTGCACAAGATTCTTCTGGTGATTTTAATACTATCCGAAATGGCTCAAAGCGATTAGTAGGCACTATTGAAGACGCAATTAACAGTGGAGAATTGATATTTAATCAGACACCAGTAAGAGTTACGTATGTAGGAAAATCGAAAAACAAAACAAACTCTTTTAAGTCTGATAGATGGAGTGTGAAACCTATAATACTGTAGGTTATGGGTATGGAGGGTTTAAAAAACACTTTGCCGGATTTACATTCGGCAGGTGTTTCTGATAAAGAACTCTTTAAGACTAAACCTGAAGATCTTTCACTGGAAGAAGCTAATAACTTAGAAGAGGGTTTAAGAATTAAGAAGTTCAAAGAGGGATATAAAAGAATTGAAAAATCTAGTTGGCCGGTAGTAACTAATTTCAATGATTACAAATTTAGAGCACATAGTATAGGACATATTATGTCTGGTATTCCAAAACCGTTAACAACTAACCAGGAAGAAGAGTATAATGTATTACTTCTGAGGCATAAAGGGGAAGGGAAAGCTTTAACTCTTAAGCAAATCGAAAAACTAGGTGATTACTCTAAAAGAAAAAACAGGAAACCTTTTCTAACGGATGGTGCTAAAACCTATCTAGAGAAACTTGTATTTCAAGAAATAACAGGAAGGAAAAAAGATATTACTGCAAAATACCTTGATAAAGGGATTCAAGTGGAAGAAAAATCTATTACTCTTTATTCTGAGGTTACAGGTCAATTGTTTCTTAAAAATCAAGAGCGTAAAGAAAATGAATACTTCTCTGGTGAATGCGATAATGCTGAAGAGAAGATCAGAGATATAAAATCTAGTTGGGAGTATGAAACCTTTCCCATAAGAGAAAGGGAAATTCCTAGTAAGATTTATGGTTGGCAATTAGATGTATACATGGACTTATGGGATTTTAAAGAGTCGGAATTAATTTATTGTCTTGTTGATACTCCTTATAAACTGATCAGTGATGAGCTAAGGCGGATGGATTGGAAGTACAATATTTTCAATTCAGAAGGCAATGTACGTAACGATAGTATTGATTTGGTTGTAGAAACCGTTTGCAATTTAATATTTACAGAAAAAGGACTTGAAGAGTTTTGCGAACAAAGTGAAAGTGTAAGACTCGAATGGTTCATTGGAGTATTCAAAGAGATTCCAGAAGAAATACGAATAAAGGTTTTTAGTCATAACTACTGTACAAAAAGAAACCAACAACTAAAAACTATGGCAAAGTTAGCAAGGGATTATATGAATAGCTTAATAGAACAATTAGGTGAAGGAATTTTAAAATTCCAAAATACAGCATAGAAAATAAAAGGAGAGAGGTTCCATAATTACAGTTGGCAGGTTGATTTTTTTAGTTTTTTAATTCACCTCTCTCCTTAAATAAAATAAACAATGGTAGTTGTGAGGTTGGGTAACTCGCGAGGAATGGGGGGGAGTGTATGTTTCAGAAACTCGCGAGTTTTTTAAATCAAAATATTAATGGCAAATACATATAGCTGCAGTGACGGGACCAGAGTGACACAAAAAACTATAGATCGAAAGATAAGGGAGGCGAAAGCCACGGCGTTGGAGATGCAGTTCTTAGACTATGGATATAACTTTTGTGAACAATGTGGGAGTAATGGGAACGGTACCCGTCTTGACTGCAGTCACGATATATCAGTTAAAAAGGCCAAAGAAAGTGGTAAAACAGAATTATGCTGGGATCCTGGAATCATTGTAATAAGATGTAGATCCTGTCATCAAGAATACGATCAGTTAAATCTTCAATTCACAAAATTTTAGATATGAAAGCAAGAATTAAAACTTTACTAAATCAAATTCAATCAGGACGATTAGAAACTGATATCTCAAGAGTATTGGATCATATTAAAACGCATCCATTTACAACACTTCCTGAAATAAAGAAAAAATTATGTCTAGCTCATCAAACCGCATCCGCAAGAATAAGTGACTTATTGGATTTGGGGTTGATAGAAGAGAAGGGAGAGAAGAAAACTTCCAATGGGACATATTCTTATTTCAAATTTCAACCGGATTATCAGAAACAAGAATGCAATGCTTCAAAAAGGAAGAAAGAAAAATATGACTATTGGGTGAAAAAGGGATTGACCCAATTCAAAGAGTTTATAAATCCAAAACTTAAAAAACAATTAAGATGCACAAAGTAGAAAACACTTATCGTCCAGATGAAGTAGAATTCACTGTCGAAACCAGTCAGGTACCAAGTTCACTTGGAAAGTTTAAAACGGATAAAGAGGCCAGAGTTTTTATGTCAGAGAACTTACTAACTGTACAAAGTAAGATCACTACAGAAAGATTTATGGATCAATGTGAAATAGAGGGTTTGAGAGATCAATATTCTGATGAGTTAGAAAACAACCTTCCTTCAATAAAAGCTGAGCATTTCAAGAAAATAGAAGAACTGGAGAGAGCCAAGCAAAATGAAAAGGACGCCAAAGAAATGGTTAACTCCAGTTTAAATAAGATTCAACAGTTAGCTAATGAAGTAAATGATAGAACCACCGAAATAGAATTGGATCCTGCATTTACGTGGGAGGTAGTTTATAACGGTAAAAGATTCTATTACACTTATATAGATAAAGAAATTAAGCTAGCAGCAATTAGGGATATTCCTAGTTATGAGATGGAAGATTTAATTAGTAGCAGTGATAAAAACGAAGAATTCTTTATAGAGAAATTGAAAGTTGTGAATGAGTAGACTAAGGCGTAAACGGGGGCGTCCTTCTAACTATAGAAAATCACTACAAAAGAATAAATATTGGGAAAAAGTCAAAAGGAAAGTAAGGATTAGAGATAATTTCCAATGTATTATTTGTGGTTGTAAAACTAAACTCGAAACTCATCATATAGCATATTCCATAGATGGAAAAAGTATAATAGGGAATGAGTTAGAGTACTTAGAATGGATTGCTACACTCTGCGAATTAGATCACCAGAATTCTCATAACAATATTAAACACCCACTTAATCCTAACAACAAACTCAAACTAAATGTTACTGAATTTAAATCACATAGAGATGTCTAACAAACTAGAACTTAATAATCGTGTTCTCTTCCTAAACGGCAAAGAAGTAAGCAGAAACACTATTAAAAACAACCAGACTACAATGTCAGAAATAAGATCATTGATTGATTATTGTGAGGCATTAGGAGAGATAGAAGGGATCAAATTTAAGTTTGATTAATGATCTATGAAGGAATACATATAGCTCCTTCATTTATTGAACCTATGACATTTTTTCTATTCAGGGAGAATGGTATAGAAGTCAAGTTTAAAATTAAACATAACAAAGTGTTTTCTGAAAGATGGTTAAGACCAAATGAAAGAAAATACATTCAGGAAAGCATACTAAAGAAACAGCAATCCTTTAGCGATATACAGTTAGTCATATGAATAAAGCTCCTTCATTTTCATTATATGCTCAGGATTTTCTTACTGGTGTAATGTATCTCACCAATGAAGAAATAGGCATTTATATTAAGATGTTGTGTAAACAATGGACAGATGGTAAAATACCCAAAAAAAGGCTTGGGTTTTTGGTGGGTTTAGATTGGGATAACCTCTCTGAAGAATTAAAAGAGAAGTTTGAGGATAAAGGAGAATACCTTATAAATACTAGGCTTGAAGAGGAAAGACAGAAAAAATCTAGTTTCCTTAAGAAGCAATCTGATAATGGCAAAAAAGGAGGGAGGCCAGCTAAAAAAGGAAATAACTCAAAACCCAAACAAAACCCAAATCAAACCCAAAAAAAGCCTTTAGAAAAAGAAGATGAAAAGGAAATAGAAAAAGAAAATGTAATTGAAGATGAAATTGAAAATAGTTTTTCGTCCGAAATTTTTGAAGAAGAATTTACTGATTCGATTTCTGATTATTTCTTACAGACTACCGAAGCTCAAAAAATGAAAGTCAATGGATTTTTAAAATCCGATAGAATCCGTCCACAAATAGAAAACTTCAAAATACAAACTAAGGCTTACGCCGAGTACAAAGAACTAACAGGAGAGAAAATACATAACTGGTTAAGTTACCAAACCGAATGGGACCGTGAAGATTGGGTTAGAAAACTAGAAAGGGAAAGATTAAATAATTCAAGAAAAGATGCAAAACAAAATAATCAATCAGGGCAAGGGCCAAGTGATGACTATCGAAGAAAAACGGCAGAAAGACTTGGTATTATACAGCCCGAGCAATTGTGAAAAGTATTCTCATAAGCTTCGTACTATCAAAGATGTTTTACAATTACCAAGTAAATCTTTAGCTGATTTTAAAAGAGATTACGGTAAAGAATGGGTGATAGGATATATCTCAATGTGGCTTATAAACCTAAATGATAACTCAAATGTCAAAACCAAAATGGGTGATGCTCAGATGGATTTTACCGCTGAGAGAATATTTGAAACATATAGTCTAAAAGTTACTGATCTCACATTGTTTTTCAGAAATATCAAAGAAGGTGTTTACGGTCCATATTACGAGAATCTTTCACAGGAAAAAATAATGGAGTGGTTACGACAGTATTTTGATCTAAGATGTGAAACCGCAGCTATGTATTCTGGAGATGCACACGAAAAAATATCTCTGACTAAGGATAAGATAGATCCTGGGATAGCAAAAGAAATGTTTAAAGGGATAGGAGAGGAGGAAGTAATCCACAATCACAAAAGTAACGGCATTGGAACTAGAACAAAAGTGAAATATGAAAAAGCCAAGGTTGTCACAAATCGCACGGATTATTTAAATCAAATGTTCTTGGAAACTAAAAAAATGAATAATGAAGATTTGAAAAACTACTTCCTCTCTTTTGATGTTTCCAACGAAGATTATGACCAGGATATTTATGAGATGGTGGAAAAGGAATTAGAGTATAGAATTAATCCTCCAGTCATTGAACCAGAAAGACAAACTAAAAATTCCATTAGAGAAGGGCTTAAAAATAAACAATCTAATAAATGAAAAACAAACTCCATCAATTACCAGACTACGAAGTCATAGAAGTAGTCCTACGCAAGGAAATGACAGTAGGTCAATACAAGGAAAAGATAAAAGTATTTAAGGCTAAAGGGTGGAGTATACAGGGATATCAAAAGGGGATAACTAATCAATAATTATTAAGTATGATTTTGACAAGACTTGGAAATAAAAGAAAACTAGCGAATAACCTTTGGGAGTATTTTCCAAAACATAAGATGCGTATCGAATTATTTTTTGGTGCTGGAGGCTCTTTTTTTTATACACCACCAAGTCAATATGCAATCCTTAATGATTTTGATGATGATGTTACCAACTTATATAAGGTTCTATTAAATAATAAGGCAGAGTTAATTGATGAAATAAAAATAATGCCGATTTCCCAAAGCTTAATAAAATATTGGAAGAGTAATTCGGAAACTGATCCAATGAAGAAGGCACTACGATTCTTATTACTCTCCAACTTTACGTACTTAGGTAAAGGAGATACTATAAGGTTAGGATTAGATAACACGAAATATAATTTAATAAATAGTATAGAACCAACATTCCAGAAACTACAGAATGCCAAAATTACCAATCTGGATTTTAGAAATGTACTGGATAAAATATCCTTCTCAAAAACTGTGATGCCTAAAGAAAGAGCATTCGTATATCTAGATCCAGTGTATCTCGACACAGAACACTATTACAATGTACCTAATTGGAAGGTAAAAGATACAGAAGATTGTTTTCGATTGATGTCGGAATGCGGGATAAAATGCGCTATGTCTGAATTCAATCACGAAAAGGTAATGGATTTCGCCAGTGATTATAAAATGAATGTTATTCCACTTAAAGAACGTGTAAATATTAAAAATAGAAGAATTGAGGTATTGGTTACTAACTATACTGATCCTCAATTGAAAATATCATTATAAAAAAATAGCAAATGTGGATTGTACCAAAAAACCTATTAACGAAGAACAGCGAATATTATCTTTTTGCTACGGATATGGAGGACTTGAAAGAGGAGTCAATTCAGTTATCCCAATTAAGTCAGTCGCTTACGTGGAGATCGAAGCATTTCAAGACTTCAACTTGGTTGCGTCGATGGAAGCGGGTTTGGTGGATCCGGCACCTATTTACACGGATATTAAAACCTTCGATGCAAAACCATTTCGTAACAGAATACACGGCATCATTGGAGGTTATCCCTGTCAAGGAGAAAGTTATGCAGGAAAAAGACAACTCTGGAACGACTCTCGATTTATTTACCCATATATTGAGAAATGCATCAATGCCTCTAGACCTCTTTGGTGTTTCTTCGAAAATGTCTCAGGACACTTATCCGGGTCTTTCCCCTATGTTCTTGACAGCCTACGATCAATGGGTTACAACGTTGAAGCGGGATTGTTTACTGCGTCAGAGGTTGGTGCGCCACATGAAAGAAAAAGGCTCTTCATACTCGCATTGGATGACTCCACAAACGGTGGGTTCGAATGGAGACGGAAGAAAACTAAGAATGAAAACAGGAAACAGGGATCCAGAGAAAATTGGGAATTGGAGGGGAGACCTAAAAGATCAAGTCAAGAATTGGGCAACTCCAGTTGCTGCGATGGACGGGTTATATCAGGATCATCATCCAGAGAACAGAAATTCGATGAGCCTTGCAACAATAGTAATGAACTATCCAACTCCTCAAGCAAGCGAAACAGAAAAAGCAGCAAAGAATACCAAACAGGAGAGTTTATCACGAATGGCGATCAATGGCCAGCTAGACAAGGGCAATCACAGTTTCAATGGGAGGAGCCAAGAACGACTAAACCCGGCTTGGGTTGCACAATTAATGGGTACAACTTTAGAACAGAACTTCTTCGCCAATATGGTAACGGAGTAGTTAGTCAACAAGCAGCTTATGCATTTGAATGTTTATTAGAAAAACACAAGAATAATTATAGATTATGAAAAAAACACTCACTCTAGAAGACTGGTTTGTACACCTAAGAATAGTAAGTGTCACTGTTATAGCAGTTGTCATATCAATCATAGCAAAATCCAGCTGGTATTACTTTCAGAAGTTCACCATAGAGATTCCAGAAGCAAGGGCAGTAGCAGCAATATTTTTTGGAATAGCTACGGGAGTAATTGTATCACTAATGAGTTTCCATAAGAGTGAGAAGAATAAAACTTTCAACGCTTGGGTATTCTATATAGCAAACATTATCCTAACGGCTTTAATCCTAAATGTATTTGAAAGTGCAGATCCTAGGAATGTAGAATTCGTCTGGAAACCTGTAACCTTTTATGTTGAATTCATTTTTCTAAGTCTTCTAATCCCCACGCTCGAATTCGCTACAGTCAACAAATGGAAGGAACTATACCACAAAGAAAAAGAGGGATGTAAACTAACTCTTAGCGATTTGGAGGAAGGTATTAGCGATACGGAACAAAGACTTAACGAATTAAAGCAACAGGAGAGCGAATTAGAACAAAGAAAAGCGCATCTACTTGAGGAGGAGCAAACGAGAACCTGTTCAAAATGTCAACAAGTATTTGGAAGTAAAAATGCTAAGAACGCCCACAAGTGTAAGATAGAAGATATACCTGTTATTTCAGAAGAAGTAAAACCACAATAAAATAGTAACTCTTAAAACTAAAAACCAATGAAAAAGAAAAACTACTTAGAAAAAGACAAGACAATGACTAGAGCCATAATTGCAGCAACGGGATTTGCAGTTGTAGCTTCAATAGCTGTTGCATTCAATAACCCTCACGTATTATGGGCGTGGTCTTTAATTCCTAATACAGTAACAACGATTTGCGATTAATATGGATGGTATTCCCTACGAAATACAGGATCGAAAGCTAAACTCTTTTAAGCATACGTTTGATTACAATTTTTGTAAAAGAAAGTATAACGAGTATGCACGTATGCCTTTGGATGAATTTAAGGAATGTTTAAAGGATCGTCAGAAGCTTGGAGAGATAGGTCATCTATGTTGTTTTATCCTTTGGGTAAAGAATAAAGAACAGTTCGAATACAGGGATACTTTAGGTGATAGAGGGTTGATTCATTTACTATTTCATTGCCTAGAGAATGACGACTCAATTGAAATGCATGTACAATATATACACGAACTATTTAAAGAAGATATAGAGCTAGTATAAATAAAAAGGGGAAGCCAAAAACCTTAAAACAGAGTAGGTAAAATTAAACAAATTTATAGAGATGAATAGTAGAATTTTTTTAGGAGGAACATGTGCAGGGACTAAATGGAGAGATGAAATAGAAAAAATTGTTCAAATACCAACATTTAATCCAGTTGTAGATGATTGGACACCTGAATGCCAAGAGATAGAAATTGACGAAAAAGAAAACAGATGTGATGTTCATTTGTATGTTATAACGAGTGAAATGCAAGGAGTGTTTTCCATTGCTGAAGTTATTGACAGCGTTCATAATAAATCAAAGAAGACTTTACTTCATGTTATGCCAAACGGATTAAAAAGCACCAATTGAAGTCGTTGAAAGCCGTTGTAGACTTAGTAAAAAAACGTGGAGGGATGGCATATATAGATAGTGATCTGAATAGAACTTGCAGACTTCTTAATTACGCATTTAAAAACTAAAATGATGGAAAAAGGAAATAGAAAAAAGAGAGAGCAGCAAAGAGATAAGTTTTTAAAACCACAACCAAAAGTACAAAGGAAAGCAGTGGTAACCATAAAACCTGATGCAAAGATTCCTGAATCTAAGGTTAGTATTGATACTGGTAGTGTATCAGATTTAGAAATGTATAAATACTTATCAGATATGGCTAAACATTTTGCAACAGTATTATGTCAAGAAGCTGGAGAAGTTGTAGGAGATGATCCAGATGACCAAATTAAGTATTTGAATTGGAGAATTGAACAATCAGGGATTAACCACTAAACAAAACACTATATAGTTATGAAAACAACAGGAATAGAATTAATTACAAAAGAGAGAAAGGAACAAATAGAAATTCATAATAGAACAATTGAGGATGATAAGAAATTCAATACTGATTATCAATTGTCTTATGCTGGATGTTGTTTAGTTTGGACAGAAATAGACAATTTCCTTTTAGATTGTCGTTATAGACCCCCAACAGGATGGGGTTTACAATCGTGGCACAATATGCTTGATAAACCATATAAAGAGAGATTAATAATTGCAGGAGCTTTAATTGCAGCTGAAATAGATAGGTTGAATCACTAGAAACCAATAACTAAATAATGCAATTATGAGTAATAATAAAGAATACAGAGTGACATACATCCTAGAAGGAGATGTTATTTTAGAAAAAGGCAAAATAATCCTAGAAAGTTATGGTAACAATAACTTAGGAAGTAATGAAGATTTTATTGCAGAAGTTAAGTTACTAATTGAAGAGTGGAACGAAACAGCTATGCACGGATATGGTAAAACCTTGCTTAGATTGTATAAGACAAACAATACAACTAAACAACGAACATTAATTTATAGTAATTAATACAATTATGGTAAACTACGAATATTGTCCAAATTGTTCTCACGGTTTAAATGCCCAGGAAAAGACATTAAGAATATGTGCTAACTGTTTGGAAGATTGGCAAGATAAAGAATTAACTAATGAGTAAAGTTAACAGGTCAACATATCAGAAGGTAGTAGAGGAAAATAAAAGACTCTTAAGAGATATCAAGGTATTGGTTAACGGTTCAATACCTGAAGTAATATTTCTAAAAGATAAGTATCAGAAACGTTTTAAAAGCGAAAAAGAGTTAAACGATTTATTAAGATATGCAGCTAAAAAGTATGTGGATGATAATCCTAACGATCCTGTTGTAATGGCTGTAAAAGAAATAGGTGATAAACAGAAAAAACTTACACAATGTATGGCTGGTAGGGATGGTGAATGTTGTCACAATAAATGCCCTCAAATACTAGATAATGAACCAGAATCTACAGGACGGCACTGCCCTTTACCCTTTATTGATTGGAGACAATAAAAACGAATTTAAATAATTAACTATGAATAGACCATATCAACCAAGTAACGGAACTGAAGGAATGATATTCACGGAAAAATATTGTATGAATTGTATTAACTGCCATCCTGATCCGTGTCACCATAAACAATGTCAAATACTTTGTAATGCATTGGTATTTCATATAAATGATAAAGAATACCCAAAAGAATGGGTATATATTGATGATGAACCAAAATGCACTGCTCGGGTAAAATGGGATTGGGATAACGATGGTGATCCAGACGATTCAGATAATCCTAAAGCACCACCGCCACCAGCTCCAGATAATCAACTAATGCTATTTAGCATAGTGGATAAAGTTTTAGAAAATCACTCGGTAAAAGAAGAAATAAAATGAAAAAAGGCGCAATAATTTCAGAGTGCGGGAAATATAGATATAGGTTGTGGCGTATTTGGGATGAAAGTAAACCAAAGGTAATGTTTATAATGCTTAACCCTTCATTAGCTGATGCGGAACGGGATGATCCAACTATAAGACGTTGCATTAATTTTGCAATTTCTTGGGGATTTGGTGGGATATATGTTGGTAATATTCACCCTTATCGATCTACTGATCCAAGAAAACTAAAAAAGGTAATGAATACTTATGGTAAAAATAATGTAGTTCATATAGTTTCAATGCTTGATAAATGTCAAGTTGTGGTTTGTGCCTGGGGTAATAATGAGCGACCTCCAGAATATTTTAAGGAGTTATCAAAACTTCATTATCTGGAATTATCAAAGAATGGAACCCCTAAGCACCCTTTATATCTAAAAGCGGATTTAAAACCAAAAAAATATAGATTAATATGACGCTAGCATTCAGTACACATTGGAGTAAGAAAATGAGAAGTTTAGCAGGGTTAAAAACTTGTTTTGTTGATAAAATCACAAACTGTATGTGGAAATATCAGAGTAAAGAAATGAATGATTTTGCTTTAAAATCGGACTATCGTGAGGATATATATACGTATACAACTCCTGCTGAAATTGAAGAGATATCACCTAAATTACACACTATCCGTCAAGATTCAAAAAATCGGTGGCAACCAGGTAAACTTATACATCCAGTAATTAATAATAGAACAAAGGACAGATTTCAATTTGCACCAACTATAAAATGTATTTCCGTTCAACAAATTGAAATAGTCTATTCCGATGAAGAACTATGTGAACAACATTGTATAGAGCCAGTAATAAAAATAGATGGTAGAGTACTTGGAATTGAAGAATGTGATCAATTAGCAATTAATGATGGGTTTGATGATATACAAAAATTTCTATGGTGGTTTAATGAAGATTTCAAAGGAAAGATTATTCACTGGACAGATTTCAAGTATTAGCAAAAATATATTTTGTAACTTTCTGACAACGTAAAAGATAGATAACCCTGTGTCCAATAGTTTTGGATATGGGGTTATTTTGTTAAAAATAATAGTTTAACTAAAATTCAGGGGCTATGGATTCCAACGAAAGTAACAATGAATCGAACAAAAAAAATAAAGAAAGTTCTGAAGTACAAATTGCAAAAATTTCAGCTAATCAAGCTAAAGTAATTGCTTTAATAGGGGCATTAGTTTCTATAATCACAGTAGTTATAACACAATTTGGTGGTTTAATAACATCAGCACAAGAAAATAAGGTAATTTCTTTAGTTGTTGAGGAGTTAAGTAATAGCTCAGTCGATACTATAGAAGGAAAGAAAATAATACGTATATATGAACCTATACCGATTGGAACTATAATCCCATCGGTTTTGAGCTGGAAGGAGTTTTATAAACAAGTTGAAGGTGTAAAGGTTACTAATTTTAATGCGAAACATTCAAAATGGAGCCCTGCAGACGGAAGGAAAGTTGAGTATTCAAAATATTATCAGGATGTAGAAAAAATAGAAGTTCCTGATTTGAGAGGAGTTTTTTTGAGAGGCCTTAACGATTTTGATCCGATTTATAATAATAAACCGAAACACCCTAATCAATTGGATCCCTATGGAGATAATAGAAAGGTCGGACATTTTCAAGAAGACATTATTAAAAATCATAAACATAGGGTAAAAGGAGGAAGTTCCTCTTTTAGGGCAATTTCAGACGAAAGGGGGAAACACGTGATGTCTTTACCGAATTATAATGTAACAGAAGATTCAATATTAATAAAAGAAACCAGACCGAAAAACAGAGCAGTATACTATTACATTAAAATAAATTAATAACCAAAACCAACGAAATGAAAACTATTAACGATGTAAATGATCTGAAAGTAGGTCACGAATTGTACGCACCTGCATTAGACAGGTATTTTGTTGTAGATAGATATGAACATATTGATAAAGATAATATTCAAGACTGGCGTATTTATGTAAGACCTTCTAACAAAAACCCCAAAGAAGATGGTTTTTCAATATATTTGAATGAACTCAAAAGCTTGGATTATCGAATAAGCGATGGTGTAGGAGGTGCCGGTAACGGATGATTTCAAATATAACTTAATAACTTATGGGGACCGAAGAAAATAATATAGATAGAGAAGAAGATTTAATAATTATAGATTTTACAAAAACAATAGATAATCTTGAAAGTAGATCGAGAAAATCTAGGAATTCTTCAAGAATAATATTCTTAATGTTGGTATTGACTGTATTAACGTTTTCTTATCTATTCATAGGGGTTGTTTCTGGATTATTTACTGAAATACGTATGCCTATAGAATCAATTAGATATTCTCAAAAAGATAGACCTCCTACGTTTAATGAAGCTACTAAATACCCTGTTCTTAGACAGTTGGAATATATAAATTCATCAATTAATAATCACTTGAGTGGAGAATTAGTTTCTAAATCAAAGGACTCAGTTGTCAACAATTTAAGACAAGATCTTTCGGAAACATTGAAGATTTATCAAAACGTTAATGATGTATGGAAAGCTGAGAATAAAAAAGAGGAAGATTCTTCAGAATTAGTTAATGCCATAAGAACAAGTATTTTCAGTCTTGGAATAGTTGCTTTTGCAGTTTTATTAATCCAAATTATGATAATGTTTATTCGTTATTATTCGAGATTATCAGAATTGTATGCATCGCAGGCAACAGCTCTAATAGCGTCCAATGGAGATTCTAAATTGGCACAAAGTTTTTTAAACAATTTATCACCTAATGCATTAGAAATAGGAAAAACTCCTGTTTCGCTATATGAAAAAGCTTTAGATACAGTAAAAGAAGTAGCCAAGAATAAATAAAAATGATTTAAATGAATAATTATCAATTCGAATGGTGGCACATACTTATATTCATTGTATTATGGATAGCAGGATCCTGGTTAAATGAATATGAAAGAAAGAATAAGTACAAGAAATGAGTAATATATCAGAAGGTGATAAGGTTCGGTTTATAGATGGAATTAAGGAAAAGACTGTGTTAAAAGTCGATGAAGATTATGCTGATTGTATTTGGTATAATAAATTAGGTGCTGAAATGTTAGGGAGTATACCAATACACTTACTACAAAAAGTTGCTAAATGACCTTATACGAATTCAACCTTTGTACAGATGATAAAAAGATGCGTTCTATAGTTACCTATGGAAAATTCATTCATTCTATTAATGAAGGTAATCTAAGATATGCTTTATATGCTATAGATCGTTTTTTCGTAGAAGTAGAGTACAACAATTCAGATAATAAAATCACTGGATATAAATCGTTTAAAGAGGGTGATCTCTTGCAGAAATATGCCAAATACATTCGTTTGGAAGGATTTTAGTTTTTGAAACTGTTAAAATTGTTTTATCTTACAGTAGGAAAACAATTACAGTACAACTATGTGTTATCACGCTGCTCAGGCAAGAAACGTTCGTATTCTTGAACGTAGATACAATGTAAAAAGAACAGATCTATTTGACATAAGAGATGATGATTGTACAGCTCATCATTTTAACGGGTTTGCGCATCCAGATATGTTATTCATACCTCAGGAGAGTAAGGAAGAACTAATACCTGGTATGTGGGGTATAATGCCACATAATCAATTAGCATCCAAGCAAAACGAATACTACAAAGAGATCGCCCGTGTGGGAGGAGGGTTGAATGCTAAGTGTGAAAGTGCTTTTGATCATTTTATCTACAAGCACAGCATAATGGAAAGAAGATGTATAATTCCTCTTTCTGGTTTTTTTGAGCCACATAAACATAATGGTACACCATATCCCTTTTATTTTGGTGCAAAGGATGAGGATCTATTATCAGTGGCAGGAATCTATTCTTTAACCAGAGATGGAGCTGTAACCTTTACAATGTTTACTAAAGAAGCCAGTCCTTTCTTCTCTAAAATACATAATAGCAAAAATAGGGATGGTCAGTATAGACAAATAGTATTACTGGATAAAGAACTAGAAAAAGAATGGCTTAGAGATGATTTAAATGAGAAACACATTGAAGAGCTTTTTAATGTTCAGTACGATGATGAGTTATTGACTGCACATCCTGTAAGCCGAGATATATTCTCCAGATCAATTGACAGTAATAGAAGTGATATAAAAGAATATGTAGAGCATCCTGATTTAAAGGGAGTATTCTAAATTTCTGACCACATCCACTTTCCAGTGTTTACATTGATATGATAATAGATACCGTCACTTTCAAAGCATTGGTATTTACTAATTAAACCTTTAAATATAGATTTAGCTGCCTTTAATGTGCGTGTACCTCTATAGTTTTGTAATGCATTTGAAAAAGAATATTCTTTTCCCTTAAGATTAGCATAAAACTTACCGGTATTTTTCACTTTAATGTATGAAATACCGTGATAGGCCCTTTCTATTTTGTTATCAATAAAGTGATCATCCACTTGTGGAGCTAACTCAGATTTGTACATGGTTGTAGTTATTTAGCTGGAAACTTTCCAAAATTACGGAATTATTCCATATTATTTATGGTTTTAACGTAATTGGATTGTGTTTAAGTTTCGTGCTAGTATGGGAGTTGCGGGGAATATTCAACCAAAATAGTTAAAATTTTATGTAAGAAACGATAATCAGATAAGTTTTATTAATTTGCTACTCCGACTTAAATTTAACTACTTGAAAGACACAAAAATATTATGAATAAGAAGCTTCTTTTAGGAGCTTTTTGTGTTTCCAATAGTTTAATGTAAAGCCTAAAGAATATTAATAAATATTCAATATTTAGAACATAATAAGAAATGGTAGAACTTAAAATAAAATGGGAGGAATTTGATAGAAAAATTGACTCCTTAAGTAAAAATGGAAAAACAATTTTGAATTCTAAGTTAACAGATTCAATTCAAGAAGAAAGTTTTGTTAAAAATTATAATGAATGGAAAGACACTACAATTAGTTTTTTAGATCATTCTTTCGGAGAAAATAACCAATTGACTAGAGAATTTAAATATAAGAATAACAACAAATTTGGTTTTCTGGGACAACAAGAAAATTCTCAAAATATTTTAAGAGAATTAAAACAAGATTTAAGAAATGAAATTCATTATTTAGATTGTAATAAAAGTATACTCAGGGTTTCTGATTTAATTACAGATCCTTCTAGAATTGATTTAGTTCAAAGAGAAAATTATACCTCAGAGGATATTCTAGAATTGATTTTGGAAAAACTATATAACCTGTATGATGATAATCTGTATCCGATACTACCTATTCTTGTAGGAAACGGAATTAAACTAAAAAGGCATAGAGAAGAGTTCGAATATGTAAAATTATTAGAAGACCAAGGATATGTTCAGAGTAGCAATATCTCAAGACAAGCAGATGCTCAATTAACTTTAGATGGGAAACTTTATATTGAAGAAAAAAGGAAAGCAACCAAACCGGATTATGAATCAATTAGTGATGATATAGAAATCATTGATAAAAAATTAAATGAAATATATGATGAACTTGAAAAGTTAGGATTTGGACAACAAATTATATATCAAGAACTGGAAGAATTAAGAGATCTATTTCCAACTTTAAATAAGAAGAATTGGGGACAACTATTTAAAGGTAAAATAATTGATTTAGGATTATCTCAACTAATAAGCATGGATGTAATGAAAATAATTTTCAAACACGTTACAGATGATATATTAAAACTACCTTAAATAAACTCAGGGTAGTATTTAGCAAAACAATTCCATTTTAAAATACTAAAAATAGTTATATATGAGCGGTTTATTTAATATTGGTTTCGATAGCTCCATTGAATTACTTGGTAAAATTAAGAGAGACAGAGAAACACTTAAAAATGCTATTATTTTACAAGAACAGCCTTTACTGAAAGATTCGGTAATGAATTTCGTTTTAAATAGTTATAGCATTAAAGATTGGCTGAAAAGAGAGGGATACTCTGAAGTCGAGAATTATATTAATGATAATATTGAGTTGAGAATTTGCGCGGATCTATGTAATGGAGCTAAGCATAAAGTATTAACTAGTCGTAGACAGGATGATGATCATATAAAAACTGTTGAACCTTCAGGGATTCGAGCTAGCAGTATGGCCTATACAGCTGGTTCACCCGTAAGAGTTAATTCTTTGACTTATGAGATTCAACTAGAATCTGGTAGAACTTTTGAGATACTTCATTTTGCTAATAGAGTTATTGAATTATGGGAAATACTGTTAACTGAAAGTATTAATTAACTAAGCTTAACACTTGATAAGATATATTATGCCAGCCTTGTCTTTATAACAATGTATTTTATATTAAATTAGACTAAATAAAAATAATATCGTATATTTGATATGTAATATTTAGTTGTAAACAAGTTGTTATTTAGAATAAAGAAGAACCAATTAGATATTTATTGGTTCTTCTTTTTTGATTATGAAAAGGATATTAGTAACATCTTCAGGTATTCAAATTACTTTGGAATCTATACCAGGCAATAACTCGGATAATTTCGAGAATATAGCCAAGGCACTTACCGAACACTTCCAATGTCTACAGGTTAAACCAGAATACGATCACGAAGACATATTATTCAATACAGGACTTATTATAAGTAAAGTTTCAGATAGGGATGATATCGCTTTAATATTCAATAAAGATTTACTGAATTAATCACAAGAAGATATGTTCGATATTGGAAGCATAGTATATCATATAACAGACGAGGTCCAAGAGCCTAGAGTTGTAACAGGAATTGTACACAGGCCTAACAACATATTAACCTACCTGGTAAGTAATAAAGATGGAGAATCTGAATGCTATGAAGTAGAGATTAGTAAGGAGAAAACAGTGCATTAAATAATGGTTAATGAGGAAGCTAACTAAAAAGCAAAAGTTATTCGCTACAGAATTTGTAAAGCTAGGTGATGCATCGGCAGCTTATAGAAAGGCTTATAGTGCATCTAAAATGACCAGTAAAACGATTAATGAGTGTGCTTCTAAGTTATTGAAAAACCCCAAGATAACCGCAAGGGTCCGAGAATTACAGGCTATTGCTGCAGAAGTTGCAGAAAAAGAATTCAAAATTGATTCCAAAGAAATTCTAAATCAGCTGAACATATTTCGCAATAGTCGTATTGATGAGTATGTAGAATTTAAAAACAATAAGTTAACCTTCAAAGACTTTGATAAGCTAACAGGAGAACAATTGATGTGTATAGAATCAATTAAACAAGGGAGAAACGGTATAGAACTTAAGTTACACGGGAAAGACTGGACCATTGAGAAAATAGCAAAACATATTGGGTTTTACGAAAAGGACAATAATCAGAGGAAATCATCTCTAACCATTTTTGAACTACCTGATAATAAAAGAGATTAAAACAATTTGAGTTGAGAGAAAAAACTAAAATCATTAGACCTCAGGATGGTTATCAAATGATGGCCCTTTCTTCTCCAGCTGATATAGTGATTGGAGGAGGTGCTGCCGGAGTCGGTAAGACGTTTTCACTACTTTTAGAGCCTTTACGAAATATACACATTCCAAATTTTGGAGCAGTATTTTTTAGAAGAACTTCACCACAAATACGAGCTGAAGGAGGTTTATGGGATTCTAGCCAGAAACTTTATTCTATGGTAAGTAATGCAACCCCAAAAGAATCAACCCTACAATGGATCTTTGATAAATCTCAAAGTATCAAATTCTCACACTTAGAGTACGAAAAGAATATTTATGATTGGCAAGGATCCGAAATACCTCTTATTTGTTTTGATGAGTTAACACACTTTACACAAAAGATGTTTTTTTATTTACTAAGTAGAAACAGATCAACTTGTGGAGTTAAACCTTATGTTCGAGCTACGTGTAACCCGGATCCTGATAGTTGGGTTGCCTCTTTAATAGATTGGTGGATTGGTGAAGATGGTTTTCCTATTGCGGAAAGACAAGGTAAAGTAAGATGGTTTTTTCGAGATGGTGATACATTTATCTGGGGAGATACAATAGATGAAGTTTATAAACAAGCTAGATACATTATAGATGAGTTTATCAAGGCTTCTAATGGAGAAGCAAAAAAAGAAGATTTTATAAAGTCTCTTACTTTTATTGGAGGTTCAATTTATGATAATAAAGAGCTACTAAAAGTTGATCCAGGATATCTGGGAAATTTAGCTGCACAAGATGAAGATACAAGAAATCAGTTATTAGAAGGTAACTGGAAAGTAGCAATCAATCCTCTAGATGTTTATGAGTATTACGCTTTTCAGGATATGTATAATAATGATTTTGTATGTCAAGGAGAAAGAAAGATCACAGTAGATGTTGCATTAGAAGGTCAGGACAAACTTATTATTAATTATTTTAATGGTGATAGGTGGGAAGATATTAAAGTAATCCCAAAATCTTCAGGTAAAGATGTTATAGATGAAATTAAACAGTTGCAAAGAATTTACCAAGTAAGAAACTCTAGAATTGTATATGACGCGGATGGAGTAGGTGGTTTTATTGGTGGTCAAGGAAATGCATTCATACCGAATGCTTTCGCATTTCATAATGGTGGTAAGGCATATAAAACAGAAGACAAAAGAATATTCTTTAATCTAAAAACTCAATGTTTTGTTTTCTCTGGTGAAAAAGCTAAAAAAGGACAGATATATATATCTGAGAAAGTGGCGAATACGATGTATGATAATAAGATGACTGTCCGTCAAAGGTTAAATTTTGAAAGGAAAGCTATTAAGCTAAAACCTAAGAAAGACGAGGAATCAACTCGATTAATATCTAAAGATGAAATGAAATCCAAATACTTAAATGGTACTAGTACTGATTTACTTGATAGTCTAGCAATGAATGAGGTATTTGAATTATCTAATGCGCAAGTTTTAAAAACAGAAAAGTCACTCTCAGAGATGGGAATAAGTTATTGATATAATGGAAGAATTACTAAGTTTAATTGTAGAAGGAGAAGGCCAGGATTTACAAAAGGCTATTACAGAATTAAGAGTACACGAAAAGGATAGCAAACTAATTGATAATCATAGAAAAGAGGTTTATGAGCTTAATCGTAAATTAAGAACTACCCAGTTAGATAACATAATCTTAGATAAAACTATTAAAAAAGATAATGGGTCTAAAATTGTAAAAAAAGTTAGGGTACCTATTCCTTTTGCTAAGAAGATAATAACTACCTCCACAGCCTTTGAATTTGGTAAGCCAGTAACAATCAAGTTTGAAAATGAAGAACAGCTTTCAAAGGAATTGTTATCAAACTGGAAGTATTTAAGGATGGATAGTAAATTACAAAGGTTATCCATTAATAAGAAAACAGAAACGGAATCGTGTATAATTTTCTACATCACCAATGGGGAAAACCGTAAGATGAAATGTAAAGTACTTAATTCATCTGATGGAAAGATGATACCATATTTCAATGAAGATGAAGATATGACATTCTTCTTATGGATCTTCACTGAAAAAGACGGTGATAAATCTATAACCAACTATTGGATATATGACAAGGATAAAATATACCAGATTAAAGAAACCGAAAATTCATATGAACTGATTGATGAAGTTGAGCACGGTTTCGATAAAATACCAGTAGTGTACGTTAGTCAAGATGAAGTAGAATATTTCGATGTAAAACAGATGATTGATCGTTATGAAGTTGCAATCAGTAAACTAGGTAATTCCAATGATTATACTGGACATCCTATGTTATTTCTTAAGGGAAAAGTAGAGGGAATGCCTGAGAAAGATGATGATGGTAAATTGCTGGCTGCACCTATTACTATTGATAGTGATGGAAAGGAACATTCCGGAGATGCTAAATTTTTGACTCACGATAATGCTCCTGAATCTGTTAGAATGGAACTTGATACCTTGGAGAATCTTATTTATTCGATGACAAGTACTCCAGATGTTTCATTTAGTAATCTAAAAGGAATTGGGAATATTGCAAGTCATTCTATGGAACTTATGTTTTTAGATGCTAAATTAAAAGCTTATTTGAATGAAGGTGATAACCGGACAACGGTACAGAGATGCATCAATGTAATTTTATCGGGTATTGTAACGACCTTAAAAACTTCCTCTAAGAGTCAATTAGAAAATTTAAAGTACGATATAGAATTTAACTCTGTATTACCGAATAATCTACAGGAAATGATAGAGACAATGAGTCAAGGAGTAGTCGGTAAGGTTTTGTCTACAGAAACAGCAGTTAAAACACTAAAATTAACTAGTAACAATCAGAAAGAGATTGATAATATAAAAGATGAAAATGATCAAAAGTCTTTAAAAACAGAGGGTTAGTTTATTTTTTTGTCATTATATTTATTTAGTCTAAATAAAAATAGTAAATTGCATAACAAAATAATTTCAAACAATGAATAAAAAGGAACTTAAAGAAGAACTATTAAAGTTAGGGCTTTCTGAAGAGGTACTTTCGGGCATTGAAAAGGATAAATGGGAAGGGTTGCTTGATACTTTAAAACCTAAGTCTGTTTCTTTTGATGATTTTCTGAAAGATCCTAACAATCAAGGAGAGCTAGACAGAAGAATTACTAAAGCTTTAGATACTCAAAAGAAAAAGCTAGAGAAAGGCAGTAATCCAACACCACCAAACCCTAATGAAGTTAAAGGAGATAAACCAGAATGGTTAGATGGTTTAATTAAGAAAATTGACGATCAGGCTCAAGAAATTAAAGACTTAAAAAAAGGAACAATAGAAAAGTCAAAATTTGATCAAGCTAAAATATTACTTAACAAGTCCAAATTGCCTGATAATCTAAAAGAATCTTGGTTAAATCGTATAGATATAAATTCTGAAACTCCATTAGAAGATCAGGTGAGCGGGTTGTCTAAGGAATATGAATCCTTAACACAATCATTTGCAGATAGTAAAGAATTGGGAGGAAATCCGCCAACTGGATCAAAAGTAAAGCCTGGAATGAGTAAAGACGAACTCAAAAAGGCACTTAATTAATTAATGTTTAAAATTTATTACTCATGGTGTTAGATTTAACCACTACAAAAAATGATTATGAGGCCTTTGATGGTATTGTAATTAAAAACTATGTACATGGTAAAGAAGGCGGGGTTGTTTTAGATTTTACAGGTTTTCCAGATGATGTGGTTTTTGAAGGTCACGGAATTATAAAGGATGGTTCGGATTTCAAACCACAACCTGTTGATGGTTCACAAAGTTCACTATTAGTTGGTGTAGCAAGATCCACAACTCTAAAATCTCATCCAAGCTCTGGACTTATGACTCACGGAACTATTAACAGTGCTGCTGCTAAATATCCTTTTAATGCTGCTTCTATTACTGCATTAAAGGGTTTAGGCGTACATAATCAAGAAGACTAATGGCATTAATAGAAGATATTATAAAAGAAAATTTACAGGATGCTAGTGAAGTTCTGTATGAAAAGATAAATGGAGATCGAGAAGTTCCAGTTTATTTACATGATGCACTTTTAACTCCTGAATACTCAGTGGATATGACATATGAATCACTGAGTGGTGAGTTTTCAAGAGTAACTGCTGATGTAGTTTCATTTGATTCTCCTTTACCAATAAAAAAGAGATCTAGTATTAAAAGTGCTGCAGGGGATATACCAAAACTTGGTTTAAAATTCACAATGAATGAAAAGCAAATGAATAATTTGCGAATTCTTTCTATGACTCCTAAAACTAAATCACAACTTGCTGCCAAAATTTTTAATGATAGTGAGAATTGTATTTATGGTATTAAGGAGCTTTTAGATCAGATGCTATTGAGTTCGATTTCTTCACAAGCAATGCTTATTCCAGAAGAAGGTAATACTGGTACTGCAGTAAGATTGTCTTATGATGTGAATAAAGACAACGTATTCGGAGCAGTGGATAAATGGTCTGGTTCAGATGCTAAGCCAATAAGTGATATAAAAAGAATTATCAGAGCTGCTAGAGATAAAGGTGTCATTCTTCGTGAAATATGGATGGATGTTTATACTATGGAAACATTACTAAGTAACCAACAGGTTAGGGATAATTATGCTTTTACACAAAATTTTGTAGGTGCTAATGTTCCAAATCTTCTTGAGGAGCAATTAATATTATTATTTTCTTCTGTTTTAAAGGTTAACTTAAATGTTATAGATAGAAGTTTTACAAAAGAGAAGAACGGTAAACGTACAGTCGTTGAAGGTTGGGAACCTAATCAGGTGGTATTTACTCCAAGTAAAGATTTAGGAAAATTATTTTGGTCCACATGCGCAGAAGAGTTTTTGCCAGTTGAAGGTGTGGTTTACGCTAAGCCCAATGATTACATTCTTTTATCTATGTCTGGTAAAACAGACCCTGTTAGTCATCAAACATCTGGACAAGCTATTGTAGCACCAATTCTTCAAGATGTTGATGCTATATTTTATTTAGATGTTGAAGAGGCAGCAACTGATGTGCAAACCGAGGGGGATGCTAATTTCGATTATACCACTACTGGAGGAGTAACAGCCGTTTATACTAGATCAAGTGTTATTGATGCTCTTAATTTAGCAAGTAAGAAATCCAAGGCTACAGTTGAAAACACTGATGAAGAATTATTGGATAAAATAAATGCTTTATCAGATAAACAAATCGAAACATTCGAAGCAAATATTGTAGCTGTATAATGTATAGTGCTGAGAACATACAGGCTTTATTTAATAGAATTGGTTGGAGAAATTCTGAATCTGATAAACTCAATGGTATTGTCAATGACGAGAATCGCAAAAGTGACTCTGGAAGATACTTCGAGGATTTCAGTCAATTAATTACTATTCATAATATATATAGTTGTGTTGAAGAGGCTCTCTTAAATGAAAGCCTCTTCAATTTAAAATTAAAGCAACTCAATGAAGCCGTTGTTCAAGATGTACTATCAGGATCATTCAATTATAATAGTAGAAGTTGTTCAATTAAGGATCGAAATATGGTGATTGAATCATATCCAGATTCTTTTGATGATGCTATGGGTTACGGGATGGCCGTTAGATGTTTAAATATGATGATTAGTAGTCAACGACAAAACGTTTATAAATCACAGATTTTGGATATTTATGATGAAATGATGATCCAATTGAATGGTATATATGATAATGGAAGAGTTGTATCTGAAGGTCTGATTCATAAATATGAAAAAGCTTTAAAAAAGACTTCAGAGTGTATTGTAGGGTTTGATGGTGTTATTGTGAATTCTATAGAGTTATGGTAGGATTGAAAAGTGAAATATATGGTATTGATAAACCAATTTCAGTAATAAATAATGAGTTATCAAAGAGTCTAAGTTCGATTGGTAATATCAAGATTTATGATCGGTGTTATAAAAACCTCGATAATAATGAAAAAATTATTCCTCAAGTATATGTAGGAGGTGGGGAATATAAAACACCACATTTGAATGATAGAGATCTTATTACTTTCATATTGGATTCTGATAATCATTCTACAGTTGATAGTAGGTTGTTTAAGGCTAAGATTAAAATAGTTTGTATTTCTAATTTATCAGTTTTAACTAATAATAGAAATGATTCTTACTTACAGCAATTATTTAAAAATACAGTTGAGAGATGTTCTAAACAATTTTTCAAGATAAATGAAATTCAAAAAGGACATCGAGGAATATTTGCTGGCTACGATTATAAACAATATAAATTCTTAGATACTCAACCATATCATATGTTTTCAGTTAATGGAGAAATAGAGTATTACTTAACAAAGAAATGTAATGACTAAAAAAAGTGAAAAACCTATAGAGGATAAAAAGGAATACACCTGTATTTCGATTATCAATTTAGGTTCAAATAAAAACGGGACTGCTAAAAAATCATATAAGCCATTTGATAAAATAATGCTTAATGATAAGCAGGCTGGAATATTGTTAAAACAAAAAAAGATTAAATAATGGCGACAGTTGGGGAAGTTATAAATAAAGTTTGTTCTGCTGGATCTGGTGCATTGGGAATGAATTTAAAACGAGGAGCTTTACAGGTTTTGGTTAAGGCGGATAAAGCATTGTTTTTTACTCCAGGTACCGAATTAGATCCAAGTAGAGAATTTGATGCTGCATACTTTCAAGAATTACAAATTGATGGGAAAGTTCTTGTTGTGGATGGGATACAGAATTTTGCAGAGGTTGGAAACGATGATAACACGGATACTAAAACCGATGATACTCAGATCGTAACTAACGAAGGGAAGTACAAATTTGAATTAGGTTTTAATCAAGGGATATATCGAAATAGACAATTAGAATCTCTTCAAGGTTTTGGAAAGTATGCAACAGCCTTCATTGATAGAGAAGGTAATTGGTTATTGACCAAATCTAACTCTGGAGGAGCCAAAGGATATAGAACTGGCCAGATCAAAAATGGAAAGTACGTTTTTGGAACTACTCAAGCGGGAGAGGAATCAAAAATAATGTTTCAATGGTTAGATCGTTTTGAATTTGATAGGAATTATGTATTCATTCCAGAATGTGAGTTTAATGGAGATTATACTCTTCTTGAAGGAATATCTCAGGTTAGTTTGAGTTTGGTTAATACACCTTCAAATACCGATACGACTATTACATTTAAAGCGGTATTAGATCAGGATCAAAAGACTCCGGTAACAGGATTGGATATTGCTAATGTTATTCGATTTAGAAACGGTGGTACTGCTCAGGCTGTGACACCTGTTGCAACAAGTATACCTGGAGTATATACGGCAACGGTGACTGCTGTATCAACAGATGATCTAATAGATTTAAAAATACATAATTCATCCACATCAAAAGATGTAATAAAACTGGATGATTATTTATATAAATCGGCTCTATTAACAGCAACAGTTGTATAATAAAACCCCTGATGTTTATCGGGGGAAATTTTCTTTCATGATAACTGCAGTTTCTCCATATTTAGACACCATAAAAAGTATAAAAAGTGGTATATTTATAGAAGCTGAACGTATCATAAAAGAGAACGAAAGGGAAATATTAAATTATCTTAGATACGATCAGTTATTCGATAAGGGAATTGATGGAACCGGTAAGAAAATGAAGCCGTATGTGGAGTCGACAAAAAGGCTAAAACGCAAGACGGGTTTGCCTTCAGATCGAAGAACGCATTTTCAAACAGGGAAACACTATCAAAACTTTTATACTGAAGTTCGTAAAAAAACTCTAGAAATTCTTAGTAATACAAGAGCCAAGAATGGATTTGATTTAGGTGAATACCTTAATCTAAATAATGGCGGTAGAGTATACGAACTTACCAAAGAGAATAACGACAAAATTAATGATGAAATAATCTTTCCAAAATTGATAGAATGGGTATACAACCAGTTAATAAGCTAAGATATTATAGAAGTTGCAATGAGATTCCTGTTTGGAATTTTAATGAAATGGTAAAGTGCCAGGATTATAACTGGTTAATTTACGATTATGATGGTTACTCTAAGTATGATGGCCAGATTGATGTACCAGAATGTGAAAAGATTTGGGAAAATCTAAGAAATGAGTTCTTTAAACTAAGTAATAATCAGGCTTCAATGCAAATAATTTGGCTGGAAGCCGAAATAGATTACTTAAAACGTAGGTTTGAAATTGTATTTGCATTGTTAGGTCCGCTAATTTCAAATAGTGTAAGTGCGAAAAACAAACCTAAATTTATTGACCATCTAAGAAGATGGCGATATTATATCGATTCAAGTCAACCTCTCAAAACAGAGTTAGAAAAACTCACAAAACAACATCAGTCCTCTAAAATAGCCATTACTAGAAAAGAAAATGAGTTGAAAAGTTTAATTGATGATGCAGCTAGTAAGGATATAAATGTTTTTAGACAGAAAATTAAGCTACAGAGGGTTCTAACAATGCAAATTGACTTAAGAAAAACTCCTGTTACTGAATGGGTAGAAATGTTTAATGAAGCTGCTGAGATTATAAAAGAATCGAAGCGTGGGGAACGAGATAAAAGCAATAAATGAAGCGATAGCATTAGTTAATAAACTTGAAGGTGAAGTAGAGAGTTTAGAAGCTAGAGTTTTATCATTATCAGATTCCTCCCTAAAAGCAGGTAAGAGTGTCACAAGCATCAAATCTCCTAAAGATCTTTCTGCACAACTTCAAAATAGTAAAAAACTTAGTGAGGAGTTAACCACAATATATCAGAAGCAACAAATCACGATCAATCAACTTAAGAAACAAGTTGATGCACTTAAAAAAGCACGCACGGGTTCGGGTAAAGCTGCTACCGAAGAAGAAAGACAATTAAAAAGACTTGAACGTTCACAGATCAAGTTAAAACAGTCATATAGTGATGTTGAAAGACAGATAATTAGAAATCAACAACGATCTTCTGAAAATAGACGTAATATTCGAAGAGAAGAGTCTTTGTATGGTCGAATTTCTATAAAGCTTAAAAAAACTGCAGAAGAGTACAAGGAGATATCTTTAAAAAAACAGCTTTTTAACAACATATCAGAGAAGGAAGAGAGAAGATTACAGCTTCTTGAAAAAAGGATTGATAAATACAGAGGTGCTTTGGTTAAAGCCGATGAGCGCACAGGTAATTTTAGTAAAAATGTTGGTAATTATAAATCTGGTTTCGATGGATTGGGAAACTCTGTAAATCAATTAACCAGGGAATTGCCTGCATTTACTAATTCTGCTCAGACTGGTTTTCTTGCTATTTCTAATAATATTCCCACTCTTGTCGATGAAATAAATCGACTGAGATCAGCTAATAAGGCTTTAGCTTCTGAAGGAAAACCAACTAAAAATGTACTTACTCAATTAGGCTCAGCGATATTTAGTTGGCAAACCGCAATCTCCATTGGAATTACACTGCTAACGGTTTACGGAGCAGAATTAGTTGAAATGGCTTTCGGTTTATCAGAAGCCGAGAAAAGACAACAAAAACTTAATGAGGCTGTAGCGAAAGGAAACGCAGAAGCTAAAAATGCTAGTGCTGAGTTAAGAACTTTGAAATCCATAGTTACTGATACGACAGCATCTGAAAAAGCAAGAGAAGGAGCCTTAACACAACTTAAAGATACTGTGGTTGAGCTTAGGGATGTAGAGTTGGATCAGGCAGGTGCTATGGAAAAAATAATTTCATTGACTGATCAGTATATTGAAGCTACTGAAGCTAGAGCGAAGGCAGATGCATTTGCACAATTGGCTGCTGAAACGGAAGCGGAAATAATTCGAAGAAAAGCTGCTTCACTTCAAGATGAAGCTAAATGGTATGATTTCGTATTATCTGCGGTTAACAATTATGGTAACGGTGTATTAGCTTCAACAGGAGCATTTGAAAGAGCTTCTAAAAGACGTAGTGAAGGATTAGATTCAGAGCAGAAGTTTCTAACAGCTGTAAATGATAAGGTTAAAGAATATTTACAAAAATCATTCGAGTTAGAAGATGGTTTAAAAGGTTTAGAAAAAGGGGGTAAAAAGGCTAACAAGATTAGAAAAGATGAAGTAGGAGTCATTAATGAACTCATAGATACCTATGAGAACCTGATTAAAGCTCAGAAAAACAATGTATTGTTTAACGAAAGTTCAACTGTACAGGAAGTTGAGAATGCAATTCAAAAAATAAAAGAACTCAGGAAGGATATAGAAAACCTTCAATTGGGGATTTTAGAAGATGAAAAGATAATTTCTATACCAATAGATTTCGAAGTTCCTGAGGATAATGAAATAGTACAACTTCTAGATAACGTTAACAAAAAGCTTAAGGGACAACTTGATGATCTAAAGGCCTCTAATAAGGCTACATTTGAAGAAATAGCTAAAGATGCGGTTAATTATATAAATCAAATTGTTCCCATCTTTAGGAGTTTCGCACAGGCCAAACTACAGAGATATGATGATGAAATTCAGAAGAATAATGAATTCTATGCTAATGTCCTGGCAAGCGAAAGATTTTCGGAAGAAGAACGATCTCAAATAGAAGCACAACGAGAGGCAAAAGAAGAGCAAATACGGAAGAGGAAAATTCAGGAAGAAAGAAGGCAAGCTATATTTGAAAAGGCATTGGCTATTTCCAAAATTGCTATTAATACTGCAGTGGCCGTTTCAAAAGTACTTGATAAACCTTTTTTAATTGCTGCTACAATTGGATTAGGTTTAGCACAAACTGCAGCCGTAATTGCTACTCCTATCCCACAATATGAATTTGGTAAACCTACATCTGATAATTATGAGGGAAATGCTATTTGGGGGGAAAAAAGAAGAGAGGTTAAATATAACCCAAATACAGGTAGAATTGAGGTTTCTCCTAACAAACCAACTCTAACCAATGTTAAGAAAGATGATATTATATATCCGTCGATAAATGCATTTAATCGAAGTATGAGTTTTGAAGATATTGATAGAGCTTCATTGATGACAAATATGTATTCTAATGGGGTTAATAGTTATGATACCAATATCATCTTAGATAGATTATTACATAAGTATTCAGGTCAACTAGAAAAAGAAGTTTCAAGAGCAATAAGGAAGGTTAAAATAAATAGCACCTATTATGCTCCTGATATAAAAATTGATGATTCAACTAGAAGAAGGGTGAAATAATGTTTGATGATAGAGTAAGATATAAGTTGATTTCAGAGGAGTATGGTGAATTAGTACTATCTAATGATCCTATATCAAATGATGGTGGTGCTTTGAATTGGTTTGATATCCCCAGAACCATAGAACGAGGTAGAAATGTGTTGTCCTTTATGACTACCTATATCGAGCAATTAACTTTTATAAAAGAAGGAGCTTCATATCTAAGAAGGTACTTCGATCAATATGCACCTAATGGAAGAATATTTTTAGAAGTAGCTATAAGAAATCCTATTACAGATATTTTCGAAGTTGATTTTATTGAAGATATCAACATGCAAGAGTTTGAGGATGTAGATGAAAAGGTAACAGTTAAAATAATATCCGGTGGATTACAAGAACAAATAGATGCTCAACTCAACGAAAAATATGAGCTTGACAGAACTACTTTCAAAGATGGAGAATTCACAACACCTACTGATATAGATGGTAATGAAATAAGTGACTTAGAGTATCAAACACTTGCGTTGCCTGGAAGGAGGCTTTTTAATCGTAGTTTTTTAGAAAATAAAGAATCCTTCACCCATATAGCGGAGAGTGAGCCAGCACTGGGTATAAATACTACTAATTTCATCAGTGATCATAATATCATCTATGAGAGTGATGATTCAGTACATTCAGTTATTGGATTTGATGGGATTGAAGGAGGAAGAAAGGTACTTTTTAATGGTAATTGGTTATTAACTAACGGTCAGTTTTTCTATGGTCCCAGTGATAGAACAAGAACTTTAAAAATAACATTTACAGCTATTGATCCAACTGTCAGCTTTGGAACCAATTCGAGTGGAAGATCTCTAACTCATTATTTAGTTATTGCAAAAGAAGGAAACCCTGGAGAATATGCTGGTTTCACGCAAGATCATATAGTCATAAAACAGTTTAACGGATCCGAATCTAATTTTTCCTTTAAGGAAGAAATCATAGTTAATTTAAAAAAGGATGAAGTACTTGCCTTTGTTACCAATCTATCAGCACAAGCCAATGGACCTAGCACATATTCGGTTAATAAGAAGAGCATTAAAATATTTATAGAAGAGGATAGCGAATTCCCTGCCACAACAAATAACTGTCTTAGATTTAAAGATGCGATAGATCGAATAACTGAGATTATTACAGGAAAAAAAGGTTTAGTAATATCTGATTTCTTTACAAA
Source organism: Aquimarina callyspongiae (assembly GCF_034322225.1). NCBI lineage: Bacteria > Pseudomonadati > Bacteroidota > Flavobacteriia > Flavobacteriales > Flavobacteriaceae > Aquimarina > Aquimarina callyspongiae. The sequence continues at coordinate 384,819 of NZ_JAXLPA010000004.1, read as the reverse complement.
TGGGATATTCAAGGACCTAGTAATTGCTGGTGGTAAGATGATTCGAAATATCCCTAAACTTAATGAAGATCAAGAACCTTTAGATAAATTAGAGAGTCTAACAATCTCACTAAAAGATCTTATGACCATAGATGGTTATTTAGCTTCGGGATATGGAGTTGAAAAAACAGATTTTGGTGATAGAGTTGTAGTAGAAGATTTAAGATATTTCTTTCAAAATGTTATAACTATCGATCTAGGAGAGGTATATGATTATAAAGAAACACTAAACAAAGATTATCTATGGGGTGGAGCTGAGTTTGGGAATGATAAAGCAGGAGAGTATGAAGAGCAATTCGGGTTGTTTGAAACTAATGCCAAAAACGCCTATGGATTTCCTACTACTAAAGTTGAGGAGATATTTGACGGGATCAGTAAGTTAAGAAGCGATTTAATAGCAGTAGAGTTTTTAAGAAGGAAAAATATAGAAATAGCTCCTACTGAAGATACGCCTTATGATAAGGAAAACTTCATATTTGATTCTAAGATTATCAATAACGTATACACGCCTAGGGTATGGCAAGATGATCTTGAATCGAAACCAACAAAATTGTATGATCCTGATAGCGCAGGTAATTTTAGGCTCTCACCATTACAATCAATGTTAAGATGGAGTTGGTTTTTTGGATCAAGTTTATACAAATATCCAGAGGACTATGTTAGATATAAAAGTAGTACGGGATATTCAGGAATGATCACAAAATATCCTGATAAACCAGAAAGATCGGAAGATGGTAATATTCAGATTAAAGAATTCGATACTCCTAGAATTAGCTCTAAATCCATAGAATGCAGCACTAAACTAACATATAATCTTAGAAAACAAATATTGGGTTCAACTACAATAAAGGGTAGGAAAGTCCCAAATGTATATTGTTTAGCAAGATATACCTATAAAAATAAAGAAGCGCAATACGGATGGATCTTAAAAGCAGAGTTAACCAGACAAGCGAATTTTAAACTTATTAAAGCACTTATATAATGCCTAGTGAAATTCTACTACAGTTCAATAATTTACCAAGCATTGATGAGGGCATTGCCTTAGGTCAACACCCATCATTAGGTAATATATTTCCCTCTTTTAAAACACAAAGAACAGGTTTTAATCAAGTTACTATAGGTATAAACAATGTGTCACAACGTAGTCAATTCAGATTCGCATTTGATACTGATTTTAATGTATTTAATGAATTTGAACTTACCGATGAGGCGAGCATACCTGGAACTAGCGGTTTTGATAGGTTAAGAATAAAATATAATGGAGGTCAAAACTTCTTTAATAATGCAACAGACTTTACAGGTGGAGATATTACAATAGTAAGTATAACCAATAGTCCTGATCTAGTGCCGTTGTCGGTTACTTCGTTTGAATATCAGGAGAATGCTATTAATCCTTGTACTAAGATTAATCTTAGTCTAACTACCACAGCTCAAATAGATTTTGTACGTTTTTCTGGTAATGTAATTAACATCAATACCAATCCATTTACTTTAGAACTTGATAGAGGTTTGATTTATAAGATTTACTTCTACGTTGGATTGGAAGAACACGTTCAAACTTTTTATCCACCAACTCAGTTTTTTATAAATAGAGTGGATCAAAATCTTACTCCGAATGGCTATAATCTAACAGTTGACATTACTGCTGATAATTCATTGAATAATCAGATTATTAATGAACTTGAGTATAGTTTAGATGATGTTAATTGGCAATTATCTTCAAGTTTTACAGGATTAATCCCTGACGATTATATTATTCGTGTAAGAGATCCTTATGGGTGTAAAAAACAAATTAACTATACCATTGTTGATGATCAATCCAGCGTAGAACGATTAGATCCATACTTTGAGATAAGCAAACTTAATAGCTTTCATTTTGCTTTACAGGATGACAAGAAATTTGAGAACTTCAACAACACTTTAAGTTATGAAGAGTCAGGATTAAACTATCATAATTTTAGACATCTTGTTCAGCAAGATGATATCATTCCTATACAGTTCAGAAGTAATTACGACATACATAACTGTAAGCTCATTGATGTAAATGATAATGAGACTGTTTTAGATGTAGTCAAAAAGAGTAATAATATCAACATCTTTGATTCGAGAGATGGGTATCTAACATTATTGGAGGATAACTTCGTGGGTGTATTCTTAAATGGAGGGAATGTATACGATCCGATTACTAATGATGTAACGGGCCAGAATACTATTATAAAAAGGATACCGTCATTTTATACCATTGGTAGGTTTATAAAACTTGGAATTCTGGGTTGGTATCAAATAACCAGTGTATTCTATGATGAAACATTGCAAGCTTGGGTAGCTGGTACCAATTATATAGCAGGTTCTGTCACTTCAGATCCGATCATATTAACGGTTAATTACAACCAGTTGAATTACGAGGTGTATGAATTTACTCCGGATTTTACATCGTTAGAAGCTTGTTATCAAATACAATTACAAGCTTCAAACGATAATGAAATTGTGACATATCTAAGTGAAATCATAGATGTCAGAGTAGAACATCCAAATACGCATGAATTAAAATGCAGCAATACGGAAAATAATGAAATCAATTATCAAACTGGGATTACGCACCTTTTAAGACTTCCTTATATCACTAATCGCGAAATCAATCCAAATATTGAAGTTGAAACAAATAGGAGTGATACTAAGATATCACATCTACGAGGAATGGTTACGGACAGGGTAAGATTTGAATTCTGTTTTGTTCCTGGTGCAATTGTCAAGAAGATTGCTAGAATGGTAGTGTTAGACAGGCCGTTTATAAATGGTATTGGATATACAGATCCCGACATTGATTCAGAAAAACTCGGTAATACTAATTTATACGATGTCACGGTGGAGTTAACACCTTCAAATGAACAATTTCAAACTAATAGTAATCTTAGAGTAGTATCCAATTTAGATACAGGAGGCTTTATAGAAGTTGCACAAGGTGAAGGCTTTATAAGGCACGATAATTAATTTTTTATATTAATATTTATTTAGTCTAAATAAAAATAAGTATTTTTGAATATGCAAACGGTGGAGGAGAGATTATCAAGACTAGAAGGAATAGTTGCAGCGGGTAAATCGGGAAATGAAATAACCGAAGTTACCAATCTACAGGCAAATGATCTAATTTATTTGTTCACCACTTCAACCGGTAAATCTGGAGTAATAACATACAATAGCCTTCAATCATTGCTAGCTACCGGGGGTATTACATTTGAGAGTTCTGGGAACTCTGTTATTGTCAAGCAGAATGATGTTGCAAAACTAACAGTTAGTAAGGTAGGGCGGACTGGGCAATATTCAGATTTATTGAATGCTCCAGAAATCAAAAATTTCTTTGAGGTTAAAAACGTTGGATTGCTCAGTGATATAGATGAACCAGGTTTTTACGTAGTTACAGCTTTAAATAGTTATCTAATTAATGCGAAATCATTTAAGTTTAAGACGAACTATTCTTTTCAAAGCTTAAACATCAATCCACTAGATATAACCTTATTAGTAAAAGATAAAGGTGTTGTGGATACTGCTGCAGTGGATAACGTTTTTGGTGTACCCACTAATACAATTACTGTTACTCAGTATAACGACCTCTTTTCTCAACAACCTAATAATGGAGAGATAGCTAAAGTAGATTCAGTTGTGATATCAGGACAATCTGAATTTATATCCTATTATCAGTATAACTTAAATAAAAATGAGTGGTTTCCTATTTATGTGGAAGTACTTTCAGGGTTTACTAATTTTCAAGTTGGTTATGTGGATTACGAAGAAGATATCGAAGATCTATCGTATTTGATACTTAAAAGCACTGATAAATATGCTATTTATAATGTAGATACTGGGATAACTGGTTTGCAGACATTAGCAGAAATAAAAACTAGTAAGCAGTTTGAAGGTGAATTTAATCTTCAAAATGATATAATCGGTAATGTAAAGTTTTCCAATAGTGTTGTAATCAATCTTATTTTCGAGTTTGAACGATTCAACATCAATCTTGATTATCTTAAAGAGAGTAATCTAACCAATTTTTATTGTCAGATCAAAAATAGTAATCAAAAGTACTTTTTTAGACAGACTGTAAAATCTTACGAACTTGAATTTGATAAGTCGTTCCTGAAAATTCAACCTTTACCTTTAGATAGTACTTTAGAATCGTATAATTCAGGATTAAGATTTAGAAATGCTTACTTCAAAAACACCAAAATACAAGCGTCTACTAATTATGGAGATGTGTGTGTTTCAGGATCCATTGCAATACCGGAAAAAGATATTGTTACTTCACAATATGATTTATTAGATCATTTCTTAGTTGCTGATGAAGATGGCCTGATAAGCCCTAATACGGATATCGGTTTTATAAAGGTTGAATCGGAATGTTATATACAAGATTTTTCTAACAATCAAGCTTCGGATATTGATAATCTAAATACAGGTTATAAGTCTTCTGGATACACTCAAGGTACTAACGTAATTATTTCAGATATTGATACTAATCATCGGGATCAGATGATTGATTTTTTCAATTTTAAATACCCTGAATTCTCTTCAGGAAATGATGTTATAAAAAATCCTTCTGATAGCACTGCAGTATCGAGTCTTCAAGACATTAATTTTTCAGCATTACCTAAAAAACTAGAAGCACACTTAATATTTGATGGAATAGGTTCTAACTTAGAAAGAGATAGGAGAACTGAACCGGGTATTCTTTTAGTTTCTGCACATTATAGTAATACAAACGAAAGACAAGATTTAGTATTGAACTCTACAGATTTCTTTTTAAATACGATCATTGTTAGAGGTGGAAATTTAGCAGAGAATACAACTACAGCTACTAGTTCATATGGATTTGGGGTTGAATTTGTAGAACCATCAAGATTAGATGATATACCTGGAGATACTACTTCAATTTCTTCGATTACTTCAAATGCAATTCACGCACAATCACCTGCAGCAGCATTTGTAGCTGCTAAGTTCAAAAAAATCAAAGATCTTACCGGAGTTAGTTGGAATCTTATTCGTAAAGCTGCAAGACAAACAGCTCAAAAGAATAGTGCATTTTGGAATATGTTTGATGGTTATGGAATAGTTGATGTAGATGCAGCAATAAACCTTATAAATAATGATTGGAAACTGAATTGGTTAAAAGATGACCTATCCAAAAAACTGAATCATAGACTAGGAATAGATTCTATAATGGGGTTAAGTGATCTACAAATGGATACTCCTATACCCAAAAGGATATTTGAAGAAAATCTAGGCTCTATTATTAAGCAATCATTTATACCGACTATAATCGATAACGGAGGAGGAGCAACATTTACTGCAGCAACTGCGACAGGTCATTATATTGAACATCCTGGTTATTATATAGTAACATTAGAAATATCATCCATTACCGTAACAGACACACCATCAGGAACAGTAAGAATTCAAGGATTTCCATTTCCAATAACAGAGAATGGATCATTGAGTTGTGGCTTAATGACAAATTTGGGATTCAACTGCTATTCAATTAATGCTAGACTAACTAACAATGGAGTAACTCTATTTGTTCAGACCACCTTAGATCAATCAATCAACACGCCGCTAGATGGAGCGGGATTTAATACAGGCACCACTATAGAATTATCGGGAATAATATTTAAGGGGTAATATGGATAATGAAATCATCATAATAGATAAAACAGAAGTTCAACCAATATCAGCTTCCAGGGGACAAGTTTTAAAATTTGACCTTCTTTCTAATACCATTCCATACAATGATGATTGTAAGATGATATGGTCCTATAACAAGACAAAAAAATCCAAATTTTTAGAACAGACATTAGGTAACGGTATAGTTAGAAAAGAAGACAATAGTCTATATATGGAATTAGATATTTCAGCTATAAGAGAGTCTTTTGATATAGTGTATGGAGAGTTCTTTGGCTATGGTACCGGACAAAGACAGATAGTATTAAATGTGGGATTAAACGATAGTGCGTATTAAAAACTAAGGGAAATGATTGTAAGAGTATACGATACAGAAACTGGTTCAAGTAATATAGAAGGATTAACGATTAAAGTTGATGGCCTTACTATAGAAAAAAAAGAGGGTAATACGAATTATTTAAATCCTGAAGTAGGAGATGTACTTAAATCAGGTTGGCTTAATGACGATAGTGTATCACCAGTAGCTTTAAATGCTTCGTATGCTTCTTATGGCGTTTATAATGGTGGAACGCCAATTAAAAACTTAAGTTCTTGGGGTGATTATATCTCAAGAGTTGATTTATAATTAGGGAAAAATGAAGAAGGTAATTTTAGTAATTGGAATGCTTTTTTGTGTATTGGGGAATGCACAGAAATACTCAAAACCATTACCACAAGGGGAGAGAGATGATTATTTAGTAATGCGAGATTCCTTAACCGGAAGACTCAAACAAGCTACTGTGGATTCTTTAGCTGTGTGGATAAACGATATCATAACCAGTGGAGGAACGGATAACCAGCAATTGAGTTTAACAGGAAATGTAATTTCACTGGAGAATGGAGGCTCTGTTGATCTTACACCAATCCTTGGAGGTCAGGATCAGGTTGTTCAAACATTTTCATTTGATACGGGGAGTAACCTACTGACATTACAACTTTCAAATGATGTAATACAAACGGTTGACTTATCTTCATTAAGCGGTGGAGGATCCGGTACGGATGATCAGCAATTAACACGATCGGGTAATGTATTAACTCTTGAAAATGGCGGTACTCCTATTGATTTATCAGATTTTTTAGATAATACGGATAATCAGAACCTTTCTATTTCTGGACAGCAACTAAGCATATCTGGAGGAAATACTGTTTTACTTCCTTCAGGTAGTGGAGGATCTAGTAACCCAAACGAGGTAGTAGTCTTATCTGAATTGGATTTATCTAATCCGGTTAATACCAATAAAACATTACTGATACAAAACGAAATCATATTAACACAGGATGTGACTTTAGCCGATGGAATTACTCTAAAAGATGCTGGAGGTAGGATATTATCGGGTGGTTTTAATCTAATAGGTTCTAATTCAGGAATTGTATTTAATGGTGATAAGATATTCTTGGATTTTTTTGATGGACAGTTACAAGGATCCTGGAATACACCTAAAGATTTTTATATCACAAATATTGGAGCAAAAGGTGAAGGGAGAATTATTTCTGATGGTAATATAACTATTGGGACCAATGAATTTACATCTTCATCAGCAGGTTTTACAAGTAGTGATATAGGAAAAACGATTGCTATTGTTGGAGCTAATACTACGCCTGCAAATGGTGCTGTGTTAACAACTACAATTTCCAGCGTAACTGATTCAAATACAATAACGATTAGTACAAATGCACTTGCAACCGTGACTAATACAAATACAATCATTGCCTATGATGATTGGAATGCTATAAACAATGCACTCACTTTAAGAAATCAGAAACCAGGTATATTATATGTTCCTAATAAAACTTTCTATCATAGTGCAGTACAACAATCTAATGTTTCTAGTGTACCACCTTCGGGATGGCGTTTAGGAGATGGAATCAATGATATTACTCTTGAATTCTTAGGAGGATCGTTTCAGCTTATACCACACGATTTTGATAGGACCTATTCACTAACAGTTTATAAAACCAAGAATTATAAAATTATCAATCCTAAGTTAAAAGGAGATTATGAGTTACATCCAACTGAAGGTATCGGTAAGATTGAGCATAATCACGCTATTAATTTCGGGACGCTTGCTATCGATGGGAGAGTAGAGAATCCGGATATATCCTATTACTATGGGGATGGGATGATTTCCACAGCGGATTTGCAATTTATGAATCAAATTGATGGGAGTAGTTTTGTTGATGGTTCTACAGATTCACAGGTGGCCGTAGGTTCAATAAATAATGATGGTACCAAGGATACGGGTAATACTAGTAAGATTTATACGCTTACCAAACTACCTCTTAATACATCACAATTCAATAATGCAAAGGAACTTGGTGGTAAAGCTTGGTATAAACTTACAGCAGGGAGTCTTTCCGGATGGGGAGGTCTAACAACACCTTATTACAGGGCATTTTATTATGTAAATGATACGGATACAACACCGATTGCTGTATCCGATGTTCTTCATTTTTATGATAGAGTAGAAATAGAGGATAACTGGAATTATGTGGAACTAGAAATAGATGCACCCACAGATATTGCTGCAGTCGAATTGCAATTACGCCCTTCCCTAAATGCTGATGGTCTTTTTGTTACAGGTGGGCAAATACACAATTGTGGAAGAGATGGATTTTCAAACCCACCGGATAATACCACTGTCGATGGTGTATATTTTTATAATATCGGTGGATTGGATGCGGGTCCTGGTTACGGATTCAATGCGGAGGATCGTAGGCGCGGTTGTAGAAATTTGACTATTCGCAATTGTAGTTTTCGTAACAACTGGGGTGATATATCTCTTGTTGGTACTGAAAACGTAAACATCTATAAGAATTACTTATTACCAAATACGATTTTACTTCCAGAAGCTCCAACTGTGGATATACATACAGCTATTAGCTCAGATGATGGGCGTAATGTATTAATCGAAGGTAATGAGATATACGGCAAATCAGTTTCTCTTGATAGGCAAGATAAGTTCATTGGGAACAAAATGAAGGGTATTGGTATTATTAGTTATACCGCCAATAACAACATTGTAAAAGACAACTATTTCTTAAACATTAAGTTAAGAGGTATTGGAAATACTTCAGGAGATCGAATTGGATATCCCACATTGTTTGAGGATAATATATTTCTTTATAATGTTTCAATAAGTGATACTTGGATAATTGATCAGGAAAACAAAGCTACCTTTAAAAGCAATGTATTCGATTATAATAATATATCAGACTGGTCTAACCTTGTTGATCCTGCCTCAATTGTTATTGAATTAGGAGCAAACGGAAATGATTTGTTATTCCTTCGTCAAAATGCAACCAATAATTATGGTGGGTTTTGGGAAAACAACACTTTCACAGGAACAAGACCTGCTGTTGACTCTCGTGATTATAGTTCTGGAGGAGCATATTTTCCATTAACAAATTATAAAGCAGGAGAGTTTAATACATCATTAGAATTTAGAAATGGCCTTCCCGATTCTTATGATATGGAATTAGGCCTGGTTAAAGGTTGGATTGAATTTGATCTTAACCAGTATGCTTCAGTGGCGGATCCGGCAACAGCAGAAACCATAACTATTAGAAATACAACGATTCTAATAGAAGAAGGAGTATTTAACTGGGCCAACACAGGAAGTAATATAGTAACAACTGCAGATAGGAATGTAAATTTTGTATTTGATAACTGCAAGTTCATTATTGAAGTAGATTACGCAACTACTTCTACAGCTCATAGGTTGATGAACCTGGAACATTTAGGAACAACAACGTTTAATAATTGTTATTTTGAGGCTAAAGGCAGTACACCTAAACCTTTTGATTTAACCAATACAGCCAGATTTCCTTCAACGTTAGGACCTGTTACATTTAATAATCCCGAACTGGTTAATTTCACATTAACCTTACGCCCTCAGGATGTTCTTGTAGGCTCGGATGCTACAGCAACTAATCTAACCTTTACAGCATCATCAACAAATGGAGTCATTGAAAGTGATACAGGAACGAATGCAACAATAATTGCAGGTTCAACTGTTAATGCTTCACTGATGATACCTGGTGATAAATCAAAATTAGATACCGTTGAAGCTAATGCAAAAGATGATCAAGTAGCTAGTGAAGTACCTTTTACAAGCACCTCAGGATTATCTTCCAATAATGTTAATTCTGCTATTGACGAAGTTAATACAAGTGTTCAATCACTCTTATCCGGTAATATTTCTATTGCTAAAAAAACGCTAACGGATCCGGTAATTGATAATAACAATATAGAGATAATACCAGCTCAGGGAATTGGAAATATCATAGTGCCGTTAAAGGCTACGGTTATATCCAGTTTAAATAACGGGCCATCTCAAAATATTGATTTAGATTTTTTCTATGGGTCTGATGGTAATGATCTGGGAGGAGGTATTGTTGCTTTAACTGGAAATACAACAAGTTTCTTTCAGGAAGGGCTAACTGGAGAAGAGAGAAGAACTTCTTACTTTGATAATACAGCATTAAACATAAGACAGGCTAGTGGAACATCAGAGACCTTAGATGGAGAACTAAAAATTGCAGTGTCTTATTATATTATCGATGTTGGAGGTCCCACAATCACCTTAAATGGAGCTAGTACGATTAGGCTTGATAAAGGTCAAGGATACACGGAACTAGGTGCAACTACCAATGATGGATCATCTGTAACGATAGATGCTAGTGCATTTGTTGATGCTGCAGGAAGCTATTCAATAAGATATAATGCTGTTGATGGATCAGGTAATCCGGCAACAGAGGTAATAAGAACGGTTGAAGTATATGAGACGCACGTTTTTGCATTGCTTGGTCAAAGTGGAATGTCTAACCCTCATCCAACCGATGCGAGTTCACAATCTTTTGAATCTACATTATTTCCAATAGGTACCAAGCAAGTAGCTAGAGGTGGAGCTAATGATGGTTTGGTAGTCGATTTGGTTGATGGATCTGGTCAACTGATCGGTGATATGGCTCACGGAGATTCTACAGGATATTATTATCACGGATTTGAAAAGAGGTTTGCAATTGATTATAAGGCAGCTAATCCATACGTAGATATCTGCTTTATACCTTCTGCAATTTTTAGTACTGGATTTACTGGTGGGAGATGGTTACAAACAGGAGATCTTTATCAAGATGCGGTTAATAGAGCTAACCAGGTATTTGTTGATAATTCGAATTATGACTTTAAAGGGATATTTTGGAATCAGGGAGAGTTCGATGCTCAGAGCTTAACCTATCAGAATGATTTACATACGTTCCTAAATAATATAAGAACAGATATAACAGTCGCTAATAGTTCAACTCCAATAGTTCTATTTGAAACGATATCACGATTTTCAGAGAACAATCCGGAAGCAATACCAAATGTGGTAAATGTAACTTTAAATACTCCTAATGTTATAAGTAATACGGCAGTTGTTTCTTCGAGATTTCCGACTCTGTTAGAGAGATTGGATACAACGCATGCAAATGCCAATGGAAATGAGATAAGAGGACAACGATCATATACTGCTTATTTATCTGCTGTGTCTAATAATACGGCCAGTCTTTCAAATGCTCCTGCAGCTCCGACCAATCTAACTGCGAACTTCAATTCTCCAAATGTCGATTTGAGTTGGGATGCGGTTTCTGGGGCTACAGAATACGATATACAATATAATATTAATAGTGCGGGATGGGAATCCATTGCACCAACAGAAGCAGAAGGGGGAACCCTAGCAGTGACTAATGATACGCATACCGGATTTACACTTGGAGCTAGCATCGAATATAGAGTAGCATCCAGAAATTCAAATGGAGTTAGTACATACTCTCCAGTGGTTTCAGTCACGACTTTTGATGGAGTTTTTGACAAATGGATTTTTGGAAGTGATAATCCTAATCACAATTCTAGTATTACCGGAAATCCTTTGACTGTTTTAGGGGAAACACCAACTACAACATCAAATAGCGTAACGCTTCCAACTACTTCAGCAAATAACGCTTTAGTCTTACCGTATTCAGAAGCTAATGCCGGAGAATCTGAGACTTGGATCATTGCAGTGCAAAACTACGAAGCATTAAACAAAGTACTTGTTGGTACCTATGCCAGTGATAATACTGGAAGAATGTTATATCATAATTCTGGTGGAGATTCAATGCGAGAACTTCACGATGGAAGTGGTTTTAATAGTGGAACATTAGGCACTACATCTGGAGGATATACAATAGTAGCTATTTCCATCGATACTGATGGTACTATAAGGCATTATGTTAAAAGAGATTCTGGAGTAGATACATCTGCAACAGTAGCAGCTTCCTCTGTAGCCAATACAGGTAGGAATATAGCTATAGGTAACGGATACTTTGCATCATCATATTTTAACCCTGTGACCGTATCAGGAATGATATATACAGATGGCTATATGACAGAAGCGGAAATCATTCAACATATAAATGATTTAGAGTTAGAATTAGAAGGAAGAGGGATAAATGTAAATTAAATTGGATATGGATTTTAAACAACAACACATTAGAAACTTTTTACGAATCATAGCAGCAGCAATACTGCTAGTATATCTGTTCGATATAGCACATAAAAAATTAACCGTAGGAAAGATATACCTAGATACTAACGATGGATATGTAATCGTAGGATGCGTGGCAGTATTAATTGCTATCGAAGCTGTAAGAGCATACATTAAAAGAAAACTCGCTAAAAATGACAAATCAAATGAATAAGCCCCTAGATCTTATACTGATTTCAGTAGCTGCATTGTCTGGTAGTCTAATTGAAGAGTTTGTTCTAAAGACTTTAATGACTACAGGATCTTTACTTATTGCTACCACATTAGCATTTTACTGGAAGAGATTACTAATTCGTAAAAAAATAGAAAAATGGATTACTTCGATAAAGCGTTATCTCAATTTGGGATTAAAGAAATAACTGGAGAGAATGACAATCCTGAAGTGTTGAAGTATTTCAATGAATTAGGATTCGATGGAGAAAAACTAAAGGATGAAACTGCCTGGTGTTCTGCTTTTGTAAACTGGTGCTGTAAAACTACTGGTTATCCATATTCTGGCAAATTAAATGCTAGAAGCTGGCTTAACATCGGAAACGAAACTACACTTCCAAAATTAGGTGATATAGCTGTGTTTTGGAGAGAAAATAAAAATAGTTGGAAAGGTCATGTAGCCTTTTTCATTCGAGAAACTAAGGATTTTGTTTATGTGCTTGGAGGAAATCAAAATAATCGAGTGAATATAAAAGCATATCCCAAAAACAGAGTATTACAATTTAGAACGTTATGTTAGCATTCATACTAAAAACCCATAAATTCATTTTCATAATAACCTTATCAACTGTTTTATATAGCTGTGGGACGCGTAAGAGAGTGATGTCTAAACAGATTTCTCACTTACAATCAATTGAGAGAAAAGATGTAGTTAAAAATGATAAAATTGATATAGTAGCAAATACATTTATCGTAAGAGAAACAGACAGGATTATTTTTAAACCTATTGATCATACACAGGTAATGCTTGTAGATGGTATAGAATCAACTAATAGTGTAATCATAAAAGAATTAAGTAAAGTAACAGACTCTAGTAAAACAGTAACTGTTATTACATCTAATCACTCGGATAATTCAGTAATTAAAAAGGATGAAAAGAAAACCACTAAAACTACAACTTTGGACCGAGATAGTTCTTTTGGGATTTGGGGATGGTTTTGGATTATTCTTGTTTGTGGAACTGTATTATGGATAGTCAAAACTCGTTTAAAGCTAATTTGATATAAATAATTCTTAATGAAAAATTTACTTAACATTTTCCCTATGATAAGAATTGATTTAGCTCATTTTTTGTTGAAGAGTGTATCGATAAAAATCAAGACCTTTTTGAGTGACTGTATAATGGCTGAAGAAAATGGGTGTTTTAGTTTTGGATGCTAATATTCCCCAAAATTCATAAATACGCATTAAACTCTTATTCAGGCCTAATTTATTTATTTCGGTATTATCCTGTTTTAGTGTTTTTATGATAACCTGCTCCAATTGATTATAAAGTACTTTCTTTTTGAGGTCTTTCTGTATTTTCACGAATTCCTCTTGCATTTCTACATTTTTTAAAAATGACTCGGAATCTTTTTCTAATTCTGATAATTCAACATCTACTGGATCTCCAACCGGCACATATTCAGAATCTTCTTCTTGTGTTTTTGACTTATCAGTGTCAGAGGTTCTAAGGTCATCAAATATTGATACTTTATTTTCACTAATTTCGTTTAATCTTCTTTCTAATTTTTCATTTTCTTCTTGAGTTTCAAATCTAAGAGCTTTTTCATCACGAAATCTTTTTTCAAGCCTATCAACTTCTTGTTGTTTTTTGTCAAGCTCAGTTTTTAATACTATACTAGATCTATCAGTTATAAAGTATACGAAAGGAGTAATAGTTTTATCATAAAAATTAACAATTAACCTAGAAAAATTTAAAACCGTATATGTTAATACTAAAACCCAAAAAGTTAATCCAATTGTTTCAAGCAAATCCAGAAAACTATAATTAAAAAGTAATGATTTTATTTTGTCTACCTTATCCTGTAGCAACATAGTATCATCGAAATTAAAAATAGAGTACGAAAATTCCCAATTTCTATATATCCAAACCACTAGAAATGTAGCAAGAAAAGGATTGGTAGTTTTTTGGGATATATAACCTTTAATGGAACTGAGAACGTTATTTATCATTTTATATTCGAGTTTAGGAAGAGTACGAGAATTACTAATCTCAAATATATGTATATATTGATTGATAAACACTCAGTTGAAGCGTAAATTTCCCTTAAATGGACTTAGCGAAGATTAAGTCGAGAACTTTTTGATGTTCTTTATCAATAACTTCATGTGATAGTTTTCGTTGATACTTATATGTTACTCCATCAGGTTTGTGACCTTGTAATTGCATTATGACTAGTGTGTCAATTAATAGCTCTCCAGCAAACGATCTGAACAAATATCTTGGTGTTTTAGTTTTAATTTTCTCTGTAAGTTTTAATCCTACGCATACTCTGGACAATGACTCATTAGCATTATCTCGACGTTTTTTATAATTGGGAGCTGTGGGGTGGGGAATGTGAGAAAATATCCTTTCATTATTTTTATCTCCGTATTCTTCAATCATGGATAGGGCAAAATCAGATAATTTATTATCTACTAAAGAACCTCCATCGGGCTTACTTTTATTCTTGTACCTCTTAAACTTTATTCTACCATTCTTTATATTAGACCATTTTAAACACGCTATATCTGCATAATCGTGCCCACCAATGGAGAATTGAAATAAAGTTAAATTTATATGTCTTTTGGTCACAAATATACTTTTCCGAGTAGAATATGGCTTAGGTTCAAATTGCAATAATTTTTTAAAATCTTCAACAGTAATATCTGGAGCAATGGAAGATTTGCTATTTACAATTAATCCAGTAAAAGGATTTCCTTTTTTTATATTTAATGAATCTCTTCGTTGTGCCTCCTTATATGTAGCTCGTAAAGTTTTGAGCAGAAAGGTTACATTACCTTTCCCTTTACCAAACTTGGTTTTATAGCGTATAAACTCCTGAAGCCATTCATAGTCAATATCGTTAATCCTTACGTCTTGATCATCTCCAATAAAATAAGAAATTTGAGTTTTGGTTCTTTCATAAGCTTCAGTAGACCTCTTAATATCTTTTAATTCTTGGATCCGTAATTCCATAAACTCTAGTATACCAATTCCAGTTTCTTTCCGAAGTTCATTAAGTCTCTTCTTAAGTAAGAAGATTTCTAATTCTTTATCATTAACACCATTCTTAATAACTTTTATAGAATCCTCCAGAGAAAGATTATTAGCATTGCAGTAACTCACTTCTTCTTCTAATGAAGACATCCTTTTTATTAGATCTGAAGTGAGCTTTAACTTTTTGGTTTTTTGATATTTATTTAAACCTAAATATTTATATTTGCGCCCTGAATATATTTCGATTTTGATAGGATAACCTTTAGTAGTAGCTCTTCTGGAATCAATTATTAATTGTGCCTTAATCATAGTTTTAAATCGAAATAATTTTCAAACAATTTTCAAACAAATGTACTATTTTTTGATATAAATTGTTTGAAAATGAACTAATTTATAAAAAACTGTCTATTTGTAAGTTTGAAATATTTAATCATAAAATGCTTAAAGTCAGTGTTTAAAATATGTTTCGGGTAGTAGCTTAGTCCGGTTAAAGTGCTGGTCTGGGGGACCAGAGATCGGAGGTTCGAATCCTCTCTACCCGACCAAGAAGATCCAATACTGAGGTATTGGATTTTTTTATACGCTTAACCCAAGCTTGCTTGAGGTTAAGCGTATAAAAAAATCCAAATAGGCGATAGCCTATATTGGATGTTCTTGAGCAGCATTCCCTTTTTGAGTATCAACGTAGTTAATCCTTTAATAAGCTTGCTTGAGCACTAACCTCTTTTGAAACGATTAAGGATAAATTTGAGTGCGGTATATTCGAAAAACTTACAACAGAGTAAGGAAAATATAAATACAATAAAAAAATGTTAGTTAAAAAAATATCAAAACGAAGAAATGATAAAGGGAATTGGGATGTGAGTACAGAAAGTGAAACAATAAACTAATTGTACTTACCTTGAGTAATTTCGTAAGATGTGATATATCAAGTATTTTTTTTAGATTTACAATAGATGAACTTAGGATTGAAGAAATAAAATAAAAAACAGTATTCTTTACTACTATCTCTGGCAAAGAATACTATTATCAGACGTATTGTTTATGATGTCTTAGTTGGCAGGAGGAGTAATTGAGTCACTTGCTGGTTTACATATACCACTTTTTTCAGCGCAATATCTTTCTATATCCTTCTTTGCATCATCTAGATTAGTATAGTCACCTGTCCAAGTTCCTAAACCTTTAGTACAACTACAACTTAGCTTCATTGATGTCTCTCTTCCACCAAATATATTTTTTTGATCAGCTTTTTTGATTAACTGAATTTCTTCTATTTTTTTTTAATTTTTCATATTTATTAAATGTCAATATTATAGATGTGAAATTAGAAAATTATTGGTATTTCCAAGGTTTAAATATCAATTCTAGTTACGGGTTTTTCAGGAAAGATTATTCACTGGACTGATCTAAATTATTAAGTATGGAAGAATTAAAAGTAAAAGATTTAATCCAACTGGTTAATACATAAAATATAATTCTTATCTAATTAAAAACCATACTCATATTAAGAGTATGGTTTTTATTCATTTTATTTTAATTTCCAGAAGGAACGATACAAATCACAAAGTTACATTCGTCCCCACCTCCACCTGAAGAAGCATTAGCTATACAAGGACAAGTTGGGAAACTAGAAGCATTACAACAAGCATAATAACCAGGTCCACAAGTAACAGTACAACCTTGTTTAGCACCCCAATACTCTTCAGTTATTGTACAAGTGGTTGCTCCAGGACCACCTGAAGAACAGGTTGTTTTTTCATAATCTTTTGGATTATTTGTTTGAAGAATATTGTAGTAATGTATGGCTTCATGCCCATCTCTGTAAAATTTAGAAATATCATCTGGTATACTCCATTCACCTTTGATTCTGGATAATCCATATCCTACGTACGAGTTATCATCATCAATTTTTATATCATGATTTTTCTGTAATCTCCCTAATTCATTAGAAATATAATCAGCATTTACAATTAAGTTTAGAAATTCGGTAGGGCTTTTTTGAATTATTATTATGTTTTTCAAATTAACTAAATACACTTCTCCTAAGGATTCTTGTATTGGTGAAGAATTAGGTCTTCCTGCTAAAATTATTACTTCTTTATAGACCCTATCATCAAATTCTTTTTTGTTGGTATTAGTTGCTAAAACAACATCTCCCGATGGTAATAAATCTACTCTAGCAAAAGTATTTTCTATTTTGGCTTCAAAATCTTTTGCTATTTGATTTAAGGTATTTAAATCGTTTTCCTCAATATCACCTTTCTCACAGGATACGGCAATGAAAATAAAAAGTAAAAAAAATATGTTTTTAATTAATCTATAGGTTAATGCTGATCCGGTGATTCCTTTAAAATGCTTTGGTTTGTTTCTAGTAATTTCACTTGTTTTAAATTTGTGTAATGTTTTCATTTTATTTATTTTAAGTTATAAGATTCAATATTAATCCAATTTATTGAGTTTGTTCATTAGATGTAATGGATAAAGCCGTAGTTGCAGTATAATTTTCTTTGATGAAATATTATTTTTCGAAATTGAAGTATTCCTAGATTTTAAAATTGTATAAAATTAAAATTCCTTATTTTTTTTGAAAATTTAAGAGATGTACACGAATGGTGGCATATATTAATATTCATAGGATTATTGATAGCAGGATCTTGGTTAAATGAGTATGTAAGAAAGAATAAGTACAAGAAATGAATGATATATCAAAAGGGATATGGTTCGATTTATCGATGGAGTTCAAGAAAAAAATGTGTTAAAAGTGGATGAAGATTATATTGATTATGTGTGGTATAATAAATTAGGAGCTGAAATACTTGGAAAGTACTCCTATTCATTTACTTGAAAAAGTTACTAAACGACTCTCTATGAATTTAACCCTAGTATGGACGAAAAAAAATGCGTCCTATCGTCACCTATGGAAAATTCATTCACTCAATTAGCCTAGTTTATCCTTTAACAAGCTTGCTTGAGGTTATGTATATAAAAAAGACAAACAGCTAATAGATATGTGAGATCTTCCAGGTGCAGATCCTTTTGAATATAGGAATCCTTCATTAACTTTTAGAACAAAAAATTATTTCTTTAAAATCATTTGTCTAAACTCTAATGCAGTCTTACCTGTTTCACGTTTAAATATTTTATGAAGATTAGTAGGCTCTTCAAATCCAAACATATAGGCTATTTCTTTTACAGACATATTAGTTGCGCTTAAATATCGTTTGATCTCCAAAACTAAAAAATTAGAAATAAATTCCTTTGCAGTTCTAGAGCTTATTGATTTACATACCTCATTTAAATGTTTATAACTAATATTCATTGCCTCAGCATAAAATTTAGCATCTTTACTATGTAGTAAATCTTTTTCTAATAAATCACTAAATTCTTTAAACTTATCATAGTACTTATGTTGCTCAAACGAAGTACGTTTATGGCTAGAAATTCTTTCTGTTTTTAGGAGTAAAGCATTTAGAAAAGTCCCAATAATTTTTCCTTTCATTTCGTCATGATCGAGATCATATTCAAAATTAATACGTTCAATTAATCCAAGAAGATCTTTGTAATTCGTTTCCTCTAATTCAAGTAAAGGAGCATATAAATGATAATTAAAAATGTTTATGTGATTTTTAAGATGTAAGTGGTTTAAATTCTTTTGAAGAAAGTTATCAGTAAACAAAATAACGATTCCTTTCAATTTAGAATTCTCTTCATATTTTTGAACTTGATTTTTAGCAATGAATATAAAGGAGCCTTTTTTTAAAAAGTAGTTTTTATAATCAATAAAATGTGAACCCTCTCCCTCAGTAATTAGCAACATAGTATAATACCCAAAACGATGAAAATTGTATATAGAGTTAGTGGTTTCTTCAGAATCATGGATACTTTTTAGAGAACCTATGTAAATTTGAAATTCATCAAATTTACTACTAACACAATATAAATCGGGAATAATCTCATTCATAAAAACGATTTTAATAAGGGTTCATTTCTAAATAAAAACCTGCATAAATATTTTTAATTATCATTTAGAATAACTTTTATCAATGTAAAGAAATATACTTTTTTGTTAAATGCTTTTTTTTGAATATAAAAACTCGACTCTTTCTTTTAGTTCTTTATTAAACTTATTATAAGAAGATGTCATAAAATTACGCATTAAGAAATTCATTATTGTACTAAGCGAATTTTTACTATGAAACCCATCTTCTTGTTTAAAAATAGTAGTTCCTCTATTAGTTTTTTCAAGACTAAATATATGATGATCTTTTACTTTTCCTATGATCTTACCCGACCAACCAAATTTACTTCCTTCTTCGTAATCAACTATCTCATGTTCAACATTCATGATTTTTCCAGTTATTGGGTTTATATAATATGAAATGGAGTGCATCCCTTTTGCAAGATTATCTGTTGAAATCCCTACAAATGAAGAACTCCATTCTTTTAACTTATTCCAGTCCGTGAGTACAGACCATACTTGCTCCGTTGATGCATTTATTTCTATTTCGGTAAATATTTTGTTTTTTACGGCTATCATAATTCTTTATTGATAGTTCTTTCTTCTCGGTAAAAGACTGATAAATTGTTTTAATAATGATCTAATGAACTCGCTTAGCACTAATTCTCTCCGCTATAAACCAGTTTTCACCACCGTCGGCACTAATTTGCATGGACCATTTTATAGTATCTTTTTTGATATCATAAAAACGTATTTTTGCGTTGATTAATTCTCCAGGAGCTATGCTAACCACTGCATCAAAATGTCCTTCTCCATCAATAAACTTCCCACGAAAAGATTCAGAGTGCATATAACTAAGAGAGGCCATATAGGTCATTTCCCATTGATTAGTTTTTGGGCTGAATGTGCGTAAAGTAGGATAGAAAGATTCTATTGTACCATCGGAATTATACCAGGTAACAGTGTCGAAAATCATTCTGCCATCATCTAATAATTGAGCTTCCCATTTTCCTTTATATTCCCCCTTTACCGTTCCGTCAGGAAGAAAACGTGTACTCTCTAAAGCCCAGTTACCTATGAGAAAATCAAAATCTTTCATTTGGAGAGGACGTTCACCTATAGGTTTTTGTGGTGAACCAGAAGAGGCAGTTTGAACTTTTAAAACAGGTGCTATTACATCTGTTTTCTCTTTTTTTAATTCATTATTTATGGCTTCTTCCTTTTTTTCTGTTTTGCAGGATACGAATGCCACAATTAATACTAAAACTAAAATTGTATTTTTCATAATACTTGATTGTTAATGACCTTTCTATCAATAATTATAAGGTTGGTAGTACTATAGGTGATAGTTTATTATTTAAAATTGAACTTCTCATTAGCATTTTGCCATTCAGATTTTGGGGCAATTGTTTCTATAATATCCCAATGTTCTACAATTTTTCCATTTTCTACTCTGAACAAATCATAAAATGATGTCGCCTTTCCTGTAAGAGTGCCTTCACTTATTGCTAGTACAAAATTCCCTTCTCCAAGTATTTTATGGGTTTTAGAATACACCATAGAATTACCTTGTTTTTTCATTTCTTCAAATGCTTTTTCCAAACCTGATAATCCGTCAGCAATATTTGGATTATGTTGAATATAATTTTCTTCACCTGGATCAATATAATTCTCAAGTTTATCTATTTCTCCTTTCACTAAGATTGTAGAAACAAAATCTGAAACAACTGCTTTGTTGATTTCGGTTTTATCTAAACCTGTTGGCTCTTTTGGTCCATCAATTTGTGTATGCCCACTCGGGTTTTTTGGATGTACCTCCATTACATTATCCCAATGTTCTATGATTTTCTCATCCTTAAATCGAACTATATCAAATGTTACGATTCGTTCAGGATAACCTTCTACATTTTCGTAGTGGTTATGCATAACTACAAATTCATTATCCTCAAAAACACGAATATTTCCTACTGTTGCTCCTGATGGTTCATCAATAAAATATCCTTCATAGGTACTTTTTCCATCTGGCAAACCATAATTATGGCTTTTTATATTTTGATCTAAAAAATCTAAAACTTTACTACTTCCTGTCTCAAATGATTTAATAAAAGCTACTGCTTTTTCTTTTTTTGTTAATTGCATATTGTTTTGTTTACAGGCGATTAAACCTGAGATTAATATCAAACTTATTATTACTGTCCTCATATTTCTAGAACTCATATTTTCAACTATGCAAAGGTATTTTAACTCAATTCTTTAGAAAAGGTAGGAATGCTCCAAAAAAGGGTAGATGTGTAACCTGGATGTGCTGAATTGTTGATGATTAGCTTATCAATACATCTGTTATTTTTTTGATTTTTTTAGATCTTGAGAAACATTACAAATAATAAGAATGATTTTGATTTTAAAAATTGAGGTTAAAATTATTTGTATTTAGTTGTCGTGTATATTATATTTGTGACAACAAATAAATAATATTATGAAACGACTAGAATTTATCTCTCTTCAAGTAAATGATCTTCAAGCTTCAAAAGATTTTTATACAAATAAACTCGGGTTTGAATTATCTGAAATGAAACATCCAGAAGCTGTTATTTTTAAATACAATAAAGGAGAGGCAAGCTTTGCTATTAGAAAACCTCTTGAAAATTTAGAAAACAAAGAGCTGGGGAATGGCGTATCTATTTGGTTTACTGTTGATGAAAAAATTGAAGATTTAAAAACACGGTTCGAGCAAAACAATATAAAAGTTTTGGGTTTAATTATGGAAACGCCTTTTGGAAAGGCATTTCATATCAAAGATCTTGATGGATATAAATTAACCTTTCTAAGTAATGAATAAGAGAGAAACCAAATATTGGATAATAACAGCCTCTAAAGAACACGTAAAAAATGGAGTAACAGGTGGCTTTGCGCAAGCTTGTCATGGTAAATCAACACCATTAAAAAAAATGAAAACAGGCGATTATGTTATTTACTATTCCAGCAAAGAATATTTTGACAAAAGTGACAAGTGTCAAGAGTTCACGGCGATTGGAAAAGTAAAAAATGATGAGGTATATCAATTGGAAATATCTCCAGATTTTTGTCCATCACGTTTGGATATTGAGTTCTATGATTCAAAAGATATTTCGATATTACCTCTAATCAATGACTTAGAATTCATTATTAACAAACAAAAATGGGGCTACCCTTTTCGTTGGGGGATTCTACAAATTAATGAGCGTGATTTTAAGTTAATTTCATATCTTATGCTCAATGAGCAAGAAGATTAATTTTAATTTTGAAAAGCCCGAAGAGAAATTGGGGTACCTTTTATGGCAAGCCTCAATGCAGTGGCAAAGGCAGGCAAATAGAGCATTGGATGAGGTAGGGTTAACTTCTACACAATTTGCGATTTTAATGGCTTTAGCCTGGTTATCTCGTTCCTCGCAAACTGTTACTCAAAAGGAAATTGCTGATAATAGCAAAACCGATAGAATGATGGTTTCCAAAATCTTACGAACCCTCGAAAAAAAAGGACTGATTGTTAGAAAGGAGCATAAAACTGATACCAGAGCAAAATGTGTTTTATTGACAGAGAAGGGGGTTGAAATACTACAAAGGGCAATTGAGATTAAAGAAAAAGCGAACGAAATATTCTTTAAAAACCTTAGTGATAGACAAAATTTTTCAAAAGAATTGAGCCAATTAATAGAATAGACAACATGAACTAGCTATGTATAATCAGCATTTAAAAGATCGTTTAGATATAGTGTTAGCACATATATGAAAAAGAAAATGTTAGTCTAGATTAGATAAATATCCCTATTACCATTTTTGGCAAGAATATTAAAGAATGAAGATATCTAGAAACTGTAATTAGATTCAATAGAATATATACATATTCGTTAGTATAGCCTGACTAATCATACTTATCTTTGGTTAAAGAATACTTCTTATTCTCAACAACAACTAACAGTATAACCATTATGATTGATAAGAAATTTGATTTAGGGTTTTTTCCAACTCCTATACAAGAGTTAAGAAGATTATCAGAAGATTATCCTGATTATAACATTTTCATTAAAAGAGATGATAATACAGGGCTGGCTTCTGGAGGGAATAAAACCAGAAAATTAGAATATTTGATTAAACAGGCTATTGATGAAGGTTGTGATACTGTTATTACTGCGGGAGCACAACAATCTAACCATTGTAGACAAACAGCTGCAGCTTGTTCAATAGCGGGATTAAAATGTCATTTACTTTTGGGTGGAGAAAAACCAGAAATATATGACGGGAACTTATTGCTATCCTCAATACTTGGCGCAGAGATACATTTTACTGGTGAGAACCGAAAAGGAGAAGATAGAGAAGCACTTAAAAACAAACTTGAAAAACAAGGCAATACTTGTTTTGTAATCCCATATGGAGGTTCAAATTTTACTGGTGCTATGGGATTTGTTAATGCGGCCAAAGAATTAAAAGAGCAATCGACACAGCAAAACTTAAAAATAGATTATATCTTCTTTGCATCTAGTTCTGGAGGAATGCAGGCAGGACTAACGCTTGGGAAAGAAATGTATAGATTAGATTCAAAATTAATCCCTATAAGTATTGATAAAGACGAAACAAATGGTCTTTCTCTTGAAGAAGTTGTTTTTGACATCGTAAAAGAAGGTAAGAAAAAATTGAATGTCAATAAAAATATTCAATTTTCGGACATAGAATTAAATAGAGACTATGATAAGGATGGGTATGGTATAGTCACTAATAACGAAATCAATGCCTTGAATGAATTGGCAAGAAAAGAAGGCATTTTATTAGATCCTGTTTATACAGGGAGAGCGTTTTATGGAATGTTAGATTTCTTAAAGAAAAAAAGAATTCCTACAAATTCTAATGTGATGTTTTGGCATACAGGTGGGTTACCTGCTATTTTTAAATACGCTACAGAGCTAAATAACGAGAGTCAAAAAATCTAAATATAATGATCAGTAGCTTTTTGTAAGAAAATTCACTTGTTTTTGATACGTTTTTTAACTAAAATCATTCTGAATAATGTAAAATCACCTACATCAAATACAGGTTTAATCAATAATTTGTAAAATATTTTTTATATTACATTACTGATAACCAACTTGTTAATTTGTACTAGTGTAATTCTAGTGTAAAATTTATAAAGTAATACCACCCCATATCAAAATGAATTTTATAGTACGTAATACCCTACCTTATATTCCAGTTTTTATTTTTTTAGTTTGGATATATAACACAAAACCACCTCATTCAGGTATCTATTTTAAAGAAGTGATGATTTTTATATTGCTTACCAGCTTTGGTGTTATCTGCTCCCGAATTATAAAATACCGTAGTGCTCAACATAAGTAAATTACCATTCGACGAAACTAAATTGCATCTCGGCGACATGACTCGATTAAATGATTGATTTTTAGCGACTTTTGTCTTGTACTTAAAACCAAGAAACCATGACACTCGAATTAATCATTTACATAGCTCTATTTGTAATTACACTTATAGTTACATATTTCACATTTTTAGATTGGCACACCAAAGATTTCGTATTTAACGAAGATGAAGGGACTTATAATAGCCGTTACGGCGCAAAAAAATAGAAGATTTTAGAAAGCTATACTAATTACACCATTTTTTTAAACTTTAATCAAAGGTTTACCCCAATAACAAAGAACATTTTGTAACCTTTTCAATCGTCTACATTGCTTTTCTTGTGAAATATTATGAAATATTTTAAGATGATTTTTCATTTAACTTTAATGAATATTAATCTTAAAATCTATAAGCTATGAGTATTTCAACTACCCAAGAATATACCTATTCTACAGAGGAAAAAAGAAAATTATCAGAGAAAGTTACGTCGCCAGATCCTACTTTTAATTATTTAGCAAAGGCTAGGGATACCTCTCCTTCAGATGTAGAGAAAAGAGCAGCATTAGTATTAGATGCTGCCTTAAACAAATCAACATCTACATCATATGCAACTGCTTGCCAGGAAGTGTATAATAATTGTAAAAGTGGTAGTGCAGAAATAGGCCTTATAGGTACGTGGACCATAAACAGGGCTAATTCATCAAGTGGTTCTATATGGATTTGTTCTGGAGGTATCTTAGTAAAAACAACAAGTATATCTACCAAAGGAGGGTTACAAGTAACGGCGTCGTTTGTAGCAGGTACTCCACCTGTAGGACCTCAAAAAGCTATTTAATTGTAAACTTTAAAAAAGCCTGAATTATATATTATTCAGGCTTTTTACTATAACTATTGATCTAAGAATACCTTAAATCGCTTATTATATATTCTTTTTGATATCAGTTTTGAATGACTCCTCCGTCAAGTAATTCTACAATTCGGGATCCGTATGCAGCATTTTTTTCTGAGTGAGTTACTTGGATGATCGTTACTCCTTCATTATTTAGTTCTTTAAAAAGTTCCATAATTTCTTCACCTTGCTTAGAATTAAGATTACCAGTAGGTTCATCAGCCAAGATCAATTTTGGGGTAGTTATCAATGCTCTGGCAATACCCACTAATTGCTGCTGACCGCCACTAAGTTGTGTAGGGAAAAGGTTTTTCTTACCCACAATATTAAAACGATCAAGGGTATCCGCTACCAATGCCTTTCTTTCTGAAGAAGAGATTTTCTTATACAAAAGTGGAGTTTCTATATTCTCATAAACATTTAACTCATCAATTAAGTGATATGCCTGAAACACAAATCCGATATACTCTTTGTATAGATTAGAACGATGTTTCTCTTTTAATTTATGAACCGATTCTTCAAGAAAGTTATATTCACCTTCATTGAAATCATCCAACATTCCTAAAATATGTAATAATGTAGATTTTCCAGATCCCGAAGGCCCCATAATGGATATAAATTCTCCTTCATTAACAGTAAAATTAATATCTTTTAATAAATGAATTTTATTTCCTCCAGAATTTACCCATTTAGAAAGGTTATTTAATTGTAAAAGCGTATTGCTCATTGTATATATTTTTAATTAATAATTTTTGATTTTGATGCGTACTATTCTGTGCGCAAACTTTTTATAGGATTGCTCATAGCAGCAGCAATTGTTTTTATACTCATAATCACAAGTGCTACAGTGAGCATTGCGGCACCACTAAACACAAATATCCACCAACTGATACTGGTTTTATAGGCAAACTCTTGCAACCAATTATGTAATCCGTACCATGCGATAGGGATTGCAATAATAAAGGCGATACCCAATAATATCACAAACTCAGAACATAGCAGCATATTAATTTTCATAAGCGAAGCTCCAAGTATTTTTCTAATTCCTATTTCTTTGGTACGCCTTTGAGTTGTGTATAATACTAATCCAAACAATCCTAAACAGCTTATAATGATGGATAATCCGGTTGCCCAATTTAATAGCATGGATATTCTATATTCTTGCTTATAAAATTTTTCTACCGTTTCGTCCATGAATTTAACTTCAAAACGAGCATCAGGATATATGGTTTTCCAAACATCCTCTATACTGGCAATTGTTTCAGACCAATTTTCATCTTGTTGTTTTTGCAATAAAAAATGAAGAGTATCAAACTGAGGATATTGATTTCGATACCAATCTCCAACCAATGCCATAGGTTTAATTTCTGATCGTAATGAACGTTGATTAAAATCTTTCATGACACCCACTATCGGATATGTGTTTTTACCGTTTTTTAAGAACTTACCAATAGCTTCTTCTGGTGTTTTAATGCCTAGTAGATTCATATAAGTTTCATTAATAACATATTCTCTTATCGTATCATTTAATTGTTTTCGACCTGCTAATAATTGGATGTTATACAAATCTAAATAGTGTTGATCTCCATAAAGTAATTGTAGATCGGTATAAATTTCTTTTTTACCATCAAAATAGGTAACAGCACTTGTATTATAACTTGGTGATGCTGGTGGGCTTCCTGCTAAGCTGGTGGTTGTTATTTGAGGAAGTTTTTGTATTTCTCGATTAAATATTTCACGTTTTTGTACCGTATTGTTTTTCCAGGGAGTACCTATATAAGCGATAGCTTCTGTTTTAAACCCCATATCTTTATTGACCAGATAGTTAATTTGTTTACCGACCAGAATAGTAGCTATGATAAATACCTGAGCTACTACGAACTGAAATACAGTTAGTGATTTTCTTAAAGTAGATTTATTACTTTTTGGGAGTACACGATTCTTTAATACAGAGATAGGATTGAATTGCGATAATATAAGAGCAGGGTAGAAACCTGATAAAAAAGTAACTACTAGTATAAGAATTCCTAAAAATAAAAGCATTCCCGGACTTAGAAGAAGTTCAATACTTATTCCTTTTGGAATAAAATCAGAAAATACTTCTAATAACCAGACAGAAAGTAATAGTGATATTAAGGTAGCAAAAAGGGTTAGTAAGAAAGTTTCACTTAAAAACTGAAAAATAAGTTGTTTCTTGGAGCCTCCCAGAGTTTTCCGAATTCCAATTTCTTTATTACGTTGAGCTGCTTGAGCCGTATTTAGGTTAATAAAATTAATACACCCCAAAAGAAGTAAAAATACTGCAACATAAATGATACTTATAAGCGCCGATTTACTTGCTTGTGCAGAACTAAAATCATACGCGGCATACTTAGGACTAAAGTGTAAATCTGATAGCGGTTGTAATTGAAATTTTTTATGCTGTCCCATTGAAGCCATTTCTTTATCTTCATGTTTTTTGGCCAGAGCATCCAACTGATTTTGGACAATTGTTAATGCTACATTTTTTTTAACCTTAATAAATAACTGAGAACTAGAATTAGTATTACCCCAATTAGTATTGGATGCAATAGATCTTGTATCTATCTGATCGGCTGTTTTGATAGAAATAAACTCTTCAAAAATAAAATCACTACGCTCTTTAAAATTTGCAACGACCCCGATTATTTTTACAATTGTTTTTTCATTATAAGTCAAGGTTTTGCCAATCGCTTGCTGTGGAGTTAAAGAAGGGAAGTATTTTTTTAACCGACTTTCTGTTAGAACTACTTCGTTAGGGTTGGATAATGTATTTTGAGGAGATCCAGCTAACCATTCATATCTAAATAAACCGAAATAATTTTTATCCGTATAAATAATTCTTCGAGTGTTCTTAAAGGTTTGATCAGTAATATCATTTTTTACATTTAAAGGCGAAGAAGTAATGAATGGAGTTATGGTTTCTAATCCAGACACCTGATCTCTTAAGGCTTGCGATAAAGGAACCGGAACACCAGAATTATAAAAATTTCCTTGAGGAGAAGTAAACTCACTTGTGATTCTATAAATCCTATCTCCGCCTTCGTGAAATTGATCAAAAGTAAAATCATAATACACCATTAAACCAATTACAAACGAGGCACTAAGACCTATGGATAAGCTAATAATATTTATAAAAGAAAACACTTTGTTCTTTAATAGGTTTCTCCAGGCTATTTTTAAATAATTAATAAGCATATTTTATTTTTTTATTCGGTTCTTAGACTATTAATAGGATTGGCGATGGCTGCTTTTACAGATTGAAATCCAGAAGTGATAATAGCGATGATTAGGGTTAATAAACCTCCACTCAAAAACATCCAGATAGATAATTCTATACGATACGTAAAACTTTCAAGCCATAAATTCAGGATATAATATATCACAGGCACAGTTATTAAGAATGCAATGATTATTAATACCATAAATTCTCGTGAAAAGAAAGAAACTATTTGCATAGCTGAAGCTCCAAGTACTTTGCGAATTCCTACTTCTTTTCTCTTTCTCATGGTGATAAAAGACATTAAACTAAGTAATCCCATACATCCTATACTAATTGCAAGAATAGAGAGTAGCGTAACACCATTAAAAATAAGTCGTTCTAATAGGTATTCTTTTTCGATAGAATCATTCAGGAAATTATAGGTATACACCGCAGAAGTGAAAGTATCATTCCATATCTCTTCAATCTGTTCTAATGATTTATAATTACCATTTTTAATTTTCACAAAAACTTGATTCTGAATAGAGTTCCAGTTGATGAGAATACAAGGAGTAATTTCTGATTGTAAAGAAGAATTGTGATAATCTTTTACCACTCCAACAATAGTAGCTTCTCCTTCGTTAATCACAAGTTTTTTTCCTATGGCTTCTTGTGGAGTCCATCCTTTAGATTGTATCAATTTTTCGTTAACAATAAATTCATCAAACCTCCTTTTGGTGGTTATAAAATTTCTTCCTGCAATTAATTGTAAATCATAAAAATCAAGATAATTAATACCGGCTACTTTCATTTCTGTTTCCTGTCTTTCTTCTTCTGATTGTTGCGGAAGTCTAAAAGTTGTTCCGTATCTTAATCTTTCTACTGCCATTGGTGGACCAGAACCAAAGGCTACTTTTGCGATATTTTTATTTTGTAATAAGGATGTTCTAAATACTTGTAATTTATCAAAATCCGGCGCAGGCATAGTGACAACAGCATCTGATGAAAATCCAGTTTCTTTATTTCTGAAATAATCTATTTGAGTTGCAATAACAATCGCAGCAATGACAAACAATTGTACAATGATAAATTGAAATACAATTAATACTTTTCGAAACCCAATTTTTCGACCATTTCCAGATATGATCTTACTTTTTAAAGCCCGTATGGGATTAAATGAAGAAAGAACAAAAGCTGGATAAATCGCTGCCAAAAGGATGGTAACACCACCAATTGCAATAATCAATCCTATATCTTCCCAACGCAACAGAAGTTGCAGGTTGATAATCGTTAAGTATTGATTGATTTGTTCTAATAAAAACTGAATAAAGAACAGAGCAAAACATATTGTAATTATAATAAGTGCAACATTTTCCAGGATGAATTGAGATATCAGATGATAACGTGAACCACCTATAACTTTTCTTACACCAACCTCTTTGGATCTAATGCTGGATTGTGCAGTAATAAGATTTACAAAATTAATAATAGCCACAATAAGAATAAAGAGAGCAACTATATAGGCTGTATTAATTACTTTCTGAGGCATGATATATCCTCCAGGACTGCTTCCGTATAAGGTTTGTGTATGAATTTCTTTTAATGGTTGTAGAAAATATGAAATGCGATTATCATCCTCTGGTTTTAAGTATTTTTTCTTCCAGGTAGCAATTTTGGATTCAATTATTGTTTTATCAATTTTTTTATCCAATGTTACAAAGGTGGTTCCTTGGTAGTTTCCAGACCAATTTTCAGCAAAATACCGATTGTGCATTTTGAAAAACTCGTATGGAATTAGCATATTGTATCGTAGCGTAGTGTTACCAGGCGCATTTTTTATGATACCTGTTACAGTAAGAGGATCTTTACCGTTCATTTTGACAATTCTTCCAATAATAGATTGATCGGATATGGCATCTTTACCAAAGTATTTTTTAGCTAAATCTTCTGTTAATACAATAGACGATGGATTTTGTAAAGCAGTATCGGGATTCCCTATAATCCAATCCAATTGAAAAACTTTTGGAAAGAAAGAATCAGCAAATAGGATATAGTCATCCTCAAAGCGAAGAACCTTTTTATTCTGATCTTCAATGCTTATGAACCTTTTTACAGGCCCTGCTGTTTGCGTAACAATTTCAATATCGGGTAAATCGTTTCTTAGGGCTTCTGCTAATGGATATGCCGTAGTATTCCAATACATAGTTTGTTCTGCAAATTCTGTATGTTGAACTACTCTATAAGTTTGCTCTGAATAAGGATGAAAATCATCAAAATTAGATTCATATTTTACAAAAATAAGTACGATGATACAACAAGTGATACCAATTGAAAGCCCAAGTATATTGATACTCGTGTTTACTTTATTCTTTAAAAAAGTTCTCCAGGCCGTTTTGAAATAATTCTTAATCATACGTTTTGAATTTATTCTGTTCGTAAACTATATATAGGATTAGCAATTGCTGTTTTGAATGCCTGAGCACTTACTGTAAGTAAAGTAATCAGTAATACCGCGATACCAGCCGTAGCAAATATCCACCAACTAATAGGTGTTTTTAGAGCAAAATTTTCTAACCAGATGTTCATAACATACCAGGAAAGAGGAATGGAAAGTATAAAGGCAATTAATATCCATTTTAGGAAATCTTTGTTAAGTAACGCTAAAATTTTAAAAACCGTTGCTCCACTTACTTTGCGAATACCTATTTCTTTTTTTCGTTGAATACAGGTATATGAAGTAAGGCCAAATAACCCTAACACTGCAATACATATAGCCAATATTGTAAAAATCTTAAAAGCATCTCCAAATTTAGCATCATCAAGATATTGAGCTTTAAATTTTTGATCAAGAAAAGTATATTTAAATGTACTTTGAGGAAAAACTCCGTTCCAAGCATTTTTTAATTCAACTATGGTATTTTGTATTCCTGAAGTTGATACGATCTGATCGTCCAATTTTACTAAAAGATTACTGTTGGCATTGCCATATCGAATGATCATTGGTTTTTTTACATTTTTAAGACTAAAATGATGGTAGTTCCTCATAACTCCAGAAATGGTCCATTCTTTCCCAAAGAATTTGACTTTTTTATCAATGGCATTTGATGCTTCTGGGATTCCTATTTCCTGTATAAACTTTTCGTTTACTACAATTTTATAATTAGGATTCTGACCGTCTAATGAAAATGCTTTTCCAGCCATAAACTTAATATCTAATAGATCAAAATAATCCGGATGTACCTGGTATTGATGATACATTTTTTTGTCATCCTTAATACCATTAGGATACGTAATACCAATAAAGGAAGACAGGAGATCATAACCATCTCCTGGAAACGTTTCTGCTGTTGAAGTCTGTTTTATGAATGAGAATTTTTCTAACTCGGTTCTTAAAATGTTAAAATCTGCTTTTAGTAAATCCTCTTCCTTTTTACTAATAATTTCTCCATGTAAAGCAATCACCTGATTAAGATTTGTACCAATTGGTTGTTTTTCTAAGAAATTGATTTGTTTTGTTACAACAATGGTACCGATGAGCAACGTTATAGTAGCCATAAACTGGGCAATAACGAGACCTTTTCTAACATTTAAGCCTTTTGCAGAAGTTCTTATTTTACCTTTTAATGCTTTTGTAGGATTATAGTTACTTACTAGTAATGCAGGATATAAACCAGCAAGCAAAATTCCTACTACAATAAATCCGACTATAGGCAATAGCCTTTTTACATCTGATAGTTGTAAGAATAAGGATTTACCGGTATAATTATTAAAAACAGGCAGCAAAATAAAAGACAATACAATGGCTATCCCAATGGCCAGAAAATTAATTAGTATTGATTCTAATAATAATTGAATAATGAGTTGTTTCTTTTGCGCTCCTACTACTTTTCTGATGCCAATTTCTTTTGCTCTTTCTAAGGATTTAGTAGAGGAGAGGTTGATGTAATTAAACCAGGAAAGTATTAATATAATAAACGCAATTGCAGATAAAAATCGTACCCTGCTAATACTGCCATTTGTTTCTGCCTCATATGGTTTATTTGAATATAAATGTATGTCCTCCAGAGGTTCTATATTATGTCTTTCTGCATCTTTTCCATCAAGATTACTATTCATAATCTTTTCTTTCAGAAGAGCAATATTTGTGTTTTTATCTACCTTGATGTAGGTAAAAAAGTTGTTTTGACTCCAATTGGGTTTTTGCTGCCCTAAGAAAGCATCCCAGGTTATTAAAGTGTTAAAGGAGATAAAGAAATTTGTTTTGGCGTGGGTATTTTCAGGAGTATCTTTAGCAATTCCAGTAACTTTAACAACAGCTTCTTCTCGTGCATAATACACAGAGAGTGTTTTACCTATAGGATTTTCTGTCCCAAAAATCTTCTCTGATAAAGACTCTGTAAGAACAATGGAATAGGGATCTTTTAAAACAATATCAGGGTTACCTTTTAACAAAGGGTATTTAAAGATATCAAAATAGGACTGATCTGCTAAACAACCTTTGGTTTCTTCTATAGTTTTATCTCCAAAAGTAAAAGTGACTTTGTCAAAACGATGTGTTCGGGTGTATTCTTGTATCTCAGGAAAC
The DNA here is from genome assembly GCF_034322225.1 of Aquimarina callyspongiae. NCBI lineage: Bacteria > Pseudomonadati > Bacteroidota > Flavobacteriia > Flavobacteriales > Flavobacteriaceae > Aquimarina > Aquimarina callyspongiae. The sequence goes on along the minus strand of NZ_JAXLPA010000004.1, from coordinate 351,269 downwards.
TCCTTTTTTAAGGAAGGACCAGTTAAATTATAGGTTTGCGCATCTCCAGGAACAAAGTTATCCCCTTCAAGATAATCCATGTATACGCGATATACATTTTCTGAATTGTCGAATTTGTCATAACTAAGCTCATTATTTACATATAAGGATATCAATATAAAAGAAAACATTCCTATAACTAATCCTGCTATATTTATAAAAGAATAGAGTTTGTTCTTTCTTAAATAACGAATGGCAATTTTTAAATATAAATTATACATAGTATATGATTATTAGTTTGTCCCTGGTTATCAACGATCGTCTATTATAATTTATAATAGAAGAGATGTGCGTTTAATTAATTTTTCTAACAGTGGCTTCTCCAAATACAAGTCCTTTTTTTATTTTTGGATCACCTTCAAAAGCTACATTAGCTTCACCAAAAGCAGTAATGTTTAAATTTTCAGATACATTAAACCTAAAGCTACCGTCACCATAAGAAGTGATTTTGGTAATTTGATTATCTACTCCTAATGTATTGATCCGACTCTCACCATATGCAATAAATCTTTGCTTACCGATGGTTCCTTTTTTAATTTCAAGATAGCTTTCTCCATAGATAGAAGAGCTAAGACTATTGAATTGTACATTGTTTAAATACACCTGGGATTCTCCGTAAATTTTTAGTTTAAACTTGTCTGCTTTTATCAGACTTTCACAAACAAAAGTTTCTTCTCCTCTTAAAGACAGGTCTTGAAGTTTTTTGTAGGTAACTACTGCGGTAACCATGGTGTTTTTGTAAATCGGAACTTTTTGTTTCCAACCATTTTTTTGAACAGTTTTAGTTTTGGTCACAGTTTTAGCACCATCCAGATAAATATGAAGTGTTTTTCCAGAAACGACCATATTTATTTTTTCTAATGGAAGTTTTGCATTTTCTATAGTAACAGATTCTTCATTACCTTCTTTAAAAGTAACCTGAATATGAGGACTTACGATTACTTTTTCAAAATGGTCTACCGCTATAGTTTTGGATTGCGCTCTTTTATTTTCTGGATTAAAAAGCAATGCCATAATAAGAGTTGGTATGAGGATACCAAAACCAGCTTTTTTGGCTTTTTTCTTAGGGTTTGATTTAAAATGATTGAATAACATAACTATTGTTTTTATTTGCCTGAAGGCAATTAGATTGATTTTTATTCTGTTCGTAAACTTCTTACTGGACTTATAATTGCCGTTTTAATAACCTGAAAACTTACCGTTGCAAGAGCTACACATATTGCTATAATACCACCAGCAAGAAATAACCACCAGTTTATATTGATGCGATATGCAAAGTCCTGAAGCCAGGTATACCCTAGATAATAAGAAATAGGACAAGCGATAAGGATAGCTATAATCACTAGTTTTAAAAAGTCTTTAGAAAGCAAAGCTGTTATACTAGTAATTGACGCTCCCAAAACTCTACGAATACCAACTTCTTTTCTTCTTTGCTCCGTGCTAAACGATGCTAGTCCTAATAATCCCAGACAAGCTATAAATACGGTGATTGCTGTAAAATAGGTGATAATATCAGATGTTCTTTTTTCTCGGTTATAGTTTCTCTGAAAATCCTGATCCAAAAAAGAAAATTCAAATGGAGTTCCTGAGTTTATTTTGTTCCAGATAGTATTAATGCCAGCTACAATGGTTGTAAAGTCACCTTCTTTAACATTGGCAATAAGATAATTTGGTTGTTCTTGTTCGAGTCGAACTATTCCATATGGAGTAATTGCTTGGTGTAAACTTTGATAATTAAAATCTTTAACTACTCCTACAATCTCCATGTCAAACCTTTCCTGCTCATATTCATAATATATCTTCTTTCCAACAGCATTTTCTGTAGTATACCCCAATTGAGCAACTGCTGTTTCATTAAGAATTATACTATTGTTATTAGCTGGAAATTGAGTGGTAAAAGATCTTCCTTGTAGCAATTTATACCCTAATGTTTCTATATAATCATCATATACCTGGGCAAAATGAATATCTACTTTATCTTCCATGGTCTTTCCTTCGGAATAGAAAAGTTTGTCTTGAACAAGTTGAAAACCTGGATACGTGGTTCCTGCAGATACTGAAGCAATTTTAGGATTTTTTAGGATTTCATTTTTTAAAGCATCATAGTTTTTAACTACATTAGGATTACGAAAGGGAACTATAATTTGTTGATCTTTTTTAAATCCTAAATCCTGATTTTGGAGATAATTCATTTGTTTCCAGATCACTATAGCTACTAATATTAGTGATACAGAGATTGTAAATTGAAACACTACAAGCCCTTTGCGAATACTGCTTGCAGAAATACTATTAATCAATTTTCCTTTTAACACAGTAATTGGTTTAAAGGACGATAGGTAAAAAGCAGGATACATACCAGATAATAACCCCGTGATTATAGTAAGACCAATAATCCAATAGATGAGCATTGGGTTTTGAAAAAGGTCAAGTTCTTTTTGAGTTAACGCATTAAAAACTGGTAAGAAAAGTAATATGATTAATAATGCAATAGTAAGTGCTATAAAACACATCAAAAGAGATTCTCCTAAGAACTGCATAATCAATGTCTTTTTATTCGCTCCCATTACTTTACGAACACCCACTTCTTTGGCTCTTTTTTCTGATCGAGCAGTGGAGAGGTTCATAAAATTGATGCAGGCAATCAATAATAAAAAAGCAGCTATTGAACTAAATATGTATATGTACTTCATACTTCCGTTACTCGAGATTTCATTGCCAATAGAAGATTTAAGATAAATATCTTTAATAGGCTGTAGAAAAAGGCTTTTTGAAGTATTTATTGTTTCCAAATCGGCACCACCATTACGATCTAAAAAAGCGGGGATTTTTTGTGTAAAAGAAGGTAGTTTGGTATCTTTTTTAAATTTTAAATATGTATAAAATATATTGTTATTAGCCCAATTGGTTTGATTTTTTACCCATTGTCCTAAATCCCCATTTTGCATGGATAATACAAGGTTGGGGTTTACATGTGATTTATAAACATCTTTAAAAACACCTTTTATTGTATAATCAAAAGTTCCATAAGGGATACCAATACTGATTGTTTTATCAATGGGGTTTTGATCTCCAAACATTTTGGTAGCAATTGATTCAGAAATTACTACCGTATTTGGTTTTTCTAATGCTGTGTTAGAATCTCCAAATTTAAAATTATAAGTAAAAACTTTAAAAAATGACGCATCAGCATAATAACCGTTAGTTTCATAAAACTGAGTATCATCTTTTTCGTTCTTTAATAAAAGTCTATCAACAGTTGGAAAATTTAATACTCTAGTGACTTCTTCGATTTCATTAAAATCTGTTTTTAAAGCCTGTGCAACTGGAGCAGGTGTTGCTGCCCATTTTTCATCTTTTGTCTCTAAAGCTATCCTGTAAATTGAATTTACATCTTTATGATGTTTATCATAACTAAGCTCATTAAAAACATATAATAGAAGAAGGAAACAAGTAGCTAAACCTATAGATAATCCAAAAATGTTGATGAATGAAAACATCTTGTTTTTTAATAAGTTTCTCCAAGCTATTTTAATATAATTCCTGATCATAACTGTTTGTTTTTGATCTGCCAGAAACAGATTGATTGATGATATACTTTTTATTCTGTTCTTAAACTATTAATAGGGTTTGCTATAGATGCTTTAATAGCCTGAAAACTTACTGTTAGTATTGTAATTATAAAGGCAAAAACTGCTGCCAGTACAAATACCCAAATATCTATAGGAGTTCTATATGCAAAATCTTTAAGCCATTCATTTACTAAGAAATAAGCAATTGGCATTGACAAAAGGATGGATATTAATATCAGTTTTGTGAACTCTGACGAAAACAACAGGGTAAGCTGAGAAACCTTAGCGCCTAGCACTTTTCTAATACCTAGTTCTTTAATGCGTTGTTCTGCAGAAAAAGCTGCTAATCCAAATAATCCTAAGCAAGCAATAATCATTGCCATAAGGGTAAATATGTTTAATACCGTACTCATACGTTGTTCTGACCTGAAAGTATTCTCAAAATCCTGATCCATAAAACTGTATTCAAAAGGAACCGATGCATCTATTTGTGCAACTTCTTTTTTGACATCTTCTATAATCAATTGCAGATCCGAAGCAGTTTTGATCACATTTGGATTTAAGCGCATCGAATAAAACGATAAGCCACCTCCATAATCCCATACTTTATCATTTTGATGATGAATGATAACTAATGGTGCTATTCTTTCTTTAACACTATTGAAATTAAAGTTTTTAACAACTCCCATTACTTCAAATTCATCTTCACTACCAGAAGCCAAGGCAACAATTTTTCCTATAGGAGAATTGGTTTGATACGTCTCTGGAGTACCCCAACCCAGAACTTTTACAGCTTCTTCATTTAGGATCACCTTATATTTATCATTAGCTCTGGATATATCAAAATTTTGACCTGCCAAAAACTCTACTCCTAATACGTTGAGATAATCTTCTTCTGTACGCACATTTCGTAATTGAACCACAGAACTCTCAGGACCGTCTGCTTTATATCGATCTCCTGACCAGATGTTTGGAGGGATTCCGAAGGATTTGCCTACTTTAGTAAAGGCAGGTTTAGAAAGAAATTTATTTTTAAGGGTTTCTGTATCAAATCCTATTTGTTCTATATTATGAATTTGCAAGATATTATCTTTTGCAAACCCGATATCCAGAGATGAAGCATATGATAATTGTTTTTGTACAAAAAATGTACATATAATAAGTGCTATAGAAATAGTGAATTGAAATACAACTAACCCATTTCTAATAGCTTTTCCTTTAAAACCAGTAATTATTTTGCCTTTAAGCGTTTCAATAGGTTTAAATGATGATAAATAAAAAGCAGGGTAACTACCTGCTATCAATCCTAATAGCAGCATAAAGATTATCACTACACCAATAAATATAGGATTGTTGAGGTACGGCACTAAATCAATATCTTTTCTTGCAATGGTATTGAATCCATCTAGTAAAAAATATACCAAAAACAGTCCTAAAATAGTACTGATGACTACGTAAAAAGTGGACTCGACTACAAACTGTTTGATTAATCCATTTCTTTTAGAACCTAATACTTTTCTTACTCCTATTTCTCTTGCTCTTTTTGAGGATCTGGCTGTTGAAAGGTTCATAAAATTTATACTTGATAGTACAAGTACCAAAATCCCAATAGCACCAAATATGCTCACAAATTGAGGATTTCCTGTAGGACCAAAGGAATGAAGGTCAGGATCTCCAGAACTATAAATTTCTCTCAATGGTTGAAGGTATAGTTTCCAGGGGTTACCATCGGTAAACTCTGTAAAAGACTGATTGAATATTTTTTCGGTAGTGGGAGGTGCCCATTTTGGAGGGATAGCCTGTAATTTATCCTCTAAAGCTTTGATATCTGTTCCTTCTTTTACTAATCCATAAGTAGAAAAGGCAGTCCATATCCATTTCCAACCATCTCTATCCATATTCTCTTTAAAACTACTTAGAGATACCAGGATATCAAATTGCAAATGAGATTCGTGAGGTACATTTTCTAATACACCTTTGATCGTATACCCTTTCCAGGAACCATCATAATCTTTAACTTCAACAATTTCTCCAAGTGGATTTTTATCTCCAAAATATCGAGTAGCAGTCTCTTTGGTTATCACCATACTATTTGGAGACTTTAGAGCAGATTTTGGATTACCGTTTATAAAGTTAAACGAAAAGACATCAAAGAAATTTTCTTCTGCAGCAAAATAATTAGTTTCATTAAATAGACTACTTTCTTCATTGTTCTGAGTTCGTACAACTCTTGAATTTGTATTTAATAATCGTGTTACTTGTTCAAACTCTGGAGCATCCTCTTTTAAGGCGGTTGCCACATTAGGCCCTGTATTAGCAGATATTGAGCTCCAATCTCCCCAAATGTTAGGTTGATTCACTCTGTAGATACGATCCCCTTTATCGTGAAAAGTATCGAAAGTCATCTCACTATGGATATATAATCCTATTATAAAACAAGTAGTAATTCCTATTGTTAACCCTAGTATGTTAAGAATAGTAAACTGTTTTTGCTTTATGGCATTTCTCCAGGCGATTCTTAAATAATTTCTGATCATTATTGTTCGTTTTATTCTGCCAAAGACAGATATGATTTGATGATATTTTTTTACTCTGCTCTTAAATTTTTTATTGGGTTAAGAGTTGCTGTTTTAAAAACTCTTGTTCCCATTATTAGTATAGCGACTATAAACATTCCTAGTCCGCTTATTAAAAAGATCCAGAGGCTTATGGATGTTCTGTATGCAAATTCTTGCAGCCAATTCTTTGACCACCAAACGGCAATAGGTATAGCTATTAGAAATGCTACAATCAGTAGTTTTAAAAACTCAGAACAAATCAAAACTATCAACCTAGTGATAGGAGCTCCCAGAACTTTTCTTACACTTATTTCTTTTGTTCGTTTTTCTGTAGTATGAATCACAAGCCCAAGTAACCCTAAACAACTAATCAATATAACTATAGCAGTAGCCCATTTTAATAATTTAGATATCTGATATTCCTGTTGATAAAAATTTTGGATGGTTTCATCCATAAAACGTACTTCAAAATCTTTATTAGGATATATTTCTTTCCAGAAAGTTTCTACTTTTTTAATGATATCTGACCAGTTTTCGGATTCTTTTCTATGCAAAGAGAAATGAACTGCAGAGAAGGTTGAAGACCTTCGGCGTCCTTTTAAAGCCATAGGTTCAATTTTTGATTTTAAAGACCGTTGATTAAAATCTTTCATAACACCTACTATAGGATAAGGATTACTATTAGAAATTGAAGATTTAAGATACTTTCCTAAAGCTTCTTCTGGAGTTTTAAAGCCCAAAAGTTTACTATATGTCTCATTAATAATAAATTCTTCACTAGAATCACTGAGACGTTTTCGCCCAGCCAGTAAAGGGATTTCGTATATCTCTAAATAATTAAGATCACCATTTAACAGATGTACAGGCATTTTAATTTCTTTTTCTCCATCAATATATGTGGTATAGCTTGGGAAAAGCATGCCAGCCGGAGGCTCACCTCCAAAACTTACAAGTTTTACATCGGGAATAGATTTAATTTTTTCTGTGAAACGTTTACGTTTGTCTAAAGAACTATCTTCCCAAGGAAAATATGTAAAAGCAATTGCCTCAGACCTAAATCCCATGTTTTTGTTTAACATAAAATGGATTTGTTTACCTACTAATAAAGTAGCTAATAAAAAAATTTGTGCTATGGTAAACTGAAAAACCGTTAATGAACTTCTGAAAAAAGAACTATTTTTTCCCGAAGTAGCTTTATTTTTTAATACCGAAATTGGTTTGAATCCCGAAAGTACTAATGCAGGATAAAAACCTGACAATAGTGTTACTCCAAAAAGAATACTAATTAAAATACCTATAGCTATAGGTTCAATAAAAACCGAGATTCCCAAACCTCCGGGGATAAACTCAGAAAATACTTCTAAAAGTCCTACAGTAATGATCAAAGAGATCAGAGAAGAAAGTATCGTTAATAAAAAGGTTTCTCCCAAAAATTGAATGATTAACTGTTTTTTGGATCCTCCCAGTGTTTTTCTAATACCTATCTCTTTGCTACGTTTAGTTGCTTGGGCTGTATTAAGATTAATAAAATTAATACATCCTAAGAGTAATAAAAACACAGCAATATATATCAAACTCAGGAGAATCGATTTGTCTGGTCGTGCTCTACCTTTATCATAAATTTCGTATTCAGTATTAAAATGAATATCATGTAATGGTTGAAAACCAAATTCCATTTCCATTCCAGAGACTTTCAAGTATTTTCTTCCAGATTTCTCAACTATTGCGTTTGCTTGTTTTTGGATCGTAGCTATTTCAACGTTTTTATCAATTTTAATAAATAGTTGAGATTGATAAACGGGTGGATTATTATTTTTTAGTGTCGGGCTAGAAATAAATTCTTCAAAAACTAGGTCACTTCTATTTTTAAAATTTTGGACAACACCAGTTACTTGAACTATTATAGAGTCATTATAGGTAATGGTTTTACCAATTATTTCAGAAGGCTTTAATTGTGGGAAATACTTATTGGCCCTTTTTTCACTTAACACCACTTCGTTTGTTCTTTCCAAAATATCTAATGGGTCTCCTGCCAACCAAGTATATTGAAACAACTCAAAATATTCCTTCTCAGTATAAATAACATGTTTGGGTTTTTCAAACTCCGCACCTCTCTGTGAGCTTTTGATTTTATCCAGATTAGCTTCATAAAATGGTGCTATTACATTTATGCCAGAAACGTAGTTTAAATCTTCGACAAACTGAACATCTGTTACAGACATCCCAATTTTTTCTTGAGGAGATTCAAAATTGGTTACAACTCTGTAAATACGATCCCCATCCTCATGAAACTTATCAAAGGTAAAATCGTAATATACCATCATCCCAATAATAAATGAAGCTGATAAACCTATCGATAAACTTATAATATTTATAAATGAGAAAACTTTTTGTTTTACTAGATTTCTCCAGGCTATTTTGATATAATTTCTAAACATAACTCTTTGTTTAACCTCTCAATAAATTAGTGAGTAGATTGCTAATTAAATTTACTCTGTACGTAAGCTTTTAATAGGTTTAACTAATATTGCTCCGATAGATTGATAACTCACTGTTAGCACTGCTATGATTAAAACTAGTAGGCCTGAAGCTGCAAAGACCTGCCAATTCATATCTATTCGATAGACAAAATCTTCTAACCACTTTTGCATAAGATACCATCCAATGGGCACTGCGATTAGAATTGAAATCGCAACTAGTTTTAAAAAATTAACTGTTAATATTTTATAGATGCTTTTGAAAGATGCACCCAGTACAAGGCGAATACTGATTTCTTTTTTTCGTTGTTCGGTCATAAATGCAGATAATGCGAATAACCCAAGGCAAGCGACTAGAAGTGCAAACATGGCAAAACTGTTAAATATGACTCCCATACGCTGTACATCATCATGCATGTTGGCAAATTTTTGATCTAGAAAAGTGTACCTAAATGATTGATTAGGCATCATATTATCCCAAACCGTTGTGATAGATCCCAATACATTGCTCACTTCGTCAGTGTCCATTTTTACCGAAATCATTCCGGGGCTATTACCAACCACCAATGTTAATGGTGTTATATCTTCTTTTAGAGATTTAAAATGAAAATCTTCTAAGACTCCGATAATAGTCCAGTTCTCTCCATTACTTATTTGTTTTCCAACAGGATCTTTTAATCCTAGGCTTTTTGCCATGGTTTTATTGATAAGAATTGAGTTTATCGAATCGGATGCAAATTCTGTAGAAAAATCTCTTCCTTTGGTAATAGTTAATCCAAGTGTTTTAACATAATCGTGATCTACTCGCCATATCTGTCCCGGAACACTTTTGTTGAGGTTTTTATCTCCAACTTTTTGAAAAGTATTACCATTTTGTTTTGTTCCGTCAACGGGTAAATAATCGCTAACTGATACCTGTTTTACATCAGGAATTTGCTTAAGACGATTTTTAAAAGTCGCAACTTTATTTCCTAAAGTATTTGTTCCTTGAATAATGAGTACCTGTTCTTTATTATATCCTAATTTCTTATTAAGGATATAATTCATTTGTTGATAGATAATTAAAGTTCCTATGATTAAAATAATAGAGGTTGTAAACTGAAAAATCACTAATCCGCTACGCAATTTTCCACTCTTACTTCCAGTTCTTAGGTTTCCTTTTAATACGCTTACTGGCTTAAAAGCAGATAGATAAAATGCGGGATACAAACCTGCAATTACTCCAATTAATAAAGATGCTATAAATATTAATGGTAAAAACCACCATTGCCCTAAAGGAATCATTAATTCTTTAGCAGCAATAGAATTAAATGCTGGTAATAATAACCAGGCTAATGCTACTCCAAGAATAAATGAGATAATACTAAAAACTACAGATTCTGTAATGAATTGAGTAATAAGGTTCTTTCTAAATGCTCCAATAGTTTTTCTTAGGCCTACTTCTTTAGCTCGATTTGCAGATTTTGCCGTGGATAGATTAATAAAATTTATACAAGCTAATAATAGAATAAATATAGCTATTGCTGCAAATAACCATACAAACCTGAGATCACCGTGTTTTAAGCCATCATTCATATTTACTGTAGACTTAAGATGAATATCACTTATTGGCTGTAAGGTGAGTTTGCTGGTTTTCATAACATCCATAAACTCTTTGCTTCTTCCTCTTGATCCATAGGCTGGGATGATATATTTATCTATAACAGAAAGCATTTTTTTCTCTAATTGCTGGATGTCTGCTTTTTCATCGACTAAAACATAAGTAAAGTAGTTGTTATTGGTCCAACTCATATTTTCGTCTTCGATTTCCATTAAAAAATCATACTCAAAGTGCGATTTACCTAATGGTTTATCCATCACTCCTGTAATCATATAGGTTTTGGAAGTGTCATTGTCTAAAACCAATGTTTTTCCGATAGCATCACCATTGGGGAAATACTTATCAGCTTTGGACTTTGATATTACAATACTGAAAGGTTTTTTTAATGCGGTAGCGGCATCACCTTGTAGTATCGGGATTTCCAGAATATCTAGTAATTCCTGATTTGCATATATAAAACCTTCTTCAAAAATACTTTGATCCTTACCTTGGATGTTAAAAGCTCTTGCTCCTGCTCCAAAAAGCTCACTAGGATTAGATTTTCCTGCTTTTAGGATTTCTGGATAATCTGAAGCTAAAGCATCAGCAAATGGTAATTGAAAATGTACACTTTTGAGTTCTTCTCCATTCACTTTATATTCTGCAACAACGCGATATATTCTATCGGTGTTTTTATAATGTTGATCATAACTAAGTTCATCTCTAATAAAAAGAGAGATTAATAAACAAGCAGTTATACCAATGGCAAACCCACCTATTTTGATGGCTGTAAACATCTTTTCTTTTACAATGTTTCTCCACGCTATTTTAAAATAATTCCTGATCATTACTGTTCGATTTGATTGATGATGATATACTATTCTGTTCGTAAACTATTTATAGGATTTGCTACTGCTGCTTTTATAGCTTGATAACTTACTGTAACCAAAGTGATAATTGATAATCCACCTATCGCCAATGCAAAAATCCACCAGCTTATTTCTGTACGATATGTATAGTTTTGTAACCAATTATTCATAAAATACCAGGCTAATGGAGAAGCTAATGCTCCCGCGATTAGAACGAGCTTCAGAAAATCCTGGGTAACTAATAATAAGATATCGCTTATTTTACCACCTAGTACTTTTCTGATTCCTATTTCTCTGGTTTTTTGAGCTATGAGAAAAGAAATCAATCCATAAAGTCCTAAGCAACTTATAAAAATCGCCAATCCCGAAAATAGCCTGGACATGGATAAAAAACGTTGTTCGTCAGCATATTGACCAGCTATGCGTTCATCCAGAAAGTTATACTGATAGATATATTTAGGGAAAACTTCTTTCCATAGGTTTTCAATTTCGGACAACGTGGTGTTGATATTTTGCCCGTGCATTTTGATAGCTATCTCATTATAATTAATGGTTCGAGGTGCTATAAAAACAGGGGAAATACCTTTGTGGAAATTCTGATCGTGAAAATTATCAATTACACCTACAATCGATGCTTTGATATTACTTCTGTTGATATCAATACGTTTTCCGATCAATTCTTCATAGGAGGAAAGACCTAATTTTTGGGCTAGTTTTTCATTTACGACCACTTCAGTAATAGAATCAGATGCATAAAAATTACGTCCTGCAATTAATTTTAAACCAAAAGTGTCTATATAGTCTTCATCAGCAATTTTTACAGAAATAGAAAATTCTTCATAATCAGCTCTGTTATGATATTTTATGCTGGTTCCCCAGTTATTCTCTGATGCTCCCGGACTTGAAAAGCAAGCTGTACTATTTTTAACTCCAGAGAGCTGATCAATCCTTTGTTTTAAACCTTCTAGCTTTGTGGTTTCGATATCTTCAGGAATCTCTACCATTACCATAGCTTCTCTATCAAAACCTAAATCTTGAGTAACGGCATAGTTAATTTGGCGTCCGATAATTATAGTTGATATTATCAGTACAATAGAAATAACAAATTGAGCGGTTACCAGAATTTTACGAGTTCGTTGTCCTCCTGTATCGTTTTGAGTTAGTTTTCCTTTAAGTGCAAGTGAAGGAATTATTCTAGCCAATATAATTCCGGGATAGCTACCCGCAAAAAATGAAACCATCAGTAATAAAAGGCATACAAAACCAATCACTTTTAGGTTAAACAAAGATTGTATAGAAAGTTGTAATTGAAAGAGCTCATTAAATTGGGGCAATGCAATTATGGCTATTATAAATCCAATAATAAGGGCAAAAAAGCTGATAATAAATGTTTCTGAAATAAATTGCCAGAAGAGATGACTTTTGATACCGCCCAATACTTTGCGAATACCGATTTCTCTTGAACGTGAAAAAGCCTGAACGGTAGAGATATTAATAAAATTGATACAGGCAATTGCCATTAAGAAAAAACCTATTAATGAAAATACCCATAATAGGTTGCCATTGATTCCATCATACCTTGCATCAAAATGAATATCATCCAATGCCTGAAGTTTATAACGGTGTACATTTTTACTTTTAGGGCGATGTTTTTTTACTAATGGGATTAGTGTTTGCTCAATCTGAGCTATATTTTGATTAGGTCTTAATAGTGTATAACATCTTAGACTTCCGTTGATTCCTCCCCATGAGCCACTGTATATAAAGTTACTATAGCTTTTTAAGGTTTCAAAAGAGATAAATGCTTCACCTTTGATAGTTGTTTTGGTAGGAATATCTTTAAGGACTCCTATTACTTGAACGGTTTCTGTATTTTCTAGTACAAAGGTTTTTCCCAGTGCATTTTTATCACCAAACATCTTTTTAGATAGTTTTTCGGTTATATATGCTACATTGGGTTCATCCAGAGTTCGATCTCCTAATTTATCTATAAGTGGGAAGTTTAAGATTTCGAAAAAATCAGGCTGAGAAAAGGCTATATCTTCAAGAAAGCGTTGAGAGGCATCCCCATCAATGTCACTAATTTGCCAACCATCTCTGATATATAAATTAGCAACTTTTTCGGCATAATTATAATCAGAAATAAAGGCTTTTGCAAAACCTGGCGGTACAGATGCTTCGTACTCTATATCGTCTTTATGTTCTTCGGTAACAATTCTATAAACCCTGTCGGCATTATTATGAAAGTCGTCAAACTGAAGATGATAATTAACATATGAAAAGATCAGAATAGAACATCCAAAACCTAGTGCAAGCCCTAAAATATTAATTAGCGTAAAACCTTTTCGTTTTTTTAAATTCCTAAATGCTATTTTAAAATAATTCCTGATCATACTGTTCGTTTTTTGATTGATGATGATTACTCTGTTCGTAAACTTTTGATTGGATTAGCAATGGCGGCTTTAATTGTTTGAAAACTTACGGTAAACAATGCGATCATTACCGCTGTAAGACCAGCAACTATGAAGACCCACCAATTAATATTAATTCTGTATGCAAATCCATCCAACCAGTTCTTCATAACGAACCAGGCAAGAGGTATTGCAATAACAATGGCGATTAAAACTAGTTTTAAGAAATCTTTGGATAATAATCGTACTATGCGACTTACGCTTGCACCCAGTACTTTTCTTACCCCGATTTCTTTATTTCTTTGTTCGGCAGTATAGGCAGCTAACCCAAATAATCCCAGGCAAGAAATTAGAATAGCCAAAACAGCAAATATTCTGGATAGCTTACTTACAAGATTTTCACTTTTGAATTTGGCATTAAAATCATCGTCTACAAAACTATATTCAAAGGGATATGCAGGATTGTTTTTCTGCATAACAGCTTTAATTTTACCCAAGGTACTTGCAGTATTACCATTTGCTGATAATTTTACATACATATATCTTGCTTCTTCGGGGTCATTAAAGAAAACAACGGGGTCACTACTGGTATACATATCACCATATAAAAAGTCTTTTACAACGCCCATTACTTTTAATTGTGAATCGCCCCATTGCACATTTTTTCCGATAACTGTTTCTTCTCCCATTATTTTGGCCAGAGATTGGGTTATAATAATATTGGTAGTATCGGCAGGAGAACCAATCTGAAAATCACGACCGTTAATAATTTCCATTCCTGCGGTGGATATAAATTCGGGGCTGATAAAACGATAAGAAATTAACAGGTCATTACTTTCATCTTTGCCTTTCCAGGTCATTCCAGATCCATTATTACCAACCGAAAGAGTTTCATAGCTATTAAGAGCTACATTTTCGATTGTTCCGGTTTTTAGCATATCTTGTTTGATACGATTAAAGTTTTTAATCATATCACCTCGCACATTCATAGTGATTAGACGCTCCTTCTCATATCCCAATTCTCTGTTTTTTACGTGTTGTATTTGTTGATATACAACAAGTGTACTAATGATAAGTGCGATAGAGGCGGTGAATTGTGCTATGACTAATCCTTTTCGAATAAGAGAAGCGCTACCTTGTTTTGATTTTATTCCTTTTAATACAGCTATGGGTTTAAAGGAGGATAAATACAATGCTGGATAACAACCTGCAAATAATCCACAGATGAGTGTAATGAGTAATAATGCTGAAAGATGTATAGGGTTTCCAAATCCAATACTTAATTGTTTTTCTACTAATACATTAAAAGCAGGTAACACAGAAATTGTTAGTAATACACTAAGTAGAACAGCCAAACTAGCCATTAGTATGGCTTCAGTAATAAATTGGGTGATTAATCGATTTCTTACTGCTCCGAGTACCTTTCTTACTCCAACTTCATTGGCTCTTTTTTCACTTCTTGCAGTGGCCAGGTTCATAAAATTTATGCAAGCAATGGATAGAATGATGCAAGCAATGATCATAAATAAACGAACATATAAGATTCTTCCTCCTGTTTGTTTTCCACTTTCAAACTGACTTCTTAAATGCCAGTCATTCATAGAGAATAAAAATGCAGAAGTACCAGGATCTCCAGTTTTTTCTTCTAAAAAGCTTCTGATTTTTGTGTCAATTGCAGCTACATTAGCTTTTTCAGCAACTTTTATATAAGTATCTACAGAATTGTTATCCCAGTCTTGTAACCAAGCTCTACTTTTTGCATAAGGTTCAAAGGCTGATATCCAATCAAACTTTAATGTTACATTGTCAGGAAAGTCTTTGATAACCCCGGTAATTGTATAATTCTCTTTGTTATCAAGTTTAATAGTTTTGCCTATAATGTTTTTTTGATTTCCAAAGAATTGTTTAGCCATTTTCTCAGATATAACTATACTGTTAACTTGATTAAATGCATTTTCTGGATTTCCTTGCAAAAAGTCTAAATCAAAAATTGTAAAGAAAGAAGGGTCTGCGTACACTCCTTTTTCAATAATTCTTTTTTCATTAAGGCTAAATAAGAGTTTTCTATTTCTTACTCGAGAAGCATATTCTATACCCGGAATTTCTTCGGTTATAGCTTTAGCCATTGGGCCAGGAGTAGAGGTGAAGGTTCTCCATTCTCCTTCGTATTGTTGATTTTCAATGATCCTATAGATGCTATTTTTGCCAGCGAATTCTGAATTATAATTCACCTCATCTTCTGCCCATAAAAAGATAAGAGATGCACAGGTAATCCCTATCGCTAACCCAAATAGATTTAAGAAGCTATAGGTTTTACTTTTCCAGATATTACGGAGTGCTATTTTGATATAATTCCTGATCATTCCTGTTCGATTTTTTGATTGCTAATTTTTATACTAAGATGTTTTCTGTTACTTTTTGTCCGTCGAGCATTCTGATAATCCGATGTCCGTATTTTGCATCATGCTCACTATGCGTTACCATAATTATTGTAGTTCCCTGATCATTTAATTCTGTAAGTAACTGCATTACTTCATTACCATTACTACTATCCAGATTACCGGTAGGCTCATCTGCTAATATGAGTTTAGGATCATTGATTACTGCTCTGGCAACTGCTACACGCTGTTGTTGTCCTCCTGATAGTTGTTGTGGGTAGTGATTACGTCTATGCATGATTTGCATTTTTTCTAATACTTCATGTACACGTTTTTTACGATCTGCAACCTTAACTCCTGTATAGATTAATGGTAGTTCTACATTTTCAAAAACAGTGAGCTCATCGATCAGATTAAAACTCTGAAATATAAAACCGATGTTGTGTTTACGTAGGTTAGCTCTTTTACGTTCGTTAAAATCTGTGACATCAATGTCATTAAAAATAAAACTACCCCCATCAGGATCATCTAATAACCCTAAAATGTTTAATAATGTAGATTTACCACATCCTGAGGGTCCCATTACTGCTACAAATTCTCCCTCTTTGATTTCAAAAGAAAGCTTGTTTAAAGCAATCGTCTGTACCTCTTCGGTAGCATAATATTTTTCTAGTTCTGTAACTTTTATCATAATTATTGTTCTAAAATAAGTTCTTGTATATCGCCGTAATTATCATAACTTGAAGTGATTACTTTATCTCCGGGCTGTAACCCTTGTAATACTTCATAATACTCTGTGTTTTGACTTCCTAATTGAGTATCTACTTTATATGCTGTTTTTCCGTTATCACTAACTTTAAAAATCCAATTACCTCCTGTTTGCTGAAAGAAACCACCTTTTGAAATTAAAACACTTTGTTTTTCTTCACTCAATGCAATTCTCATTTGTAGCGTTTGCCCTCTTCTGATTCCTTCAGGAACATCTTTCTCGAATTCCATATCCACCTGAAAACGACCATTGGTAACTTGAGTGTATACCTTTTTAATAATCAATTTATAGGTTTGATTATTAAAAGTGAATGTACCATACTGGCCCGTATAAATTCTTGAGATATAGTACTCATCAACATCTACTCTTACTTTAAAGCCGCTTAGTACATCGATCTGCCCAAGTCGATCCCCTTTGTTTTTGGATTCTCCAAACTCTGCATCCAGAGAGGTCAATTGCCCATCAACAGGAGCTCTTACAATAAGATCACTCACTTTTTTGCGCATTAGTTCAAGAGCACTCTGAGTACGTGCATACGAACTTTTTCCTTGTCTTAATTCTTGCTGAGTGGCTATAGAGTCTTCTTTTACAATTTCTTTGGCCAACTCCATGCGTTGTTTTTGGTAGTTATAGTTGTTCTCAGATTCTTCAAAATCCTGGCGGGCTATTACTTTTTTATCGTATAACTTTTTATTAAGATTATAAACTCTTTTTGCTTCGATGAATGCGCTTTCGACATCTGTTTTTTGATTTAATCGATTGATGGTGTTTTGTCGGGCAGCATTCTGCGAGATCTGCATTTGAGTAAGCAGATTATATACTGATGTTTCCTGATTGATAAGACTAAGTTCAAGGTCTGTATTGGATAGTCGAAGAATAGGTTCTCCTTTTTTCATAATTGCACCATCTTCAACGAATTTTTCTTCAACTCTTCCTCCTTCGAGTGCATCCAGATAAATGGTGGTGATTGGTAACACAACTCCGTTAACAGGGATATTTTCTTGAAAAGTACCTTCTTTAATCTCACTAATTGTGATACGTTCAAGATCTACTTTTAATTTAGATTTACCAGTAGATGAAATGAACACAAAAATAACGAGTGCTAAAAAAAGCAGTATTCCAGCCATAATAGCGATGCGAGATGTGTTGAATTTCTTTTTTTTGATTGGTACGTCCATTATAAATATTGATTTTTACTTTTCTATTGTTACTATCGTGCCATAAATGTAACCTATTGTTTTTTAGTTGTTTATGTTTTTGGGTTTTATGGGATGTGTTCGGTTATGATACAGTTATTGTGCGATATCGTTACATTTTGTAACTCTTGTAAATTAGATGCAACTTTTTTTTTGATCAGGATCAGAATATTGTAATATTGTAAGAATGCGACTTAAAAATGCCAACATATTAGTTATTGATGACGATACTGATGTATTAACAGCAATACGATTACTTCTTAAATCATCTGTAAAGGAGGTGGTTACAGAAAAAAATCCTAACCACATATTATCGTTATTAGGTAAAACCAAATTTGATCTTGTAATTCTCGATATGAATTTTAATGGTCTTATTAATACTGGTAATGAAGGGATTTATTGGCTAAAAAAGATTAAAGAGTTTGATCAGGAGGTTGATGTAATTTTAATCACTGCTTATGGAGATATGGATTTGGCAATACGATCTCTTAAGGATGGTGCTTCGGATTTTTTGGTAAAACCCTGGAAAAACGAAAAGCTAGTTGAAGCGATTTCAGATATTCTAAATAAAAAGAAGACTAATATTTCTAAGAAGTGGAATCCAGCAATTGAAGGGCAAGAGTTTATAGGAGAGAGCAAGGTAATGGAAGATGTTTTCCTAAAGATTAAAAAAGTAGCACCTACAGATGCTAATGTTTTGATACTTGGAGAGAATGGAACAGGAAAGGATCTCATCGCAAAGGCAATTCATAACAGCTCTCTAAGAAAAGATCAACCTTTTGTCAAAGTTGATGTGGGGGCATTGACCGAAACTTTATTCGAAAGTGAGTTATTTGGATATAAAAAAGGAGCATTTACAGATGCGCGAGAAGACCGAAAGGGTAGGTTTGAAGCTGCTCAAGGAGGTACATTGTTTCTGGATGAAATAGGTAATATCACGCTGCAACAGCAAGCAAGACTTTTGACAGTATTACAGAACAGGCAAGTAACGCCTCTAGGATCTAATCAACCTATATCTATTGATATACGATTGATATGTGCTACCAATGTAGGTTTATCATCATTGGCAGATGAAAACAAGTTTAGAAAGGATCTTATCTATCGTATTAATACTGTAGAAATAATGGTGCCTAAGCTTAAAGATAGAGGAGGAGATATCCTTTTATTGGCAAAACATTTTATAGAGCAGTATTCTGATAAATACATGAAATCAACTTTAGTATTGGATGATAGCTTTAAAAAGAAACTAAGTTCATATCATTTTCCTGGTAATGTAAGAGAGCTTCAATATGCATTAGAAAGAGCGGTTATTATGATTGATTCTACTACTTTATCTGCGGAAGATCTGGTGTTTTCTCCTATCGAAAGCCATAAAACAATAGAAGAGCCTAAAAATCTTAATCTTGAAGAGATAGAGAAAAATGCGATTTTAAAAGTAATCGAAAAAAATAGTGGTAATATTTCTAAATCTGCCAAAGAACTAGGGATTACTCGAACAGCTTTATATAGAAGACTCAATAAGTATGACTTATAAAAAATACAAATTAGCGATCTTTATTAGAGTTGTTATCTTATTTCTTTCTTTAGCAGCTCTAGCCTTTGCAATTCGATTTGAGCATCTCTATTATATTGTTATTGCTGCTATTTTGAGTGTATATTTATTATACAACCTGTATAAATATTTAACACGAAGATTTACAGAAATAGATGATTTTTTTGAATCCGTAAAGTATAGAGATTTTTCCAGGTGGTTTAATGAAAAATCAGGACCTGAGGATTTACGTCAACTATATAAGGGGTTTAACGAAGTTAATAAAACGATTAAGGAGATTAATAACAAAAAGGAAACCCAATATATCTATCTCCAGAAGATACTAGAAATGATTCATACCGGGATTATTGCCTACCATATTAAAACCGGTGATATTTTATGGTCTAATGATTCTTTTGAGAAAATTCTAGGTATTCCTTCCTTAAAGAATGTAAGTTTTATAGAGAAGAGAAAACCTACACTGTATAATGATATTTTTAAAACGAATCATGCTGGAGGTAATACAATTACCATAGATGTGGATAATGATAAGTTAAAAGTGCTTGTTTCGAGCTCTGTTTTTCAAGTGCATGAGGATTCGTTTAAATTGGTAGTACTCCAGAATATAGATACTACCTTAAATAAAAATGAATCAGAAGCGTGGAAGAAGTTATTAAGTGTGATGACTCATGAGATTATGAATTCTATTGCGCCTATCTCATCACTGGCAGATACTTTGCAAACTAATATACAATTATCGATAAAAGATGAGGAACAGCATCCGCTGGAAATACATGATTTGAAAACAGGGATCGAAAGTATCAGACAACGTAGTGAAGGACTGATGAAATTTGCAAAAACATATCGAAGCCTTAATAAAATTACCAGTATTAATTTGAGTACAGTTCTGATCAAAGATTTGTTTGAAAATATCCAGAACCTGATGCAACCTTCATTACACAGTAAAAATATCGAACTTAATTTTAATGCAGATACTACTAATTTTGAAGTTGAGATCGATCGATATCTGATAGAACAAGTTTTAATTAACTTAATTCTTAATGCTGTAGAGGCTTGTCAGGCTAGTGAAAACCCTAATGTTACCTTATCGGTTCAAAAGAATGTTGAAGGAAATACAATTATTAAAGTATCCGATAACGGAAAAGGAATCCCGGATGAGATCACTGATAAAATATTTGTCCCTTTTTTTACTACTAAAAAGAACGGAAGTGGTATCGGACTTAGTCTTTGTAAACAGATTATGCTACTTCATAACGGAAAAATCCAGATTCATAGTGTTGAAGATAAAGGAACGGTGATAAGTCTTGTTTTTTAATGTAGCGATTCTCTACCGTCAGGTCGAGTGATTTTTTGTAGAGAAGCGGAGAAAAATTGTATCGAGACCTAGTGTGGATCTAGAATTTTTATTACCTGTTGCTTTAACTTATAATCTTTTCGTTTTTGAAAGCATCTCGATACGCGTTCGTTCCTCGTGTACTCGATGTGACGTAGTGTTGATATGAAGTTTTACCGTCAGGTGTAGTAGTCTATAATCTTTTCGTTTTTGAAAGTATCTTGATACGCGTTCGTTTCTCGTGTACTCGATGTGACATAGTTTTGATATAAAACTTTAATGTCACATCGAGTGTTTTTAATAGTGAAACAAACAAATGCGCCAAAATCTTATTTACAGATTATTGTTTGACAAATTTCTTTATTACTTTTTCTCCTCTATAATCAAAAAACACGATTTTTATCAGATAAATCCCAGAAGGCAATGCTGCAACATCAATAGTTTCTTCGCTTGAATAATTACTTACTTGCTTAACCAACCTTCCAGCTTCTGTATAAATGGATAAAAATGTATTGGTCGGAATTTCAGAAATCTGAATTTGATTTACTACTGGATTAGGATATAGTTTTATAATCTCTTCATTAATTTTTCCAGGTCGTACGGTTAAAGCTCTGGTTACAAAATCAGCTGTAAGATAATTTTCATTTCCTGGCTGGTGTGCCGAAATAATGACAGCACCTTCACCAACAATAGTTGCCATATTTCCTGAGATCGTTATTATATTGGTATTAGAACTGGTGTATGTAATTGCTAACCCTGACGAAGCTGTGGCATTTAAATAAAATGCATCATCTCCAAAAGCAACATCTGATAAAGAATTAAATGTTATGGTTTGAGTTGCTTTGGTAATCTCAAAGTTATTTGATTCAAAAGTGATGTTATAATTGGCGTTATGAAGTGTTCCTTGATGGATAGAGTAGAAGCCTACATTTTCTCCAGAGACCCTTTCAGGTGTTCCTGTTAATACATCACTTGCTACCATATTTCCTCCTGTTATGGAGTAAGTTAATACCGGGTCTTCAGTTCCGTATACTTTACTTTGACCAGTATCTGCTGTTACCGTAATAGCTTTGGGTAGCACAGTTAAAGGTTGAGAAACTGATATAGCAGTATTATAACTATCATTTCCTTCCTGGTTGGCTGTTATGATTGCTGTACCCGCTCCAACGATAGTTACAGTGTTGTCGGATATGGTTACCACATTGGTATCAGAACTGTTATAAGTAATAGGTAATCCTGATGAGGCTGTTGCATTTAGGTTAAATGTGGGATCTCCATATGTAACATCTGTTAATGGATTGAAAGTAATCACCTGGGTTCCTCTGATAATTTCAAAATCATTCGATTCAAAAGTAATATTATAGTTAGGATGATTTAGTGTTCCCTGGTTAATCGGATAAGTTCCTACATCTTCTCCAGTTACTCTTTCCAGACTTCCGTTAAGGCTATCACTAGCCACCAGATTTCCGTTGGTGATGGAGTAGGTAAGTGCTGGATCCGCGGCTCCAAGTACTTTGAATTGACTAGCATCAGCAGTTACAGTAATTCCTTTAGGTAGTACAGTTAAAGATTGAGTATGAGCAGTCGCGGCATTGTAGTTTCCATTTCCTTCCTGACTGGCAGTAATAGTAGTACTACCCACACCAACTATGGTCACTGTATTTCCAGATATGGTTGCTATGTTGGTGTCAGAGCTACTATACGTAACTGCTAATCCAGAAGAAGCTGTTGCATTAAGATCAAAAGCAGGATCTCCATAAATAACATCTGACAAAGCGTTAAAAGTTATGGTTTGATCTGCTTTGATAATTTCAAAATCATTAGATACGAATGTAATATCATAGTTAGTATTATTCAATGTTCCCTGGTTAATAGGGTAAGTTCCTACATCTTCTCCAGTAGTTCTTTCTGGGTTTCCTGTTAGAATATCACCTGTCACCAAGTTTCCGTTAGTAATGGTATGAGTTAGTACCGGGTCTACTGTTCCAAATATTTTATTTTGATCTGTATCTGCTGTAATTGTGATAGGTTTTGGATTTACTTTTAAAGTTTGTATTACATCCAATGCGGGTAGGTATTCGATATTTCCGGATTGGCTAGCTGTAATGGTCGTTGTTCCAACTCCAACAATTGTTATTGTGTTGCCGGAAACAGTGGCTACATTAGGATCAGAACTAGTATATGTAATTGCTAATCCAGAATCGGCCGTTGCGGTTAAATCAAAATTGGGATCACCATATGTTACATCCAACAAAGTGTTGAAAGTAATGACTTGCGGTAACCTGGAGTATTCATAAGCTCCAATATCAATAGTATTGGTTATATCCAAATCTCCATCGATTATACGATCATTTCCTCCTAAAGCTTTTAAGGTAGTGTTTGCAGTATTATCACCTTGATCTACTAATGGCGAAATAAATTGTAATGAAAAATCATTATTGATAACATCTTTAAATACAACATCAGTAATTGTGGTTCCATCTATGTTTCCTGTACCTGACGGATGTTCTCCTTTTAAATAACTATACGTTGAGCTTAAACTTCCAGTTCCTGTAGTATTGAAATTTAATGTTTGACTTCCATCTAGGATACTATTGATAAAAGTTATAGTAGCATCTTTAGTCCCTAAAATTCCATTTCCTGAAGTAGAAGTATTATTTATTATTGTACAGTTGATAAAACTTGCTGCATCCATTTCTACAAAAATAGGACTAGTCTGTTGTGCTTCATTTTCGTAAAATAAACAATTAATAATTTTAGTATTATTTCCTGAAGTGTGATATACGGCAGCGCCTTCCTGTCCAAAATTGTTTCTAAAAATACAATTGACAATACTGCTATTATTTGCATTTTTAAGATAAATACCTCCTCCTCGAGTATCTGCTAAATTATCTATGTAGTTATCAAATTCAGCATTTGCTTCTTCAATAATAAATCCATCGATATGTACATTATTCGTGTTTTGTAAACTTAATAAGGTGAGTGTGTTTCCTGAAATTTGTTCAGGAATACCGATGTCTCCATTTAAGATGGTAGGGTTTGTTACCCAATCTCTTTCTGCAACATTGGTTTCTGTGCCTTGGAAACCTCCATAGATTTTAAGGTTACTAGGAATAGAAAAGGTGTCAAATCTATTCTTTCCAGGTTGGTAGGTTCCTTGCTGCACCCAAATTTCTTCAATATTAGGGCATTGTTGTGCCAGTTTAAGGGCATGTTGTAAAGATGTTGCTTCTGTCCAGGAACGCCCGCTATTCGTTGCTGTTCCTGTTGAGTTTACATAAAGAACGGTTGAGGTAAGCGCATTACAATCAAAAGGTTCAAATGCCCAAATTTCTTCTTGATAGATACCATCATCAGCATTAAAGAACAATTTACCATTAGAAACAACTATATCGTCCAAAGAAGAACCACCTGAACCAGGTCTCATATCAGCTACTAAGTAAGTACTTTCCGGAGTTCCATCACTTGTCCATAATTCGCTCCCAAATACCCCATCACTGGCTCTAAAATACAGACGATTTTGGAATGCTACTAATTCTCTAACATAAGAACCATTATTACCTTCTCTAATATCTACTGCTAATTTTGTCCCTGCTTCGGTTCCATCACTTTCCCATAATTCTGCCCCGTGAATACCATCATTAGCCTTAAAATATAGTTTGTTTTGATACACAGCCATCCATTGTGGGCTAGATCCTAAATTTCCAGGATAAATATCTTTTACCAATTTGGTTCCAGCAGCGGTTCCATCAGTTTCCCATAGTTCATTACCATAAGTAGGGGTCCAAGCATTAAAATATAGCTTGTTGTTGTAAACTTTGAAATTTTCAGGGAAAGAACTATGGGTTCCTGTAAGGATATCATTTAGTAATCGAGTACCTGCTTCAGTTCCGTCACTTTCCCATAACTCTGTCCCATGAACACCATCATTTGCTCCAAAATATAGTTTGTTGTTAAACACTACCAATTCAGTAATAAAGCTATGACCCGTTCCAGGATTTATGTCTGTAATACGTTGAGTTCCTGCAGCTGTTCCGTCACTTACCCACAATTCTGAACCATAAGCAGGATCTTCTGCTCTAAAATAGAGTTTATTGTTCCATACTACAGCTTTGTCTGGATATGACTCCCCATTTCCTGGGTTGATATCTTTTACCAATTTGGTTCCACCAGCGGTACCATCTGTTTCCCATAATTCATTGCCATGAATTCCATCATCTCCTTCGTAATATAATTTACCATTCATTACTCCAAGCATATTGTCGGCACCAGTCCCATTCCCAGGGTTGTTATCCATTACCATTACAGTTCCAGCTTCGGTACCATCACTTTTCCATAATTCAGTACCATGAATACCGTCTCTTGCTCTAAAATAAACCTCATTATTATAATCAATAAAATATCTGGCGTTGGATGCTGTTGAACTCTCTCTTATTTTTAGAAATTGTTTTGTTCCTGTTTGGGTACCGTCACTTATCCATAGTTGAGATGCTCCAGATGTATCTTTAGCAGAGAAAAAAAGTTGATTGTTAAATACTGAAAAGTTTTGAGGATTACCTCCATTAGTTCCCGAATAAATATCTTTTACTAATTGTGTTCCTGTTTCAGTACCATCGCTTTCCCATAATTCAACTCCGGTTGAAGGGTTATAGGCCTTAAAGAAAAGCTTATTCTGAAAAACGATATAATCTTCTGGGCTTGAGTCTGAGTTACCTGGATTGATATCAGCTACCAGTTTTGTTCCGGAAGGAGTTCCGTCACTTTCAAACAATTCTAGTCCTGAAGAACCATTATTAGCTGTAAAATATAACTTGCTGTTGAACACAATAAAATCAAAAGGGTAGGAGTCACCGCCAGGAAAAATATCTACAGCCAATTTTGTTCCTGCTTCTGTACCATCACTTTCCCATAACTCTGTTTGTATACCATCAAAAGCTCTAAAATATAGTTTATTGTTAAAAACAGTAATATCTACAGGATTTCCTGAACCATACATGTTGGGATTAATATTTTTAACCAATTGCGTTCCTACTTCTGTACCATCGGTTACCCATAATTCAGTTCCATTTTCGCTACTATCATCGGCAGAGAAGTATAGTTTACCATTGTACACCGTTAAATACCTGGGATATGAACTATTGAATTGGTTCCCTACATAAATATCTTTTACTATTTTGGTACCGGCTACGGTTCCATCGCTTTCCCATAACTCGGTACCGTGTACACCGTCGTCTGCAGAAAAATATAATTTGTTATTAAAAACAGTAATATTTGCAATTCTCGAACTGTTAGGACCAGGATTCAAATCGATAATACGCTTTGTTCCTAGAGGAGTTCCATCTGTAACCCATAATTCCTGGCCATAAACAGCATCCCTTGCACTGAAGTATAATTTATTTTCGAATACTGTTAATTCTGTTGGAGAACTACCTGGTGCTCCCGATTCTATATCAACAAATAAATGTGTACCTTCAGGAGTTCCGTCACTCACCCAAAGTTCATCTCCATGCGGATCATCTTCAGCTGAGAAAAATAAACGCCCTTGGAATTCTACTAAGTTATCGACATCGGCACCAGAATTTGAATGAGTATTAATGTCTTTTACCAAGTATGCCTGTTGGGCACTTATTTGTATACTTAAAATAAAAAATAGTAGTGTAAAAATTAATCTCATAGTAAGGGGTTTTTAAAATTTTTATAGTTGTACCGTACTTAATACAGCTAAATCTAAAAACACCCTATTTTTTTATTTAAAAAATTTTTAAAAAAAAGAATAGTAGAAAGATTGATCTTCTTGTATTGAATGCATCTCGATACGCATTCGTTCCTTACGCACTCGATGTGACGAAGTGTTGATATAAAAAGTCGAGTAATTTTTTGTAGAGAAATGAAGAAAAATTGTATCGAGACCTGTTGTGGATCTAAAATTTTTATTACCTGTTGATTTAACTTATAATCTTTTCGATTTTAAAAACATCTCGATACGCGTTCGTTCCTCATGCACTGGATGTGGTGAAGTGTAGACTTTAGTTCAATAAAAAAAGGCTGTCTTAAAAGACAACCTTTTTAAGGGACCAAAAAATATTATTATTAAAAAATTATTTTACAAAAATCTTATGAGTAAGATTTTTACTGCCAGTAGTCATTTGCACAAAATAAACTCCGCTGGAAAATTTACTAACATCTATTGATTGTTTAATTGTTCCTCCTCCTGGAGCAGTTTTCAGTGCTATAATGTCTAATGTTCTTCCGTTCATATCCTTGATACTGATTTGCTGTGAAGAAGATTTTAGGTTACTGATTTCTATATTTAGAATATCTTCTACCGGGTTAGGATAGGCAGTAAATCTCAATTCTCCTGCTGGTCCATTGTCATCAAAGGCCGCAAAAGATGCTCCGCAAGGACCAAGATTTGTCCATCCTGTTGCCGTTCTTTCGTATAAAGATCCATTATAGGTTACGCGATCACCTACACTATAATTAACAGTCGAAGACCATGGTGCGACTCCGGCACAAGGATCACTTGATGTACAAGCTCCAAGATTTTGCCATCCATTGGAAGTTAACTCATATAAATATCCATTATAGGTTACCCGATCACCGATACTATAACTAACATTTGGAGACCAAGGTGCTACACCATCACAATTACCACCACCACTGCTACATGTTCCTGTAGAGTTGTAAGTATTTTGACCACAGGTCATGGTAAAATTATCAAAGGTATCACCTGAGGTTTTTCTGGCTTGCCATGCAGTACCTACTGTGGTATTGGCAGCATAAGATCCTCCTGCATTGGCAGATCCCTGCAACGTATTGTTCTGATAATACTGTAAGGTACAATCTGAATTATTGGTAAATGTTACAGCGATAGGATCTCCAGTATTACATCCACCACCATCACAAGTTTGTAAACAACTTGAACCGGCAATGTAATTACGGATTACATTAGCTGGTTGCGAACCAAAACCGTTATTAAAATTAACTCCTACACTGGTATTAGGACAATAACTCATGATTGTTCCTCCTCCAGAAGGGTTTCCTGGTAATGAGCAACCTCCTTCTGTAAATCCGGCACACCCATCGATGGCTGTATTATTACCATTCCATACACAGGCATGGGTATGTCGTGATCCTACATTATGACCTAACTCGTGAGATATTAAGAATACATCAAAAGAATAGGTAGGGATATTACTATAGCTACCATTGATACCAGAAACGGCATACTTTCTAGAAGAATTACATAGCGTTCCTATTCCGCCTGCGAGTCCTCCTCCAAAACTATAATTAACCATATGTCCTAAATCTCCATTAAGACCATTGCTGTTTCTATAGTTTATATAGCTATCAAGGTTATTATTACTAAATGGCTGATTAGACACCCAGGCTTTGGTTCCTGATAGTTGGAGCGATATTTGATCATTGGCATATAAAGCAGCTACCTGATTAAATACAGCTTCGATATAATTAGAAGCTGACTGAGCTCCTCCTTTATCATTAACAATGTCTGTACATATATCAAAGAATACCTTTACACACTTAGCAGCAGCTTTATTCTGTGGATTATCAGCGAGCTCTTCGATAGTATATCCTTTGGTAACATCATCCTCAGCCTGGCAGGCAAAGTCATATAAATAACTAATTTCTTTGTCTTGATATAAGATATGATCTTTACTGTTTTCTACCGGTCCTACAACCAGGTTTCCTTGTTGCCCACCGATACTAATCAGACCAGAGACTTTATCATCGTAAAAACTGATTGCTACCAAGGAATTAGGTTGGTTTTTTACGATTCCTCGATAGTGAGCTACATTGTTACGCTTGAGCACTTTGCCTGATGGCATTTCTATGGCCGAAAAATCATCGGTTACTACGTTCACTTTTACCAGATCCAATGACATGGTTGATTTCTGACCTGGAATGCTCAGATTCATTGTGTTAGGAAAATTGCCGTACAAGGACTTTAATTTACCTTGATCAACAGAAAATAACACGTAATCCTGAAGTCCTTTTGGGACTTGAAGATCACTTTTTTTGTCAATTTTGGTAAATAGTTGGGTGTTTTTGAAATCAGCACCCTGGGATTTCTCTTGGGCTACTAATTCACTTGGTTTTTGTTGAGTTTGTGCGAAACTTATTGCCGAGAAAAGGGCAATCGCAATTACTAGAATTTGTTTCATTTTATTGGGTTTTAAGATTTGAACCTTTACTTAGTTATGATTCTGGCCCCATAAACCGTCTTCAGTAAAGATTCAAAAGGTTTGAGTGTCATAAAGTTACGAACTCAATACCACCCTGAAAAGAATAATGTTAATTTTTTATTTTAGTTACCCTTATATTATCTAGCAATCCTAACTATAGCTTGTGTTGATGGAATAAGTAAATATATTTTTATCAATTTTAAAACTGTTATAATAATAGTGCGATTTTGATAAAGTATTAAATTTAACATTATTGACATTAGTTTTTCCTTTAAGGACTTATCCCGTCTCTTTCGTTAACGAAATTCTTAAATTCGTTTAGATTACGAAACGTTTTCCAAGGTTTTCCTTTTTCAGAGAATTGAACTTCGCAACAATGTAGTCCACTGCTAAATTATTTTATTCACATTGCTGGTAATCACTTTTTTTAAACAAGTCAGGAAAAAAGAGGAAGTACCTTTTCTCCAATTTCTTCAATCAATTCTTCTGCTGGTCTAGAACCATACTTTAAATTTAAAAGATTTAGCATTTATAAATGTGTATATTCACCTGACTCATATGTCATTATGTGATTTTCTTTTCATTTTTATGTCATTCTAAATGAACGACTTAATACTATTTTCTCTTAAGTTCATTCTATCTTATCCAATAATATGAAATTCATCGAATTTTAACTAAAACAATGATTCTTCCTTAAGAAAAGATATAAATTTATGTGAATTAACTAAGAAAAACATCTATTAACTTATTAGGTGTTTATTTTAATATAACTAACATGAACACAAACATCTTCGATGGAAGAATTCTTCTTCCTATGATTTTCTTGGCATTATCAATAAGTGTTAATGCACAAAGCGAGAAAGAAGTTCAACAGATTCGTAGTAAATACGATTTGTCAAAACTTCAAAAAATTGAACAGGATTTTTTAACAAAATCAAAAGCTGAAAAACAAGAGGCTTTAAAGATTGCTAAACAGCGTGGGTGGGAAGAAAAAGTTACCAACCCTGACGGTAGTTACATGGAACTCCAAAGAATTGAAAACGGCAGACCTATTTACTATGGTACTCATAATGTAGCCGCTGCCAGATCTACCAGAGCAAATCATTTGAATAGCGGTGGATCTTTAGGCCTAAACCTTATGGGGCAAAATATGACTGCTTATGTTTGGGATGGGGGTGTTGCAGATAGAAACCACCAAGAGTATGACGGTGCAGGTGGAAGTAACAGATTCACTCCTGGAGATGGAAGCTCTGCAGATGATCATGCAGCACATGTTACAGGTACAATTATGGCTTCAGGTTTTACGGCTAGCGCAAAAGGTATGGCACCTCACGCAAAAGCTATTGGTTATGATTGGAATAGTGATTTATCCGAAGCTACTTCTTCTGCTTCTAACGGAATGTTAGTTTCTAATCATTCTTATGGCCTAGTAGGTATGCCAGCATCTGCTTATGGGGCATATATTGCAGAAGCTCGAGATTGGGATCAAATTATGTATAATGCTCCAAACTATCTAGTAGTTACTTCAGCTGGTAATAATGGTACTAATAATGTGAATAATAATCCAGTTGGTGGGGTTAGTGGTTATGATAAAATGATGGGACGTGGAGCCGCAAAAAACTCTTTAACGGTTGCTAATGCACAAGATGCTAATATAGATTCCAGCGGTAATTTAGTTTCAGTATCAATTAATAGCGGAAGTAGTCAAGGCCCAACTGATGATTTAAGAATTAAACCAGATATCACAGGAAATGGTACAAATGTATATTCAAGTTTAAGAAATAATACGTACGGGAATTATACTGGTACGTCAATGTCTGCGCCTAATGTAACAGGTTCTCTATTACTTTTACAACAACATCATAGAAATACACAGGGTTCTTTTATGAAAGCTGCTACATTAAAAGGTTTAGCATTACATACTGCTGATGATGCTGGAGCTAATGGTCCTGATCCTATTTTTGGTTGGGGATTAATGAATACAAAGCGAGCTGCAGAAACTATAACTCAAAAAGGAAATGAATCTAGAATCGAAGAAGTAACACTGAACTCTGGTCAGACCTATACCATAACAGTAAATTCTGATAATACAAATCCATTATTAGCTTCTATTTCCTGGACGGATAGAGCAGGAACGGTCAATAATTCTGCAAACGTATCTACTCCAGTTCTGATAAACGATTTAGATATTAGAGTTTCAAAATCTGGAACTACATATTCTCCTTGGAGATTAACGGGAGTTACTACTAATGGTAGGGGAGATAACAGAGTAGATCCTTATGAGCGAGTTGATATTACCGGAGCTTCAGGAACATATACTATTACGGTTACACATAAAGGTAACTTAACTGGTGGAAGTCAGGCATTTTCTCTAATTGTTACAGGGGTTACTGATACACAAACTACTTGTACTCCTACTGTTCCTAGTGGGGTTACAGCTTCTTCAATAACAGGATCTGGTGCTACCATTTCCTGGTCTGCGGTATCTGGAGCTACTTATGATGTTAGGTATCGTCAAACGGGAACTTCTTCCTGGACTACTAATACCGTTTCTAGTACAACCACTACTTTAAGTGGACTATCGGCTACCACCCAATACGAAGTTCAGGTGCGTAGTAAATGTACTTCAGGGAACTCTAACTACAGCTCATCTGTAAACTTTACAACCACATCTACTGATGTTAATTATTGTGCAGCTACTGCTACTAATGGTCCCGATGCTATTTCGAATGTCTCTTTTGGAAATATTAATAATAGCACAACCCGAGGAGCCAATGGTTACCAGGATCATACTTCAATATCTACAAATGTTTCAAAAGGAGCAAGTGAAACTCTTACGGTTACTATAATAGGATATCAAGGAGGAACGAGTAATGAAGTTTATGCTTGGTTTGATTGGAATCAAGATGGTGATTTTTCGGATTCAGGAGAAGCATTTACTTTAACTAAATCTAGTGGTACTGTAGGAACTTCTTCTATAACTATTCCTAATACAGCTGCTTCAGGAGCTACAAGAATGCGCGTAAGAGTAGGTTATAATGCAGGAGATAATATTGCATGTGGTGCAGGTGCCTATGGAGAAGTAGAAGATTATACTATTAATGTTGGCGGAGGTACTGGTGACACTCAAGCACCGTCTAAACCTACCAACTTAGTTGTTACAAGTGTTACAAATACCGAAGTAAATTTAAGCTGGACTGCTTCAACAGATAATGTTGGAGTGACAGGATATGAAGTTTATAGAGATGGTATTAATTTGGGCACAACCACAAATGGTGATACAACGGCTAGAGTTTTTAATTTAAGTGCAAATACAACATATACCTTTTATGTTATTGCAATAGATGCTGCTGGTAATAAATCAACTGCAAGTGATACGGTAACTGCTACTACTACAGGAGGAGATACAACTCCTGATTATTGTACTCCTTCAGCAGGAAATCCTAGTGGACAACATATTACTAATGTTACTATTGGTAGTATAAATAACAATTCAGGTGCTGGAACTAATGGATATACTGATTATACTTCACAAAGTACTAGCGTTAATGGAAGTACCACTTTATCGGTTACGGCTCAGGCTACGTGGCCGTTAACTAAGGCAAAAGCCTGGGTAGACTGGAATAGAGATGGTGATTTTGATGATGCGGGTGAAGAAGTACTTAATGGCTCAGGAAGTGCAACGAATAGAACCTATACCAGTACAGTAAGCATACCTAGTGGAGCTTCAGGCACAGTTGTGCTTCGTGTAAGAGCGTCTTATTCAAATGATCCTACTCCTTGCGGAGCTATTTATTTTAGTGATAATGAGGATTATACACTTAATGTTACTTCGTCTGCTTCGAACGAAAACTTATACGCGAATACCGGGCAAGTAGATGATACTAATATTACCGTCTACCCAAACCCTGTTACAGATTTTGTTACTATTAAAGGAAACTCTTTAGTTTCTTATAGAATAGTTAATGCTATTGGTCAAACGGTTCAAAAAGGTAACTTAGATAATCGTGAAGTTAATGTTTCTGATTTAAGTTACGGAGTTTATACCATAGTAATTCTTAATGATCGTCAAAAATCATATAAGTCCAAAATAGTTAAGAAATAACATATTCTTTCAATTGAATAAATTAAACCCCAAACTATTTAGTTTGGGGTTATTCTTTATATAATTCTATCTATCATGGTTTTGCCGTGATAGTTTTTCAATTCTTATTGTTGCCTGAATGTTCTCCAATTTTTAAAACAGAAATATAAAATTCTTGATTTTTTTGTAGAGGGATTGTTAAATTTCATTTTCGTTTCTCTAAATCAAATACATAATGTTGTAAATAGATTAAGCTTTAAAATCAATTTTCTTTTTGAATTATTTATTTCATGTTTGAGAGCAGTTACGAAGTCAAATTCATCTTCTTGGTAGATGTTCACAAAAATGTTTTCAATTTCGTTTCCTTTAAGTTGTCTAATATTACATTCTCTAAAGCAAGAGGTAAATAGGATAAAAGCCAGGAGTAGGTGAGGACAAGCAACTACTTATAGTCATTGTTGTACTTTAGTTATTTTTTCCCTCAATAAAATTTATTTCACTATTAATATTATCAATAAGCTTTTGAGCATGAGACTTTTGATCATTATACCAATCAATTTGTTTTTTTATTAAGGTGATTTTAAATTGGATTGATTTTTTTAATTTATTGCTATAGTTATAGCCTAAGACATCATTTTCATCGAATTCAATAATCAAATCACTAAACCTTTCTCTATTATGTTTAAATATTGATTCATCAATTCCTTTTTCAATATATTCTGTGGTTCTGTAATAGAGAAAAATATCTTCAATAAGGTAATTGCTTCTTAATATTTCTATTTGGCCTGAAGACACAAGATTGTTGATTGTAGTTTTATTTGAAGTAAACTTATATCCAGCTACTAAAAAATTAAGGTCTTCAATTGGGTTGTCTATTTTTTTAATGAATGTCGATAAATCTTCTTCAACTTTGTTTAATTTATCAATTAATATACTGTCTTCTTTTATTAATGTCTCATAAAGTCTCTTATCGTAGCCTAAATTGGTTGTAAGCCTAGTAAGATAGAGGATTTCCTTTTTTTGATTTTGATTTTTTACATTCAAGTTATTTACTTGAACGGCAATCAATATTCCAATTACCACTAGTAGAATTTCTCCAATAGCGTATTTTAAATATTTTCCAGTTTTACCTTCTGAAAGTAGATTTTGTCTAATTTTTCTAAAGAATTTGATCATAGATTAGAGATTAGTCATAATAAAGTACAAAGTTTATTGCACTGTGCGTTTGCAACTCACAAGGTATGTATGCAATATACTAATTGTTGTGCATTCCTTTTTTTAATAATTTTCTATATCCATTAAGGCTAAATCAACTTCTGGAAAATTATAGTTTTTAATTAATTCACTTTGGGTAATAACTTCGTTTTTGGAGCTGGTCAATTTCAAATCTGCTAAAATTTTTTTTTCGAAAAAGAAACTCAACTATTTTTGACTTGGTATTACCATCAGCTCTGCAATTCGCATCTGAATCGGTACTAATCTTAAAAGATAAATAACCTCTGGCTTAAAATCCTTTTGAAGTATTAGTTTTGATTATTTGATATTTTTATGGGATTCTGTTTTGTATAGTTGTACATAAGGTGAATGTCGGAATCTGTTTTAATATCGTTTATACAGTGCTATGTAGAAACTTATTATTCTATTAAAGTAATTCTGGTTGAAAATATTTCATCGATAATCTCTACTCCCTGTTCAGTAACTTTTGTTCTTAAGTTTAATCTCTCTAACTCTAATTTTGCTTTATCTATCGATTTCACCTTTATTAATAAGGCAAGGAAAAAGGTATCAGATTTTATCAATTTTAAGTACGGTCCTTCAGAGAAATAGAATTCATTTTCCTTTTTAACTATCCCCGGAATTTTTGCCAATTCGTTTTCAAATTCAGCAGGGTTTTCAGCACTAATTCTTATTTCTTTTAAGAACTGAATACCTAGTTTGCCTCCTTTGTTACTAACTAATTTATCTACTGCTTTTTTTCGATTAAGCGTGACGAAATCTCTGTCGTGATAATCACATAAGAATAAATTAATGCTATCTGGAAGTAGATTAGTCAGGGACACCGTACTCCATTGAGAAGCTCTACTTACTCTTCCGTGTGTGATATTGGCAGAATCTAGGACAGATATGGTTCTTTTTAGTGGTTGACTGGGTTCTAATGCGATTCCATAATGAGTTATGATTTCTTCTGGTGGTTTTTCTATTAACTCAATAACAACATTTCCTAGTGTTATGCCTCCGCTTGTGAAGTTTCCCCAATTTTGATACTCCCATACTTTGGGTAAACCAAATTGCTCTGTGAGCACTTTAAAAATATCTAATGTATTATTTGAAGAGATATAGAAATGTTCTACTTTTTTTATACTTACGTTTTCCCTTTTTGAACATGATAAAAGAAAAAGAGCGGTAAAAAAAACTATAAATACTTTTCTTCTCATATTGCTTTGTTTTGTATACAGTTAGGTATATGTGTTATAGCAGGGTAAATTGTTACCCTGCTTTTGGATATTATTAGGTTATTGTTGGATTATAAGATTTTTATCTAACAAAATACTGTTTTTAACTCTTTCTTTTTCTACCTAGTGCTTCCATAAGTTGTGGTTGTCCTTCGAGGGCGATGTCTGCAATGGCATAAAACTCTTGCATCCAGCTATCCATTTTTGCGAAGGCTGCATCTTTTTGTTTGGTGGCATCTTCTGATTCTCCTACTTCTCTAAGGTATTCTGCTCTTGCTGTTTCTACGATTTGGATTTGTGCAATGCCATTAGTAAAATCTTCTGCAACGACCTTAACTGTCTCTAGTTTTTGTAAAATTTCCTGATCGGTAGTGTTATAAAACTTACGAATGGTTTCTATCCAATTGGTATGTGCTTTGGGCATAGTACCGTTGACTCCTAGTTTGGCTAGTATTTCTGGTGTTTTACGAAATATCGCTTTGGCTTTTTTACGGTGTAAACGGTATTGTGATTCGAGGGTTTCTTTTTCTTTTTTAAAAGTAGCAGAGGCTTCTACGGTCTCACCATCTTCTTGTTGTTTTAAATCATAAGAGGCTCGTGTTTGTTGATAGAGTTGTTCTCCTTCTGCAATTTTGTTTGCGTCATAGCTTAGTTCTGCCAAGCCTGTAGCGATGTCTGATTGATTTTTTGCATTTTCTAATGCTACACGATATTGTTCTAGCGTGTTGGTTTCTGTTTTTCTAGCAATGTTAGCCATACTAATTATCTGTTTTAGTTATTGTTATTAGCATGTGTCCAGAATAGGAGATTTGTTAACGTGCTTATGTTCATTTTTATGTTGCCCAAGCATATTTTGAGCTTACTCAACGGTTTTTTAGGGTTGCCGGAGCGTTTTTTGTGGTTGACTATACATTTTTGTGGATGACTGATGAGTTTATTGTGGATACTCTTTGGTCTTTTATGGTTGTTCAAGCATTTTTGATGGTGACTCTTGTAGTTATCTGTGTCGTTTTAAAGTAAAAATGGTGTTAGGCGGTAATTTTCCCGGCCTATTTTTCTCGTAGTTGCAATAGATAGAGGTGTTTATGTTCTATTTTGGGAGTAACAAATCATCGATTCTTGACACTTAGTATAAAGGAAACTGGTCAAAAAGGGCTGACTACCCTGTTATGAAAGTTGGAGATATGCCGAAAATCCAAATAATAAATAGAGTAGGCATACACAAATTATATTAAAAATGAATTTTTTTCTAAATTTACTACACAAACCAAACTTAAATTTGAGACACTTTAGTAAAATTGTTTATTTTCTTGTTTTTTTGATTACACTATCTGGTTGTGAAACAGAATCTCATCAAATAGAGCAAACTCCGGAACAATTATTTAAACAAGCGTTTACTTTTGAGGATTTTAAGGACTCGCCTGCTTTACAAAAAGATGATTTAACCATTGATTGGTCTTCTTTTATCTCAAGGAAGCTTGATGCTTCAATATTCTATGAATTTTCTGTAATTAATAAAAGTAATTCATTACTAAATATTGAGGGGTATGTATCAAAAATGAGTTATCGTCTTTTGGCTCGATTTAATGCCGATGATCAACCCGAATATTTCTTGGCGGAAATGTTGCCGACTACTACAAATATTTCTAAGGATCTATCTTATCTGGATATATCGGATTATTCTGGAATGGTATATGTTTTAGACCTTACTGGAAAAAAAATAGCAAGAGAAACATATGAAAAT
This sequence comes from Aquimarina callyspongiae, assembly GCF_034322225.1. Taxonomy (NCBI): domain Bacteria; kingdom Pseudomonadati; phylum Bacteroidota; class Flavobacteriia; order Flavobacteriales; family Flavobacteriaceae; genus Aquimarina; species Aquimarina callyspongiae. The sequence goes on along the minus strand of NZ_JAXLPA010000004.1, from coordinate 314,054 downwards.
GGTACTCTACAAATCAAAGCTGTAGAGAATGGAATAAATCAGGTTTTATTACCTCGATCTCCTTCGAAATGTGCTATTTTGGATGGTTTAGAATCTGTTAATTGTAGTGGAGCAGGTGGTTGCTCTACCAGTACAGTAACAGTACAGCATTGGGAGTATTTCTATGATGTAACCTATTATGAAAATACGGGACAAATCATTGATGTAGTTTATTCTCACAGAGAATCCAGAGGTCAGACAGTACAACAAGTAACAAATTGTAGTCCAACAACTACACCTCCCGCTACTCATACTAATGCAGAGAGTATCGAAAGTAACCCTCCTGAAATTTTATCTAATGACTCGGAAGCAGAAGGTGCTATCCCTCCTGATTGTGATAGTTTTAAATTTCAAAAACTAGAAAATGTTTCTTGGCAAGAATCTTTAGTAGAAGGGCTATATTTTAAAATTACATTAGTTCAAACAGCTCCTATAAAGATAAAAGTATTACACACTATTAAATTTCCACAAGGCATTAAATTTGGAGTACCTACAGTAGATAGACTAGGTAATAGGGTAAGCCCTGGCATGGCTGCATCAATAACAGCTAATGCAATTCATCAAACGATGAAACAAATTAGAAATACTTATGGAAATCAAGAACTTAGTACAAGTTTTGTGAGAACTAAATTTCAAGAATTACTAGGAAATAACTATCCTGATTATACTGGGGGTGGAAGGATTAATTTTAATGACATGACCAGCACTATGCAACCTACAGAATATAAAGCAACATGGAACCCAAACCCTTTTAATTGCGATTAAATTAGATGTATGGAAATAAAAGAATTAGAAGAAATAGTATACAAATATTATCCCAAAAAAATTGATGCTTATAATCAAGAACTTTATAAAGAAACTTCTGAATTTAAGTTGTTAAAAGAAACAATTGATGAAAAATTAACATCTGAATTGGAGACTCATAGAATTCATAAAGATTTGGTGTCAAGGATTTCAGAAAAGGAAAAGATGAGATTTATTGATATGACTTATTATACTTCATTGGATAGGTCTCATAACCTTCAACTCAGCAAAAAATTTGAGGATAAATATTATCAAATAAATTTATACACAAGTGTATTAATTCCATGTTATTTGTTAATTGTCCGAGAAAGTGAGATAAGTCAATTGGAAGTAAATCCTTTTAGTAGTTTAAAAAAAACAACTAATTTGGATATTGATTTTTTAAATGAAACACTTCAAAAAATTCATGAAACTGTTGAAAAAAACAGTTTTATATTATTAAAAGATGAATTGCATAACCATCTTATTAAAGATGTTAGTTTTGAAGACGTTGTATTTGGGAAGTTTACTTTGTTTAATGCTTTCTTTTTTAACCAATATTTCTAAAATATTATAGGGAATTCTTTGATTCCCTATAATATCTATTTTAATTATGAAGAGTAAGATTTTTATAATAGTCTTTTTATCCATTTTATCTCTGTATTGTATGCAGGGACAAGATGTACTTGGTAAATGGGCACGAATAGATGATGATAGTACTTATTCTATTCCTGAAAGCGTTGTGATTGAAATTACTAAAAAGGAGCTTTTAATTTATAGTTTTGATAGTTTGTACTCCAAAACGAAACTTAAGATTGATGCTAAAAATAAAGTATTTAAAAAGGGTGAAAATGAAGAATACTCAGAGAGTAGGTATAAATTAAAAAATGATATTTTTTTAACCGAATATGACGAGGTAAATGTTGTTACAGATAAAGGGATGATTTCTGATACTGTAGCATATAAATATGTTAAGCTCTTACCAACCATTATTAATCATCCTATTGAGAAAATATTAAATAAAAACTATGAACATTTTTATGGTGCTACTTTTTTAAGACCGCATAATAATATTAGGTTCGACGATTTAATGTGTTCTGATCAATTTAAACTTATTGCTGGAGAAGATAGTTGTCCCAAATACAAATTAAAAAAACTAGATAAAACGTACTTTATTATTTATTATGCTGATCGTACCTATAGAAAGTGGATGGTGCCTATAAAAGAAATAAATGAGGGACATTTAGTGATTTATGGTGTTCATGGTAAGGACGGTTTTGTTAAGCTGCATGAAATCAAAGAAATAAAAGAGGAGAATAATTTTTTTAAGAAGCATTGAGTTTGTATGATTAATACTCTATTGGATACATTAAGAATAACCACTTCTTTATAAAAACTGTTTAACTCACTATTTTTACTTATGACCAATAACATACCATTAGATTTACTTGGAAGACATATCAGTGAAATTCCTGAAGCATATTCTACTACAGAAGGACAATCTCTTGAGAGAGACATATATATGCTTGATGTAGTGAATGATTTTTTAGGCAAACCGTATCAAATGATTTTTATTGCTACAGATAAGAATGATTTGATTATAAATTTTACTATATATATTGATGAAATCATAGACAGACCCTTTTACGATAGTATGGTAGAAGAATATGGAGAACCTGATAGTATGTATAAAAAAGGTGAAATTATATCAATAGGAGAACCGGTAAAAGTTGATTTTTTTGAATCATCAAGTACGACTTATGAATTACAGGAATGTACCTTTGATGAATCACCTCTTACATTTATCTGGCAAAAAGAAGCATATGATATACAAGTGATTATAGGAGATAAAAATGATACTTTTCAAAAATCAAGAATAATATTTGACAAAGACTTAATGTCTAGTTTGGCTAATTAAAAGAATTAGATTTTGATTATTAAAACCCCGTTTATTCGGGGTTTTGCCTTTTTAAGAGTTGCCAATTTAATTTTATGTCTTCGACCTTACTTCGTTCTTCAATTTTTTTAAGTATAGATTTCCTGTGACCTGAACCGATAAATACTATTGCTTGATTAAAAGTGCGATGCTTACAATAAGTATAAATATTATTAAGAATTTCATCTTCTCGTTTCTCATTTATTTTATTTTCCAACGTAGAAATGTGGTGTAATTTTTTGTCTCCAATAGTTTTCAATACCTTTTCTTTTGCAACGTCTATTTCTTGAAGTAATTTATCATTAGTATCACTGTTTAGAAAATCAAATCCATATTTGTTTGTTACTAAAATTAGATTATCTATAGAGTTTCTATAATCAAATGCATCTCGAGATGTTGCTCCGGATATTTTATTTCGCATTCTTTTACAATTCTCGTAGAAGTTTAATGGTCTAGGTAAAGTATCAACAGGAATATGAGGAATATCTTGTTTATTTAAATGTTTCTTTATAGCATCAGTTTCTAATGTAGTTTGTTTATTCTCTTTATATATCCTGTTAAAAGTAGCTTTTTCAAGTTCTTCAAAAATAACGTCAGGATTTATACTTTCGATAATCTTAAGTAATTCTTTTGAATTACAATTTCCTATATTATAATGCCTAGTAAAAATTAGATTAAGAATTTTCATTTTTCTTTTCTATATTACTTGTTACAGTTAATATATAAATTGTTATATCCCTAAGCGTGCTATAATTTCATATAAATTGTTATAGATTTATATCTAATTATTCACTAAATATTCATTTTTCAATCCGAATTCAATGATATCTGTCGTATTTTTTCTTTCAACAGTTTTTCTATCATTGAAATTCAGATCTAGTTGTTCACTCCTCAGAAAGTTAATAGCTTTTTTAAATTTTTCAATTGCTAATTTTTCATTTTTCAAAATTGCGAGTATTTGATTACAAAATGCATCTATTCTCTTTTTATCTTTTAAAGAAGGTACTGATTGAGGGGAAACAATAAATCTAAAAATCATCAAGATTTGATACCTAAATCTACGAGATGTCTTATCAAGTTTGTTTTGATTATAGTACTGTTCTAGCTTAAAATATGTCATAGCACTTGTATAATATGGTAAATAATCATGTGATGCATTAAAAATATCTTCCCCCATTTCTTTTATTAACTTACCATAATAACCGGCAACTAGATGTGGTTTATTTAGCAACATTGATGAAAATACTTTAATTTGAGTTTCTCTATTGATAATCCTGTTCATTGGAATGTCAGAATTCTTAAACTGATTGGTTCTTCGTTCATAAAAAAGCTTAAAGTCATCATTAGGAAGAGCATTGTAATAATATTCTAGATTTCTTTGAAATTCTGTTAAAGCTTCAAGTTCAACCGCATCAACAGCAGTTTGATTATTTGTAGCTCTTGTAATTTGACTTTTAATATCGTTTTTGTTGGTTACAATAACTTTTATTGGAACGTGCATTTTTTCAATACCTTCTACACTTCTATTTTCATACAAAACATTGCTTGTTTGACAACCATTAACTATTTGATAATTGGTAATCGTAATATTATCTCCTGCTCCTGATATTTCATCAGCAACAATTGTCACTCCATTGTTTAAGATGCAAAATGAATCTAAATCTCCATTTCTTAGAGTCTGAGCAATATCTGAATTCACTGCATTATTCTCTTGTTCTAAATAATCTCTAATATTATCATTAAAAACCGATTTCATTTTTCCAGTGTCATCAATTATAATTTTTCTAAATTCTGAAAAAGGTATCATTCCGGAATAGGCAACCTTGATATTTGAAATTGTTGGAATAGTTACTTTTCTCTCAAATTTAATTGATGCTTCAACAGGTTCTTTGGTTTTTCTATAAAGATATTGAAGCTTTTTTGAATCACAAGGAGTAAAGTTAATGTCTTCAAATAAATTTAAATTATCAAGTTCTTCTTTGTTTCCATTTATTACTTCAAGTAAATTTGAATCTTCTACCCATTTGCCAGTTGAACAAAAATAAAGATTACAAATAGGATTTCTTTCTTTCATATATTTAGAGTTACTATAAATAAACTCTTTCATATCTATGAAATTCTTCATTTCGTCAGTAACAAATAAGTCAGGAGAATCTTTAAAAAATGATTTTGTCCACCTAAAGAAATTATCAATTTGTTTACCATCAAATTTAGATGATGTTTTGGATTGAATCAAAACAAAAGATACGATTAAAGTTCTATTTAAATCAATTAACTCTTGAATTTCATTACTTGAATTACAAAGCTTATTATTTACAATAATACCAATTCCATCAATTCCCTGAGTGTTTTTCCCTGTTGAAATTTCCTTCTCATCAAATGAAACAGAATCGTACTCTTTATTAACTATGCAAAAATTAGTAAACATTTCAAATTGTTCACTCTGGGTTAATGAATCATAGCCTTTACTATCTGTGAATTCGTTTAGAAAACTCTTCGTTATAGCATCCATCTTTTTATATTTATTTTCTTGTTAATTATCTGTAGAGTAGAAATATATCTACTATTACATATTATCTGTCCTTTATCTCCCATTATTAAACCAATCTAAATGATCTCTATTGAAGACGTAAAGATGAATGGCATCTTGACTATAAAACTTGAGACGCCCATTACTGTTGTAGATAGTCATTTTTAGTTTAATCCTTTTTCAGAATAAATGTCAAATATAAAAATCCAACGTTCTGATTTGTTGTTGATGGAATAACTTCTTTAATCATCCAATCAGTTTCTAAATATTCATTCACTTTTGGAAATTCATACTCTTTAAAATCTAAATCTCTACTCATTGTAGAAGAGACTTGAACGGTTACGGTTTTGTATTTCATAATTTAGTTTTTTGTTTTAAATGTGCTACAACGTCTCTTGTATTGTGCGTTTGCTTCCAGAAGGGAGCAAATGAACTATAAAAATTGTTAGCATTCGTTTTTTTTCAATTCTGGAAATTCTTCCAAGCATGTTTTTATTTTCTTGTCATAAATGACTTCATCTCCTTCTTTATGTGTTGCTAAGCATAAAAAGTATTTCTTTCCATCAACTTTCTTGTAAATTATCCATTCACCCTTTAAGTCTTTGGAGTGCATGGCATGGGTATGCATCGCATTCGCTACAGATACAATTCCATGCTGTTCGTATTTTTTAAGAAAGTCATTGAATATTCTCCTTCGATTATCTTTTATTTTTCCTCTTTTAAACCAGTACTCTTTTATGTTCCTTATCACAGAATAACCAATTCCAGAATAAGTTCCGTGGTGTACTTTAGAAAAACCAATCAAGGTTTCTCCTGTAAAGTCAGAACCACTCAGTTCGTCTTGTTCTAGGTGACCAATTATATCTATGATTTCTGAGGCATTATAGAAACCAATTTTTTGAGAAAATTTTTCTCCTAGGTTCAATCTATGTCTTGTTATTTGTTCTTTTAATAATCTACTGCACTTTCCATTTGTCAATTTCATCTTTAGTCTTTCCTCCGTATCGATATACACCTCTTCAAATTTGTTCAGGGAAACTTCGAATTTTTCACATTTAGATTCGGGAATAAACCTTGCTGATTCTTGACTCAGATAATAGTTATAGATGGCTTCTTCGATTTCCATTTTCAATAAATGTTAATAGTCATTGTTTGGCATAGTTTTTAATTTATTTCACTAACCATTTTTCTTATGGTTAAATTTTCCAGCTTTCCAGCAATAGCATCATCGTTATTTTTATAATGCATTCCATCATTATATATTACTCCTAATAGATAATATGTTTCGGGAATTACTATTCCCTTACTTTCAGCATATTTTAATTTCTCTGAAGTTCTGTGTGTGTCAAGAAACTCTTGTTTAAAAACAGGGTCACCTATTTTATCATAAGCGTATAATTCTACTTTTTTACGAATCTGACAACAGACTGCAAAAGGATCATATTCATCCTCTTTATTACAGTATTTATCAAATTCACCTTCAGTGTAAGCATCAAATACAGAAGAATTGCCCCAAGTTGGTTTTAAATTCAGAGCTTCAAACTCTGGTCTAATGTTTATGGGATTGGGTTGATAATGTAAATGATATTTAGAAAGATTACCTTCAATAGATACATGACTTCTATTCAAAAGAATTTTTTTAAAATGAGCATTTATTTTTGCTTCTCTCTTTTCAATGAAATGTACTTTTTGTTTACTGAAAGTAAAATTTTTAAAAAAGAGTGGGTTTAAATGAGTTAAAATTATCGGATACAAATTTTTGCCTTTAGCCTTCATTTTCATTATTAGTTGGGTAACATAATATTGCACTGCTACCAAATTTGCATCATCTAAATAATCAAAAATCTCATCTATAATAAGTATACAATTATCTTTCTCGAGGCTTAATTCAGCTTTTTTCAATAATGCAATGAAGCACATTACATCACGCTGTCCGTTAGAAATGTGTACAGTCTTTGGAATAGATATAATAAGTTTTCCATCTTTTTCCTCTGGTTTAAAATCCTGCCAACTTGAGTTGAAATCTTCAAATACTTTTGTGTATTTAGATTTTTCTAAATCATAAATTTTTCTGGTACAAGCATTTTTAAAATGATTAGGGTCGCGATTATAATCTACTGAAAGTTGTATTGCAGTTAAATAGTTATCAGCTGTTGTTGTATATCCTAAATCAAATGTTGAAATGAAATTAGCAAGTGTGGACAGATTATTTGTAGCATTAAGAAAATCAATCTCATTAGCTTCTATCCAGTTCAAAATGTTTTCAGCTGTTTCATTTTGTTGATTTACTCGATCTTTAAAAGCATTAATTCGATTCTGGAAAGTTGGCCCATTAATTCTTTGAAGGGTTGTATAATGAGAACTTAATTGTTTTATGAATTCACTATTTGCATATAATCCTGTTAGATTCTTAAGAACTTTTCCATTTGCTCCGAAAATGTTTCTTTGGTCGCTGACTAAGTATGAGAATGCCAAATTTTCGGGTATTGAACTGGATAGAACTATAGGTGGTGTTTCTAATGAAGCAGAAGCTATAACTGTTCCTCCAATTCTATTCTTTTTTGCTTTCGCAAAAATTTGATTATTAATTACAAACCAACTAAAATTTGCTCTTAACTGATTTGAATTTTCATTAGCGATAATTGTAGAACTATTCACACCATCAGAATAAGTCAATTCAATTTGTGGTTTGTTTGCTTCGTTTTTCTTGTAAAAATCATTTTTTTCTAAAACAATTTTTGTTGGCTTTAGCTTTTTAAATGTAGTAGCAAAAGAACTTTTCCCAAAACCATTTGGCGCAACGAAAATATGCGGTCTATTAGGCCGCAATTCGAATTCAAATGTTGAATTAGATGTGTTATTACCAATTCCCTTTATGTTTGTTATTTGAATTTTCTCAATCATTTGTCAAATTATGCCCAACTTAGGAATATACATACCATTACATATATCCAAGCTATTTTTATCCGTTTACAAACGTATAATACACGTATAATACACGTATAATATACGGTTGTTTTGTACTTAATCGATTTTAAAGAAAAGGAAATTTCCCCGAAAATGCAAGTTGTGGAGATGGATAGGAGTGAAGGTTTTTGAGAATTAGAGATTTTGATAAGTTAAGATTGATAGGAGAGTGCGTGAAAAAAACACTAGTCTTCGATATCCCCAATCAAGTTGAGGACAGGCTAATTTGCTATCACAAAAACACTCAAACTGACGTGTTTTTTTAGGTAAGTTTAAAGCAAGAAGGCTTTGATTGAAAATTTATTAGTCTTCGATACATCCTGAAACAAGTTCAGAACACTCAGACTGACGTAAATTTTCTTAGGTTGAGGTTGGGTTAAAAAACACTAGTTTTTGATATTCCGAATAGAGTAGAGGACACTCTGACTGACGTAAATTTTCTTAGCTGAGGTTGGATTAAAAAAACTTTTATTACTCACTTAATTTTTAGTTTTTTTGAGTTAAGGTTTTTTTGTTTTTCTATTGATATTCAGTTTGTTTTAAAGTTCAGTGATTTAGTTTATTGGCTAGTATGTGAAGTGTAACAATAGAATGGGGGCTATGATTTTATATATATTGTTATGTGGGTTTTACCCATTTAAAAGCTTGACAACTCTATTTCTAAATATACTATCTTCTTCGAGTATTGAAATACTACCAGGATTAAGCATGTAATTGATATAACCCATCGATGAAATTTCAATTTTTTGAAAAGCTGCGATAAAAAAAGTTGCGGCAAATCCATGTGTTACTACTATTTTATCTTTTTCTAATTGCATGATCTCATCAACAAATTGACATATGCGTTCTGCTACATTTCTTCTGCTTTCTGCTCCTTTACATATCTGATGATCTAGTCTGTTTCCATTGGGACTAACAGGTATCATAATTTTATTATGCTCACTTTGTATCATTCCGCCGTGTGTTCCAAAAGACATTTCTCTAAGCCTTTGATCGAGAATGGGTGGTGTATTTGTCCCGCTTGTCAAAATCTGAGCTGTTTGGGTAGCTCTTTTTAAGTCTGAACTATAAACGGTTAAATTTTGAAAATCAAAACCTAATTCTCTGATCTTACCTGGCAATTGAGATGCTTGCTGTTTTCCTTTTTCTGTCAGATCAGAGTTGAACCATCCACCAACTCTTCCGTCTACGGTATGTGTGGCTTCACAATGAGTAATCAGACAAATTCGTTTCATTTTTGATTTATTTATAATTACGGATAACGACCCGGCTATCAATAGTAGCGAACTTCTACTCACAAACCTTTCAGCTTGAACCAAAGTTTATTGTTGTTACTATCTTTTGTTTTATCAGAATTTTTTCCATTATTTTTATACGTTGTTGTCTTTAGTGTTTTTATCAGCTTTGTAATTCGTTATTACTAATTAAAAATCATTCTTTCTTTTTAAACTTCTTATTGATAATTTTTCTCTTCCATTCTTCTCCAAAGAAATCAAAATAATTAAGAGAATAAATTCCCAGAAAAAGCGCCCAATAAATCAACATATAAAAGAATAAAAACCAAGCTTCTGAATTAAAAACAGCAAGAATGAAGAATATAATCAAGCTGAATATAGCCAGCCCAAGAAGTTTGTAAAACCCTTTTACTTTTTCAACATATTCTTCTTCTTTTCTAATTTGTTCTATTTCTTCTTTCTTATTAGAATCTGTAATATTAGTTTCAAAAACAGATGCTAAAGCTTTTAATGATTCTAAACCTGCATTTTCTCCATTTTCAATTCGTTGAATAGTTCTTATACTTAACCCGCTCATTTCTGCTAATTGTTCTTGTGACCAATGTCGCTCTAATCTCATTTTTTTAATATCTCTTAAACTAGTTGTATTAGAATCCATTATTTTTTGTTCGTTTAATATTATTATGATGCAAAGCTAAATAGTAAACTTTTTTTGATGTCGTAAGTTATGGGACACAGCTATGACAAAAATATGACAGTACTATGACACCATTCTTTAATGATAAATAAAAAAGCGCAACATATAATTAAATTCTAATATTCGCTTATTTTTAAATCGATTTTCAGTTCACGTTTGAGTAAGAATTCAGATTTTATATAACAATATTCTATAATTACTTTCAATTTTTTTCTTAAAACGACATTGAACTAAAATCTAAATTTTGGAGTTTAGTGATATCTTCAATATTAAAGACAACGGTTTGTGTAGGTTGCGTTTGCCTATGGTATATGCAATATATAAATTGTTGCTTACTGTTTTTATTTTAGGATTCCCATAAACTTTCAACTTTTTTGACTTCCCATTTATTTCCTTTTTTTAAATGATAAACTAGACCTTCACCGCAATCTGCATTTCCTGAACAAAGGAAAGAAGTATAAACTATGGCTTTATTAATTTCTTTGTTAAAGCTTATAGAAGAAATTTGTATCATTCCAATATATGGGCTCTTAATGGATTGGCCGTTCATTACTTCGAGTTTATAACGATTGAATTCTTTGATTTTTGTCATATCCCATTTCTTTTTTACTTTGAAATCCTCAATTGAAAAATCTTTAAGATTATTAAAAATCAAATATTGATTAAGAGTTTCAAGATCAAATTCTCTGAGATTTGTATGGTCAAGAACAAGAAGTGAATTATATGTTTTTGTTGAGTCAATCCAACCTAATCTATTTTCGTCATCTGATTTCTTTCCGTAAGAATGATTTATGATTTCCGAAATAATAATATATTCCTCTAATTCATTTGATTTTGAATTACAGGAAAAAAGGAACAAAATGAAAAAAAATATTCCGATATAAAATCCTATCTTATTTTTCATAATTTAAATGATATACAACCGTTTGTGTATGGATAGTTGCGAGTCTCGCACAACTAACTTAGCAAAAGGAAACCGAACCTTAGGAAAATCCGAAGGATTTACCAAGTGACACTTAATCAGGTAATTAATTATACATCTTGTTGGCGGTAGTTTTTATTTTTTGGGTAAATACAATTTCATTTTTTCGACTTTTAGCTCGTCTAAATGCCCCATTTTGGTTTCGTCTTTTGTTATCAAATGCATATGTAGAAACGAATCGTGATGTGTAAAAACTCCTTTGTGTTCTGTTGAGAAAAATCCAACTATTTCCACATTTTCATTTTCTAATTCATAATTGGTTTGTCCTTGATGTGCTTCATCAGGCGATGATACTTTCGTTCCTTCGGGTAAATTTTGAATATGAATAATTGCACTTGAAACTTGACCGATTAATTTGAAGGTAAAAGGTCTTTTGAAATCAATTGTTTTGCTATCAATAAATTTTTCTATGTCTTTAATGGTCTTTACATTTGTTGGTAGCTCAATTTCATTCCATTCAGTCACGTTACCGTAGACAAAGAAAGGTGCAGAAACATCAAATGTTTTTTTCACTGTCATTGTCGTGTCGGAAGTTACTTTAGACGCATAACTTTTTCCGTCATTAATAAGCAATTCCCCTGTTAAGTAGCTTACAGGTCCAAGTCCAAAAAGTCCAGTTTTGTTCGAAATAGTGTCAATGCTGATACTACTGCCTAATTCTCCTTTCCACATCACATTTTTCATTGCCCCAACAACTTTAATGTCAGGATAAGTTTTTACTTCTTTTGAATTATTTTCTTTCTGTATTGAATTACAACTTATCAGCCCAACTACCAGAAGTCCAAATGTTATATGTTTTATATTTAAATTCAATTTTTTCGTTTTTGTCAAATTACCGCCAACTTAGAGATATACATACCATTACATATATCCAAACTATATTTAATCATTTATAAATGTATAATACACGTATAATCTACGATTATTTTGTAATTAACTAATTTTAAAGAAAAGGAAATTTTCCCGAAAATGAAAGTTGTGGGAGTGAGTAGGGGTGAAGGTTTTTGAGAATTAGAGATTTTGATAAGTTAGGAATGATAGGGGAGTGCGTAAAAAAAACACTAGTCTTCGATATCTCCAATCAAGTTGAGGACAGGCTAATTTGCTACCACAAAAATACTACCATTGACGTATTTCATAACAATTTGTTTTTATAGACTTAAGTATTCTTAAAAATTTATCTAATTTTCTTTGATTTAACTTTCTATTCATTTTCTTTGCCCGCCCAAAGAAAACGAATCAAAAGAAAAGGCGCTCCATCTCACCAACTCGCCCACAGCTTACGCTATGTCGTAAGGTATTTTTCAGTTTCACTGAAAATCAGATTTGTTTTGCTAAAATCTTTCCAAGGCTTCAAGATTTTTTAACGCAAAACAAATCTTATACTGGTGAAAAAAGGTTTTCAAAGCTCTGCTTTGGAACGTCAATAGATTCACTGGATAAAATTTTATTGGACGCCTCTGACTGACGTGTTTTTGGGTAGGCATAGCATAAGAAGGCTTTGATTGAAAATTTACTAGTCTTCGATATATCCTGAAATGAGTTCAGGACACTCAGACTGACGTAAATTTTCTTAGGTCGAGGTTGGGTTAAAAAACACTAGTTTTCGATATCCCCAATCAAGTTGAGGACAGGCTAATTTGCTACCACAAAAATACTACCATTGACGTATTTCATAACAATTTGTTTTTTATAGACTTAAGTATTCTTAAAAATTTATCTAATTTTCTTTGATTTAACTTTCTATTCATTTTCTTTGCCCGCCCAAAGAAAACGAATCAAAAGAAAAGGCGCTTTTTTCAAGGTATTTTTCAGTTTCACTGAAAATCAGATTTGTTTTGCTAAAATCTTTCCAAGGCTTCAAGATTTTTTAACACAAAACAAATCTTATACTGGTGAAAAAAGGTTTTCAAAGCTCTGCTTTGGAACGTCAATAGATTCACTGGATAAAATTTTATTGGACGCCTCTGACTGACGTATTTTTTTCTTATAACGACTGTAATGAGCTACGTTCTACTTTTTCCATATGGGCATAAAGGATTTGTTCATTTACTTGTAAGAGGTTGATTAGGTTTAATGCTACAAACACTGCAGTTCCCGTAGTACCTTTTTTATTATTACTAAACTCGACCTGTAGTCCGACGTTATTGGCATGATCATCGTTTGAAACTCCTTCTGGATCTTTCCAGGTTCCTGTAGTATTTACTTCTGTTACTGCTTTAAGAAAAGACAGCACTTCTGATTTACTTTGTGGTAGTGTTATAGTTAAAATTTCTTCTTGTTCGCGTGTTAGATGAACATTTATCGTTTTATCACCATATAAAGCCACATAGAGTATATCCTGAGCTTCTTCAAGCAGGTTTTCTCCTTTTTTTGATCTTTGATGGGATTCAATAGTTGCTAAGCCCAGATGAGGTGGATTTATAAGAAAACCAGACGCTTCGAGGTTCTCTCTGTTCATTTTTTGATAGGTATCTATAAAATCTACTACAGATTGATCATCGTAACCTGTGTTATTAATTCGAGTCAAACGCTTCTTTATATCTTCAAGATCATTCCGTTGTTCTTGCAAACTGTGTCGCTCACAAGTAAGATAAATAATCTGGTCTATAAGCCAATCTTTATCTTTCTTCTCCAACTCTGAACGGATTTTTGCTTCTAACTCAGGAAATAAATCGTCCTGTGCTTTTTTAATGATATTACGTATGTTATCCATCTTATATTCAAATTATTGTAAGTGCTGTATATATCTAGAGTGCGATCTATAGCAGACATTCTAGTGTATACGTTGTGTTAGTAGTAGTGTGTTTTTGTAGTGTTCTTTTATGCGACCCTTCTTCTCAATTTTTGTAACATAGTGAGGATATACAGATACAAACGTTATTTTTGCAATTCTCTCATCGTGTTCTGGTGTTGTGCTCATATCTTATAGGGTTGGTGCTTTAATCTAAAAGCCTTGTCTTACTACCAATGTGTTTGTATGAAAAGTTACAAATTTTAAGTTAGTAATTTTTTAGCTAAGAACTGACTTTTGTAATTCTGAACGAATTCAGAAATAGTTGAACCTACAGTAATTGTTGCTTTTCGGTTTATTTTGTTATCCAATTTAAAAGTATTTTTACAGGTAAAGTTAAAATACCCAATACAAAATCCATTAAGAAACCAACGATTGGTAAAATCAAAAATACCCACCATTTGTATTTGAATTTTGTAGATATTCCATTGGTGAGGGTTTTCCAGACGATTACGATTTTGTGCCTATAATAGTATAGAATGAGTAGGTCGGCTATAATCATTCCTCCAATTCTGACCGGAAGTGCAAATCCATGGATTCCTGTAGTAAAAGCAATGTCTATGATTAAAATTTGAGCCAATATTGATAGCACTAATAAAGCTCCAATTAACACAGTTCTATTGAAAATCAGTAGTATGCCACCTATAATTTCTAAAACACCAGTCGAAATATTGAAAAATGTACTTCTCCCATACAAATGCCAAGCCACGTAAAAACTGTCTATATCCTTAATCGGCTGTTCTAAAATTGAGGGATCATACACCCCAAACTGGCTTAATGTCAATTTACTCCAGCCATAACTAATCATATAGAATGCTAAATACCAGCGTAGTGCTAAAACTCCAAAATCTATTATTTTATCTTTTTTCAATTTTGTTCTTTTTTTGATTAATGCTAATTGTTTAGTGTAAGGTTAAACCTTAAAAGTAACAAACAGAAACTAACCAGAGAAAATTCCGCTAGAATTTTATTGACGAGCAACTAGCTTTGCATAATATTGAGCAATGATTATTTGCTATTCAAACCACATTCAAAACCATACTTTAAAAAATATATTATTCATTTTAATGTATGGTTACAATTTGTCCGCAACGGATTTTGTAATCGTTAAATTTATAAAACAGATCTTGTTTTTGTAACTCGAATCCGGCTCTCACCACTCCATTAGCTCCTCGATTAGAAAGTGCAACGACATAAAAATGATAAGAATCATTGGCACAAATGGTGGTGGATATTGCAGATGGTATATCTATGTTCTCATCTAAAAATGATTTTATATCCAGACCATAATCGAACAAAGTATGTTTTTTGAGCGTCATTTTTTCCTTTGGTACATATAATTGAAATGTTGCGCCTTGTGAGATGGAAATTGTAAATAGATTAATCGGAAAATCAATGGTTAGTTCTATGTCTGAGGCAGTTTGATTAGTCACCGAAGTCCAAAATATCACATAAACATATTCTTTGCCATAGAAGTCTGTATATTTTAGTCCGCCTTTTGGATAACTGTTCTGAATTGAGATGCCTTTATGTATAGAATCAGCGTACTTAAACTCGGTATGAAACTTTTGTCCTAGAATCGTAAAGGAAGATAAGAATAAGGTAAAATTAATTAGAAGTTTCATGAGTAATCTGTTTTTGCCTTCCTAAAGCATTGCTTTTAGAAATTATTGTGACGAAGCTACTATATTTATACACTTTGTTAGTTGCTGTTTTCTTTTCTAATTTAGTTTATCAGATAAAGGAAAAATACAAGAAATAGTAATGTAATTACAAACCCTATTTTCAAAGGGAACTGTGCTACACCGAAGGTGAAATTCATAATTTTTTCTAATCCTTTGGTAGCCGAAGAGATTGAATTTAAATAAGCCTTTAAAGCGTCAGGTTCACCTTCTCCTTTATTTAATTCTTGTTTTAGTTTTTCTTCATCAAATTTAACTTTATCAGAAACTAACGTTAAAATCTTTTTAACTATTTTGTTTACAATTCCGCCAATAAATGGAACTTTGCCCGATATTACTTTTGAAATCATTGGAATTGTAACTATATGAATTATCCCTTTGAAAAGTAGACCAAGGACATCCTTTCTATTTTCTTTATTTACTTGGCTGTTAACTTGATTAATATCTGCAACTGCTGATTTCATAATCTCTAGGGAATAATTTATAATTCCCCACATATCCGATTTCATTTTCCACATCAGAAAAAGCAAACCACTTAAGATTCCGGCTGCCAAAAAAAGGATAAGCCCAATAATTCCATAAATGACATATTCGATATGGACTAAATCGAAAATAAAGAATCCTATAATGAAAATTACTATTGAAATTAAAACTGGTCTAATTACCCAATTAATAATATATTTAGGAAAAACCAATAGTTCTACAAAATTTTCTACAACTTCTTCATTCCTATATTTTTGTACATCTACTCCAAGTTCATCTTTTATTTTATTATCTAATTTTTCAATATCTTTTTTAGTTCTTATTCTCATTTTTTGGATTCATTTTTTAATTGCGACAAAGGTATAATGTAAAATGCTTTTCTATATAGTTTATTTTTTGTTAACCATAGATTTTATTATATTCATTTAATAAATTATTTTCACTATCTCATCTTTCTCATACGCATCAGCTTCCGTTATATGTCCATCAATTCCACTAATTCGTGTAATCATTTTACGTTATCTAAAAACTATTTGAAGTCCGTGCTCTTCTTCCCATTCACAATTGCATTTTACACTAATATAAATATCCTTATCAGACCATTTTTTAAGAGTAAATAAGCATTCAATATATCCATTTTTTAAAGAAATTCTCTAATGATCTTCCTGAAGATTTTTCCATTGCTAGCTGAAAATCTTTTGTAGTCACTGATTTTCCATAATAGGTTTGCGTATAATATTTTATTGCACTCCAAAATGCTTCTTCGCCAAGTTCTTTTCTTAATAAATGTAAGACATAGGCTCCTTTAAAATATACTATATTTCTATCATCTCCTGATGGATTTAACCATCTCTTAAATACTAAAGGTTTATCTCTTCCTTTTGATTTTATTTTTTCATAAACTCTTTTGTATGAATTTATATCTGCTTGATATTTTACGGTTCCAAATTTATATTCATTATAAGCAGCAGACATAAATGTTGCAAACCCCTCATTTAACCAAAAGTGTTTCCAGTTTTTACAGGTAATCATATTGCCCCACCATTGATGTGCCAATTCATGGGATATTAAGTTTGTTTCTGTACTGTCCTTTAAGACCAGTTTGCCATATGATTTTCTTAATATGGCAAACCCTGACATTTCTTGATAATGATTGCCAATTAAAATTTGAGAATATGCTTTTTGTGGAAAAGTAATTCCTGTCTTTTCCTCAAAAAATTTCATCATATTTTCTGTGTATTGAAAGATCTGTTTAAGCTCTTCCTTGCTATAATCTGCTGAATAATATTTCAAGGCTATTCCATTATACTCTTTCTCTAACGTATTAAAAGAGCCAACCGTAAATCCATAGGTATATGCGGGAGTCTCATAATTCTGATGCCATGAATATTTAATTTTATCCCCTATTTTATTAGTACCTTTTAAATTACCACTTGCTACACTTATTGTTTCTTTTGGTACTAATAAATCAAGTTTTATGGTTGCTCTATCATCAGGAGCTGCGTTACATATCATCCATTCACTTGTAAAATAGACCGTATATAGTTTTTGAGAATTATCTAAGAAGACTAAACCTTTCTTCGGGCTTCCATTATAATGTAGCTTTATTTCATAAATATTGTTTTCATTTGGAAATAATGAAATCGTTGTTTTTTTTCCTTTCTGGGTAAATCCTTTAGTATGCTTTCCTTCTAATTTGGTAACTGTTAATTCTCCTGAGTCAAATACTACTTTTTCTGTTTGTGTTGATGTTTTGAATTTTATGGATACGCTACCTTCTATTGTATTCTTAGAAAAAAATGGTTCTAGATGCACATGATATTCTAAAACATCTAATCCACTTGATTTTAAAGATTGCGCTTCTATATGAAAACTATGGAGATAACTTAAAAAAAGTAGTAGTAACAGTTTTTTCAATTTCATCCTAAAGTTTTGTTTTTGATTGTGTTTTTTTGATTGATGAGAACGGTTTAGATATGATATGTGTTTGATAAGACATGTGCAATACTTGCCGTTTATGCAGTTCATTCTTTTACCAAATTATTAAAATAAGTTCTAATTGACTTTAAATTAGAATATTTACATTTATTATATCTTTTTTCTTCTGCATTTTCATTTCCCATGTCATAATCCCATTTACCATCTATTTTTTCTTCTGAATAATCACAATGTTCAGATAAATAGTTGCTTAGCTCTAGTTTGTTATTTGAGATTAAACCATTGTATACAAATACATAATTGTATTCTCCGTGTTTCCCACAATAATCCGATGCGTGTATTATTAATTCTCGTCCAATAGCATTAGGATCTGCATTATGAAGAAATACTGATACTACTTCAGGTTGTTCTCCACAACCTGAACTCATCTCCATGATTTTTAGGAGTTTATACTTGTCTTTAGAACTTGTAGGTTCAAGTAGTAAGCCAATGATGATTGAAGTTTTCTGAAATTTATAAGTAGCAAACGACACGATACAGTTACGAAATTCATTAAGTTCAAATACTCCATGGTGAATGATACTTTTGTCATCCAGAATTCGCTTGACAAATTTTGTTAGATCTTCAAAATCATTTTTTTTGTAAACTTGACCAAAAGAAAACCTTTTTTCATTATCAACCCGGAATTCTTTAATTAATGTAATATCTCCACTATCAATTATGTCTTGAGCCATCAATGATGAAAATCCATAAATAATAACACATAAACTAATCAAAAGTCTTTTCATATCATAAATTCTATTCTAAAAGCTCGATGTCATACAATGGTCTTGTAAATGAATAATTGCGATTTTGTGAGAATGATTTTCAGTATAAAAGTCAGCCGATGAAAGTGGGACTATGTTTTTGTTTTTAAGTTCTAAATGTAGCAATTATTTATATACGATATTATGTTTAGTTTTTATTTCCTGTTTCTGAAGTTTTTATTGCTTCCATTATACTATTCAAAGCCTTATCGTTCCCAGTAAAGTAGTCTGTTGATGATAAACTAACAGGAATATGTGGAGCAATCCATTTGCGATTATCTTCTGCTTTTGATGTTTGATGAAATTGTGTGGAAATCACTCCCATTAGTCCTGAATATGGTAACTGAAACCAACCGGCCTCTCCAATGTGATTTGGTTTTGAACCACTAGGTTCGCCTACTAGAATTGAATTTGTGTATTTTGTAATATCAGTTAATAAGTTTTGTGCTGCAGAAAAAGTTTGTGATCCGATTATCACAAAAATTTTCCCTTTAGGGTTCATAACTTCAAAATTGATGACTGTTTTTAGCATAGGTGGTAATATTGAACCGTTTCCACCGTGATTGTGCCTTAAATCTAAAATCAAATTTTGAATCTTATTTTCAGTAATTTGACTGCGGATTTCTATATTGAAATCCTTTAACGACTGTGTTTTCTTTTGTGTGACCACATTAAACTGAACATAAATACTATTATTTTCAGGTAGTAATTTATACCAATATGGATTTTTAATTTCTGATAGGAATAGTGGTTGTTTTTTAGTTTTTAGTTTTGGCATTTTGGGGAAGCCAGAAAAATTCCAGGCAATAGGATTCATGGTTACTTTAGTAAGTTTTCCTTTTGTATCACTTATAGTAATTGTTACTTCACTAGTATTCTTAATGATTCCTAAACCTTGCAATACATCTGGTAATCCTAAATAATAAGAACCTAACCAAATTGTTTGCATATCATTATCTCTTGCATTTACAGTATTTGTTTTTTTAAGAGCTTCTTCAATTGGTGTGTTTTCAATTAATTCTACTTTATAACCAAGCCATTGCTCATAGCCTTTTTCAGTATCAATAATAAATATACCATCGTTAAATTGATAAAATTGAACAGGTAATTTTTTTAAAGCCCCTTCTTTAGGAGACGTTGGGATAATTAAATTATGTCCGTTGCCTAAACGTCCAATCAATTTCATTAGTTCTACTACAATCTGTTCATTAGGTAACGATTCAATTTTGGATTTTATATCTGTTATTTCTTTAGATAAATCTTTTTTAGAAATGGTATGATTAGGACTATAGTGCAACTCATTTATTCGTTTTTCTAGATAAGTAATATCTCTAATCCAGGCTTCTTTACGGGTTATATTTTCTTGATTATCAATTCCAAATAGCTTTAGAAAAGTTGCGTCTTCTTTAAAATCCTTAAAAGTAGAATTGTTTTTTAAGAACGGTTTTTCGTCATAACGTGATGCAAATCCTTTTTGTAACCATAATATAGAATTATTCTTATCGCCATCCTTAGCATATGCTTTAGCAATTTTTATCATAATATCGTTTGATGGTGCAGAACCTGTAGGAATTCCTCGTAAAATAGTTCCTCCAAAGTCTAGAGCTTTTTTTAAAGAGATAATAGCATTTTGATACTGTTCAATTTGATAATAGCAAAGTCCTAATAAATAAAATAAATCGGCATCGTTTTGATATTGCTCCGTTAGACTTTCTAAGATCACAGCGGACTCTTTCCATTTTTTATTCTTCACCAAGTTTACAGCTTCATTTCTTTGATGAAAATATTCAATTGTATTTTTGATATTAATGTTATTAGTCTGGGAAAAAGTATTACAAAAACTAAGAAAAATTAGAAGGAAAGTACTTAGGGCTTTCATTGGATTTTGTTTCATATTAAATAATTACTATTATGTAATATTAGTAGAGACGCAAAAAGTTATAGAAAAGGTTGCCTGTTATTTGGGTATTTTTCAAATTAGGCATAACGTCTCATATAACTAGCTTGGATTACCCAAGTTAGCTATGATTTGTTATATATTGTTAGGTAATGTTTTTTATTACGTTTTCTACTCTGGTCACATTTTCAAGATTTTTTCCATAATCAAATAATGTTGTTTTTAATTTTGGACTACTTGAAACAGTATATTCAAAATCATTTTTGTTAGCAGACTTTAGAGAAATTTTGATTTCTTCGCCCCAGGATTTCCACGTCGTACCAGTTTTTAATAAGATTCCATTATCAATTTCTGTTATCTTCATTTTTCCTATAACCGGATCTTTTTTTAGTTTTTCAATGAGGTCGGATTTATTTAATTCCGTTTTCAGATTCCTCGTTTGATTTACTCCTGCATTTTCATTAGTAATTTCCTGAATTCCATTCTTTTTTAACCTAAACCTATGAAAAGAAACCAAAATTAATGACATAGTAATTCCAAAAAAGAAAGTCATAAACAAATATTTCCATAATTTAAATCCATCTCCATCTATTAAATCAAACCCCAACATAATTAGTCCAAATGGTATCCCTGTGAATAAAAAAGTCTTTATGTACAATTTTGTAATTGGTTTCATAATTTTCGTTTTAAACAGTATCTAACTTTATAAGATATACCCAAATTATATTTAACCATTTATAGACGTATAATCTACGATTATTTTGTAATTAATGAATTTTAGAAAGAAACGAAATTTTTCTGAACATGAAAGTTCTTGAGATGGATAGGGGTAGAGGTTTTTTGAGAATTTTTATAGGTTTAGAGTAATAAATTAATATGTAAAAGGTTGTTTATCGGTATATTATGAAACTAGTTCGGAATATTCGAATTGGCTCTTTTTGTTACTTTTAACCTTTCCTGTTTTTTGATAATTACTGCTAACAGCTTGAATAAGTGTTTTTTTAACGGTGTTTATTTTTTGCTATAAGCTTTTTGTTACACCAATACCAAGCAACATCTGCACCTCCAGTTTCATAGGGTGCAAATTTGTCAAATTGCATCCCAACTTTTTCCATCACTCTTATAGATGCTTTATTTTCCTTCATGGCAATTGCTATTATTCGTTTTAATTCTAGTTTATCAAATCCATATCTCAAAATTGCATGTGATACTTCTGTTGCAAAACCCATTCCCCAATATTTGGGTAAGAATCTATAACCAAGATCGATTTCATCAAATTCAGGCAGATATGCTAAACCAGCCCAGCCAATAAACTGCATCTCTTTTTTTAAAAAGGTAGCCCATCTTCCGTATCCATATTTCTCATAATTCTTAATTCTTGTTTGTATTAGCTGTTCCATTTTTTCTATAGATTCAACCAGAGGTTCTCCTGTATACTTTTGTACGTCAGCATTAGAATGCAACAGAAACATTTCCTCGACATCATCCAAGGTAATTTCCTTTAACAATAATCTTTCTGTTTCTATCAAAGTTTTCATTTTATTACTTATACATCTCGTTACAGATAGTTTTTCTATTCCCAATAATGGTAAGCTATTTTCTCAATTATTTTTTGTGGAGAACTACCTGTTAAGTTTGTCAAAAGAATAATTGTAAGCTTATCTTTGGGATATACAATCAGAGATGCACGCCCACCTCCAATGGGTGCAACGGCTGAATGATTTTCTCGCATTATAACAGGCCATCCATATCCATATCCGTTGAGAAATCCACCAAATCCGCCATATTGATTACTATTTAATGGTACGGCGGTCCACATTTCTTCTATACTTCTTTTTGTTATGAATACTTCATTTTCTAAAGCTATTATCCATTTGGTCAAAGCGTAAGTTGTTGCGAAAGCTCCAGCATCTGCCCAAACAAGTGGAGAGAAATCTTCTGAAATTTCGAATAATTTTTCTCCTTTTTCGTATTTGTTAGTTAGTTTGTTTTTTTGGTAATAGCTATAAGTGGAACTTTTATTTTGAACAATCTCAAAAGAACTACCAAAAACAATCTCTTTGTTGATTCCAATTTTGTCAAACTGATTTTCTTGCAAAAACTGTAAGTACGTCATTCCGCTTATTTTTTCGATCAGTTTTAAAATCAAAACATAATTTGTCTGGATATAGTCAAATTTTTCACCTGCCTTAAATCGAATGTTCTCATTTTTTACTTTTTCCAAAGCAAATATTTCTCCTTTTCCTCCAATGAGACCTCCATTTTTGGTGTCTTCGATATCAGGTAGCCCTGACGTATGACTCAATAGTTGGCGAAGGGTAATTTTTTGCCATTTTATAGGCAAGTCACCCAAATAATCTGAGATAGGGTTTGACAGGTTTATTTTTTCATTTTCTACTAATTGCATGATTGCTGTACCCGCAAATATTTTTGAAAGTGAGTTGATAGAAAAAATCGTAGTACTGTCAACGGGTACGGAAAAAGCAAAATCAGACATCCCAAGAGATTCGGAAATTACTACTTGTCCATTTTTGATTACGACCACTCCGCATCCTGGAATTTTTTCTTTTTGAACCTCTTGTTTTAGCTCATTTAAGAATTTTTCTTTTTTTTCTTGAGCTGTTGATGTACTGGAAATTATAAAAAAAGCCAATAAAGCCCAAAGATGTTTATTCATATGTTTTATTTTTCTCAAATTACCCACAACGTAAGAATATGTAACAGTATATATACCCAAACTATATCTAACGTTTTACAAATATATACACATTGTTGTGGTGCTATA
Organism: Aquimarina callyspongiae; assembly: GCF_034322225.1. Lineage (NCBI taxonomy): Bacteria > Pseudomonadati > Bacteroidota > Flavobacteriia > Flavobacteriales > Flavobacteriaceae > Aquimarina > Aquimarina callyspongiae. The sequence goes on along the minus strand of NZ_JAXLPA010000004.1, from coordinate 290,500 downwards.
TTTTTCTTACTCATTAAATTCCTTAGGATACTCAACGGTTCCGCTGACTCCTTTTAATCCATTTTCTACCAGTTCGATTACCATGCAATTTTCTTTAGGAACGTCAAAAGGTAATTTAATTTCATACTTGTCTGCTTGTTCATAGCCAAATCTTGGATAATATTTTTCATGCCCAAGAAGAACAATAGATGTATACCCTAATTCTTTTGCTTTTTGGTGTGCTTCAATTATTAGTTTTCCTCCAATTCCTCTATTTTGAAATTCAGGTAAAACAGAAATTGGAGCAAGTGCTAAGGAGTCAAATTCTTTCAACTCATTTTTAATTTTCAGTTTAGTTACTAAAACATGTCCGACAATTTTCCCTTCAGTTTCAGCAATCATAGACAATTCGGGAATAAAGGCTTTTGATTTTCTTAATCGTTCTACTAAAAACTGTTCTTTATGATCACTAAACTGTTCTGATTTAAATGCTTTTTCAATTAGACTAAAAACTTCTTTAAAATCGTTTCTATTTTCTTGTCTTATTTTCAATTTTATATGTGTTTTTATCTGTATCACAACATCTCTTGAATAATACTTTTGCATCCCGATGGATGCATATTCATTACACATAATTGTTGTGTATAGCTTTTATTTCATATTAGCGTTATATTCATCTGCAACATCTGTCCAATCATCTTTCCAAGTTTTTTCAAAATAGAGTTCTGCATTTTCCCAATCTTCTTCGTCCCAATCCTCTCGTTCATCTACTAAAACTATTCTTTCAGTTTCAATACTTTTTATAATAAACTCAACATAGTCATCAAAATTTTTGGCTATAACCGAGGTTGGCTCTGGTTCTCCGCAAGGTAAATATATAATTTGTCCTTTATCTCCATGAGTATTAGGATCAAAGTCAATACATAACAATTGACCTGACCCATCTGAAGCAAAAGGAATTCGTTTTGGGTTATAAATATTTGTTATTAGTAATCGTTCCTGGTAAACTTCTTTTTCATAATCATCCCATTCTTTAAAACGTTGCCATTCCATAATAATTTCATCAATAGAAAGAAAATAGAGCCCTAGAATCCCAAGACCTATTCCGTATTTATACTTTTTATTTCCTTCACCATTAGTTATTCTTAATAAGTCTTTTAGAGTTTTAGGAAATGTTATTCCAATTATTTTTTCTGCTTTTGTTATTTCTTCGTCAGTAGCTCTTTCTGAAAGGAACAGGTTAAATATGTCTAATTTTGATTTAAATTTTTGAATTAATTGTTCTGCTTTATTCATTTTTGGTCAAATTACACACAGTTTTTAGAATATTATTTTTGTGTCTGGTAATCCGCTAATGATGCGTGATTTTTCTTTTTCTGAAAACTTGTTATTACTTAGTTCTAGTAATTTGAGAGATGAAAACTTGCTCAAGTTATCTGGTAAATGTTCTACGTTATTATTTCGATATAAAAGGACTTTTAAATTTGTTAAGTTTTGAATCCGGTGGGCTAAATCTTCTATTTGAATATTGGGATTATTGTCAAGTACCAAACCTTCAATTTGTTGAAGAAAGTCAATATTCTGAGGAATTTTATTCAAATTATTATCAGCGATTACAAGAATCCGTAATGATTTGACTTGAGACATAACTTCAAAGGCTTGTTCAAAGTTAAGATCAGGATTGTTTTCTAAATGAAGTTCTTTTAATTTTTTTAAAGTAGATATTCCAGAAGGAAGTGCTGTTAGTTTATTTCTACTCAGATATAGGAAATCTAAATTTTTCACCTCTGATAAAACCTTACAGGCTTGTTCAAAATCTAATTTATGGTTTTCAGCTAAGTCAATCTCTCTTAGATTAGAAAAACTTGTCAGTATTTTGGGTAAAGTACTAAAGCTGTTATTACGCATGTTTATAACAGAAAGCTTGTGCAATTTTACTAATCTATCAGGTAAAGATGATAAATTATTTCCTTGAAGATTTAGTAACGTTAGGTTCTTTAAACCCTCTATACCTTCTGGGACTTCTTTTAACTTACAATCAGTCAGGTAGAAAGAATTTACATTTGGCAATTTTTTTATGTTACTAGATAAATCAGTCAATTCTTTACAGTCCAAATCAAGCCATTTTACCTTTTCAGGTTCTTGAAGAGCGGTTAAGAAAGATGTGTATTTTTTATTCTGGCTAATTACAGTTAACGGAAGTAATAAAATCAGAACTAGTATTTGAATCGACTTCATGTTTTTGCAAATTGTGTGTAACGTTTGTGTATGGCGCGTATTCCTCAAGGTATCACTATACAACTTGTTAGCGTTAGTTTTTATTTCTTTTCTTCTCGCAAAATTTTCTCCATTTTACGACCTTTTGCCAATTCATCAATCAGCTTTTCCATACGTCTACATTGTTTATACACTTCAAATTCATCTTCTATTTCTTCAATTCGATAACCACAAACAACGCCTTTAATCATGTGTGCATTGGGATGGATATTTGCTTTTTCAAAAAACGTTCTAAACGTTACTTTATCTTCGATAAGTGTTTGTAATTTATCTTCATCAAAACCAGTTAACCACTCAATTACTTGATGAAACTCTTCTTTTGTTCTACCATGCTTCTCCAATCTATTCCAATAAAGAGGGTAAATAGATGCAAAGATCATATTAGCAACTTTTTCGTTTTTTTCAGCTGTAACCTTCATTTTTTTACGATTTTAAATTAGATCTAACATAGGAATATGTACACAAGTAGATATAATACTTTATATGTGTATAATCTAAAGTTATTCAGTAATTAATATTTTAAAGAAAAGGAAATTTTTCTGAAAGTGCAAGTTGTGAAAATGGGTAAGGGTAGGGGTTTTTGAGAATAAGAACTTTTATAAGCTTAGCGTAATAATACAGTATATAAAAATACTCAAACTAACGAAGTTTTTATAAACAAAAATCTTTAGGTGCATATATTTTAAATCCTGTAATTTTTTCTTCTTCTATTTTTGTTTTCAGCGAATTGCTGATAACTATTAAAGGCAAAAATTCACTCAACCTGAATATATGCCCATAATGTTTATCTTTTTCTAAATTAAGAACGAGTTTATCAATAAATTCAATTTCACCATCTGCATAAAATTCGAGTTCTGAGTTTTTTTTATCAACACACTCAATTTGCCCTATAATGTTTGCAATTTTATAATCTTCGTCAATTTCATCATTACTTTTATTAATAAGTCTGGTGGAGTAATATTCAATATTATTGATGTTTAATGAATCTAATATATCTCTAACTTTTTTATTAATTAATAAACCAATACGAGGAGCTACAACAATATTATCTGTTTTTGATTTGCCACCATTTACTGAATACAATATATCTATGACGGGGATTGATTTGTTCATATTAATACCGTAATCAAAGTTTAAATCCAAGTCTTCAACAATTTTTGGGATTCCGTCTATTTCTAATTCTTTCTCATCCGATCTTTCGCTCATTAGTATCCAATACATATTTACTCAATTAAAATTTTAATTTTTAGATTTATTTAAACGGATAGAAAATAGGTGGAGCTCCAGCAGTTCGATTCTGTACTCTCATTATGAACTGATCAGTTTTTGATAGGTTTTTAAAAACATCTAACTCAGTGAAGCTCTCTGCTGCTAAACACGCAATTTCTGCAATTTTATTTGTAACAGCATGTCTAACACTAGTAAGATTATCATCATCTAAATTTTTAGGACGTTCATTAGAAAACCATTTCGAAAAGTTAAAAGTAGAAGGCCACTTGTATACAGTTTTTTCAGAAATACCACCAAAGGCACTTTCTTTATCAAAGTTAGATGACCAGGCAATAGCTATTCTATCTACGGGTTTTATCTGTTGTTCAGACAACCAGGATAAAAATTCTTTAAAAACAGGTATTAATTCATCTGAGCATTTATGAATATCAATATCATTTAAATGATTCATAAATTTATTTTCTATTGTTCCTGGTTGGGTGTAACAATATGCAGCATTATGCAATCGTTTTAACCTTATATTTCCATAGTCTATTTCATTTCTTTCTCCTTCATAGGTATACAATTCATCACATTCCCAACCAGAATGTGCCCCCACACTAAAAAGTACTTTTTCTGCACGAGGCAGGTTTAAAAATTCTTGCGATTTACAAGCTTTTGGTAATGCTTTTTTATAACAAAGGGCTAAAAATTGAGCGATTAGGTTTTGCCTTTTTTCAAATGCATAATCTTCCTCATCTACACTGACTAATCCCCAATCAAACAAATTAGGACTGCTACCCTCACTAACCATGCACAATCCTTTTTCGCTATATAAAGAGGAGTATACATAACCAGCGCTATCAACTTCAATTCCAATTTTTGAAATAGGTTCTATAGCAGGTTCACCAGTAAGTTCTGGATTCATCCAATTCTTAAAGTGAACCGGAAGCTCTTCTAAAAGCATAGAAGTAAAATGATCAACTGATAATAACTCTTTTTTACTTCCAGTATAGTTTTTTAATGAAATTTCAAATTCATTTTTTAAAGTACTCATTTTTTAAATTGTTTGTCTCAAAAGAAGCGAATTTAATTATTGTAGACTACACTGTTTTCAGTGATATCCATTTGTGACTTCTCATAACGGTCTGTGTATGGCTTGTTGTGGAAAATCAGTCAGGATTTTTGTTGTATGAATAAGACAATTAATTATATACTTCTTAAGTTTGATTTTAGATAAATTACTTCTAATAAAATCAAAAAGAAAAAACGTAGAGTAAGGTCATTATACACGCAGAAACCTAAATTTCATCAACGATATAATAGTGAGGTATTTAATTTCTATGGAGTTCCGTCATTACATCATCCATTAAATTGTAACCATTTGTTAAAAAACTATTGTCTTCGTTATAGATGAAAGCCTGGTTATTAAATTGAAAAGTGTTTAACACAGAAGTAATATTTTTTGAACGTGCGATTCTTTGAATAATAGAGTTTAGTTTAGCAATGATCGACCTTGTTTTATGTTTATACTTTGGCTTTATCACTTAAACCGCTATTATTTATGCATATTGTTACAACCAGTTTTTATTTTCATCCTAATTCAATAGTAAAGCAACATTCCATAAATCAAAATCACTACTATAATATTGAAGTGAATTACCACAGTGGACAATTACAGTTTCCTTATGCGGGATAATATAAATATTCTGCCCGAGATTTCCGTTTGCATAAAAATGGAAAGTGCCATCTTTATTTACATGACCCCACCATTGGTAATTGTAATAAATTCTTTTGTCGCTTCTTCCAAACCATTTTGGATAAACATCTCTAGGAATAGATTTATTTTCTTGAGTAGACTCCCGTACCCAATCTCTTGATATAATCTGATTACCATACCAATTTCCTTCATTGAGCATAAGCTGACCAAAACGTGCATAATCAATCGCTCTGGCAATCAAACGACTTGGCATATATTCAAAACTAGATTCTTTACTATCTATAGAAAAAAGTGCATCATATTCCATTATTTTTGACCACAATTTTTGTTCCAGATAATTGGATACAGTTAAATTAGTTGCTCTTTCAAGAATCAATCCCAAATAACTTGTATTGTAATTAGAATATTGAAAATCTTTTCCTGGTTCGGATGAAATTTCTACATTCTTAAGTAATAACTTTCTAACATTGGGGTGGTAGTATCCAACCGCTTCATCATGCCAAGGAGAATGAATGTTAGTGAAGGGTATATGACTGGTATTGTATTCAAGCCCAGAACGCATTTCAAGTAAATGTTTGATGGTTATTTTTTTGAAGCTCGAATCTCGCTCTAATAACTCAGGGATATAATTTGTTATTGGGTCATCTACACTTTTGATTATGCCATCATCAATCGCAGCTCCAATCAAAAACGATATAAACGATTTTGCTACAGATTGAGAATGGAAATAGGAATCTCTACTAAAACCGTTATAATATTTTTCATAAATGATTGTATCTTTTTGTATAACAATAAGTGCAGTAGTTTGAGATTGAATAGCCCATTCTTCGAAGCTATTAAATCCAGTTTTAGTTACTAGTTCCTCAAATAATGATTCGATATATTTCTCTTTAGGCTGCGCAATAAATGTATTGGCACTTTCTGCTGCTTGAACTTTATGATTTTCAAATTTTTTATAATCATAAACATCAGCTACATTCATTGTTATGAGTCGATAAACGTAGGTAGGTGTATATTGAATAGAAAGAAGTCCCAAGAGTACCAAAACTACTGTAAGTATTGTAAGAAATATAATTTTTATTTTTTTCCTCATTTTAGTGTGGCTTGACTAACTGTAAAGTGTTTCGGATGATTGGCTGTAACGTTCTGTGTATGTAAAGTAGAGCAGACTTGAAGCACTAACTATCAGATTTACACTAAGTCAAAAAAAACATTTTTACTTTTAATTTTTAGTTCAATAAACGTCAAAACTTTGTTTTGGTGTAGCCTGCTCAAAGAACAGAACTCTCATTTTTTTATTTTTGCAAAGATATCTACACTGATAAACTTGTCATTCTTTATTTCGCAATCTCTCATTGTTCCTTCAAATACAAAATCAAGTTTGGACATTGCTCTTTTACAATTTTTGTTTTCAGAGTCAACAAATCCTTCAATTCTATGAAGTTTTAGATTGTCAAATGCGTAATTGCAGATAAGTGGCATTGCTTCTTTCATAATGCCTTTTCCCCAATATTCAGGGAGAAGCCAAAGTCCTATTTCTCCTTTTTTATGTTCTTTAGAAATGTCATTGAGGCCGCCAGCACCATAAAACTCTTTGTTGTCAATTGAGCATATTGCAAACCACTTCTGTTTGGTGTTTGCAAACCACTTCATTTGCTCTTTTGTTTCTTCTAAACTACTAAAACTAACTCCGTAATGTTTTATAACGTCAGGATTTGACAGTCCGTTAAAAATATTGTTAATGTCTGAATCTTCAATTTCTCGAAGGAGAATTTTTTCTGTTTTTAATTCCATTTTAATCTCTCGTGGTTTTATAACAAACATCTTCTTTTCCTTGTTGCTAACGCCCCACATACACGTTGTTGTAGGCTGTGTTATTTTTTCTTTGAGTTTATCCAATTTTCTATCTGTTGAAATGTTTTCAATGGTTCAATTTTCAATTTATAAGAATTATTAATATAACTCAATATCTTTTTTTCTACCATTTCAATATTATCATATTCAACAAACTCCATTTCTAAATCAGTTTCTTTTTGTAAGAATCTATAATATTCTTTTAGCGGCTCTATAATCTTTAAATGTTTTTCAAAATTTCTTCGCTTCCTTGTTTTGTCCTTTTCTTTTCTAATATGCAGTTGTTTTTCGTCGCAATAGAATATTATGTATAAATCTGGAAAAGCAATTTCACCTTCGGACAATTTAGTCTTGTAGAATTTATGAGTTTCTTTTTTAGATGCAAAATTTGATGGATAATTACAAACCCAATTGTACCATATTGGTTGGAAGATGTCTCCATCCAAAATTGATTTTTTATTTGATTTTTCACATAACCTATACCTGTCTAACTGTCTTTCATAGTACCAGAGTCTTGGCTCTTTATCAGTTCTTTTAAAGAGCGAATTCACTTCAGGAACTGTATTGTATTTGCTTGATAGCAATTCACACATTGTTGTTTTCCCTATTCCACTTGGACCTTCAAAACAAATTATTGGTTGATTCATTTATTCATTATTTAATCAAACAGCAGAATATAGATTTGATTTTTATTCTTCATAGCCTACAACGGCCTTATGTATGAGTAGTAGCGAGTTTATATTCTTTACTTTTCGGACAGTAAATTACAAAATAAAAAGAATAACGACTCGAGTTAAGACTCAAATCGTTATTACTTATAAACGTTGTTGGCAGCTTTTAATTTTTGGATTCAATAAACTTAATAGCTTCAATAATATTTTGATCTTCTAGAAGGTTTTCAAAATTGTTTTTTTCTTCTTTTACATGAAGATCTGGGCTTAAATTTTCAGAATAATCCCCATACATATCTGCTAAATACCCAGTTGTTAAAGGAGCCTGGACTTTAAAAGGCAATTCAAATAAACTATTTGCGGTGAGGTGGCCATAGGTAGGTTCTCCTATTGTAATTACATTTTCCCTACCTTTGAATCCTAGAATAACCGTTTCTCCAGCACTGGCTGTCCAATTCCCTATGATTAGAGCTACTGGAATTTTAACATCAGGGTTTTTGCTGGTTGTCTTTATTTCGGTTTCCACTTTTTCTCCAGAATAGAACTTTCCATTTTCTAGTTTATTCACCTTTTCAATCTCTTTATTAATATTTAATTCATTGTATATTACTTTATCTCCCAATAAATAATGTAGGGCATTAATCATGGGGTAAGAGTTTCCTCCAGTGTTGAATCTTAAATCTATAATCCAGCCTTTTAAATCGTTGTTTTTGTCTAGCATTACAATTTGGTCATACATCTCTTGTGTTTTTGCATTAAGTTCCTCCTGAGATAGATCTAATAAAAGCATTCCTGGCATTTCGATATAGCCATATGTATTGCCTAGCTTGGAAACAGAGAATTTAACTCCTTCTGAGTGTTTTAAACTAAATTCATAGCTATAATCTTTATATAAGAGCTGTTTTTTTGGGCTCGCAGGGTAGTATCCGTTTTCAGAAAAGAGCATGCAATGGTCACATCCAATAGAATCAAAGGCATCTCTACTCTCTTTAAGAGAATTTTCGAATGTAGTATGTTTTGAGGCATTTTTTTCGAAGCGCGTTTTTATCTCATTCCAAGGAACCTTATCTTTATATAGATAGTTTTCCTTTAACATGGAAAATAGACTATCAGAAAAAAATTGAATACTGTCTTGAACGGTTAAGTTTTGTTCAATTTCTTGATTTGCCAAATTGGTACTACGTTTACATTGCGCAAATGATAAGAGCATGACAATAAAGGCTAAAGAGAAATAAATTATTTTTTTCATAGTGTAAAGTATTAATGGCTCAAAAGTAATTTGCGCAAACAGAATTACCCCATGAAAAAGACAGCTAGAAGTCCAGAAAGAAGAATCCTGCACTTTTTTATAACCTTTTTTTATATTCATAGGATGTTATACCCGTATGTTTTTTGAAAATTGAATTGAAATAAACCTCTAATAGCGCTTAGATAAGAGCAGGGATATACCAAAAAAACTCCTTTTTGTAAATAGAAGGTTCAGATTTCTCATAACTCTTTATGTAAAAATAAAACCCAATACCTATTAAAAATTCATAGGGATAAGGAATACCAATTGTTGATAATCCATAAATTTCTTGTATCCCCATAAAATATAAGGCGTACCATAAATTTAGATATACCAATGAAAAGAAAAATAATGAGAAAAACCTATATGTTAATGGGTTTCTATTTTTTTAAGAAGGAATAAAATTAGTAACATTCCTTGCAGTGCACCAAAAAGAATAATTGCACTTGCTATCGAATGATCACTATAAATCAATTTTATTAATTTTTATATAATATTAAAGTTCTATTAGGTAATCTATTCCATTTTTTAACTTACTTTATAATTGCTGTCAAAGGTTAGTATAAAATGCATTTTAATGCATTTTTACATAGTTTTAGCAATTGTTTTTATCTTCTTCATTAATTTATCAATTCTCCAATTAGCAACTTTTATGATCCTTATCATTCTTTCAGCTAATTTAGGGTTATATGAACATCTCGGTTCATCAAATCCAATCCAGTCAGGATAATACTTTTTGGCTAATTCAAATACTTGTTTGTCAAAGTTACCAGAGCTTAAAGATTCGATATTATTTTGTGGCCCCATAACTAATTTAGTCCTATGGTGAATCACATGTCTAAATGTCCAAGCAAAATGATGGTGAGTATCCCACAAACCTTCATCTTCCCATATGAAAGCTCCTGACATAGTCTCATATTCCATTTTTGGATTTACCATTTCCGATTTTGTAGGCAAGATATTTTTATTTGTTCTGAATATTTTCCAATACCATACTTTTAGAAAAATATTTATAATCCGAGTATCTCGATAATTGTTAATAAAGATAGTGCTCTGAAGTCTCAATTACAATTGAGAGCTAGAAAGTATTAGCTTTATTTTTTGTTAGTAGTTGTTTAATTCCTTTTGTGAATCGGGTCAGTGTCAATTTTTTTCGTACTCCTAACTCAAATTCCTTAACAGCAAAAATGGTTATAAAAACTAATGTTGTGAAAATAGTGGAGTTGACTGCCTTGAGTCAAATCATTTTTATATTTTTGATTCTATCATGGGAGGATTTGATGGTTTCTTTATCTCAGCATTACTTATATGCTTGCTTTTTCTACTTATACTCTATTTACTCGTTCATTTAAGATCAAGGTTAAATCAGTATAAAACAATACAATTGATTATATGGAACGTAACTCTTTTGGCCTTTTTAGTTTCATTCATTTTTATTATTGGTGAGAGCTATTATAGATTTTATGTGGATACTACGGATTCGTTTGCTCTTACGAAAGTTACGAAAAAGTGGTTCAAACGTTATTATCATTTAAATAATATGAAAGCCCGAGATAATATAGATTATCAGTATAAAGTTACTCAGGGAAAAAGGCGAATTACTTTTATCGGAGATTCTTTTACTATAGGTCATGGTGTTAAGAATGTTGATGAGCGTTTTGCTAACCTAATTAGAAAAAATAATCCAGAACTTGAAATTCACGTGATGGCTATAAATGGCCTGGAAACGATTGATCATCTTGATTTGGTTAAAAGCTTGATTTCCCAGGGCTATCAGTTTGACTTAGTCATATTGGTCTATAATCTGAATGATATTGCATATTTATTGCCTGAAACATATGAGTTATATGATCGTGTTAATGCTCATCAGAAGAGTTTAGGTTTCTTTGGAAATAACAGCTATCTGATAAATTTTTTGGAAGCACGTTTATTTATGAAAACTAATAGTGGTGTGGGTAATTACTACGATTACCTTGTCCCGAGTTATTTTAATATATATTGGACGCAGCAGAAGCAAAATCTTCTTGAATTGAAAGCAACCATTGAACAGGCAAAGGGAAAACTAGGAGTGGTTACTTTTCCTTTTTTAACTCAACTAAATAGCGATTATAAGTTTACCGATGTCCACGAGCAATTAAATCAGTTTTGGAAAAGTGAAAATGTTCATCACTTAGATCTATTTCCGATCTATCAATCATATTCAGATGAAGATGTAACGGTTAACCAAAACGATCCGCACCCAAATGAACTTGCCCATAAGCTTGCTGCTGAAGAAATTCAACGCTATTTCATTGACCCTGATCCTTCAAAATAGTTGATACTATATTGCAAACCAGTATCTTCATTCCTCTGGAATGATTCCCTAATGCAAATCAATCAATTATTTCCTCTTTCGTGTAGTTTATTTAAATTATTGCTAACTTTTCTTTAGAGCAAGCATTGCGCCTTACCAAAAATACAACAGCCATTGGATTAATCACTAGGCTGCTATGGCACATATATGTTGTTGTACGCTGGCTTTTTTAACTTGTTGTATAATAATTTATTAAAATTTTATTTCCCTCTCGCCACTTTATCCATCCGGATATTTTCTTTTTCGATTTGCAATGAGAAGCTGTTTCAATTTCAATCCATTCATTGCGCATTTGTTTGACTTTAAAACAGTCACTTTTAGATTCTAATATTTCCGACTTAGTAAATGGTCTTGAATAGATTTTCTGAGTACTCTTGTCAGTTCGTTCAATACTGAACATGTTTTTTAAATAATCTTCCCAACTTTTAAATTCGCAGAACTTTTGAATCTTAATCCACATTGTTTGAGATTCAGATACGTAAACTTCAAAAGAATCTATCTTTTTAGTTTTACACCTAAATCTAAATTGTCCGTAGTCAAGCCACATTGATTCAGGTCTAAGCCAGTCTTTATGACTTTGTATATTTTTGATATTCCAACTTTTAATTGATTCATCATTAAAAAACTCTACTGTTTTAAGAATTTTGTTTAAATCTGAACTTTCATAAAAATCAATCTTTGTTTTGTCGTCAAAATTGATTGATACAATACCTATTCCTACTTCACTTTGTCCAGATAAAGTCAAGGAAATCAATACTAAAAAAAGAGTTATATTAATTTTCATAGTTTTCTGCTTGTGTACAACGTTTAATATATGTGTCGTAGTAGAGCAAAATGTTACCCTGCTTTTCGATTTTTTCTACATTGTTGTAGCCAGTTTTATTACTCCTTCTGAGTAAGTTTTTGCTTTACCAGCAATTAAAACTCGATCTTTCAAATTCGTACAATATAGTTTTCCTTGACGTGATGATAGTTGGAACGCTATCATTTCTTTTTTGTTTAGTGTTTCGCTCCAATAAGGAGTCAATGAGGCATGTAACGAGCCTGTTACAGGGTCTTCAAAAATTGTTGCTTGAGGAATAAAAAATCGAGATACAAAATCAACTTCATTACCTTTTGCTGTAATTGCAACACCACCAGGATCAATATTTTCTTTATCAAATATATTTTTATCAATCTTTATGTTCCTAACATCATTTTCTTTCTCATACACTAAAATATAATCCCTCGATTTTAGAACTTCTTTAGGCTGCTTGTTTAATGAATCTTTTATAAAATTGGGTAATTCAGCTTTTACAGGTTTTCTTTGAGGTAAATTCATCACATACAAATCGTTCTCCACGTGCACATACAACTTTCCGCATTTTGTGTTGAATTCTATCGTCTTTCTATCAAATCCAAATTCTGTTAATACGTGGGCTGTTGCCAATGTAGCATGCCCGCATAAATCCAATTCCAAATCAGGGGTAAACCATCTTAATTCAATATCCTCTCCATCTATAACAAAAAACGCAGTGGCGTCTACAGAATTTTCCTTGGCTATATTCTGAAGTAATTCATCTTCCAACCATATTTCAAGTTGTACAACTTTAGCTGGGTTTCCTCCAAATAATTTATCTGTAAATGTATCTATTTGACAGTATTTTAATTCCATATAGAGTTTTCTTGAATTAGCTACAACCTAGAGATATATGTACTGTTAGGTATATATAATTTATATTTAACCGTTTACAAACGTATAGTCTATGGTTATTTTATAATTAATCAATTTTAAAGAAAAGGAAATTTCTCTGAAAGTGCAAGTTATGGTGATGAGTAGGGGTAAGGCTTTTGAGAAACTAACCTGTTTTAGGTTTGACTTCATGTTTGTTAACGGCTCCGTATATGAAACGTAGCGTGTTAAAAACACTTTCATTTCGGATTAATCACGAGCTGATTTTTTATTTTTGTTAATTACTTTGCTCTTTTTAATTAAGCCAAATTTAAAAATTTGGCGTTATAGGTAAATACAAACAAACCTTTCGAAAAGATTATATTTGCTATGTTTTATATACAATGTTGGCAACAGTTTTTATTCCGTTTCTGTTAATTCAATTACTTTTTCGATAGCATCATCTCCATCTTTTAAATCCTCAAAAAGATACTCGTAAAAGTCTTTTGAATTTTCAGGATAATCGAGTTCATAATCAGGTTTAATTCCAACATCTTCATAGCTTACCTCGTTCATACTTTCGTACACCATATTTGATAATCCGTACTTCCAGCCATTTGGAAGTTTCTTATGTAAAATATCCGAAAAAACACCTTCTGTGGTCGAGCCGATAATTTTTGAATTTGGAATTTCCATACTACCCAAAACTAGTAATTCTGCTGCACTGGCTGTTTCGTGACTGGCTAGAATGTACAATTTCCCATTAAAAATGTTTTCGGATGGTAAAAGTGTCATAGTTTGTTTTTCTGTATAGCCTTCGCCTAATCTTACTTTTTTAGCACAAATGTCAGTTTCCTTATTTACGAAGTGGTTAAGTATCTCGACTGAAACATCATCAAATCCACCACCGTTAAATCTTAAATCAATGATACAGGCTTTGGGATTACCAATCGTTCTGATAATTGAATCCATTATAAAGCGAGTGCCTTTTACAACATCATTGTGATGATTGTCTGCTTTGTTGAGGTTATTCCACCATTCTCCCCAAAATTGTTTTATTGACAAACTATCTGCAATATTATAATGAGCCCAACCTATCATATTTGAGGTTTGTAAATAGGCAATATCTTCATTTATCATTCCCCATTTTAAATCTCCTCGGTTATAATGATTTTCCTTTTTTAGATGTTTGTCTATAATTAAGCTTTTAACTTTTTTATCTAAATCATCTGGAATTTCATCTTCATCTTCCTCATTGTTTGAAAGCTGGTTTTCATATTCGTCTTCTATCTCTCTTGGCACATCAATAGAAATATGACTGTCATTTATTTCTCCAAGCATTCTCTCGAAAATTAAGAAAAGCTCCAAAGGCTTCGTATCTGAATTTACTTGAGGCTCGTATATTTTGTAAATATTATTCCAATCGATATTTCGTTCTTTAAAGTAAACATATTGTTCATTAAATGTGTTCCACAATACCTCAAAATTGTATTTAGGGTCGTTTGCTAATTCTTTATTTAAATTTTTTGTAAAATCCTTGTTGCTTCTAAAAAGTTTAAAGGTTTTTACACCGTCCTTTAACAGAATCGTATCATTGGACAAGCTGTCAACTGTGTAATATTTAAAAAAATCTATCGTAGGGTTATCAGAAGTTTGAACATTACCAACTACAGACGTATGATAACTATTTACAATACTGTCTCCAATGGTTATTGCTTTTCCAAATCCAAGATATTCCCAGTTACCGTTTAGATTGATTTTCTGACCCTTCTTGCTTTCATTTTTATTTGTCTGACAGGAAATGGCCAGTATTGAAATCATTAGTAATAAAATTGGTTTGTTCATATTGCTTTGGTTTCTAATTTAGTTTAGTTCGGTTTCGTATTGCTCTAAAATATTCCAAATTTTGTCTAAAGTTAGACGAACTTCTTTATCAAAATCAGTATCTGTATTTATAATAACAATTTTCCCAATTAAGCTCTTCGGATTAAAATACATATAAGCCATAAGTCCTGGGTCATAACCGCTGTATCCAATTCCTCTCTTTGAATAATCCATAAAAATTCCAACGTTAGCATTCACTCCTTCAGGTAGTTGACTTGGAATTAATTGTTTCTTGAATAACTCATTGTAGCTACTTTTACTCAAAATAGCACCTTTTCCAGAATATCCTTTAGTAAGTTCAGTTAAATACTTTCCCAAATCGGTATTCGATGTAATCAATCCGCTCGATGGAAAGTCAATTGTGGTGTAATCTGCCATTATTTGTTGATTCGTCGCGTACAATGTAGAACGGTTTTTTGAATCCACCTCTTCAATTGTCCAACTCGATGAATTCATATTTAAAGGTTCAAGAATATGCTTTTTAGTAAATTCTTGATATGGGATTCCCGTTGTTTTTTCAATAACTAATGCACATAGTGTAGAACCAACATTTGAGTAATTGAATTTTTGATTGGGTTTGTTTTTAGAAAAATTTTCTTTGCTATTTAACTTTCCATTTTTGGTGAATATCTCTCCAAGAAATTCTGAAATGGAAATTTTACTTTTAGGTTGGTTGAAATATTCAGGAATATCTGTGTCTTTTAAATTGTCTTTTTCGACAAGAAAATAATTGTTCTCCCAAAATATATCAGAATCCCTAATTGATGATGTATGAATTGCAAGTTGTCTTATTGTAATGGGAATTTTTGGAAATTCTGGATTTATAACTTCAAATGGTAAATAGTTGTTAATCGGTTCATCAATATTCAGTTTGCCTAATTCTTGAGCTTTGAAAAGTGAAATGCCAATCAAGGTTTTTGAAACAGAAGCAACATATTGAACTGTCTTGGTTGAATATTCTTTTTTTGAGGCCAAGTCAGAATAACCAAAGCTATTACTGTATAGCATTCCTGTTGTGTCGACCATTGCTACGGAGAACCCAACGATTTTGCCATCACTGTTTGCAATATCCAACTTTGATGTTAAAGAATCTTTTATTGATGTATAGTCTTTCGTTTGATTTTTTGTGTTTTCAGGTTGTTGTTTACAAGAAATAATGACAAAAGTTAGAAATACAATAAGAATTAATTTATTCATTGCGTTATTCTGTTGTTTATTGTTTGGCTACTGTTTCACTAAAATTGTTGCCAACTTAGGAATATACATACCATTACGTATATCCAACCTATACTTAACCGTTTATAAACGTATAATCTACGGCTATTTTATAATTAATCGATTTTAAAGAAAAGGAAATTTCTCTGAAAGTGCAAGTTGCGAAGAAAGATAGGTAGAGGTTTTAGAGAAACTAAAATATTCTTAGAGTTGTCTTCTGGTTTCCTAACAATTTGTGTATGGCTTTTTGCAGGAAATGAGTTAGAAATTTCTGTTGTATGAACATGGCAATTAATTAACCACTTTGTTGCAACAAGTTAGTTTTTAATCTTTTATAAAAACAGCACTTTTTTTGTACTTATCATAAATATGCTCAAATTTAATAGAATAAATATTTGTTTGAGTACTGTTCAGGCTATCGCTACTAGAGAAATATAAGATATTATGATCTTCAAGTAACTCTGGATAAAGGTCGCTCCCCGTAGTATTAATTTCTTGAATATTTTGAGGAAAAGACCAGTCGCCATCTAATTTGAAACTTATATATAGATCACCATAAGGTGAGAGGTTCTCTACTCTTTCTGAAGCTTCAAAGATGATAATATTCCCTTCTTTATTCACTTCTAAATTCCATTCTCCTTTTTCTGTATTTAAGGGATTTCCTAAATTTATTGGTGAACCATAGGTGTTATTTGTTTTTTTAACAATATAGAGATCGCCCTGACCGTACCCCATATTGCGATCAGATGCAAAATACAGGTTACCATATTTATCAGTCCGGATGCAATACTCATTTTGTAAAGAGTTAATAGGGGTGTCTAACCTGGTTGGTATTCCCCATTTGTTGTTTTTATCTCTTTCTACTTTCCATATATCTTGTGAAGCTTGTTGGACTCCATCGTAAGGTCTTTGAGAAATAAAATACAGCGTTTTTCCGTTATTGGTAATATGGGGAGCGCTGTCGTCATATTGACCAGAAAAAGATGCTAATTTTGGCTTTGACCATTGTTGGTTTTTTTTAACCGAAAAGTATATTGAGCTTTTAATATTACCTTTTCCCCATTTGTCATTACTTTTTGAAAAGTAAACTTCTGTACCTGAAGGCGAAAAGCTTGAAGCATATTCTATTGCTTCAGTAGATATATTATTCTCTTCAAAAACTAATTTTTTAAATGGTGTTGACGCCTTTTTACAACTACTATAAAGTAAGAATAGAATACCCAAAACAATTATTGAAAATACATTGATTGTAACTCCTAATACTTTCATTTTGTTTTATGATTTAATATTCTACATTGTTTTGTATAAGCGTAATAGCAGAATTTAAACACTTATTATTTCTATCAACTACTATATTTTGATAAAAATACAGAATTTGAGTTGAAGCACTAAATCGCTCTTGCTTATATACTCATTACTGTGTGCCGTGTTGGGTTTTAACCTACGCGTTGAAAATTCATTGATATTTTATACCTAACAGTAGAATTGAAATGAAAGAACAGTTGATTTGTTTTATCTTGATCGAGAGTGGATTTTTTTAAATATAAATTCATCTAATCCAGGAACTCTAAGAGCCCAGGCTGCAAAGCGCGCACCTAGGGCTGCTTTCCTCGTAAGTGGAAAGGAAGTCGCATTATGTATGTAGGCATCTTTAATGGTTTTATCTGATGTAGCCTCTACAATTCTAAAGCCAGCTTGGGTAGCTTTTGCACTTAGCTCCTGTTGATTGTCTATTGTAAGTTTTCCTTTAGATTTTAGGATACGTCCATTTACCATAACCATATCAACATCAGCAACTCCAGCCTGCATAACAACTGTTTTAATTGGATCAAAGTTCGGTGCTATGTGCAAGCCATCCGTTTTTATAAAAATTAGATCTGCTTGTTTTCCAACTTCAATGCTACCAATTTCCTTATCTAAACGAGCTGCACGGGCTCCTTCGATTGTAGCGGCTCTTAATACATCTTCTGCAGTTAAGTTTAATTTATCCGGCATGATTCCCCTCTTACCAAGTTTATCATTTTCGGCCATTCTTCCAGTCGCAAGAGCAAGTCGCATTTGAGTAAATAAGTCCCCAGAGTTACCAGAAACAACATCTGCACCTAACCCACAGGCTACTCTAGATTTTTTTGCCATTGGCCATATTGGCGTACCCATTCCCATTTGAACCTCTGTCTCAGGTGTAGTAGATATAGATGCTCCAACTTTGGAAAGCTGTTTAAGGTCTTTTTGAGTTAATACATTCCCGTGGACCAAAAGCGTTCGCTCGTCAATTAATCTTTGTTTTAGTAGTCTAGATACATAACGTGTACCACGAGCAAATGGTCCGTTGGCAACATGGACGGAGAATAAATGCGCATCAAGTTGACGACTAATATTAATTTCGTTCTCTGTATATTTCAAGGGAGCGAAAAGGAATTCACTTCCTCCAATTCCGAAACGAATAAGTCCGTCATTTGACGATAGACGGGAATCTCGAATTCTTTTTGCATCTTCATGTCGCCAAGTTGTTGTATATGAGCGCATTTCATCTGCAACTTCTCCAGGATCAAAAACATCAGCAAAACCATAACAAAAGACTGCACGTATTCCCGCTGATTCCAGCCCTGATAGAAGAGCATCCGCATGATCTGGTGTACTAATCAAGTGTGCATGATCTACAACTGTAGTAACTCCTGAATTAAGAGCATCTAGCGCTCCAACATAATTTCCTAATTTGGCTTCTTCAGCCGTGAATTGAGGAGCGAAACCGAAGCGTATCTTTGCCATGTAATCAAATAAGCTTCCGTCTCCCAATTGTGCACGTAAGAGAGATTGCCAAACATGACGATGAGTATCAACCATACCGGGCATTACTATTGCTCCCTGAGCATCAATAACAGGTGTATCCGATATACCTAAATCTTTATCTATTGCTGCAATACGTCCATTTTCTATTAAAATTTGGTTCAGACCTGCAATAGGTTGATTTTCTGCCATTGTAATTAGATTAGCATTCTTAATCAGATTTCGTTGACTCATAATATTTTATTTTTTAGTGGTTAAGATTTTTGTTTTGACACTTTACAAGAGATGCTATTATTTAAGCTCTTCTTCTCCATTTTCGTATAGTGCAAATCGTCCCTTTTTCCGGTCATGAACCAACTCAGCTTTTTGCCAGGGCCACCCTCCAAACTGTGTTTTCCGAAACTCAGCATAAGCTTCTTCAATTTCTGCTTCTGTATTCATAACAAAAGGTCCTTTTGCAACTACAGGCTCATTAATCGGTTTGCCTTGTAGTAAAAGAAAATAGGTGTCTTCAACTCCACTTTGAATTACAATGGGACTTTTTGGGTCTAATCGAATCATATGATTCTTTAAAATAGTTTGATTATCTATCACAACTGAATTGCCCCGATAAAAATATAACGTCCTGTTTACTGATGGTACTAGTGACGCAGGAAGCTCCCATTGTGTACCGCTCTCCATTTTTATGGTAAAAATTGATACTCCATTTTCTGGAGTTGATGCCCAGGAATTTGGTGTTGGCTGTGGGGCCTTATTTCCCTTATAATCTCCAGCATAAACTTCGATATGTACCTTCTTACCGTTTTTATCAACCTCTTCAATCTTAGGAATAGTTTCTTTCCAAAGCATTTTAAAATGAGGATCAGCAAACTTGCTTTTCTTTGGTAGATTTATCCAAATTTGAAAGAGCTCTAAAGGGTTTCTTTTTTCCTGATCAAGCAATGGAAACATTTCTGAATGTAATATTCCTTTTCCGGCAGTCATCCATTCAGCATCACCTGATCCAAACCTTCCAGCTCCACCAAGAGAATCACAATGATCTATATATCCCTTTTTTAAAAGAGTAATTGTCTCAAATCCTCTATGAGGGTGATATGGAAATCCTGGGACAGTAGTTCCATTATACATTCTATACCCATCTTTTTTAATAAAATCATTTCCTAATGATCTACCTTTTAGTTCGGAGGAATCAACTCCAAGATTTTCATTACCTATGGGATAATTGTCTTCATGATGCACACACATTAAAAATGGATCAACTGCCTCCCAAGGAAACTGGATTGGCTTTTTATCTAGTATTTTGCTCATTGGTTCTTTAAATTTATCTTACTCAAAATTTTAGCTATAGGACTAATACCTAGTATGCAAAACTATCAAAGCTCACCACAAAAAAACGATGACATTTGTCAACGAAACACATTATTTTTTTAATGAAATACTACTAGAGTGTTGTCAATCTTATGACTTCTGTTTTATAAAAGCATTTTATCCACTGAAAATCAAACTAAGAAATTCATTTGAACATTATGAAACCAATAAGAAGAGGTGAGAAAGTAAAATTTTTCTAAAGGCGCTAACAAAGGGTTTACTCAATTTTAGTAAAACCGAGCAAACTAAAGCATGTAGAATGTTTGAAATAACTATGTTTTATTACTGATTAGTGTTTTCTTCTAGGTGAAAAAGGGCAATAGAATGTGTGTTTCTTATCATCATCTCAAGTAAATTGTAAAAAAAATGTCGGACCTTCATTTTTTACAAACAATTGTCTGAGATATCAATAACATAAAATCACATTAAAGGGGGAAACTTGGTTTTGTTAAGAACACGACTAAGTGTTTCTTTAGTGATGCCCAAATATGATGCAATGATATGTTGGGGGAATCTTCCTATGAATTCAGGATAGTTATCTTCAAAATACTTATAGCGCTCAAAGGCAGACATACTTATTGTAGCATTTATTCTTCTTTGCATCGCAAAGACTTCATCCAGGCAAGTACTAATTTCTGCGATGGCTGGAATAGTCATTAATTTATCAAGACTTTCTTTCGTAATTACTAGTAAGTTTGTATTCTCCCAAGCATCGATGAAATATGATGATGGCTGCTCCAATGTAAAACTCTCACGATCTTGAACAAACCAATTTTCGACGGATAACCGAACTAGATGTTCCACTCCGCGATCATCAACGCTATACTGTCTCATTGCTCCTTTTACAATAAAACCAAGATGTCGGCATATCTTACCTTTCTCAAGAAAGAACTCTTTTTTTTTCAAAGATTTAGGAATAGAGACTCTTTTGATCAGTTCTATCTCATTTGCTTTAATCGGAGTTTTCGAATGCTTTTGAATGTAGGATATAAATTGGGTATGCATTTTTTAAAATTGGTTTATAACAAAGAGAAAAATCAAAAAAACAGGTTCTTAAGTTTTTATCTCGATTTTAGAATACTTATTTCATTTTTACATAGGTTAAAGTTCCGTGTTTTATGGCACAAAACGTTAAATATAACAAACGTTTCTGAACCAAATGACAGCTATGCTTTGTTACGTATTTCAGCAACTAATTTAACAAATACAAACCGAATAGAAATTTGCTTGTGCTTTCAAATGCCTCAGAACTAGGAATAAATTATATGAGATGTGTTTATGCGGGGTAATAAAAATTAATTCTTTTGTTGATTTTTAATTTAGAGGAGATGTATAAATCACTATTATTTTATCCCTATCCAAGAATTAAAACTGGCGGTATTGTTTTGACTTGTTTTTAGTATGTGAGCTTTAATATGAATGGCAACGGTATTTTTGGTATAACGATTTATTTTTTCGATATAACTTTTGTTAACAAGCTCACTTCTGTTAATTTTAAAAAATACGTTTGGGTTAAGTATTTCTTGAATTTCTTTGAGTGATGTTTGATTTAACAGGTGTTTTTTATTACTGGAATCAAAAGCAAAAATAACACCATAATCTGATTGAATAAAAGTAATATCTGTAACTTTTAAAAAGTAAATACCACCTGTCGATTTTACAGGAATATATTCTTTATACGTTGGTTGAGTCTCTATCTTACTTTGATAATAGGCGTCTATTTTTTGAAATATATCATTATGTGTGGCCGATAAATTGTTTTTTAATGAATTAAATTTTTGCAATGCTTTTTCAAAACGAGAAAAAGAATACGGTTTTAGTAGATATTCAATACCATTAGTTTCAAAAGCATTCATCCAAAAATGATCATAGGCGGTTACAAAAATAATAGGAGCAGTAACTTTTATTTGATTGTAAATTTCGAAAACATTACCATCTCGTAGCTCTATGTCTGATAGAATTAGATCTATTTCAGATATTGTATTAAAGAAAGTTAGTGCTTCATGAACCGTTTCAATTTCTTTTACTACAACAAAGGATTCTTCTGTTTTTTGGAGAAAGGTATTTAGTTTTTTTCTTGCTGGTGCCTCATCTTCCAAGATTACGACTCTAATCATTGCTAGTGGTTTTTATAAAAGGTAAAGTAACTGAAAAAACATCTTTGGTTTCGTTTATTATTACCGAAGAATTTGTTAATAACTGAAATTGCTCAGACAAGTTTTTTAAGGCAATACCATTGCCTTTTTTCTTACTAGTAGGCGTTATTTTATTGTTGGTTACTTTTATTCCGTTTTTAACTGAAATATTAATTATTACTGGTTTTTTAAGGGTTCCCAGGTTATGTACGATAGCATTTTCTACTAATACTTGTAAACAAAAAGGAGGTACTATAGTGTTTGTGGCCTTGATAGCGTCATCAATAACTAATTGATAATACCCTTGATATTTTTTTTCCATTAAATCAAAATAGTTTTGAGCAAATACTATTTCTTCCTGGATAGTGATAAGTTCTTTATTAGCGTTTCCTAGAACATAACGATACAATTCAGAAAACTGACCTAAAAAAGCAGAGGCCTTCTCTTGATTCTCTTCAATAAGCTGGTCAAGAATATTTAAATTATTAAATAAAAAATGAGGATTCAACTGGGCTTTCAGTTGTTGTATTTTACTTTTAGAATTATTTAATTCATAGCTGATCAGTCTTTTTTTATAGCTTGTACTTTCTTTAGAATATAAATAGGCTAAAGAAAAACCTCCAAAAATGATAAAATCAATGATTTGATTAAAAATTCTATAGGTTATTTGATAAGACGAGCTGAAGTTCCGGGAAAAAGTATCAAAAACTACTGAAATTAATACTCCAAAAATGTTTTTGAGAAGTAAATAACTAACAAAGCTTATTCCAAAAAAGAACAAATACTTACTAAGAGATGGAATCGTGTCGGGAGTAGTTTTATCGATTCTCTTTTTTATAAAATTGATATACACAAATATAAAAAGAGCTTCTATAAAAACCCATACTGAGGTATCTGGATGGAAAACAAAATCATCCCAGGAATTTGCAAATCCAATTTTATTTTTGAGTGTAAAAACCCAACTAAAGATAAAAATAAAGAGAATAAAGGTTGTATTACCTTTTACAAACCGGATTATTTTTGTCATCTATTAATGTTTATTGTTTTTTAATGGTCAGATGGAATTGCCAAGTAATCATATCGGTAGGTATCAAACTGATTATTCTGGCTTATTTTATAATATAATGATGGTAAATATAAAGAATTGCTATAAGGATTTTATTAAAATCCTTATAGCATCTGTAATGGTTACTTTTTGGTAGGCCAGGAATTTACTTTATTTCCTTTTTGATCAAATACTTCTAATCGAACATTGTTTTTTGAGTCGATACAAAACATAGCCCTCATGTTACCTTCATCATCATATAAAAACATACCATTTGGTCTACCTTTTCCCAGGTTTCCGACTTCCATTCTTTTTGTGATCCCCAGAATACCTTGTTTTACGTATTCATTATATGTTTTTCTCCAGATTTTTTTATCTGTTATTTTATCCAATTCTTCATGGGCTTTTGCAGTAGTTGCTTGTGTTGAATTTTCTGGCAAATCATTAAAGCGTATAGAACTTTTAAGCCTTCTTTGTCCGTTTCGTTTTGAATCAGTATGTAGAAGTTGCATTGCCTGATCACCATCATATTTATCAAAAGTTAAGGATAAACCAGAACTATGTTCATTTTCTTTCCTTTTTCCATCGTATATCAAACCGCCACATTCTATACCATCTTCGTTAAAAAATAGCATTCCAGCACGTTTTTTACGCTTTACATTTGTAGGTCTATGATTAATAGAGTCTTTATCGTTAGGAAACTCGGCTACATTGGTAATGATCATTTTTGTGGTTCCATCTTTTTCAATAATATTAATACGTTCAACATCAATGGTTCCAAATCTTTTGTTCCCTGCTTGCTTAAAGGCTATAGAAGCAAATGCTAATATACCTAAGGATGTAGTAATGGCAAATGTTCTTAAAAACAGGAGTTCTTTTTTTTCGTTTTTCATGGTAAATAGATTTAATGTTACCTCAAAACTATAGCCACTATAGTCCTTAAAAAACTCGTTTCTTATGAATGCAGGAAAAATTTAATAAAACTAAGGAAGAATTAAGAAGAGTGAGAAACAAAACAATGATTCATTGTTACTGAACTGGTTTTTGTAGTATGCGCTGTTTTTTTAGCTATTTGAAGTAACTTAGAAATATGTGTCAGGACGAAATAATACAAGCACCAGTTGCAAACTGTCGCTAGCAGGGATATGTTTTAGGTTAGTATTCAATTCTCTGAGAACCTTTTGTTTAGCAATGTCATTCCCTCGTAGGCGGAAATCCATAATGCAAAGTACTGCAAAATGGGTTCCACATTAGGTACGGAATGACAATGTGATACTATAAATGACAAGTAATTTTATCAGTTATTTCTAATCATTTAAGGGAATTTTCAACTTATTTTTTTTGTAATCAGGTATTTATACCCTAGTAAAACTTAACAGATCGTCAGATATTTGTTAGGCACTCCATAGTGGTGTGCAAAGGCGGTATCCGAAAAGCCTGTTGTAAAAGAGTAGGAGGTATCTAAAAAAATCAATTAGCTATGGAAGCACAAACAACTATGGAAACTCACCAAGCAGTTGTTGAACAACTAAAAACTATTCTGGATGGCAATCCGGATATGGCAAATAGCCTGGGAGAATCCCTCAAAGCAGCGGTAGATCTGGCAAAAAATGGTAATCCTGACGACAATGTTCCTCCTTTAAACGAAGACTTGTATAAAGCTATTGACAAAGAGTTTAATGGCAAAGGATGGCCGAAAACCGTAGAAGACTATTATGACTACTTGGATCTGTATGTACGCATGGTCCCGAACGAAAGTAGAGACCCCGAATACCCTACGGCCTGGACCAGTGATGGAACCAAAAACGGATATAACCAAAAAGTATATGACCTGCTTTGCCAGTCCTATTGGTTGGTGGATCAACCGGATACCAATGGCAACACCATGCAAAGCTATCCTGAATTTGCCAATTGGTTGGTGAGTTTTGCCACTGCGTGGGGAACGTTTTTAGATACCGAAGCTTCCCTGACGGAGAAAAGCTTGCAATCGTTTAAAGACGATGTTAATGCGCATGGCGAAAGTGTATATAATTTTCCTTTGTATGCAGATAATGAAAAAAGCTGGACTACGTTCAACCAGTTCTTTTACAGAGAATTTAATCAAGCAGATCCCAAAACCGGAATCTCTCCGTTGCGTCCTATAGCAGATCCTGATGATAATACCACCATTGTTTCTCCGGCAGATTGCACGTTTAAAGCGTATTATCCTATCGACAAAGATGGAAATGTAAATGAAAAGATCACCTTAAAAGGTACGCATACGATTGGTACAGTTGATGAACTCTTGCAGTATAGCAAATACGGAGAGAGCTTTTATGGCGGTACCTTTATTCATTATTTCTTAAGTCCGTTTGATTATCATCGTTTTCATACACCAGTAAGTGGCGAGGTGTTAGAGATTCTTCCTGTTCAGGGAAAAGTGTATCTAAATGTGGATATGGCTTCTAATGGACAGTTTGATGCGCCTGATGGAGGTAAAGATGGGTACGAATTTACACAATCCCGTGGATTGTTGATTATGGATGCCGGGTCAGAAGTAGGAAAAGTGGCTATTTTACCGATCGGGATGTGCCAGGTATCTGGGGTAGATATGTATACCGAACTACAGGGACAAACGGTAGTAAAAGGACAAGAGTTTGGAAAATTTAAATTCGGAGGTTCTGATATCATTATGTTGTTTGAAAAACCACCACAAGAATTATATATGTTTCAAAGAGATCCAGCACTAATCCCAATTCATTTTCAATACGGACAAACTTCAGTGTATTGGAATAAGTAAGAAATAGGTGTGAAGAAAAGAGGATGTCTGGAAAGTCTAATTTCAATGTCAAACTGAGCCTGTCGAAGTTTTTAACTTGCCGACACTAAAAATGTCTTCGACAAGCTCAGACTGACATATAGGATGTAATGACTTTATAGGTATCCTCTTTTTTATTGCTGCAAATCTTTGGTGCCACTAACCAGAGGCTGTCGAGAGCGGAGGATGTCTGGAAAATCTAATTTCAATGTCAAACTGAGCTTGTCGAAGTTTTTAACTTGCCGACACTAAAAATGTCTTCGACAAGCTCAGACTGACATATAGGATGTAATGACTTTATAGGTATCCTCTTTTTTATTGCTGAAAATCTTTGGTGCCACTAACAAAGGGCAGAAGGGAGCAGAGACTTTACATATCAATACAGACCTTTTAATTAAATCCAAAATCCCTTGTTTTTTATGTATTGTTGGCAGTAGTTTTTCTTCTATTCCTGGATTTTCAGTAGGCTTGCATATTTATATTTTTTTTGAGAAAACTATATTTTTGTAGCCTTTTCCATTAACTATAAAATTTAATTCTCCAACGTTTTTAAATTCATTTTTTTCGTAGAATCTAATGGCTCTATTGTTTTTTATGTAAACGGAGAGCCACATGGTATCCAATTGCATTTTTTTGGCTTGCTCTTCAACAAAAGTTAGTAACTGTAGTCCAATTTTTAAAGGTATAAAATCATTTAGGATGAAAATCCGTTCTAATTGACAACTGTTTTGTGATGTAATATTTTTGTTTGACGCATTTACCACTAATTTTGAATAACCGACAGGTAAATCATCTGCATAAATAATATAGAAAAGTTGATTGGGGTTGCTTATATTCTGTTTCGTTTTAAAGACCGAAAAATTCTCGTTAAGGTATTTTAATACATCGTTTTTATCTTCGATATAATGACCATGAGATTCAGCCCAGGTGAATCGACCTAGAAGTGCTAAAACCTCTGTATCTGCTTTTGTAGCTATTTTTATTTTAATCATCATTATTTTTATTTATTCGTAATCTTCTTATATGATACCCATGAAGTAATACAGCAATTGTGCAGCCTAGAATTATTGGTGTAGCACTAATTAATGCGCCATATAAAATGTACCCTGTATTTGCGATTAGTGATATTAAACGTAGTTTATATTCGCCTTTGGTAGACATAGAATATAAATTGATGACCAGAGCTGCGTAGCCAATACTATCAATTAAAAACGGACTCATATTTTATCTTTTTCTGTGTTTGATTAATTTATATTGGAAACTATCCTATTTAAATACTGTAAAGTAAATATAGAATGTATTATCTCATTTTTAGTTTATAATCGAATTAATAATTGTATATTTAAATTCGATATAATCAAATAAATGTTTTTAAAGTTACGATTGTAAATGGATGTGTTAGATAAAAAGATACTTGAAATGCTAAAAATTAATGCTAGAGAAAGCTTCGCTAATATTGGAAAAGAAGTAGGATTGTCTGCTCCTGCCATAGGCAAACGTGTTAGACAAATGGAAGAAGAAGGTATAATCGAAGGCTATGCTCTAAAATTGAATCATGAAAAATTAGGCATTGAGACTAAAGCATATATAACATTAGTAATACACCGAGGACCAACGGGATCAAATGATGTTCAAAAACAAATACAAGCAATGGAAGAAGTGCAAAGTTGTCATAGAATTACTGGTGATGATTGCTTATGCGTTTTAGGTTATTTTAAAAACAATAAGCATCTTATTTCCTTTCTTGAAAAAATTGCAGCGTATGGTGCTTCAAAAACGAGTATTATTTTAGAAGCGTAATTTATTTCCTTGTAAGGTTCTGTAAACGGACAAATTCTGTCATTTATTTATCAGTAAGAGATTGTATTACTGCTAACGTCTTCGTGTATAGTTAGTTGCGTGCAAGTACGCGATTATTTTTCCGTTATACAATATAGTAAATTGTAGGAAAAAATCCTTCGTTTAACAAGCAGTAACAATTGACTGTACATGCCGTTGCACGTAGTTTTTAAAAGTTTAGACTTTTTATAAATTCACTTGTGATATTTGAGACTTCTGCAGAGTGTTTGCCAAACCATATCCAATGATCAGCATCCTTAATAGTATGAAACTGAATATCATTTCCTAAAGTTTTCATTTTTTTATGAAAAGATACTGCGGTGTCATAGGGACAATTTCTATCTTTTTCTCCATGTATTAAAAGCATTTTAACGGGACTCTTTTTTAATAAGTGGTTTGGTGAAATTTCTTTGGATATTTCTTTATTTTCGTACTGTTCAGTAATCCAATTAGTTTCTCGAGTAGTTAAATCATAAACTCCAGCATTCACTATAATAACATTTGGAGTCGCACTTATTTTAAGATTATCTGTACTCTCATTCCAATCCTCAACAAGTGTTATTGCTAAACATAAATGACCTCCAGCTGAATCTCCTGTAGCAATAATTTTATTAGAATCTACGTTATATTTTTCCGCATTTTCTCTTATCCAGCGCATTGCAGATTTTGCATCTTTAACAGATTCAAACGGATAAGTATTATGTCTTCCTTTTATTCGATATTCAACAACAGCAACTAGCCAACCTTGTTTGGCGTATGATTCTGCTGTACTAAAAAACCAGTCAGGTTTACCTTCTGACCAACTACCTCCATGAAATTTTACTATTGTAGGTCGTTTTCCTTTGAATTCTTCAGGATTTGGTATAAACAAATGCATATCTAATTTAAAACCATCTACTTCTTTATAAGTTTCTATAACATGATTTTCTCTTCCCAATTTATGAGAATTATATAGTTTGCTTATACTTTCTTTATATTCAGTTGTTTTACAAGAAGCCATAAAACTTGAATAAATTTTTTCTATATTTTTTATTCCAAAATTGTTAATGTGGTAGTTTAGATATTTGTGTTTCCAAAAATCACCAATTTTATTATTAGTGAATATTTTATCTATAATATTCCAGTCTGCTTGTAATTGCTGATTATTTGATTTGATAAAAACACCACTTCTTAATTTTTTGTCAGCCTCAATTCTTATGTATGAAGTTATATATTCTTTTAATTCTCGAGTTGAAAAAAATGTTGTGTCATTAAAGACTTTTAAGTTCTCGTTCAGTTTAGATTCATTTGTTTTAGATAAGGAAATATTCTCACCTGTATATCTTTTATGAAGTTCAGGGTATTCTAAAATAAACTTGTCGAAAGCCAATTTAATTAATACAGTTTCTTCATTAAAGGTTTTCTTGTCTAATTTATTTTTATTACTGTAAAGATATTTAGTAAAGATGGACTGTAATGAATCTATCTTTTGTGTAAAATCATTTTGGTTTAGAATATTTAATGAATACTTATTTCCTTTAATAAAATTCGATATTGGTTTCGCAAATTCTAATTGTTCTTGCAAGTAGTATTCTTTATTCTTTTCATAATCTATATTTTTACAACTTTGTGTAAGTATTATTAAGGATAATATAAAGACTAGTTTTACTCTCATGTTTTTGTTTTAATAGTCTGTTAATCGTGAAATACATCATTTGTAATCAACCATTTTCCATTTTGAAAATGCCATTCTGTAATACCTACTTGATTGCTAACTTTTCCTTTGTACCTATAAGTGTTCTTATATTTTTCTACAGCAATGTTGTCACTAACATTTAGGGATATAGAATTATATTCAATTAATTCATAATTATTATTCACAACGTTAATCATCATTTGGCGAATTTGAATCTTCCCACACACTGAATTTAAAATACAAGCATTATCATCATATATTGTGAGTACTGAATCAACTTGTTTGTTGTTCATCCATCTTTTTATGTTTGATTGATTATTATGTATGATTTCAGTTACTTCTTTGGTTGATTGTTTATTAGAGTTAGAAACAAGTTTGGAAATAAGAATAGAAACAATAGAAGTCGTTAAAAGTAAAAGGATAGTCCTAACTAAATTTTTTCTCGAATTATTTGAGTTTTCTGATCTTATGGAAGAGTTTTTATTTGACGAACTAAAACCATCAAAATCCAGAACCTTAAAAATTAACTTAAGCGTATAACTTCTTGGTGTAACTTCTGTAGATTCTATTCTTTGAATCGTCCTTAAACTTATATTACACTTTTCAGCGAGTTCAGTTTGTGTTAACCCTTTGGCAAGTCTTAATTCTGATATTTTTTTACCTAATTGTGGTTGTTTCATTTCTTCAAATTCGATGCAAGATTAAATCAATCTTTAATTTCTATCAAATTTAAGTAATGTATTTGATACGACATTCTTATGACATTTACGCAGAAAACTGTGTCTAGATGAGACTTTAAGAGTTTGACTTCAATTACGTACAACGGCCAAAGCAATTAACTATACATAGTGTTGGCAATTGTTTTATTTTTGATTACTCTTTTTTACTAAGGTTAGAGGATAAGAAGGATCCAAAATTTTAAACCCTAAATCGCTAAACCAACCATTTCCACTAGCAAAGACAATTACACCAATTTGGTCTTCAGGATTAAACCCTATAAAACTTACAAAACCATTAGATCCTCCTTTATGAAAAAGAAGTTTTTTTCCAGATTCTTCTCTTTTCATAATTTTCCAGGCTAATCCTAATGTTTCTTCTTTGTTTGAATATCGCTCTTTATGAGTAATTTGAAATGCATTATCTAAAGATGTTGGATATTGACCAAATTGTGCTTCTAAGAAACGTAACATATCTTTAGCAGTTGTTTTTAAGCCTCCAGCTGCAGGAAATATTCCCATATCCAATTCTGTGACATGTTTTCCTTTTCTAAAAGGGGTAACTAATCTTCCTCTTTTTTTGCTAGGCACTTTAAAATAAGTATCATTCATATCTAAAACTTCTAAGATTCTTTTCTTGGTAAGAGACTCATAACTTTCATTCATCTTAACTTCGATAGCACGTTCGAGTGCTACATATGCAAGGTTTGAATATAAATACTCTTTCTTAGAATTAATTTTATAATTAGATAAGAATTCATTTAGTTTTTCTGGGGTATAATCATAGTAGCGATTGGAATCATTGATTGTTACATTGGACGCATCTCGTGGAAGTCCTGAAGTATGATTTATCAAATCTTCTAGAGTAACCTTTCTATTGCTTTTTGACAATACCTGTTTAAAAACCGGTAAGTATAGTTCAATTGGACTGTTGATTTTAATTTTCCCATTTAGTTCTAAATCCGCAAGAAGCGTAGTAGTAAATGGTTTAGTATTAGAGGCAATTTCAAAAAATGAGTTTTCATCAGGTTTTGCTGTATTAGTCAATGACATTTGCCCGTAACTATAAAAACGCATTCCATTCTTATCTACTACTCCAATTATTGTGTTTAAATGATATCCTAAATCTATTCGCTTTTGAGTTTGTTGTTGAATGTCTATGGGCAATTCTCCTTCTGAACCTATTTGCTTTTGAGTATCTAAGGGTAATTGATGCAGTTTAGTTGATCGACAGCTCATCAAAACAATAAGCAATAATAGTATTATTGAACAGTTAGTTTTCATAATTTTAATATTATCTTGATGTAAAGATATATAAATTATCTTGATGTAAAGATATTTTATATATATTTATCAAATGATAAAGCAAAGTGATGATATTATAGACCATTTAATTTTTGAATGGAATCAAGAAAGACCTGAATTAGATGCGTCTGCTATGGAAATTGTGGGTAGAGTCATAAGGTTAGGTAAATTACTAGAAAAGAGTGCTGGAAAAGCTTTACAAGATTGTCAAATATATTATACGGATTTAGATGTGCTAGCTACTTTAAGGCGTTCTGGGAAACCATATGAATTAACTCCAAAACAGTTAATGAAATCTGTATTAATAACTTCTGGTTCTATGACAGCTTTGTTGAATAGATTGACTAAACTGGGATTGATTTATCGAATAGTCGATAAAAAAGATAAAAGGATTAGACGTGCAGTATTAACCAATAAAGGAATTAATACTATAGATAACGCAATCAAATTACGTTTTGAAGAGGCTAATAATTCTACTTCTATAATGAATAGTCAAGAAAAAGAGCAACTCAAAATGTTACTTAAAAAACTGTTATCTAATTTAGATTAAATACAAAGTATTTAGCTTTTTAGTTTAAAAATGTTTGTCAATGATTAGTGTAAAATGCGTTTTAATACATTTTTACACAGTGTTAGGTATCGTTTTTCTTTTTTATTAATTCATCAATTCTATTTATCAACTTGAATCCTACATAATCCTCTTTTGGAAGATTTTTATATCTATGATAACAATCCCAATAACTAGCAATTCTTTGTTTCGTCTTATGCCAGTATATCTCATTTTCTTGAATAAATTCAACTAAATGACTTGAGTTTACCAAATCAAAATTGTCCCAAACAGAATCAAGTATTTCAGCCACATATTCTCCAAGCAATTGAACTAAATATGGTAACGTCCAATATTCATTACTATCTATTATTTGTTTTAGGTACTTTTCTCTTATATAACCATTATGATGTCTAGTCAATATGCAGGCCAAAATTTTTCTTGCAGTTTTTGATAAATTATACGATCTCATCAATCTATGCTCTTCCCAATAAATTCTTGAAGGCATTTCAAGGGGATTGTTTTTGAGATAAAATTCGTAACCCCAGTGAGCATTATGTTCCGAATTAACTTTAATCAACAATAAAAGATTTTCAATTTCATTCTCCAAAATCTTAGGGAAAGAATTCTTTAATCTTTTTAATTCATCTTCTATGTTGACACTTCGTTTCATTCAATGATATTTAACCTAGGAATATATATGTATCCTTAGACAATCTATACTTAATCGTTTACAAACGTATAATACACGTATAATCTGCGGCTATTTTGTAATTAATTGATTTTAAAAAAAACATAAATTTCCCTGAAAATGCAAGTTGTGAGGTCGGATAAGGGTAAGGTTTTGAGAAACTAACGTGTTTTTTAGGGTTGACTTCAAGTTTGTTAACGTTACGTGTATGAATCGTTGTGGAGGAGCCATTATAATTTTATACATCTTGTTAGCTGTGTTTTTTATTTTAATTTTTCGTATTCAGTTATAGGGAATTCATGTTCAATCCATTTCTCTTTATATAAATCAGGACCAATCTCATCATGAATTTTTATTAAAATATTTCGCACTTGATTGAAATATGAAGGAATAGTTGTTTCTCCGGTCATTATTACTTGGTAATCGTTTTCACTGATAATATCCCAACTTGCCCAATCTTTATACCATCTCAATTCAAAATTCAATTTAGTTTCCTGTGACCGTTTCAATAGCAATTTAATTTCTCCAGGCTCTTCCATGAATATTACAGATTCATCGGTTTTTTCCTTTATGCTAATAGCAGAAACTGCTAATTCCTTTAAACTATCATGTAAGTAAGAAACGCCAAATCTTTCACGAGTTGTCCCATTTCCAATGGTGACAGATGCCCATCCGGCATTTTCTAATTCGTATTTAATGCTAATCATCTTTTAATTACAGTTAACGTTTAATATATGTGCCATAGCAGAGTAAATTGTTATCCTGCTTTAGTTTTATTAATTAAAGCACTATTACTTAAACATAGTGTTTCCAGCTTTAATATTTTTATCCTATTGTAGGAATAAGTTTTTACACTTAAGTCTTATTTCTTTTACAGTATCTATTATGCTGTTTAAATCTAGAATTTCACCCTGAATAAGAAGAGTATTATTATAAGAATTATATCCTCTATGGCAAGATTCTATACCAAATGATTGTAATGATGGATTCATAACAAAATCGCAATACGAGTGAATAACCTTGTCTTCAAAAAAATCACTTATGAAATCATCATAGTGTTCAAATTTATTCCTGAACTTTCTACTTTTTAGAACACATTCAGAATCAATTTTCATTAGATCCCTTAGTTCTTGACCTCTTTCTTCATATTTCCTTTTTGGCCATAGGATTTTGGAAATATTACTTGATGAAATTAAAATAGATTGAATAGCTGACCATACTCCAATATTTTCAAATGCATCTACGGATTTTTTTAAACGATCATTAGCATATGATACAAGATCAGCTTGGAAAATTATTTCTGATATAAAAGCACTTTCTTGAATTAGTTTCATGTTTTTTCGACAAATTTATTTTCAAGCTACGCAGCTATTTTACGTAATTGATTATTTTTTATTGTCACTAACGCTTAGCAATGATTAGTACCGGATTAAAAAGTGATTAATTCCAGATTAAGCACTTAGCCAAATTTTTTTATTTTGTTTTATCTTTTTCATTTTAAAGCCAGATCAAAAAGATTTGGCGGGCTTAATAAATATACTCAAACTTTCGTTTTAGCAACAAACCCTGTATTAACTATAGACATTGTTGTGTGCAGGACTTTTTATTCATCTTCATTATCAAAGTCCATCTTCGTTTGATTTTTTAATTCTCTATTTCTTTTTTTACGTTTAGTCTCAATTTTATTAGAGTCCTCAAATACGTCAGTAACGTTAAAAATTGATATAGTTCCAATTTCAATATCTCCGTCATCATTCATTTTTTGTTCAAACTCTATATCAGCTATTATACTCGTTCCGTTCGAAAAACTTATTTCTTTATTAATAACTGAAGTTAAAAACTCTCCATCTCTCATATAGAAACTAATAGGTTTTTCATTATATATTCCTTTCCATTTCATATTTCCTTTCTTCAGAACTGGTGATACAATTTCGATTATTTCACTTTCTTTAAAATCAGGGTCAATATCTACAGAGTGAAGAATGAATTTGTCAAAGTCTTTTCTCGGAACAACGTTTTCATTAGTTATCGGTTCTAAGTTTTCATTTAACCTTTGAGTGGATACTTGTTCAATTTTTTCTTCCTTTAAGAGAGTAGAGTAGAAGTTGGATTTAAATAATTTGACCTTATTAGTTTCTGCAATAAATACGGAAAGATTTTGAATAATTAGAGTCTTATCTTTTTCTGCGGTTTCTTCATCTTCTAAATCACGTTTAAGTTGCTCAATTTTTAAACGAATTTCTTCTTTTTTCAACTTTTCATATTCGTGGTCAGTTTTTATCTGCTCAGATGCTACGTCTGAAATTATTACAGATAAAATTCCAGCCAAATAAAGCAAAGCGTTTTTTATTTTTCGCTTATTCTTTTTCTTTGAAATTAGTTTGTAAAAAGCTTTTATTCCACCTTCTTCGATTGCAATTGTCTCGAATTGTAATTGTCCTTCGAGTTCAAGAATTGAGGTTACTTCTTTAAAAATTCTAAGTAATTCGTATTCGGCTTTATTGTTTAGAAACGCATCAACTGAATGAAGTTCATCCTTTAAAAAATAATGTAATTGTAAAAATTCCATTCAGTTAGTTTGGTTTTTTCGGTCTTGCACACAACGGTCTCGGCTATGAGTAGTTGCGTGGGTTAGCGATTAACTTTGCAAGTATACACCAAGCTGAAAATCCGCGAGGATTTTCAGAAGTAGACGAGAATAAGCAATTACTTATAGCCATTGTTAGCTGGCGTTTTTTTAATTTAATATTTCCAATTTTCTATCATCAGACCATTTTTTCAAACTAGCATATAAATCAGTCTTTTTGAAAAAGTCATATTCGTATGAAAGAATCAAGCTATCTTCAACACTGTTGCTGTTTACAAGCATTTTGTTTCTACTTTTCAAAACCTTTTTCATTAATAGGTAAAGTAAGTTAGAGAGGTCGTGTCCGTTGATAAGTTGATTTAAATCAAACTCATCTTGTCTAACTTTGGTAAGTGAACTTTCAATTTCAGGTTTAGGTTTTAAAGAAGGACTTTTTGTTCTTGAGTAATTAATTACTGTATCAATAAGTTTATCGTCTCCCAAGTAGTTAAGAGTTTTGTCACAAGTAAATTTTGAGTACTTTATTAAATTTCCATCAGCTTTCTTAGGTTTAAAAATCATACCTAAATCGTGAATACTATTTGCGAGTTTTAAGTACCCTATCTCTTTTCCAACTTTAAGCAAAGAGTCTCTAATTGTTGTGTTGTTATCTTTTTCAAATTTGACTATTTGAGCATTGCTACAAAAAATCCTAATGACATTTTCTAGAGCGGTTGTTTTTATTATCATAACTTCAATATCGTGGTCATCAGTCATAAACAAACCATCAATACTTATTTCATTTTCAAGAATTTTATTGAAGTCAGAATCAATAATCCCTATTTTTTTATCAAAGCCTCTATCTTCTAAAATCGAAAGGATGCTTTTTACTTTTTCATTTCCAAATGCTGGTTTTATTCTAACATTGTCTTGGTTGATAAATTTTCCATAAAGTTTGACATCCTTATTTCCTTCAACTAGTAAATAATGTCCAGTAAAACTTTTGTCTTGCATTATAGCATTTGCTGTTCTCTCAGGTGTGATAAACTCTTCCATTATTCAAGACCTTTTAATTCCACTTTTAAATCCCAGTTATTTGCAATAATATCTGGTGAATGTGTGGCTATAAGAACATCAAGATTGTTTAATTTAGTTATCTCTTTTAGGTCGTGAATAAAGGAATTCTGCCAAGATATATGAAGTGAAACTTCAGGCTCGTCAATTAAAATCAGAGAATCTTTTTTAGTTTTAAATAATAGAGAATAGAAAAGTACAAGTTCATTCTGCTCTCCAGAAGACAATTGATTTACATTGATGGTTTGAAAATTGTTTTCTTCATCTTTTATAATTGTTGATTTAAAAAGAAATCCTTCTTCCTTGTCGATAATCAACTTTTTGTGCTTAAATCTTTTGTTTATAATATCAAGAAGAATTTCTATCTTTTTTGAAATTGTGTCAAATATTTTAATCTTTTCAAAACTATCCTCAACATATAACATTAATACGTCAATAATTTCATTTCCAGGATTTTCTATGTCCAGTAGATTTGAATCTTTCTCAATTTCGATTAAACCAGCAACATCAAGTGTTTCTCTTTTTTCTTCTAATTTCTTTAATTGTTCATTCAAAATTTCCTTTGAAATATTTGTTGAATTTTTAAGGCGTTCAATTAGCCGATTTGGATAAGTTCTGTCTAGCTTGGAAGATAATTCGGTGGACTCTGTTAGATAGTTTTTTATTAATCGACTTAATTCTTTAGAATATTTTTCTACTGTTTTTTCTTGATTATTATCTTCTCTTTTCTCAATGGATATTAATCTTTGGGTTTCAATTAAGCTAACATTTATATTTTCATATTTGTCAGTAAACCATTTTGGTTTATCATCATCATTAAAATTTAATTCTAATTGATGCCTATCACCATATCGGTATATTAATTCTTCGATATGTACTCTTTCGCCTGTTCTGCGGTCTTCCCAATATTTTGGATGTACTCTTCTTAAGTATGGTGAGTTTCTACTGATTCTCCTCGCTAACATTTGTAAATGGTCTTGACCAAATTCAAATAACTTTATGGGATTATATTCTTTACCATTTTTATTTATTTGGGTTAGGCTTAACATTGGAAGGTCTTCATTTTTTTCTTCTTTGGTAAGTACCCAAGTAATTTTATCTTCAAATTCGAATGTCATTTTTGCGAACGTGACATTTGTGAAATAGAGGTAATGTCCCTTGAAAAATGCTTCAATCATTTCTAACATTACAGTTTTACCTAAACCATTTTCGCCAATAATAATTGTTATTCCTACTTCATTATTGATTTTAATTGAATGGTTAAATACTCCGAAAAGATTGTCAACACTTATCTTATTTATTTTCATCTGTTTGTTTTATTTAATGCCAGCCAACAATTGCATATACCAATGTGGTATATCGTTTAATATATGTGTCGTAGCAGAGCAAATTGTTACCTTGCTTTTCGGTTTTTCTGCGCATTGGTTGCTAACTTTTCCATTCTGCAGGCATTGCGCCTTACCAAAAATACAACAACCATTCTATTCATTACTAAACTGCTATGAACACATATATGTTGTTGTACAACGTTTTTTATGCGGAAACTCCTAAATCAATAGGACTCCAATTCTCAATTTCAATTCCGTAAATAGTAAATCCTTTTTTTTCCACATAATTTATTTCCCATTTATTCAATTCCGTTGGATTTTGAGGAATATTTATAAAGCTAACATCCAAATCTTTTTCAATGTATATACTTGAATGGTCAGAGTCAATTTTTTTTATTTGTTCATTTAAAAAACTTTGTAATGAGTCAATTAGTTCAGGGTATTTACTTTCAATTAACAGGATAAGTTGTTTTTGTTTGTCATTAATTCCATCAACATTGTTGTAAATATAAAATTCCACTAATTCATTTATAGAATTTATTTTACGATCAAGGTTCCAATAAGATTCATCAATTCTGCTAGACTTTTTAAATGTTAGGGTTCCAAGAGTATCGTCCGTTATTTTTTTTCGTTTTGTTTTAAAAATATTCATCATACTTCTTGATTTTTAACATGTTGTACAACTACATTTTATCTAACCGTTTACAAACGTATAATACACGTATACTCTACGGTTATTTTGTAATTAATCGATTTTAAAGAAACGTAAATTTCCCCAAAAATGCAAGTTGTGGAGTAGGATAGGGTTAAGGTTTTTGAAAAACCAACATGTTTTTTAGGCTTAACTTCATGTTTGTTAACGGTCTTGCATATGCGTAGTAGCGGATTTCTAC
The DNA here is from genome assembly GCF_034322225.1 of Aquimarina callyspongiae. NCBI lineage: Bacteria > Pseudomonadati > Bacteroidota > Flavobacteriia > Flavobacteriales > Flavobacteriaceae > Aquimarina > Aquimarina callyspongiae. The sequence goes on along the minus strand of NZ_JAXLPA010000004.1, from coordinate 251,633 downwards.
TTACCAACCTTTAGGTTTTGCACTAACCTTTGTTTTGTATTTTGTCTTTTAAACCGCTATTACTTATACACATTGTTCTCTGCAGGCTTTATTCCACTTTAAAACCATTTTTTAGCAAAAATTCTTCAGTAAGTCTTCTTCTTTCATCCGAATCCTTTTGAGAGCTTCCTCTAAAATAAAAATGTCCTGCACCAGCATATGAACGTGAAGTGAAACTATTCTTGGTTTTTTGAATGGCATCCCTGAATTTTTCAAATTCAGAAAATTTGACCATACCATCGTCCTCACCGTGGAAAGCGAGAATGGGTGGAAGGTTTTTATCCATAAGATAAAGTGGTGAGATTGTTCTTGTGTCGTAATTGATGTTGTAAACATCTCTACCTGCAATATCGTATGGGCAAGAACCCAAAATTATGGCATCAGGTTTTGAGCTATATTTTGAAGTCACTCCAAAATATTCAGGGTTTTCAATCATACTTGAAACCAAAGCTAAATGTGCACCTGCAGAAAAACCGTCCGCCAAAACCTTGTTTGGGTCAATGCCTAATTCCTTCGCATTTTCCCTTACCCAGGCTATCGCAGTTAGCGCATCACTTACCGAAGCTTTCACATCTGTACCGTGAATATTCCTAAGACGATAATCGAAGGTGATAGCAACTCTTCCTTCTTCTGCAGAACCCTTACAAGCGCCATAACTCCATTCAGGTAGTCCAATCGCCCAACCACCACCGTGAAAAAACAGATGCGCAGGTTTTGCTTGACTTTTATCGTGATTTTTTGGGTAAAAAATATGAGCATTAAGGGTGATACCATTTACAGTTTTGTACACTTTTATTTCGCTGGCATCATTCCTTCTGTCTTTACCCATTTTGTAGGTATCCTTAATTTCCTTTACATACGCTGGATTTTTGACATCATCCAAAACTTTCGCGAAAGCGTAATCAAAAGCCTCGACACGATAGGTCCAGATATTGGAAGTAAAATGCTCCTTGATAAAAAAATCTTTAACGCTCTGTTGAGCGTCCAACTCAACTATGGCATCATAACGGTTGTCCAAACGCTTTACAGGAACATATTCAAGGTGTGAAAACTTGTATTCTCCAGCAGAAAGAATGTCAAAATAAAAATTCATACATTTTCGATATTCTTTAAACAGCAATAAGGATGGGGTATTAAAACTTCCCTTCATTACATTTTCAAAATAGTCACTGGAAACGGTTGCTTTTTTATTAAAACCAGAGAAACGATGATAGTTTTGTGGATACAACAACCGATATCGTCTGTGTTTGAATTTTGTTTCAGTCAATAGGCTATCAATTATTTGTGAATCTATTTCTTCAAAATTCCCTTCGTACTTCTTGACCAGTTTCTGCACGGTTTGCTCCAAAGAATCAATTATTAAGTTAAAGTGCTCTAATTCTTGACTGAATATCTTTTCACGATTACCTGTCAAAAAGGAATCGTTCTTTCTGATAAGATTACTGTGAGCCTCTGGCAGTGACTGCTTTTGTTCAGCAAGTGGACTTGAAGAAGTCGCCTTATTTTGGACATCAGTTTGTCCAAAAACTAATGTGAATTGTAACAGCGCCATTGGGATTATGAAATATTTAAAATTCACCATCAGTATATTATATTGTTATTTCAGATTTATTTGTTCTCATTTAGACTATGAAAGCATGTAAAGGTTTAATGTGATGTTAATTTTTATGCTTTGAGAGAACGTTTCTTGTATGGTGCGTTTGCGTCCCGTAGGGCACATATGCATTATACAAATTGTTATCTGCTTTTATTTTTTTTCTTTCAATATTGGAATTAAATATTTTAACACAATTTCAAATGGTAATTTACCTCTCCAATTTCCATAATTACTACCTGTAAAAGCAATAACTGTATTATAATCATCAAGTATCATCATATACTGTCCGCCATTTCCAGAAGCAAATAGAGCTTCAGTTTTAATGTCATTGTATTGCAGTAATTCACGATACCACAAATAGCCGTAGTTGGCTGTTGTATATTTTGCATTCTGTATTTTTGCAAAACGCACAAAGGACATCTCTACATCTATCTTACAGTTAGTTGATTCATCTATCCATTTCTCACTAACAATCTGTTGACCTCCCCAATTCCCCTTATTCAAAACCAATTGAGCAATTTTTAACATATCGATTGGCTTCATATTAAAAGAGCCAGCGGCATACCCTCCACCATTTGGGGTTATATACCATTTGTAATTTTCTATACCCAATGGTTTAAATAAGTGTGTTTTGGCAAATTCCATTAGCGTCATACCGCTTGTTCTTGAAATTATGATACCAACCAGTTCAGGCTCCATCGAAGTGTAAGCCCAATTCAATCCAGCATTATGTCTTAACGGAATATTGAGAATATATTTCAACCAGTTTTTTGTTTCCCACATTTCGGATTCACAATCAGGCCCAATTCCAAAAAAGCCTTCACACGCTAAGCCAGATTTCATCTCTAACAGATTCTTAACAGTAATTTTTCCTCTTGGGTCATTTTTCCATTCGGATATAAACTGTTGTATTTCGTCCTCTACTTTGAAAAGCCCTTTGTCAATTGCTATTCCAGCGAGCAAACTTGTCACTGATTTGAATGAAGAACGTGTATCGTGTAAACTGTCTTTTTCAAAACCGTTAAAATATTCTTCGATAATTATTTTATCATCTTTGGCAACAACAATGCCATCGATGTTGGGATATTTATCAGAGGCAATAACCTTTTTTAATTCAATAATTTTATCGTTTGTTGATTGCTGCCCTTTACAGCTTAGGCCTATGAGTAATAAAGTTATAATGGAGTATTGTATTTTTATTCGTTTTTTCATAATTGTAGATAACTTAGGAATATACGTACCGTTACGTATATTCAAACGATATTTAACCGTTTACAAACGTATAATACAGGTATATTCTACGGTTATTTTATAATTAATCAATTTTAAAGAAACGTAAATTTCTTCGAAAACACAAGTGGTGGTGAGTAGGAGTAAAGGTTTTTGAGAAACTAACATGTTTTTTAGGTTTGACTTCATGTTTGTTAACCTGTTTGTGTATGATTTCGTTGCGTGTTTAAGCATAAAAGTTAGCAAATAAAACACAGATAGAAAGTCCGCGAGGACTCTCTTAAGTAGGCGAGTACTAGCAATGAATTATACACGGTGTTGGCGGTAGTATTCGTTTTCAACATCTTGCTGTTTTCCGCTTTTTACCAATCCGGCCCTTGTCAATAGCTTTATCTATATATTCATCTGCGAGTGGCACTTTACAAGCAGTTCCTCCCATATCCACACTAACTTTACCTATCTCCTTTGCTACTTCCTTTGCCTTTTCAGTTAACGTCTCTATATAGGTCCCTACAGCAATCACAAAGCCATTCATGGTATATCGAACCCTGTTTTGGGCACCGTGAATTTCCTTTTTAACTGTATTGAGTAATTCGATGTAGACCTTGGTATCCAGCTTTTCATCTTCATTTACTGCTGCGTAATAAGCCAATGTTCCCCAACCGGCAGAAGCAATTGTCTCTTTGTCTGACTTGATCCATTTTTGGCCAAGTTCAAATCCATATTCTGTTTCAGCGGCAACCCAAGGTACTACATATTCACTCAAATAAGACCAGTATGCTTTGTCTACCCAATCTTCCAGTTGTGCCTTCGTGATTTGCTTTTCGTCAGCCATCAAACCAGCCAGATACATTGCATCTGAATTTCCAGTACTGTATAATTCTAATGAAAGTTCATGATTCTTTTTGGTCTTCTTGAGTATCTTTTTAAGATCTGCCACTTTTACACCAAAAAAGGGTTCTCTAGCTCCATGATTCATTAGTGTATTTTTGGTTCTTTCATCTCCATATTTTTGAAGCTCCTTTAGAATTTCTTTTGTTGTCATAATTTTTTTGTTTTATTACTGCCAACTTAGGAATATACATACCATTACGTATATCCAACCTATACTTAACCGTTTACAAACGTATAGTACACGTATAATCTACGGCTATTTTTGTAATTAATTGATTTTAAAGAAACGTAAATTTCTCTGAAAGTGAAAGTTATGGAGATGAGTAGGAGTAAAAGTTTTTGAGAAACTAACATGTTTTTAGGTTTGACTTCATGTTTGTTAACGGTTGGTATAAGATTAGTTACGTGGTTTAATGATTAAAGTCAGAGAATAAATCACAGATAGAAGTTACGAGGATTTTCAGGGGTAAACTACAATAAACAATTAATTTTATACTGTGCTAGCTAGCCACAGTTTTTATATTATCAAGTCAATGATTGTTCCTAAAATAAGAATTCCAATCATAAATGTTATCATTCCTAAAAAATAGGAAACTATGGCTTTTGGATAGTTCATAAATTTCTTTTTATCAAAAAACTGTACGATTGCCCATAAAATGTAAATAATCCCAATTAAGTATCCCTTGTCGATTATTTTTAAATCAATTAGGCTATCAGCAATTCCAAATAATGCAAATAGCAACATTCCTATTCCCATTACAAAACATAAAAGGATTAGTATTTCATAGAAATTATAATTATACTTCCTAAAGAAGATTTTTATCCAAAATGCAATAAAGATTCCCATTAATATATTTGAATACCCATAATTCTTGGAAACCCAATCAAAAATTGAATTTATTGCTGATTCTTTTACAAATGAGGAACCAACATATCCATCTTCAAAATTGAAGATTTGTTGAAAAATGGAATAAACTAATGAACATATTATTATAAAAATGATTGGTTTAACTAATCGATTTCTATCTTCTTGTATAAACTCTCTTACTGTTCGACCAGGTCTAATAAATAATTCTCTTATTGTGTAAAACAGTCCTTTTTCAAAGTTTAGAACACTACTAATTTCATTCCATATGTACTTGCCATCAATTCTCTCTAAAGGTTCGATATTATTGTTTTTTTTAGGTTCTTTCACTTTAGTCTATTTGTGCATTTTTTTGGTTTTCGTAAATTGTGAGTAACGTCTCTTGTATGTTGCGTTTACCCGCTGAAAGCAGCATATGCAATATACAAATTGTTGTACGTTCGTTATTTTTTCAATTCATCTATTGTTTCCTCTAAAGCCAAAACCCAACCGTTCTTAATATCAACCTCGTTTGTTTTTGCTTTTTTTAGATTATTATTTAGTAGTGGCAAAAAATCTTTGTCTTTAAAAGTCAAAATAGCCTCAAATAATAAACTTCCATAATTTCCATTTTCTAATTCAGAAATAATAAGATCTTTAATTCGCTTATCTTTTCTATTGGCTAATCCAACAATAGCCTCAGATTTAGTTTCAAAGTGACTATCATTAACTCTATTCCACAAAGCAGTTCTAATTTCTTCTGAATCATTTTCGATTTGGGTTCCAAGTCCAAAAATTGCCCAGTTTCTTATATTTGAATCTTTATCATCAGATAATTCAATTAATGTTTTTATGGCGTCATCATTTTCTAAGCAGGAAATAGCGAGAGTCAAATCAAATCTTACATTTGAATCATTATGGTCTTTAAATTCTATTAATTTTGAAATCTGTTTTTCGCTAAGATTCTCATTATTGTGGCTTATTGATGATAAAATTGCCGAAATAATTTTTGGGGAATTTTCATTGTTCAATAATTCGAAATATAAGTCAACTGTTTTATTCTGTTGATATCTTGGGTTAAAACCTAATTGGGCTAAAACATAAATTCCAATAATTTTTTCTTTTTCACTTTCAGATTTAGCAAGATTGAACGCTTGATTATAAACTTCTTTATTGGGTCTTTTCCTTAATTCAGATATGTTGTCCCAAAAAGTTTGTTCAGTTTTATTATTCAGCAGTCGAGTGAATATTCTTTCAGATGTCCATTTTTTTCGACTCATTATTTTTTCAGTTTGGGAATGAAGCACAACTTAGGAATATACGTACCGTTAAGTATATCCGAACCATATTTAACCGTTTACAAACGTATAATACACGTATATTCTGCGGTTACTTTGTAATTAATCGATTTTAAAGAAACGTAAATTTCTTCGAAAGCACAAGTTGTAGTGACGGCTAGAGGTAAAGGTTTTTGAGAATTAGGCTTTTTGATAAGTTTAAAGTAAGAAGTCTTTGCTTGAAAATTCACTAGTCTTCGATACCCCAATCGAGTTGGGGACAGGCTAATTTGCTATTGTAAAAACACTAGTTTTCGATATAATTTTTCTTCGCTTTGCTACAAAAAAATCACTCAAACCGATGTGTTTTTTACTTATAAAAAATTCCCTCTCTTTTATAGAGGAGGGAATTTGTTTTTCATAGCTTAATGTTTATTAAGTTTTTCATTCAGCCTTCTTTAATTTAACTTTCTGTTCATTTTCTTTGCTTGCCCAAAGAAAACGAACCAAAAGAAAGGGCATTTTTTCAAGGTGTTTTTGTTTTCAACAAAACCGAATTTATTTTTCTAAAATCTTTCCAAGGCTTCAAGATTTTTAACGAAAAATAAATTTTACACTGATGAAAAAAGATTCCAAAGCTCTGCTTTGAAACAGCAATAAATTCTTTAAATGAATTTTTTGTGGTCTAAAACCGATGTGGGTTTGGTAAATAAAAATTCCCTCTCTTTTTACAAAGGAGGGAATTTATTTTTATCGTATTAAAAAGCTCTTCTTGATATCTTCTGAAACGAGTTCAGGATACTTAGATTAACGCTTTTTTGTTTAGTCTTTGGAGGCGTTTTTCATCGTTTCTTTGATCTGAACATAGAAATCATCAAATTTTGGATCGATAATTATCCTGGTCGCAGTTTCGATACTTTGAGAACCGTATTCGCTTTTTCCCAAAGCATTCATACGTTTTGGATCTACCTCAAATTCGGTTTGTAAGGTTCTTACAATGGCAGCTGCTTGTCGGGTACTTAAATCCCAGTTATCAATCATCGTTTTACCATCAAATTTTAAGGCGTTGCTATTACCTTCAACCGTAATTTTGATATCTGGATTGTCATTAAGTGTCTTAGCAATTCTACCTAAAATACCTTTTGCCTTATCTTCTACTTTAGTGTTTTTATCATCTTCTCCAAACAATAGGGTATTGGCAACAGTAATGTATATTTCACCATTTTTAAAAACAATACTACCTTCACTACCTAAGCTGTTTTTAAAAACAGTAAGCACAGCCAGTTTTACAGAATCACTTTTACTAATCGATTCATTGATCGTATTAAGCTGTTTGTCTTTTGCCTGTATAATCTCCTGAGATTTCTGGATGTTCTTTGCCTTCTGGTTAGAGAGTTGAGTAAAATTACTCATGTTGGTTAAAAGAGAGGCATTGGTTTCTTTTAGATCTTTTACCTGTGTCTCCATAGATTGCACCTGAGCCAAGGTAGATTTCTCTTTTTGTCGAGAGTCATTTAATTCTCCTTTGGTCACTTTTAACTCTTGCCTTAGCTGATCAATTTCTGCCAGCAAATCCTTTTTTTTCTGTCCTTGAACAGAGGATATTGTTAACACAAATACAGCGGCTAATAAAATAATATTTTTCATCGGTTTCATGATTTGTTGCGGTGCTAAAGTAAAACTTTTTTACAAATTACCAGATAATTGCCTGTTATGACTTTTCTAAAAGCTTTTTGGCATTATCGATACTAGAATTGATCTGTTCTTTTAGTTTATTTACTTTAACTTCTTCTTCTTTAAGTATTTTCATTTTGGAGTTGAACTTCTCTTCATCTTCAAAGGTATTTTCTTCTCCGTGAGGGAAGCTAGTACTAAAATCTCCCATCCAGGTCATCATAAAATCATAAGAGTCTTTAAGGTCTTGCTGCGCATTTGCATGTGATTTTCCGGTAGTGGTAGTATCAATTTTGGATTCGAGTTCTTTAATAAGAGTACTCATTTCGCTCATTTTTGGCATGACTTCATCGTGCACTCCTATGATCTTGTGCATCAATGTATCAAATTCTTCTTCTTGTTGAGAAAGTTGATTGCAGGATGACATTAATAGTATGGTTACACAAGCTGTTATGGTTGTTAGAATAGTTTTCATCTTTTTAGTTTTTTTAGTTTGCTGAAAATGAAGAAACTAAAAATTTCTGCACTTTCAGGAATTCGCATAAAAAATTTTAATCATATTGGTTCTTATACTAATGATTAAATTTATTTATACTCATTTCATATATAGGGTTTTTATAAATTCAAAATTAGTGTTTTTAAAGATTATTTTCTACTGATTTCATCTTATTGCTTGCGGTGTTTTTTTGATTTTTGAATTGCGCTCCGATTTTATTCATTTTACGACTTTGTAGAATGATTTGATAGAAACAAAAGGCAATGGCTATGACTAGGATATATGTTAACATTTGTATGTTTTTTATTGTTTGACTTGAGTTTGGGGTGAAACAACTACTTGTTTTCGATATATTTTTGCTATTACAAAAACACTTAAACTGACGTGAATTTTCTTAAATCAAGATTGGATTAAAAACACTTGATTTAAACTAAACAGCTTTTATTTAACCTTCTTTTCATTTTCTTTGTTCGCCCAGAGAAAACGAAACAAAAGAAAAGGCGCTTTTTTCAAGGTGTTTTTCAGTTTCACTGAAAATCAGATTTGTTTTGCTAAAATCTTTCCAAGGCTTCAAGATTTTTAACGCAAAACAAATCTTACACTGGTGAAAAAAGATTTTCAAAGCTCTGCTTTGGAACGTCAGTATAATCACTCGATAAAACTTTGTTGAATGTTTCAAATTACTGTATTTGTTATATTAATCCATATTATTATTTACTATTCAGGGGTTTTTAATGAGTGGGGTAAACGATATGATTTAACTTTTTCATTCATCCATATGAGTAGAATACTGATCCCGAAAAGCGGGAAGATGATTCCTAATAGTAGGATGATAGTAATAAGACCATATCCTACCTTAAATGTGGCAGGTACTTTGGGAACACCCCAATGGTTCTTTCGTTTTCTTAAGATATAGGATACCAATGCTGAGATGCTCATAATCGCCAATGCTATTGCTATTACAAGCATAAGTAACCAGTTCCAATACCCAAATTCTCCCTGATGAAAGGCCATCACCCACATACGACCACGCATTAGAACTCCCACATCTTCCCAATTATGGGCTAGAAGCTGATCGCCAGAATATGGATCGATATGTATTTTCTTTTGTGATCCTAAATCTGATGGATTTTGATTAGATATGCTATACACGCCTTTTGGCCCTTTAGGAAAACTAATCGTCACCTGACCGGGAAGATTAAGTGCTTTGGTTTGAACAACGATCTGATCTAGAGATAAAGTATTATCTTCAGGTTTTGACGCTAGCTGATACTTTTGCCAGGTAGCAGGATATCCGGTATTAGTTATTTTTTGAACTTGCCTAAAATTTTCTCCAAACACATCGGTCCACGGAAATCCTCCTGCCAGAATCAATAGTAGTAATCCAGAGAACCAGAATCCTGTAATCGAATGAAGATCTCTAAAAAACGTTCTTTTACCTTCTTTTATCCTGGGAATAAAGAATCCTTTGAGTTTCCAGCCTCGGCTAGGCCACCAGATATATAAACCGGTAAGAATCAATACCACCATCCAACTGGCAACGAGTTCTACTATTTTGGTCCCAAATTTGCCCATTAACAATTCTCCGTGTAGTTTTCTGATCTTAAACATATCTGTTTTTTTAGATATGATCTCTCCAGAAACGTTACCAGAATATGGGTTGATGTATATACTACTTTTTCCTCCAAATCGCCCTGAAACAAATTCTGTAGCCTGATTTTTTGATTGTGGAAGGACTAAGGAATTTGGCTTTTTAACAGCATTGATATTAGCAATCTCTCGTTGTTTTTCATATGAAATAGGTTCTCCGGTAACCACAACATTTTTTATATGTTGTTGTCTGGGAGCCTCATAATCTGCTTTAAACAAATAGATCGCACCTGTTACCGATAGTAGCAGAATACAAGGCAAGGAAATCAAACCGGCGATAAAATGCCATTTCCAGAGCCATTTATTTAGTTTTTCATTTTTTTTCATTTTTAAAATTTTAATGATCAAGTTTTTCTGATGTGTATAGATATCTTGATTTTAAACCCGGATTATGCATTAGGGCCACCATCATGAGTTTCTATTACCCCATAATAGAAAAACAGCTTTGTGTAACGTCAATACAGCATAGCTTACGGTGATGGCAGCCCATTTTTTGCATAAAGATTTTATTGGTTAAAAATTGTATTTTATTCCTAGATGAAATGCTTGAGGATTTCCGATGGTATAGCTATTCTCACCTCTGAAACGATTAAAGGAAGCTCTGGCGGCATATAACTCATCAAAAATATTGAGTGCATGTCCCCAGATTTCAAACTTTTTATATTGAACAGTGGCTCTAAAATTAAATACGTTATGACCGTCATAAGTTGCGGTTCCAAAAGTACCATCCTCATTTTCTACTTGTCCTTCAAAACCGGTATTATAACTTCCTACCAGTTCGTGCTCTGCAGTTACGGTAAAACCAAAATCTTCTTTAATGTTGTGGCGATAGGTAATTAAAGAGGTCCCGAGTAGGTTAGGAGCGGTTTCTCTTTCTGTATCTGAGAAATCTACTCCGCTATCAAAAAACTCTACATATTGATGCTTAGCGTAGCTTCCGTTATGTGTTATTGATAACCCTTCTAAAGGATACCAGGTGATACCATATTCAATACCATACGACCTGGTTTTACCAGCATTGGTATTAAAAAAATTATCATCTTCGTCTCTCAGCGTGATCAAAGTGTTTTTTCCTTCAAGAAGATAAATAGCAGCATCCAGTTTTAATTTTGACGGGAGGTTAAAGTATCCACCTATTTCATAGTTATCATACTGACTGGGTTTGATACCTCTTAACTCATTTCTGTTGCGATATAACGTAGAAACTTGTGGAGGTGTAAACCCTTGAGAATAATTGGCGTAGACACCAGTACTTTTATCAAAATTGTAATTCAATCCTAGTTTTGGAGCCCAATTATCAAAGCTGTCATCAGAATCTTCTACACCTACTATACCATCTGCTTGATTATCATATTTATATTCAAAACCATCATAACGCAATGCTGCGGTTACCTTTAATTTTTCTATTGGTGAGATTTCATATTGAAAGAAACCTGCGTAGTTAAAGATATCTGCTTCATAGTTAAGGATAAATTCTCCGGCATTGATATTGAAACCTGTGTTTCTTCCGGTTTCGGGATCTACAAAGATATCGATTGTTTCTGCTATATAATTTTGTGGAGAGTAATCTGTGGTTCCTCCTAAAATTAAAGAGGATTGCGCAAAATTGAAATCCGTTTTATGTTGTATCAAACCTACATAACTCTTAAACTGATTAGAGTTTATTTCTCCAGATCCAAAACCGGTGAGCTGCCCCTGATTTCTGAATTGACGAATACGGTACGAAGGGTTTTGATCCATTCTATTGTCTCTTATAATTGCATTAAAAGAGGTTTTGTTTTGATCATTCCAGAATTTATCGAGGGTTGTTCTTACTCTAAAAGCGATGGCATCTCTTTCTGTAAAAGTTTGATCACTTTCATAATTACCGCTGTTGTAGTCATTCTCACTTAGTGAACCGGTCATATCTGAGCGATATTGAATCGCATCCAGAACTGTAGTCCATTGTGTAGTAGCGTTAAAATCATATACTGTTTTAAAGGTAAATGCTAGTTTCTCATAATCACTATGTTCAATCGGACCATCTTCTCGTTGTATATAATGCCCTCCAATGTAGAAACCAAAGTTATCAGAGGTTTGATCAGCGACTTCTAACTCGTATCTGGTTAACCCTAAGTCATTGATTTGAAAACCAATACTTCCGATTAAGTTTTCGGTGGGGCTTTTGGTGATAAAATTAAAACTACCACCAATAGCTTCACTACCATAGATACTGGACGCCGGACCTTTTAATACTTCGACACGATTATAAGAGGTGTTGTTCATCTCTAATAATGCATTGTGGTTAAAAACCGATGTAGGTCGTATTTGTAATCCATCTTCGAGATACAGAAACAAAGCTTTTGTAGAAATTGGAGACCTGATGGCCATAAAATGCTGCTCGTTACTGGCTACTCTGGATGTTGACATAAATACGCCTGGTACCTGGTTTACTAACTGGTCCAGACCAAAGGCTTTTGCTTCATTAATAGTTTGGGAATTAATCGTAGCTATTGAACCTGGTACTTCTGATCTTTTTTGAACTTCCCGACTGGCAGAGGTGACCAGAACTTCTTCGAGAGTTACATTGTCCTCTGATAACCTGATCACATTAATAGAACTATTTAGTTTTACTTTTTGAGTGATATACCCAATAAAACGAATCGATACTTCATTAGAATTTTGAAGGGTGATTGTAAAAACACCTTCAGAATCACTCATCACTCCGTTATTTTTGTCACTGATATCAACTATAGTTGCTCCGGGAAGTGGATTATTAAAATTATCGATTATTTTTCCTGTATAGGATTGCTGTGCGTAAATAGTACCTCCAAAACATAGGAGCAGTACTACTACAAAAATATTTTTCATTTTGAAAATAATTAATATGAGTAATAGCCATATTCTTTATGAAAGTGGTTTTACACTTTTTTCAATTGATCAAAAAAACTAACCAGCACAATTAACTGGCTTCTTCTTTTGGTTGATCTTGTCTGAATCAAAAGAGTTTACTTCACTTTATAAAAAAATATAACCACACCAATTAACCTCTCTATCAAAAAAAGAGATTGTTTATTTAAATTGATTTTAGTGTATTTGAGCAGTGCCTAAGAATTGCCTGCAATCATTTTATGAGAATTCTTTATACTCAGGAGGGTGATCGATATTCTTTTCAAAACCAGAAATAAGGAAGTATTTATGTCTCCAGTTATGTTGTGTATTAAGAATAAAATTGTTCTTGTTTTCTATGGTGATATCCTGATCTTGAAAAAAGAGAGGGACAAAAGCTTCGGTAATCACTATTGTTTTATCAGAATCGTCTGATGATTGTGTTTGTCCTTTCATCTGACTCATTAAATAACACTTACCGTTACAGTTAAGACTTGGTCTTTCTTTGTTTACACAGTATTTCTCTACAATATAATCGATATTGAGTTGGTAATACATAATGGTACTGATTTCCATAGCTGGTCTAAGAGCAAAAGCAGTAAATAATAATATGGAAAACAGAATTCTCACCCTAGATCTACAAATTTTGTGCAAAAATAGGGATTTGTATTGTTTTATCCTTTACTAGTTTGCTTAAAAATAAGGGGTAATTAATCGCTTTTTTTGAATTCTATAATTTTATCGAGGTACTATAGATTCTACTTAATCCATTTTCATAAGAATTCATATGCTTTAAAAGCTGCTTTAGGTCTTGAGGTTGTTCAAAACCTTGAGGCATATTATAACGTTTACTTGTAAAGTATAGCGTTTTGGTTTTTAGATCATAATAAGGACAGTAATCCATTTTATCAGAGTTCACCGCCTTAGTAAGGTTTTTAGCTTCTGACCAGGTATTGTCTTTATGATAGGATATATATAAGTCACCACTTCCTAATCCGTCTTTTCTTTTATATCCTCCAAAGATCAAAAAAGATTCATCTGGAGCGATATAAGCATTGTATTCATATCCTACAGAATTAATAGCGTTGCCTAAAGATTTGGGAGTTGTATATTTTCCGTTTTCTAAACTACTTATAAAAATATCATCTTTCCCTTTGGTGCCTTGACCTGTACTGGTAAAATATAGGTTTCCATTTTTGGCGATAGAAGGATAAAATTCATCTCCTTCAGTATTTATAGGGCTTCCTATATTTATAGGAGTTGACCAGGCAGAAGTAGTATTGACTCTTTGGATATACCAAATGTCGTGATCTTTGGGTTTGGTCGATGTCGTATTTTCTGGACGTTTAGATACAAAAAACAGTTTTAATCCATCTGGAGAGAACATCGCTTCCAGATCACTGTACTGACCTGAAAAAGGAGCAACTTTGGGAGTAGACCACGTAGTACCCTCTTTTGTAATTTTAACTATTGTAGATAGATCTCCCATATATCCCTGAATCGTAAAATATGCTTCATCCTGATTGGGAGAAATGGTAAAATCTCTTACGGTAGGAAATTGAGATATGATTTCTGAGAAAGCTGGAAGAACTTTAGAAGTTTCTTGACCAATAGCCATTTGAAAAGCTAGAAACAGCAATAGAGTAATTCTTCTCATTTGTAAGTAATTATTGATTGACGATTCTGAAATATAGAAATTGTAAGCTTGTGGTTGTATTAAATATTCCTTAAAAAAGCCTAATACCATTTAAGCACTGGTATAATCTTTAGTTATTTAAGTACTTTTCTTAAAAAGCGAACCCATAGATTCCAATTGGTTTTTTTGGAAGTGGTACCAAAATTGTTTTCGACTTTATCAAAAGCATCCTCAATCAATGCATCGTGTAACCATCGAATGGCAAAAAACCAAGAGAAAATGCCTACTCCTGAGGTTTGCATATCAATTGTATGTTTGAGCATTGTATGAGTTTCATCTATCTCTGAGATCTCTAATTTGTGAATACCATTAAATCCTTTAGGCTTATAAAACCGAAATTGAATTAGAACATTGGGATCATAGGTTTCTACACTATATCTAATAGGACCATGACCTCCTTTAGCTCCTGGTTGTATCCCTTCTTTGAATTTCATTCTTGGCCAGTTTTCAAAAGGCCATATCTTATCCTCACGAGAAGCTAATGTGCCAAGTAGATTTGCTACTTGTTGTTTTGGTTGATTGATTATTCTCTTATGAATATTTAGTACTTTCATTATTGAGAGGTTTATCTGAGAGTGAGTTTTTATTTTGTCATTTTGTTACTTTGGTAGTTATCTTTTTTCCTATAACAATATCTGTAATATTTTGGATGTTTGCTTGTACTGAAATAGCTATTATAATTATAAAAAACACTAAAAATGCAATTTCATACCCTCGTGAGAATCCTTAAAACCAAGCTTTTTATAAAAATTAAGAGCCTCTGGTCGTTTTTTATCAGTAGTGAGTTGCAAAAGATGTGCTCCTCGTTCTTTGGCTCGATTAATTGCCCATTCAAACATTTGCAGACCTATGCCTTTGCCACGCTGATCTTTTTGTATTCTGACTGCCTCAATTTGCGCACGGATTCCTCCTTGATAGGTGAGATATTGAATAAAGGATAGCTGCAAGGTCCCGATAATTTTCAGGTCATCATTTTCTACAACAATCAACTCCTGATTAGGATCTTTACTGATATTTAAAAAGGCTTTTATATATGAATCAGGTAGTGGATTCTGATAATTTTCTCGAGTCTTACCTAAATCATCATCTGCAATCATACGAATGATTGTAGATAGATCTTTTTGAGTAGCCTCTCTAAAATTCATAAATTCACTTTTTTTTAAGGGTTCGGATTAAAATTCCTATGGTAAAGAGTATTACACCAGAAATAATTCCTTTAAACATATCTGGCCAATGCATAATTTTAAATAAACATCCTACTGTAAAAGTAATAATTCCTAAAAGGATAAGAATAACCGAAACGGCATTCATATTCGAACTGTTCGACATTCTTATTATTGTTTAGGTAAATATGTTTCAGGAATTGGGTTTTCTTTACTTTCTTGGGTCCAATAGATATTAATAACCCACCATCTACTACCATCATTGAGTAGTTGAATACTATTAATCCCTCTCATAAAGGGTTCTTTATCAGATTCGCTTCGAAAAGATTCGTAGGTACTGAAAACCTGGGTAATGTTGCCAAAGGTATTTACAGTTCTATTAATTTCTTTTTCGAAAAATCCGTTTTGTACTAACCATTGTCCAGAAGAGTTGATATAATCATCTGGCGACAAATATTTTACCTGATATCCACCTTTACTAGCTTTTCCAGAAGGAATCAACTTTGCATCTGGCTTAAAAAGATATTTGAATAACTCCCAATTTCTTTCTTCTCCTTTTTCTCCAGAGATAACTCCATATAATGTCTCTATAGTACTATCCAAAGTGGAAACTTTCTCTGCAAATTTATCTGTACTTTCTTGTGCTTGTACAGAAACAAAAGCTGCACAAAAAAGCAATAGGGCGATGGTTTTTTTCATTTAATTATTTTTAGGTATGGGGGGTTAGGTTTACTATTATTTTAATCCGCGCCTTGTACAAAGAAAATAGCATTCTTATTTAAATCATAGAAGCCAAATTCATGAGTATTCCAGGGAGTATTACGTCTGAGTTTATCTTGAGGCACAGTGCCCAAAGCTACAAATTCATCAAAGATTGATTGCACATCGTCTACAAAAATTTTAATAACAGATCCTCCTAGCAAAGGATCATCCTCAGTATCGGCATGCCACTGTAAGTGTATTGTAAGATCTCCTCTTCTAATTCCTGCATACATATCGTGAACAAAAAGAGGTTTAAATCCAGTTTTGGCACTATACCATTCGAGATCTCTCTGTAAATCTGCAGTAGGTAATACTGGGACTATAATTGGAAGTTTAATAGCCATGATTTGATTGTTTTTATGATGATGAATGCTTTTTTAAAGCTGGGATAAATATAGTAAATCTTTGTGCAAAATACATTGATTAATGATGATATCATCAGGTTTAAAAACTTTGTTTATTATAACAGAAATAAAGGAACCGAATTTAAATTTACCTTAAGAAAGATGATGAATCATTTAAAAAGGGATAAGATCAGGCTTTATATATTCTTTTCTAGCTACTTCTGAATTGAAAACGTCCATTGTATAATGCGAATTAATAAGAGACTTAAAATCATTTTTAAGTTGTGGGAATTCAATAATGAAATCTTTAAAATTATCAGATTTTGATTGCTTCATAAAGTGATTCACAGCTTGTATGGCAGTAATAGTGATGGTTTGGTGATATTTATCTGTTGCCCTCACGTGAACTACAAATTTTTTAAGTTGTGATCCTATATTTTCTACAGCTTTTCTGATACCATATTTATCAATATGTATCCAGGCCAATCTAAGATGTGCTTCGTGACTAAACAGCGTAGGATCTAATTGACAATTTGCAAATTGTTGTTCAAAAATAGGGTCTGAAAGGTCGAAATGGTTTTGCATTTTTTTGATTTAAATTAATGCTGTAAAATTATAAACCGTATTCTACTATCTCATTTACATTTGTTGAGAAAACCTCTTTAAGTTTTTTATTTTATAAGCTGAGTTATGTATACGATTCCAAAAATCCAACCTATGTATAACGTTGTATAACTAATAGAATACAAGACAGAAACCCTTATTTTCCCTTTGGTGTCAGATGATTTACTAAAAACAAATTTTAACGCTCTGAAAAATAACCAGTATAACATTCCAAGAATAATAAAAAAGGAAAACCATAAAATCGCTTCTAATAAGATTAAAAGAAACACAAACAATATCGTTACGGCAATCCATAAGAGTATGGATAATACTAATGCCCCAATTCCATCACCTACATCAATATCAAGATTTGCTGTCTCAGTACTAATTTCTCCTGGATCAATATAGTCTCCTTTTTTAAACTTCATAAACTTAGGAAAATCATCAATTAATCCAACTCCTTTGTAAAGGCCATATACCATGAATATAAAAAGAGAAGATGCAATTATTGTTAGAGAAACATATAGGTTTATGGTTAAACTTCTGTGAGCTTGTAACCCGGTTAGGTAAACTGTTAAAAAAGTAACTCCAATTACCAGTAAAGAGACTACAAAAATTGATTTTCCTTTTAGATATGTTTTTTGGGCTTTCAATAGGTTATATTAAAATTAAGAAGATTTTTAATTGCTTAAACAGGTTTACTTTATAAGCTGGCTATCCTCAATCATTTTCTTTACCCAATCGTTAGGAATCATATCAATAGTTAGGTTAACACGTTCTGTATCTCCCAAATTATGTATTTTATGTGGATCGATAAGTTTTAAATACCAACATTCTCCTGGCTGCATTGGTACTGGAATTCCGTTCAGAAAAAATTCAACACTATCATTTTTAAGAACAGGAATGGTGAGTCTAATAACAGATCTTTCTATCTCAAGAGCAAGTGTAGGATCTGTATGTTCTTTTACTACAGCTCCTGGTGCTAAGCGTAATAATCTAACCAAAGTAACCTTAGTATGCTCTCGAAACATATCTACAATACTCATTAGGTAAGGAGAATCTTTAAGTTCTGGAGTATCTGACCATTCTGTCCAGGAACCATCTGCATAATCACCTGCAGGAGGAGGGAAAGGCAATGAAGGATCAACAATATGTGCCGGAGCTCTTAACGGAAGTACACTGTAATATTCAAATTTCTTCAATTTTAGAGCTTCATATTCTTTTGACATTTTCTCAACATCAAAGGAGAAGGGTAATTTAATTCGATCATTATGTTGTGTAGTCGTTGCACTTTGAATCATGGTATGTTTTTTAATCAGGTTCTATTAAGAGTTACCGATGCTTGATCGATAAAACTACAAGTTTATAATAATAAAGATTATAAAAAGTGGGGAGATTAAATATAATTAAATTTTAGTAATGTATTGAATCAGATCGAAACAAGTTTAAAAGAACTGGATGGTTTTTTCTTTTATCAATGAATAAGTACAATTAGGATTTCTTATTCACTCAATGTAAGAGGTATTTCACTCATTTAAAAATAGGGGTTCGCTCAATTATGATTGAACCCATCTTTGATCTGATGTAGTTTTAAACAAAAAATCATGTATAAACGTATCACATTTTACCTTGTTATCTTAATTGTATTTAACTGTATAGACAGTAAAGCATATTCGACAGAACTTAGAAATAGCGATTTTACCGAACTTGCAGAGTTAGTTTCGGCTACAACGACAAAAAATAGAAATGTAGAAATAGTATTTTGTTTGGATGCTACTGGTAGTATGAGTGGACTTATCGGTACGGCTAAAGAAAAAATATGGGATATCGTTTCTGATCTAGCTGCTAGTAATGATGTGGATACTCTAAAAATGGGAATGATATTTTACAGAGATAGAGGTGATGCTTTTATAACAAGGCAAATACCATTAACCACAGATCTTGATAGCGTATATGCAGATCTTTTAGAGATTGGAGCAGGAGGAGGAGGTGATTCTCCAGAAAGTGTTAATCAAGCATTGAACGAATCTGTAAATGATATGGCCTGGTCAAGTAATGAAAATACCTATCGCACTATTTTTGTAGTGGGAGATTGTCCCCCGCATATGGATTATAAAGATGATGTGCCTTATACAATCAGTTGTACTCAGGCAGCAGAAAAAGGAATTACTATTAATACTATTAAGTTAGGAACAGACTGCAGAAGTGCGATTACACATTTTAAGAAAATGGCAGCTTGTAGTAATGGTGAGTTTTTACAACTCGATCAAAACGCAACAGATTATGTAATTGATACGCCGTATGATAAAGAAATAAATGAGGTGTCCAAAAAAATAGATGATTCTCGATTATACTATGGTAACGAAAATGAGCAACGACTAAACAATGCTAAAAAAGCAAAGTCTATGGAAGTTTATGATAAAAGTTCATTAACTGCGAATAGTGCAAGAGCTTCTTATAAAATGAGTAAATCAGGAGAGAATTCCTGGATGGGTTCAAAAGAAATCATTAAAGACTATAAAACAGGAAAAGTAAAGTTGGATACTGTCAAGGATGATGAACTACCCACAGAATTAAAAGGGAAAACGATTACAGAAAAAGAAAAAATATTAAAACAATTATTAAAAGAAAGAGAGTCTAATGTTACAAAGATGAAAGAACTCAATAAAAAACGTAAAGATTATTTAGATCAAAAGGCAAAGGAAAGGTCTGATACAGACGAACTTTCATTTAGTAAAGAAGTAATTAAAATAATGATAGAACAATCTAAGAGCAACTAGCTCTTAGATTGTTTTTTTAATAAATATATTTAAACAATATAAAACTTAGCTTGCTGTTTCTGGTTTATGCATACTTACTACAAGTAGAACTGATCCACCAATGATCCAATAATAGTAGGCATCCACTCCTTTAAAAGCAAGAATAAAAGGAACTAATACAAATAAGATACCTACCAGAAGGTCTACAATCAGGTGAAATTTATAAGGAATAACACGGATCGCTCCTAATTCATGATCAGTAAGTAACGTTAAAATAAAAGCTGCTATTCCTACGACAAGAGAGATCGAAAATGCCAGAGAACTAGAGTTTCCTAATCCTAATAAAAAAGGAAGTGCTATTAATGCTATCGCAACAGGATAGTCTAAAAAAGCGTGAATTTTTTGGGTGATAAATCGCATAATTTTAATGTTTTAAATGATTACTAATAAATGACCAATACAATTAATTTTTGATCATTAATATTACATTACAAAGTTGCATCTAAAACGCTGATTTTTAGATATAGAAAAGACGCCACTTCTTGCACTTTTTGATTTTAAAGGCGATTTATAAGGGTTTCTTGATACAATATTTAGAAATGATATGAAGAAAAAATTAACCTAAAATGATTAAAATCACTCTTTATTACAGAGTTTTATTTGATAATCATTGCTATATAATGGCTCGATCTAAAATCACTCAAACCTACATTTTAACTCCACTTCAGGTTCCAGGTAATATGTGAAAATAATAGAATTATATTCTGAAGGTTTTTCTAATTTCATTTCAAATGGTATTGTAAGTGAAGACTCATTTCTGTATAACCAGATGTCGTCATAAATATGAACCTGGGTATCCAGCAAAATGTTTTTATAATTCTCCATATCAAGTGATGTTAAATCTATTTTCTTTTCGGATAGTTGAGACGGCATCACATTATTATCATGACTTACTACGGTTTCACGAACATTTAGAATACTACCAACGTCATGTTCTTTATAATTGGGTTCTTTTAAAGAATGTGTCAGCAGCGTTAAGTTTATTAAAACATTTTCAGGAATTAATGTCACATTTTTATCAAATTGAGGAAGTAGGTTGAATAAAATAGGAACATAACATTCTCTATATAATAATGAATCTAAGGTTTCACTAATTAGAATATGGTATTTCTGAGGATCGGTAACTTTAAATGCAACTGCGTCTGCCAGGTATAACTCATCAATATACTCTGTTGCCTCAAGTGCATTGATTAGAGATTTAGATGATTGAAGAGAATTCTTATTAATTTCTAATAATGTAAATTTTATCTCTTCTGGTTTAAAAAAGGGAGTTACCAGCGTTACAAATGGAGCATATGGACCGCAGCCTGCATAAAAAATATGTATGATTTCATCAGAATGTTCTCTTTGTTTTTCTTTAATCGCAGTAACAATAGCTTTTAAAAATTTTATTGTTCTTTTATAATCCAAGAGACATTGAGCGGCATGATTTAAACCTAAAGCTTTTCCTTTGGCCGCAGGAATTGCTGCCAAATGCTCAATATTTTGTTCATAACCGGTGATTTGAGTAATCTCTTGAAAATGGGTGTGGATTTCGTTTAGTTTTTTTTCGATCTCAGTTTGATCTAATGATTCTTCCAGTAATGATAAAACTAATTTTTTGATGTCAATTATTGTATTCTTTTCACTCATTATTCTTAAAGGTTTTTACATACAAAAATGGCATCCTATAAACCACCTTTTATTCATTATGAATTGAATTTTAAATAAAAGGAAAATTCCCTTAATATAAAAGTGTGATGAAATATAAATAAGATCTACAGTATTTTAAATAGCCTTTTCTTTTTCTTGATAGATGATAATTTGTAGCCCATCAGGATCTCTTAAATAAAGATAATATGATCCCCAAGGTCTTAATACAGGACCTGTGGAGTTCCAGGAATAAGTTTTTAAACGATTCGCCCAAAAGTTTACATCGTTAGTTCTTATCTGAAGATCTATTTTATCATTGTTTATAGATTTGCTAAAAGGTTGCTGGAAATAATTATGATGATCAGAAATTTCTGAAATTTCAATAAAAGCATTACTATCCGCTGGACCAATTCTTAGAATCGAACCTCTCGACCCATCTCCATCGTCATATTCTTCTGCTATTTTTAACATAAGAATCTCTGTGTAAAACTGTTTTGAAGCGGTATAGTCTTTAGTACGAATAACTGTTTTTATACTTAATAGTTCGTGATTTTTTTTGTCATTCATATTGAAGTTATTATTTCTTTCTGAGCACAAACGATTAAAGTTTCTACTTTCATCAATGTACCATTTACTTTTTGAGGTGGTTCTTCTTTCTCAATAAATTGGATCATTCTAAAAGCATTTTTTTCCAGTGCTACAGAAAGTTCTTTTTTGTTATACATTCTAAAACCATATTTCGTAAATGGATATGTTTGCATACTGGATTTTGGCCTTAGTGCAATTATTAGTGTACCTCCTGGTTTTAAGACCCGCCAGATTTCGGAGAGTATTTTTGTAATGTTCTCCCAAAAATAGATCGTATTGATCGTAAAAACTGTATTAAATGAGTCATCTTGAAAAGGTAACTGTTCTGCACCAGTATGATGAAACTGAGCTTGATGCTTATCAATGAACATTTTATTGATTTTCTCTGCTTCATCTACCATAGTTTGTGAATAATCACATCCCACGTATTTGATTGAATCATTAATAGCAAAAATATCTTTAACAAAACCACCATTACCCATTCCGATTTCCAGAAGCTTATCATTATTTTTTAATGACAATGCTTCTATAGTAGCAAGATTGATTAATGCGTTGCCTAGATTCATTTTATTACCTACTTCAATTCCTTGTAATCCTTCTGGTTTTCTAAGTTGTTGTGCAATTGTTTTAAGTTGATCTGTTGTCATTTTTTAATTGGTTTTGTCACTGTCCGAACTGTTTTTAAGCTCAATTAATGTGGATTGTGCTGCAGCGCAAAGCTTTTCTTTTCCTTCTTTGACAACATATACTTCGGATCTACAGATAGTAAGTGTTTTTCCATTTTTCAGAACATTAGATTTACCTATTAATAAATCCCCTTTACCAGGTGAGATTAAGTTTAATTTGAACTCTACTGTTAAAATAGACGAATTTTCTTCCATTAAGGAAAACCCTGCATATCCTGCAGTATTATCAGCAATTGTACTTATGATACCAGCGTGAAAAAAACCGTGTTGCTGAGTAAGGTTAGCATCATAAGGGATATGTATTTCGCAATACCCTGGTTTAACATCTACCAATTGAGCATTGATAAGCTTCATAAATTTCTGGCGATGAAAACTTTCTGAAACCTTTTTTTTATAATCCTTTGATTTTGGTTCGAAATTCATAAAATAAAGAGTTGTGAAGTTATACCATTTCTTGTTAGAACTGATAGTAGGTATATGGATTTCAAAATATTAATTATTTTTTGAAACCTTTCATAAGTTCTTCTTAATTCTTTAGCGTAAATAGCGGGAGTGAAACTTTATATTTGACAACTAATAATCGAATGACAATAATTAAAAGAGCTGTTGAGACGTACGTTATATTTTGATCAGCTTGTTGTGAGTGTAATATCATAAAACAAATACCACCAGCTATAGAGGCTGTAGCATAAATCTCTTTTCTAAAAATCACAGGAATCTCATTACATAAGATATCACGAATAACTCCTCCAAAACACCCAGTCATCGTTCCTAGCGTAATAGATATTATAGGTTCTAATCCAGCATTAATCCCTGTTTCTACACCTATAATAGTACAAATACCAAGACCTATTGTATCAAACAGGAACAAAGATTTTTTTAGATAATCTAATTTGTTTCTGAAAATAATGGAGAGAATAGCAACACTACCAATAAGATACATATTGGTTGGATTTTGCATCCAAGATACGGGAGTACTACCAATTAGTATATCACGAAGCGTTCCACCACCTATGGCAGTTACAAAAGCAATGATAAAAATTCCAAAAACATCAAGCTTTCGGTTCATGGCGCTGAGTGCTCCTGAAATAGCAAAGGCGACGGTTCCTAAAATATCTAATACGCTAAATACGGTCATGGATATTATATTTTATCTATCACGGTGTAAATGTAATAGTATTAAAAAGATTGCTTACGCTTTTTTAGAAAAATGTAATAACTGTATTTTATGGGTTAATAACAATTCTTAATAACTTTCATGTAAGTTTTATGATCAAATTGCTACTTTTACATCAGATAAAACGAAAAGATTATGTCTGAAACTATAGAAAGAATAAAATGCCTTATCATAGGCTCAGGACCTGCAGGATATACTGCGGCAATATATGCAGCAAGAGCTGACCTTAAACCAATTATGTATACAGGTATGGAACCTGGAGGACAATTAACGACTACAACAGAGGTGGATAATTTTCCGGGATATCCTGAAGGGATAGACGGACCTACTATGATGGTTCAATTACAACAACAAGCAGAACGTTTTGGTACCGAGGTACGTATCGGAATGGTAACTTCTGTTGATTTTAGTAAAGAACCTGGAGGAATTCATAAAGTAACTGTAGATAATTCTAAAGAGATAGAAGCTGAATCAGTAATTATATCTACCGGTGCTACTGCAAAATATTTAGGGCTTCCTAGTGAGCAAAAATTAAGAGGCGGAGGAGTTTCTGCCTGTGCGGTATGTGATGGGTTTTTCTATAAAGGACAAGATGTAGCTATTGTTGGAGCAGGGGATACTGCTGCAGAAGAAGCTACTTATCTGTCTAATATTTGTTCTAGTGTTACAATGCTAGTACGTAAAGATTATATGAGAGCATCTAAAGCTATGCAACATCGTGTAAATAATACACCTAACTTAAAAGTTCTTTACAATACAGAAGTTGATGAGGTATTAGGAGATCAGGTAGTAGAAGGGTTACGTATGGTAAATAACCAAACTGGAGAGAAAAACGATATAGAGATTACTGGATTATTTATTGCTATTGGGCATAAGCCAAATACTGATATATTTAAAGGTCAAATTGATATGGATGATACCGGTTATATCATTACTGAAGGTAAATCTACAAAAACCAATATTCCAGGTGTTTTTGCTTCAGGAGATGTACAGGATAAAGAATACAGACAAGCAGTAACAGCTGCTGGTACTGGATGTATGGCTGCACTGGATGCAGAAAGATATTTGGCTACTGTAGAAACTGGTGAGAGCGTTTCTGCTTAAACCTTAAGTTAAATAAAAGACATAAAACCTTCAAAACTTCTATAGTTTTGAAGGTTTTTTTATTAGTTAAAGCTTAAGCCTGTTAGGATTATAATCAAGATTCTTTTTATACAAAGTCACCTCATTACTAAAACGAGTAATAGTGATTTTTGGTTCTCCTAATAAATAAATTTTGGCAGTTTCCTGAGCATCGATTTCAATGAGATCATTGACTAATAGATAACACTCACTAGAACCTTCGGCAATTAGATTTGTTTTTCCTGTACTTAACTTTTGACCATAAAATTTGGTATTACCATCAATTCTGGAAAGCATAGATTTTGCTTCTCCTTCAAGTTTTACATACCCTTTTTGATATATATCTACTTTTAAACTATCCGTAGTAACTATACCTGTAAGATCTGAGTTTTCATTTACCTGATATGATATTTCTGAGGCTGTAGCATGAAGTTCAGTTTCTGATTTTCCGTTTGAGATACTACTTAACTTGCCTGTATCAATTGTAAGAAATGTTTCAGACTCATTGTTTGATTCGATAATAATCTCTGAAGATTTTATGGGAGATAAAGATTTAAGATTTACTTTGTCATAAGTTTTTATTTTCTTTAACTCAGATCCATAGTGAATAGAGATGTTCAATGCTTTAGCTCGTCTAAAGACCTTATCAGTTTTTATAATTAAAATACTATCCTGCACCTCTACGTCAATATATTCTTGAAGATTACTGTCTGCTTCAATTTTTACATAGCTATCACTATCTTCTTCAAGAGAAACCTCAAAATTGTTATATAATTCAATAGTGTGAAATCCTTCGACTATTTTTTCTTCGGTCATTACAATTTTGTTTCCCTTGACTTTTTGAATTTGGGCAAGTGAATTTCCTGTAACTGAAATTGAAAGTAGTAATATCAGAAATGCTCTCATAGTGTGAAGTTTTACTTTTTTAAACAGATTTTTAGACGTTTAATTATATTTTCTATTGCATTTATTTACAAATATAAAGGACTATGACATCTTAAGTTTGTTACGTAATACATGAAATGTGCCATAAATTTAAAAAGCGAGTTTAAATATTCTGCAGAAGTGATTTTTTTTGAAAACGAAAATATCTTTTTCTTTTTTGGGTAACAAAAAAAGAGTTGATGAACTATCTGACGTAAAGAAGTTTAATCACACTTAATTTTAATTTTATGAAACGACCATTTAAAAAACTCAAAGCAATTTTATTTTTGGGATTATTAGTTTTAGTAATCCATTCTTGTACTAATGATGATTCGGAAACCGAATTAAATCAAAAAGAATTTTCTTCATTAAAACTTGATTTTGATGAATTTGATAAAGCCTCTACAAAAGAGGTGTTTAATGAGAAGACTGATGATTTAAGATATCTAAAAGGCAGTAATATATTAGTGGATTTATCTAAATCAGATGCTAAATTTTCTAAGGAACAAACTGAAATAGTTCAAGTAACTACTGCAGAAATAGATAGGGGAAATCTTAATGCTCTGTTTTTATCATTGCCAGAATATTTGGATATTTTGACGATATCCATTCTTGAGAACAACAATAAGAAAAAGAAAGGTTTGATTGTTCATTATACAGATGATAAAGGGTTTTTGAGATTAGCCGTATTTCAGAAATCATTGGATGCACAAACATTTGAGCAAATTGATTTTCCTGTAAACCTGGTTTCTTCATTTTCTCTTGAGAACATCTTGTACGTTTCTAGAATGCTTTTTCCGAATAGCAATATAACTACTATAGGAGCAAATGGGATAAAGACTGTAAAGCCTAGTAATAAATATGATGATATGTCATTGTTACGATTTATTACTAAATATAATATTCCTTCTCCTGCAGTTAAAAACTCTGTTTTATCAAAGTCACTTCAAAAAAGTGCACGTTTTGGAGATGAGATTATTGAAGGGCCTGGTGGAGGTCGACCGTGCGCTCTTGCTGTTCACCATTGTAATAATGGAGATAGCAGACGAACGCAATGTCATCCATTTGCAGGCGGATGTAGAGCACCTGTAACTTGCCCACGCAATTCGACACTATCCGCACTACAAACTAATCAAATGACTAGTCAATACAATACGATGGCAGCTAATTTACCAGATAACAATTTGTATAATTTAAGAGATTGGCTAGAAACAAAGCCTGAGGGAGGATTTTATGTAGATGCATACTATTCTATGGCACCTCATTTTGAAGGGTCATTAAATATTGGATTATTGTACGATATTTCTAATGCGTCTTTTGATATGAAAAATTTCGTAACTGCTGTTCTTAATAATGACGGTAATTATGTACTAAACCAAACCAGTTACAATAAGTTTGTAAATATAGCGCAAGCATCTGCTCAAAATTCTCCAAGTGTTATGTATAAAGATTTAGTTAATTCACTGGTTCAGCAAACTCAAAAATATAAATCAAAAAATGTTCAGCAAATAAAAAGTTTTGCTAGTGCAGATGTAGGATTTCATTAGTAAATAATACTTAAGATAGATATAATTGGACCAAGTGGCTTTTGTTTATCTCTTACTGCTTGAGTTCAAAGAAGCTTTATAGAATCTTAAAAATTAGGTAAGTTGTAAAACTTACCTAATTTTTGTTTTTAATAGTTTTGATTTACAAACATCAAATACTATGACATATAGAGTTTGCTACATATCATAAATTAAAAAAGTAAGTTTCATAATTATGAAGCTTACTTTTAACATAGATAAGAAAGGTTAAGTAGAATCTATGGGTAGTTTTAAATCAAGATATGGTAACCTTGATCTTGTTACGTTTTTTGATATTCCTTTTATAAAGGTTGATTGTTTTGATGAATGATCGATAAGATACTGCCTGAAAAGTCTTTGTTTAATTAGCGTGATTGGTAGTTGCTTTTCAGGCAGTTCTGTTTTTGGTTGGTTTAGATCTGCAATATTATTGGTTAGGTTGCTGATCTTAGTTTCCTCTTACATTTCCTCCAGAGTTATCACTTTCAGATACTTTTTCTGGATTTCCGTAGTATACTACATCTCCGCCACTGGTTGCTTTTCCTGTAAATTCATCTTTTGCATGGATTTTTATGTGTGCTCCACTGGTTGCTTTTGCTTCTGAAACAAGGCTTAATAAATCATCTGCTCTAATGTTTGAACCGCTAGTAGCACTAGATGTGTGATTACTTACTTTACCAGATAAGTCGATCATCGCTCCACTGGTTGCAGAAGAGTTTAAGTTTTCTGCTTTTACTCTTAGCTTAATATCTGATCCGCTGGTTGCGCTAACGGCTAATTCTTTTTGTACTACTGCTTCTTCTGAAGTAATACTGGCACCGCTTGTAGATGATATCTTATCTAATTTATCATAAGAAACATACACACTTTTTTCGTCTGCCATATAGATATTTTCATCAGAGGTCACGTATAATACATCTCCTTTTACATATACTTCTATAACATCGTGTAAATTTTCGTTGGCTTCAATGATTACTTTGTTGTCATCACTATCTATCAAGATAACATCTAATCCTCTACTGGCTTTTACGGCACTAAAGTCTTGATTAATAGTTTTTTCTTTTCGTATAACTTCTCCTTGTCCTTTAACTCCGTTAAAAACGATATTACAAGAACCTAAAAGGGCTGATAATAAAATGGTTACTAATATTTTGGCTAGTGTGGTCATGATTTTGTTGTTTTATGTTGTTTAATTGATGATTTGATTTCCTTACCCCAGCTCTCTCCCGTCCAGATAACCATTGATAGGAGAGAGGGACAAGGCTTATTAACCTGATTTTATACAGGTGTGGTATATTATTTAATTATCGGTTTTTATTTTAATTCCGTTCTCGTCTATTTTTATATCTACTTCTTCGCTTTTGAGTTGGACACCATCCTCATCTATTTTAAGGTTGGTATCTTCATCAGAAGAATTTATATTGATTTGTACTCCATCTTCTTCATCTTCTTCCCATTCGTTATGTTCCCAATCATTTTCTTTTTCAGGACAATCTTCACAATTAAATTTTCCGTCGATGAGTTTAAGATGTTTTCCTTCTCTTCTATCAATAATGATATAATCATCATATTTCCAGGAATTGTTAAACCCTGATGTGTTGTCATCTGCCAGTACAGTAATACCTTCTGGTATGGTTACAATTATTTTTACTTCTTGATCTCTATACTTGTTTACATAATCGGTTATTGCGTATCCATCTAGTAATAAGGTGTTTCCATCAACTTCATAAGCATATTTAATCTCTTCTGCGCGTTTTTTGGATTCATCATAGGAGCTGCCTTCAGCTTTCTTTTCTATAATTATCCCTACAGTAGAATCTCTTTTTGAGGTCTTTAAAAACAATTCTATGTCTTGAATTACAATAACTCTATTGTCTTGAGGATCTCTTTTGATTTTATAATTATGTTTATGATATAAGCTTCTTACATATCTGTTATTACCAACCATTTTTATGGTAAGTGTATCATTTTTAGTAATAGGAAGCATTTGTTTTTCTGATATTACTTCTGCATCAAAGGCTTCTTGGGTTGCTTGACGAACACCAATTATACCTATTCCTATAAGCGAAAGTATCCATAATCCTAACAATCCTAATTTTGCCGGTGTACCTATTGATTTTAAATTACTAATCAATATTTTTAATCCTAGAATGAATAGGAAGAAAAATGGTATTCCGATAAAGAAAAACACTAATAAGGATACTAACCATAGTGGAACCTCAGGATGATTACCAACTTCAATATACTCAACCCAAGGAGTGTCCATAAAACCAAATGTTCCTAATGTGAACAATCCGATAAAGAAACTGATTAAAGAAATTCCTGCTACAATAACCAGTATAACTCCTACTAATTTAACGAATATCTTGAGAATGACTAACAATACATCTCCTAAAGCGTCGAAAAATGTGGTTGAACTGCTTTTTACTTTATCACTATATTTTTGATAATCTACATCTTTTACTTTATCAGCAACATCATTAAATCCTTCTTTCACTTTTCTTTCTATGTTACTGATATTGATAGGCTTTCCCCGCATGGCTAGCTCATCCGCTGTGGTTTTGGCTTCTGGAACAAAAATCCAGAATGCGATGTATATTAAGATAAAAGCTCCACTAGAGAAAATGGTAAACAATATCCAGGCTAATCGTAACCATATAGAATCGATCCCAAGATAATGCCCTAATCCAGAACTTACACCTCCTACATATGAGTTTGAAGTATCTCTAAATAATTGTTTAGAAGTAGATCTTCTTTGATATGATGTTTCTTTAGGTTCATCTTCAAAGATTTCTTCATCTAATCGATAATCCTCAGGTTGTCCCATCACTTCTATCACCTCGTCAACCTCTTTGGTTCCGATTACTTGTCGTTCGTCTTTTATTTTTTCACTAAATAATTCTGCGATACGAGCTTCTATATCGGCTATAATCTCGTCTCTACCTTGAGAGTCAGTAAATGAACGTTTTATAGCTTGAAGATAGCGCTGTAACTTTAGGTAAGCGTCTTCATCGATATGAAAAAATATGCCTGCTAAATTTATATTGACTGTCTTGTTCATTTTGCTTCTTTTTTATGTTTAGTAACGAGGTTTACAGCATTTTGTAATTCGTCCCAAGTGGTATTTAATTCTTTTAGAAATAGTTGTCCGGTTTCTGTAAGTCCATAATATTTACGTGGTGGACCTGATGTGGATTCTTCCCAGCGATAGCTCAGTAATCCTGCGTTCTTTAGCCTAGTAAGCAAAGGATATATTGTACCTTCAACTACGAGCATCTTTGCATCTTTAAGTGTTTCCAGAATTTCAGCTACATAGGCATCATCGTTCTTAAGGATTGAAAGTATGCAATATTCCAGAACACCTTTACGCATTTGCGCTTTCGTGTTTTCGATCTTCATAAAGCTGTTTTTTTAAAAGTTAAACTGTTCGGCTTCTCATCATATCCCTTCTGCCCGATAGTAACCGGGACAAGAAGGAATGAGAAGCGTTTTTTGGTTGATGAATTCATTTTAATTATTTAAAAAATATTGATCAGAGAATACAACACCAGCAACAAAAACCGATGCTAAAAGATAGTTGATTAAGTTAAATTTTAGACTGTATTCCTGTTCTTTTGAGGTTTTTA
Source organism: Aquimarina callyspongiae (assembly GCF_034322225.1). Classification (NCBI taxonomy): domain Bacteria; kingdom Pseudomonadati; phylum Bacteroidota; class Flavobacteriia; order Flavobacteriales; family Flavobacteriaceae; genus Aquimarina; species Aquimarina callyspongiae. The sequence goes on along the minus strand of NZ_JAXLPA010000004.1, from coordinate 220,357 downwards.
TCAAAAGAAACAATAATGTAAAACATACGATTAAAGGTAATATCCAGTATCCTAATCCTAACCAAGCACTTATTCGCGCTTCATCATTAGGATTAAAGATAGAAACTATCATTGCCATTAGTCTTGAATAAAAAGCAAAGAATAAGAAAGGATACCAATATTTGTTTTTTGTTTTTCTTATCACATAAAAAAATAAGAATGCGGTAAGAATAGTAAATAATGGACCTGCTGCACTTATCAAATTGCTATGCCAAGCTGTATGATATTCTCCTTCTGTTAAAAAAGCAGAGTTAAGAGTCATTCCCATAGTATATCCTAATAACTCACCAGTAGCCCAATGTGCCAATTCATGAAAGAAAAAGGACAATACAACAGCTAAGCCTGTGATTAGAATATATTTTATGTTTATAGATGGTCTCATTTACTTTACTTTAAAGATTATTTGCCTTATATAAATTAATTGACTTAACAATCTTAGATTATTTGATAAACCTTATGGTTAATGGGTACCTGTATTCTTCTCCTTTATTTGCTTTGATAGCAGCAGAAATAACAAATACTATTTCTAAAAAGAATCCTACTAATGCAATGACACCTACAAAAGAAGCTCCTATTAATGTTCTAAACCCACCTGGATTTGAAAGGTTGATGTGTAGATCATTAAAATTAACTACATCATAAAAAGAGGCGTCACCAAATATGTTGAAAATAAAGAAAGGAACTGATAGCATACCTAGAATTACAGTGTATAATAAAATACTTAACTGAAAATTAATAGCTTCTTTACCATGCTTATCTATAAATTCTGATTTTTCCTTATTTACTGACCATAATAGTATAGGAACGATATAGTTTCCAAAAGGCACCAGGTATTTTGAAAATGCTCCCAGATGCATAAATGTTGCTATGTTTTTGTAGTTATTTGTTGACATTTTTAAAAGTATATAATAGTTTCTTATGCAAATATATGGCTAAAAAAAGGTATTATGCAAAACATAGTACCATAATTTAACATAAATTTAAGATTTTTAATCCTTTTTCTCATTCGTACTTTTGCCTATATTGTGATGATTAAAAGCTATACTTATGAAGATTACTGCAAGACAACTTAATTCCTTTTTATTTTTAAAATTACCTTCGGCTTGGTTATGTGGAGTACGAGTAAAAGAGATGAACAGAACCAGCTGTACTGTTACTGTAAAACATAGATGGATCAATCAAAATCCATTTAATTCTATGTTTTGGGCAGTACAAGGAATGGCTGCAGAATTAACAACAGGGGCGTTAGTGACTGGGTACATTAGAAATAGTGGAAAAAAAATATCAATGCTTGTCGCTAACAACAATGCAACTTTTACCAAGAAGGCAACGGGAAGAATCACTTTTGTATGTAATGATGGAGGATTGATAGAGGATGCTATTCAAAAAGCTATAGATACGGGAGAAGGGCAAACGGTTTGGATGAAATCTATAGGAACTAATAAAGAAGGAGTAGAAGTATCTACTTTTAATTTTGAATGGACATTAAAAGTTAAGAGCTGAGAGAAAGAATTCTTAATTATAAGATAAAATCCAATACTAAATTAAGAATTGAAATAATAGATGTAACACTTTTTCATAATTGTTTACATATAGAATATATATTCATTATTCAATAAACGATATACAATTTAATTATGACAGCACACGAAATAGATTATGAAATCATAGGGGAAGAAATGCAGTACGTTGAGATCGAATTAGATCCTCAAGAAGGAGTTATTGCAGAGGCAGGAAGCTTTATGATGATGGATGATGGTATTCAAATGGATACTATTTTTGGAGATGGTTCAGAAAAAGATAAAGGTATCATGGGTAAAATCTTTGGTGCAGGAAAACGATTACTAACAGGAGAAAGCCTATTTATGACGGCATTTTATAATCAGGTTGGAGGAAAAAAGAAAGTAAGCTTTGCTTCTCCTTATCCGGGTAAAATTATTCCGATTGACCTTACCCAATATGGGGGAAAATTTATTTGCCAGAAAGATGCTTTTCTTTGTGCCGCAAAAGGAGTATCTATAGGAATTGAGTTTTCAAGAAAACTTGGTAGAGGATTGTTTGGTGGAGAAGGCTTTATCATGCAGAAATTAGAAGGAGATGGAATGGCATTTGTACACGCAGGAGGAACAACGGCCAGAAAAGAATTACAAGCAGGAGAGAAACTTAAAATAGATACCGGATGTATTATAGGTTTTTCTAAAGGGATTAATTATGATATAGAATTTGTAGGAGGTATCAAGAATACAATTTTTGGGGGAGAAGGATTATTTTTTGCAACCTTAACAGGTCCTGGAGTTGTCTACGTGCAGTCACTACCATTTAGCAGGCTTGCGAACAGAGTTTTAGCTCTAGCTCCAAGAGCTGGAGGCAAAAGAAAAGGAGAAGGAAGTATCTTAGGAGGTATAGGTGATCTATTGGATGGCGACAATAGTTTTTAACAATGTTAAATAAGCGCTAAAATACGGGATTTTGGTTTTATTTGCCTATATTAGTAAATATAAATCAAAAAAACGTAAGCTTATTCCTACAATTACTTGTTTAAACCTAACAATTCTAAACCCCTATTAATTTATGGCTAGAGCAATGTTTGATTACACTAAAACGGTACTTAAGAAAGTTAGTTTTGATGTTAATCTTTTTACCAAGGAAGTCCTAAAAGCACTAAACAGATTACTTCCTCACGAGATTGAAGAATTAAAAATTTGGATACAATCTCTAACAGTAAAACAACCAGAATTACAATCTTGTTTAATTTATTTAAAATCATAAAAAAAAAGCGACTTTTTAGTCGCTTTTTATTTTTGTAATAGGGCTTATAATTTGAACATTCTGAAAAGTAATTGCTCCTTTTATTACACCGGCTATTGTAGCGTGTAATGCATCAATAATATGCATTTTTAACTCGCTTCTATGATAGATCAGACTTACTTCTCTAGCAGGAGAAGGTTCATTAAAATAATGAAGATTGTTCTTTTCATTATCTTTTATATCCAGTGTATGTAAATATGGTAATAAAGTCATACCCAGACCTTCATTAGCAAGTTTTACCAAAGTTTCAAAACTCCCACTTTCTAATTGAAAATGATCTTCTTCATAACTTTTTTGAGTTTTGCAAAGATTGATAATCCCATCTCTGAAACAATGACCATCTTCAAGTAATAACATATCATCGATATCGAGATCTGAAGTATCAATTTTTTTCTTTTGATTTAATCTATGATTCGTTGGAATATATCCTACAAAAGGCTCATAATACAATACTTTTTCTTTAATATTCTCATGTTCTAACGGAGTGGCTGCAATAGCTGCATCTAGGTGACCATCAAGTAAACGCTCCATAATAGCTTCAGTATTAAGTTCTTCTATTTTTAGCTTTACTTTTGGATATTTTTTGATGAAATTATTAAGGAACATGGGTAATAATGTAGGCATTACCGTCGGGATTACACCTAACTTAAACTCTCCGCCAATGAATCCTTTTTGTTGGTCAACAATATCTTGAATGCGCTCACTTTCATTAACGATGTTACGAGCCTGCTGAACCAATTTTAGACCTACATCAGTAAGTTCAATAGGTTTTTTACTTCGATCAAAAATTAGAATATCTAATTCTTCTTCGAGCTTTTGTATTTGCATACTTAATGTAGGCTGAGTAACAAAAGTTTTTTCTGCAGCTTTGGTGAAATTTTGATGCTCCGCTACTGCCAGTACATATCGTAGTTGTGTTATGGTCATTGTTGCTTTTTTAGGAAAACAAAAATAGGAAAGCTATTGATAATACTTATTAAGTTTTTATTAAAAATTTATTTTATCTATTAATAAAAGATTTAATAACATTATAGTAATAAAAAGGAGGTAACATATACTGCTGTTGTGACATTAAATTTATACCTGGTTTTTGATACTCCATAGATTGTCGGGAGGGATCAAAAAAATAACGAGGTAAATAAATCTTAAAACCAAATAAATATGACTACAACAGAATTTGAAGAAAGAACTCGGTTAAAATTATCGGGTCAAACAAGTAATGAGCTAATAAATTATATGAAAGTATTAGCGAATAATGAGGATAATACCAGATCAAGACTTAAAGAATTAGAAGTAGATTTATCAGAAGCAGTTAAATTACATCAGGATGAACAAATAGTCGAAAAAAGAATAGCAATAACTAATTTACTCGAAGAGAAACTTTCTCAGAAATCCGCTCAAGATTTAAGTTATGCTATTTTTTGTGATACTCGTCACCTAGATCCTAATTGGTGGGCAGTTAATGAGCTTATTGGAAAATCTACTGCTAAATCAATTTGGGGATTCAAGTGGTCTGTAGAGGATAAAAAATGTTTTTTAGATTTTATAAACTTTGTAGAATCAAACCCTAAGGAATTTAATTTTTTGGCTCAAAAAGTAAGAGAATCAGAAACGTCTCGTAATGAATACAAATCAAAATTCGAGGGATATATAGCTAGGATTTTAGAGGAAAATAACATCTTGATGAGTCAGGAACTAACATCAACATTGATAGATTTATCTTGCTACCCTTGTTCTGCCCAAGAATTAGAACGTTTGTTCGTGGAGTTATTAGAACCAATTACTTGGTAATGATCTTGGATAAAAGAGGTTATATTATGAGTATTCTTCCTGAATTGGAAGAATACTCATATAATGAAGAACTAGAAAAACTACTTAAGACTGTTTTTCCTAGGAGACATATGACATATGTTTTAGAATTTAATATGAATAAGGATTTATGTGAAATAGACTTTACCTATGGAATTTCAAAGAATGAAGATTATGATTTTATAATTAACCATACAGAAGAGTCTTTTAAAGATCCATATTATATTCATCAATTTTTAAATTATGGTAGGCTAAATACTAATATTATTGGGGTGTGGTTAGAATCTGATAATTTGTCTAATGGTAATTATTCTGAACCGAGTTTATTTTTTAGTTTTTCAGAGTATTGTGAAGATTTTGAATTCATTTTAAAATCAATAAAAATACTATCATTAAATAAAAAGATCAATTGTAATGAAAGATTATTAAAACAATGTTATCACGCCCTTTCTAAAGGTCAATTTATTGAACATCTTGGAGTGATGGTATCTCGAAAAGAAAAATTAATACGTTGGTACATTAGAGGTTTTAACAGTATTTCAGTTTTTGAGTATTTAGAAAAAGTAAATTGGAGAGGGGATTTAGAATTTTTAAGAAAAAGATTGACCACATTGATCGAATTATCTACTAGCATTTCATTAGTTATAGAATTTAATAAAGAACTGCGTCTTAATTTAGGTATCGAATTTCATTTTGAACATATTAATAACTGCGATACTTTTCTTACTACTTTGACAAAATTTGATTATTTAGAAAATTATAAACTTCCAATCATTTCATCTATGATCCAACCTAAAAGGTTATCATATTCAGGAATTCATTTTAAAAGAGAATTATCTCATTTCAAAATTAGTTTTGATGAGTTAAATAACCCAACAAGCAAAGTGTATTTGCGTATGGTTCCGGATTATTTAAAAATAATGGGATTATAATTTTTAAGCTAAAAAAGGTTCTATGGAGTGTTATCCATAAAACCTTTTTGATTGATGAATGATGCTGGGAGATTATAATCTAATATCCATTTCCATATTTTCTTTACCAACAGTAAATTTTGCATCTGTCCACATTGGTGGTCCGTAAGTCATGTTATTATTGGATACTCCATAACTTTCTTTAGGCATACCGTTTTCTTCAAAATCCATTCTTTGATTATTGTTTACATCGTGTACACAGGTGATTCCGTATTCTCCTGCAGGGATATTTGTAAAAGTTACTTTGGCTACACCATCAATAATTTCACTTTTTCCTGTTTTAATTGGAGCTGCTTTCATAAAAGTAGCTTCATCATATAGGCCAAACAAAACAGCACCTTCTGCATTGGATACGTTAGGAACGGTTACAGTAATTGTAATTCCTGTATTGTCATTGTCTTGAGCGTTGGTAATAAAATTTATTGCGGTTAGAGCTAAAAATAATACTAGAGTTTTCATAAGTCACTATTTATGGATTTATATTAGTTTGTTTCTTTTTGATGATTCAAATGTCCATAAATCGTTAGTGCATTAATAAAGTATCTCACTCAAATGTAGAATATAGAGGATGAATTGTAGTCACTGTTTATTGATCCATATTTTTGTAATAAGATCTTACAAAACTTAGTGTTTTAAAGTTGTTTTTGAAAAGTTCAGAAAATTAAAGAAGTCCTCTTGCTTTAATCTCTAAATACTTATTGATCGTATTTACAGTTAGGTTTTCGGGAGTAGTTAATACAGTCTGAATACCGTGTTTTTGAAGTTCTTTGACCATTACCTTTTTATCATAGGCAAATTGTTGAGCTATTGTTTGATCATAGATGGTTTGAAGGTCTTCTGCATCTTTTTTAATAAGATGGTCTAGTTCTGTATTTTCAAAAAAGATAACTACAAGCAAATGCTTTTTTGCCAAAGCTTGTAAAAAAGGAAGTTGTCTTTTTAATGATGAAATATGCTCAAAATTGGTATATAACATTAATAAACTTCTATGTGTAATCTGTCTTTTTACATGTGCATACAATAAACCAAAATCAGAATCAAGAAATTGCGTTTTAATATTATATAATGCTTCAGAGATATTATTGATGTAGGTTTTTTTTCTGTTATCGGGTAAAAAATTGCTTACGGTATTAGAGAATGATAACATTCCTACTTTGTCATGTTTTTTTAATGCAATATTTGAAAATGCTAATGTACTATTAACAGCATAATCAAGAAGACTTAATTCATTAAACGGCATTTTCATAACTCTACTGGCATCTATGATAGAGTAGATAGGTTGAGATTTCTCATCCTGAAATTGGTTAATCATCAAGTTTCCGTGCTTTGCGGTAGCTTTCCAGTTAATGGTTCTTACATCGTCTCCAATAACATATTCTTTGATTTGCTCAAACTCCATTGTATGCCCAATACGTCTTATCTTTTTAAGACCTATCTGCGTGAGTTTATTATCGATTGCCAGAAAATCATACTTTTTCATTTGAATAAATGAAGGATATACTTTTACCAGAGCGGACTTATCAAAACTATAACGACGTTTAGCCAGTTTGATCTTAGTCATAGCATAGATATGAAGATTTCCAAAAACGTATTCTCCTCTTTTTACAGGACGAAGCGAGTATTCAAAATCTAAAATTGATTTTGAAGGGATTTCTCCTGTCTTTAAAAAATCACGTTTTTGAAATTGAACAGGAACCTCATCTATAATTTCTAACAAAGTGGTAAAACTGTAATTACTTTTTATCCTTACAGGAACCCCGTTAAAATCACTATTCGAAAACTTTTCTGGTAGGAGCCTATTAGCTTCTATACCATCTTTAGTTTTATAAAGAATAATAATCTCGAAAATAAAAATAATCGTAAATCCCCATGTTAATAACCAGGTTATAGGATATAACATATGAAACCAGTACGATAGTAAAAACAGTACTGATAGTATAGAGAGTACATAAAATACTCTGGAACTTAGGTATAGGGATTTGATAAATTTGATCAAAACTAACGAGGTATTTCTACGGATTGTAGGATCATTTCTATTACATTTTCAGTGGTCATTCCTTCCATCTCTCGTTCTGGAGATAAAATGATTCTATGGCGTAATACCGGGAAAAGCGATTTTTTGATGTCTTCTGGAGTTACAAAATCTCTTCCATTAATTGCAGCAAATGCTTTTGAAGCATTCATTACCGCAAGAGATGCTCGCGGAGATCCTCCTAAATAGAGGTGAGGATGTGTTCTGGTTTTTGTAACAATTTCTGCAATATAGCTTAGAATCTTTTCTTCAATAATTATTTCTCGGGTTTTTTCTTTGAATTCTACCAGCTTTTCAGGAGTCATCACTGAACTTATGATTTCTAAAGGCTTTTTTGTTTTTCGCTCGTGATGTGTTTTTAATATATTTATTTCTTCTTCTAGAGAAGGATAATCTACTTTTATTTTAAATAGAAAACGATCTAATTGCGCCTCAGGTAAAGCATAAGTTCCTTCTTGCTCTACTGGATTTTGAGTAGCCAATACCATAAATGGAGGTTCCATAGGATAACGAATTCCATCAATGGTTACTTGCCTCTCTTCCATTACTTCAAATAATGCAGCTTGTGTTTTTGCAGGAGCACGGTTAATCTCATCAATAAGTACCATGTTTGAGAAAATAGGCCCTTTCTTAAATTCGAAATCACTGGTTTTCATATTAAGAATGGATGTTCCTAGAACATCACTCGGCATTAAATCTGGTGTAAACTGTATTCTATTAAACTCTGTTTCTAATGTTCGAGCAAATAGTTTAGCAGTAATCGTTTTAGCAATACCAGGAACTCCTTCAATCAAGACATGTCCATCAGATAAAAGTGATACAATAAGCAATTCTATAAAATCCTGCTGTCCAACAATAATTTTTGCAAGTTCAGTCTTCAGTTTTTCTACAGTTTGTTCTAATTCACTTAGATCAATTCGATTTTCAAAACTCAAGTTTTGCTCCTGAGATTCTGGCTGATTTATCTCTTCTGGATTCGTATTATTTGTAAGTTCTTCATTTTCCATGATAGGCTATTTTCTATTTATGTCTGACTTTTGAATTTTGTAATTAATTCGTGAAGCCTTAGTAATTCTTCTTTTTCTATTTTTATTTTTTGATTAAGTTCTTCAAAATATAAGAATAACTTTTTAGTGTCTTCTATGTCGTTATTACTTCTGGCAGATATATCCATTAATGTTTTTTCATCCAAATGATCTGTGGGTACTCTTAATACGTTTCGAACATAGTCCAGAAATAATAGATTTTGCTTTACTGCAATTTCTTTATGCTTTCTTTTTTCAAAATACATTCCGCTAATCGTTCTGGTAAATGCCAGCGTTTGATTTTTTAGGGGAGCAATTACAGGAATACTACGTTGTTTACGTTTACTTTCAAAAATAACAAAAAGAACTACCCCGATTAAGACAAAATAATATGCCCATTTAAGATATCTGTTTATAAATATAAGATATAGAGGAGAAGAGTAGAATGTCTTACCTGATTTATAATGGTTGTCCCATAAGATAGTTTTATCGGGATCTATATAAGCCAAAAGATTTTGAGTGTATTCGTAATTTTTATCTTTAAGCATAAAATAGTTTCCAAAAGCTTCTGGAAATGTATGAAGAAGGATCTTGCCAGAACCAAAATCCTGACTAATATAATTGATCTTAGGATCTTTAATACGCAGCGTATCATTGTACAATTGCATAATACCTATAGCAGTAGTTTTAAGCGTGTCTAACTTGCTAAAATATGGATTGTAGGTATCACGATCATAAAGATATGGATCTGTTGTTTTAAGTTGTTTATTTGTTAATTCTACAATAGGCTTGGTAGAGATATCGTCATATTTCAGGATATTATCTACTTCTATTTGTAATGTATCTAATAAGTTATTACTGATTCCTTTTGCTGAGACAAAAAGTGTATTTCCTTTTTCGACCCAATTTAAAACTTTATTCAGTTCTATTTCATCAAAACTTACACTTCCATTGACAAAAAAATAGGTTCCTGAGATGGTATCATTATCAGAAAGAAATTCATACGGAGGTATATTTATATCTGTCACACTTCTGATATTGAAAGCGTCTTCGATCAAATTGTAAGAAACGAATGTTCCTAAAGGAATTTTATCAGTTTTTTCATAACTCGGAAACCAATTAATAGGTTCTGGTTGACTGGATTCTAGGTAGATAAGCAACCCAATAGCTCCGGCAATTATGATGATTAATATTTTAGCTTTTTGGCTTTGCAATTTATGATTGTATAAGGTTGTTTATAGATTGAAATTCCTTTTCTGCTTTTCTGTATGATTTTTCATCCACATCAAAACTACCATACCAAATAAAATCATATAAGCGAGTAATGACTTTAAATTGATTCTTTAAAGAATCATCTGATAGCTCTTTAAGATAATCGGTATTTGTCTTTTGAGACTCCCAGGTAATCAATTCTTGAGTTGATAATTTTTTTAATACAAATAAGTAATAATATCGTATTGCTAATCGATGATTGTTATTCGTCAATGCTTGATCTATCAATTGTTGAATATCTTGATTTTGAATAATGTCTTCATCTTCTGTTAGTTGTACTTGAGGAGCTTCTTGTTTCTCCAAAAGCATATCACTGGGATTTACTTTCATAAATAACCATCCTAGTAAAAAAAGTACACCAATAATTATCAAATAGGGGAGTATTTGCAAAACTACACCCCAGAACCCGGTAGCTTCATCTACACCAAACAACCATTTAATAAACTTACTCCAAATTTGATTTAACCATCTTTTAAAACGAGTCCACCAATTATCAGCTTCCTCATACTCTGTATAATCAAACTCATCTTGATTATTAAAATCCTTTATTTTTTGATGATCAAAATACTTGATTTCTTTTTGAGTTTCGAGATCATAGATTATTTCTTGAGGTTTTGAAGCAGTAGTATCCTGCGCTTTTGAAAGCAGAGAAAATCCAACAAGAAATAATAAAAAATAAAGGTTTTTCAATTTATTCAGATTTACCTAAAGAATCAATTTGTTCCAATGCTCCTGTATTATGTTTTCTCTCATTAAGATTGAAATAGATAAAGGCTACAGAAATTGGAGTAATTATATACATAATAATGTATTGTGCTGCAGACGCCAATGTATTGAGTACTATAAAAACCCAATCAAACATTTCTGAAGGGTCACTAAGTGTTCCTTCTGAGGCTGCCGTAAATGTTTTTACAAAGGTATATATCACAGCAGGAATAGAGAAAATCATACTAATAATATAGGTTATTAACCCTACAACTAATAGTGTAGCAAAAGTAATCCACCATTCATTTTTGACTAATTGAAAACTATCATTTATCGCATCACTAATAGAGGTTTCTCGAAAAATAAGTATCGAAAATACTAGGCTCATTGGTACATAAAGATATATCCCCGGAATAACACATAAAACTGTTCCAAAAGCTACAATTAACCAAGAAAGGATTGCAAGACCTATAATGTTTCCAAAATCTTTTTTAACACCTTGTATGACTGCTTTTTCATCCACAACTCCTTCGTTTTTGGAGTATATTTTAATATAATGTAGAATAGAAGCCGCAAGTAAACCATAGAAAATTAATGCCGTAATAAAAAGCATTAACAACGAAATCAGAATATTACCTGAGTTAAAGAATTGACCACTTTCCAGAGCAAAAGGTTCAAACATATTAGCACTGGCATGCGTGTAATAAGCTGTAGATAGTATTACTAGAATAAATGGAATACCTGTTGTTTTTAAAGCAATAGAAAACAAAGGTTTTATATTTTGTCTTAAGAAAGCAAAGGTATCCGTAAGAATATCCCCTAATTCTCTCTTCTTTTTAAATTCTATGTATTTGTTATTCATTTGTTTGTTTTTTATACAATTGTCTAGGGTAAATCACATAATAAAATAAGATTAAAGCCAACGACCCTGATATTATTAAAATAGCTAACCAATCTGGCATTTCTGTATGTCTGGTAACAAAACCTTCTAAGAACCCAGCGATTATAAAGAAAGGGATTGTACTGATTACAATTTTTAACCCCGCTTTTACACCTTTTACAAAAGAAGTGAGTCGCGTATAAGTTTCTGGAAACCATATTGATTTACCTACAACCAAACCGGCACATCCCGCAATTATTATTACTGATATCTCAATAGTACCATGAATCCATATAGTTCTTGCACTTTCCCATAATAATCCTTTGTCATAGAAAAAATATTGAAAAGACCCTAACATGATAAAGTTTCTCATAATAATGAAAATCGTACCAATACCAAACATAACACCAAAAATAAAACAGTATAGTGCTACTTTGATGTTATTGATAGTAATACCCAGAAACATATTGGTTTCTCCCATTTTTTTATAAACTGCCATGGGATCATCTTTAGAAATATTTTCTAAAGTCATGTTTACATAGGCGTCTCCTAATATAGACCTTACAAAAGCTCCATCAGTAGCAGAGGAGTAAGCTCCAACAGCTGTGAATAGTACAGCGATTAAAAAAGCGATCAATAATTCTTTTTGGTAATAATAGAATTCTAAAGGAAATTCTTTAACCCAAAAAGAATAGAAACGATTTTTCTTCTCTTTCTTTGTTTTATAGATCTTTTGATGGGCATTTGAAGCTAAACTATTTAAATAGGCAAGTGTTTGACTATTAGGGTAAAAAGTCTGGGCATAACTAAGATGATCTGTGATTTCTATATACAAATTAGAAAGATCATCCGGAGACATTTGGGTATTATTAACCAGAACGCTTTCAAATTTTAACCATTTATCTTTATTTTGCCTCACAAAAGCCGCCTCACGCATGTATCATAGATATGAATTAAGAGGTTCAAAGAAACATAATTAATGGATAATTTTCAAATAGAAACTGCTCAAAATGTAAGTATACAACAAAATGCTGCTGGAATAGGAGAACGAATACTTGCATATTTAATAGACCTATTGATTATAATAGCTTATTTTATTGTATCCATTTTTATATTGGCCGCTTTAGATGTTGATGGAGGAGATCAATGGGCGTTCTGGTTGATTTTAGGACTGCCACCATTTTTATACTTTTTGCTATGGGAAACTTTTTGGGATGGAAAAACCCCTGGTAAAGCTACATTAAAAATAAAAGTAGTGAAGTTAGATGGTTCTCGACCGGCATTTTCTAATTATTTGATTAGATGGTTACTTCGTTTACTAGATATTACATTTGCATCAGGAGGTGTTGCTGTTGTAACTATTTTGTTAAAAGGAACCGGACAGCGCCTTGGGGATATGGCAGCTGGAACTACTGTGATTAGCGAAAAACAACGTGTTCGATTTCATCAGACTATTTTAGTAGATATTCCTGAAGGTTATGTGCCTACTTATCCACAAGTTACTGTTTTTTCTGATGCCGAGATTAGAAAGATCAAATCTATATATAATGATTCAAAACGCTATGCAAATCATAATGTGATTCTGGAACTTTCAAAAAAAATGGGAAATATAATGGAGGTAACTCCGCAGGAAAAACCACTTCAATTTGTAGCAAAAGTTATAGAAGATTATAACTACTATACGCAGAAGTTATAAGTCGGCGTTTTTTAGAATAGAGATATTTCTCTATCTTTTACTTTATAATTTCTGCCTTAATAAAAATATCTTCTTTTGGCCATTCGCTTTCATCAACAGGCACCTTAGATATTTTATCAACTACATTCATTCCTTTTACAACCTTACCAAAAATGGTATGCTCTCCATCCAGATGATAAGCACCATTTTTTGCTACTACAATAAAAAATTCAAAAGGTGTAGATCTATTAGAAGGATTATCGACCCATTGTTTTGATAAGGCTACAGCACCTCGATGATGTTTAAAACCTTTTACAGGTTCTTGAGGAACTGTATAATCTCCAATTTCAAAACGTTTTCTGGCCATTTGCTGGCGATCACTATTACCACCTTGTATCACAAATCCTTTTGCTACCCGATAAAAAAAAGTCTCATCAAAATATTTTTGTTTCACCAGGTATATAAAGTTTGCTCTATGAAGAGGAGTTTGTTTATATAACTGAATATGGATATCACCAAATGATGTTTTAATTTTGACCAAAGTCTCAGGGTTTTCCTTTCCGTATTGTGCCATAAACTCTCTTAAATTTTTATTAGTGAGTTTAAATGGTTCTACTTCTTCAGTAACTAGTTTATCCTCAGTATCCTTTTTAGGAATATCTTTTTCTATGGTAGATTTATCAACAGATATCGAATCTACATTTTGTTGTTTATTAAGCTCATTTTTCTTAGAATGCTTATCTTCACAACTAGAGAATATAAAAACACCTATCAAACTATATATAAAAACTACCCTGGTAAATGACATTTGATACATTTAAAAATTTGGTTCCAAAAATAAAGAAAATGTCGGTACCTGGAGAATCTTCTCATTTTATTATGGCTCCCGAAGTAAGGATGAGAGAGCTTTATAAAATCAAAATTGAAGAAAAAAACCCCAGGAATGCAGCTGTATTAATGCTTTTTTATCCTAAAGATACTATCACCCATCTTGTTTTAATTCTTAGACCTACCTATGAAGGGGTTCATTCTGGACAGGTAGCTTTACCAGGAGGAAAAGTTGAAGAGTATGATATAAATTATGAGAAAACAGCTTTAAGAGAAACTTGGGAAGAGGTAGGTGTAAAGGTCGATGAAGTAGAGGTATTAAAACCTTTGACAAAAGTATATATTCCTCCTTCAAATTTTTGGGTACATCCATTTTTAGGGGTTTTAGAAAATACTCCAAGTTTTGTAATACAGGAAGAAGAGGTAGCTAAGGTGATAGAAATACCTCTATCTGATTTGCTCAATGAAGATAATGTGGTTTCGGAAAGATTATCAACATCGTATGCCAAAAATATCTTAGTACCTTCCTTTAAACTAAAAGGTTATACCGTTTGGGGGGCAACTGCTATGATGCTTAGTGAACTTAAAGTCTTTCTAAAGACTGCTATCGCATCATGATTTTGTACCTTTGTGCCCTGTTTTCTTTTAAATTTTCACAAGAATTTATAGAAGATTTTATATGTTATTTCATTATTTGTTATTAATTTAATTGAAAATCAGTAAGATAGATTGTGTTTAATGATTTTTGATGAGCGCTAATATCAAATTTATTCTAAATTAGAATTATTTATGGGATTGTTTAAGAGAAATCCTTTTGGTCATATATTATTTTTAAAAAAATGGCTTATCCGTATTATGGGTACCATGACGCATAGACGCTATAGAGGGTTTAATGAACTTAAGATAGAAGGAAGTGAAATTTTTAAGGATCTTCCGGATAACGGTGTCTTGTTTGTTTCTAATCATCAAACCTATTTTGCTGATGTTGTAGCAATGTTTCACGTATTTAACGCTAGTTTAAGTGGTCGTACTGATTCTATAAAAAATGTAGGATATTTATGGAAACCTAAACTTAACCTTTATTATGTAGCTGCCAAAGAAACTATGAATGCAGGTTTACTGGCAAGAATATTATCATATGCGGGAGCAATTACTGTAGAGCGCACCTGGAGAGAGAAAGGCAAAGATGTCAACCGTCAGGTAAAAATGAGTGATATCACTAATATTTCAAGAGCCCTTGAAGATGGCTGGGTAATCACATTTCCGCAAGGTACCACCAAACCATTTAAACCTATCAGAAAAGGAACTGCTCATATAATAAGAAAATATAGACCTATCGTTATTCCAATTGTAATAGATGGTTTTAGAAGATCTTTTGATAAAAAAGGGGTGGTAATTAAAAAGAAAGGTATTTTACAATCTATGGTTATCAAACCTCCTTTGGATGTAGATTATGATAATGATTCTATAGATGACATTGTGGAGAAACTAGAATATGCTATAGAACAACATCCATCTTTCCTAAAAGTGATTCCGCAAGCAGAATTAGAAGCACAAGAAGAGCTTAATAAAAAACGACAGTGGGAGTATTAATATAGTATAGGACTTTTTTCTTTCTTTTGTTAGGTAGCTTACATTTAGGCGCTTTTTAAAACGTTATTGCTTTCTTATAGGTTTGTTAAAACTTTGATAAAGTGTTACTTTCTTTCTTTTTCTTTATTCTGCTCTTTAATTTCATTAGTATTTATAACTAATTGATTATTAGTTGACTGGGTGTAGTGTCATTATTACTCTCTCTTTTTTTTATACTAGTTCGCCTTTTTTCTTAATGTAAGTTAAAAAAGGAACTTCCGAACCAAATTATAGTTAAGAAATGCAATGATAACATTGCGTTCTTCTTGATCCTCACATCATATTTTCGGCCGAATTCATAATGTGCAAAACCTAATAAGTTGTAAGTGGTTGTTACGTGTTAAACACAAACTTAGAGATTGTACAACTCATTTTTTAGGTAATAGATGAACATTAACTTAAAACTCAAAAAAGAAAATGAAAACTTTCAAATTAAATTTATTTGCGCTTTTGATTATAGCCCTGGTCTATTCATCATGTAGTGATGATGATGATACTATAATTACAGATGGAGGTAATAATTTTGTTGGAGCCGTTTATGCAATGACTAATGGAAACGGTCAGGTAGCAGGAACAAATATTCAAGGTCCTAATACTATCATTACTTATGGTAGAAATACAGACGGTACATTAACGCCTATTGGTCCTGTTGCAACAGGTGGTAATGGAGGTGATTATGATGGCGGAGAAGGACTAGATCCCCTTATTTCGGCATATGCTCTTGCAAAAACAGATGATAATAAAAATTTATTAGCAGTAAATGCAGGAAGTAATACTATTACCTCATTCAATATTCAGGATGATTTTTCTATAGTCGCTGCAGGTTCTCCTCAACCTACCGGTGCTATAGGCCCTAATAGTATTGCTTATACTTCGAGTAATGCTGATGGTGTAAAAGGAATAGTATATGTTTCAAATATTACAAGAGCAGAATTCTTGGCTGCCGGTGAGCCTGCACAACAAGGTACAGTAACTGGTTTTTGGTTGTTAGAAGACGGAACCTTGTCTGCTATAGCAGGCTCTACGAGAAACTTAGCCAATAGACCTTCTGCGGTTCAGTTTTCTCCAGATGGAAACTGGCTAGTAGTAGCTTCAATTAATTCTGGGGCTGCAGCATTAGCATCAGGTAGTGAAGATGAACTCGTAATCTATGGGGTTAATGCAGACGGAACATTATCTGCTAGTCAAATTGATGGAGTTACATCAACATTAAGAGGAAATACAGAAGGAAGAAACTTACCTTCTGCAATTGGATTTCAGATTGTAGGAAATAATTATGTAGTGGTTACAGAAGCCAGAGAGTTTCAACCGGATGGGACACCTCCTGCGTTTCCGGCTTTACAAGATGGTTCTGTTTCTACCTGGCAAATACAAGGAGATGGTAGTTTAACAGCAATAAGTACAGATGTTAGATCCGGAATAGGAAATACTGGTAGAACTGCTTGCTGGTTAGATTTTACTGCTGATGGAAATACGTTCTTTGTTTCTAATGCTATAGAAGCTGGATTAGCATCCTATAGTTTTAATAACGGAACAGTGACTTTATTAGATCAAACTGCTGCTCAGGGAACTGGAACTGGAGGAGCGGATAACGGTCCTGATGCTTTTGCAAGTACAGATGGATGGATCGATATGTGGATCTCTGATGATGGACAGTTCTTGTATCAATTATATGGTTTAGATGGTACCATAGGAATTTACAGAGTTAATGGTCAAAATCTAGAATTTATCGGAGAAGAATCAGGAAATCTTCCAGATACTAATACCCAAGGTATTGTAGCAATATAATAATAGTTGTTTTATTAATTATTGTTTTTCCCCGAAGCCAGGAGAGTATGGTATCTCCTGGCTTTTTTAATGTTAAATCGATTTGAGTAGTAGTAGCTTTTAACCGAAAAGTTTAACTTTTACAGATCAAATCATTATTCAAGACAAGTGCATCTTTACTTTAGTTGACATAGTTGTTATATTCTAAAAAAAACAGTAAAACTAATAAACAATTTAAATTGATTATGGTTCTACTTTTTTCTAAAGCTAAGTTGAATATTAGTTTTAATAAGATCCTAAAGATTGTTTATTTGTCACCTTCCAAGTATCGAGTTCCTTTTTAAGTATAAAAAGTACTTCATCTCCTATAGCTTTACCACCTTTATGATTTTTATTTCTGACAGCAGTGTTCATTAAAATACATTTTTCTGATTCTGAAATAGTAATTAAACTAGAAAAGTTATATGAAATGTATCTTCCATTTTCTTTAATTTTTTTTTGATCTAAAATAGATTTTAATGCTTCTTGTAATTGGTTGCAATCAGAATAATCTGTTGATAATACATTTTTAAAGGACACAATGTTTTTTGTATCATATATGTCTAGTCGTTGTATTATATCAACTACCGATTTTGTAGGAGTATAACCAACTTCAATTTTAACCGCTTTTTTTTGATAGAGCTCCAAATCTTTAAAAACTAAATTATACAATGCTATTTCTGTACAATTGCTTTTTTGTCCATTACAGAAGAAAAAACTTGTAAACACTATTGTAAAAACTATAATTCTTTTCATTTTCAATGATTTAATTATTAAAACATATTAAGATTACCATCCAAAATTTCGTAAAATTATTCCAACATTAGATCTCCAAACTGTATCTCCAAAAACAGCTTCTTCAAAAAGAATGCCAGCTTCATTTTCTTCGATACGATCCTCAAAAAACTCGTTACTCCAAAAATTATTTCCATAAACTGTATCACCAAAATGAACATATTCATGTAGAATGGTAACTGCAATTAGAAAACCGATTTCTTCCCTAAATGATTCACTGTTTTTTAAGTTTTCTATGTCGTTAACAAGGTCAATATCTATTCTTAAAATGTTTTTTTCTTCGTCAAGCACATGTCCAAGGAATAATCATTTTCCTCCATTAAAATGAAAATAGCTCTGACTTGCTGGTTAGATTTTACTGCTGATGGAAATACGTTCTTTGTTTCTAATGCTATAGAAGCTGGATTAGCATCCTATAGTTTTAATAACGGAACAGTGACTTTATTAGATCAAACTGCTGCTCAGGGAACCGGTACGGGAGGAGCGGATAACGGTCCTGATGCTTTTGCAAGTACAGATGGATGGATCGATATGTGGATCTCTGATGATGGACAGTTCTTGTATCAATTATATGGTTTAGATGGTACCATAGGAATTTACAGAGTTAATGGTCAAAATCTAGAATTTATCGGAGAAGAATCAGGAAATCTTCCAGATACTAATACCCAAGGTATTGTAGCAATATAATAATAGTTGTTTTATTAATTATTGTTTTTCCCCGAAGCCAGGAGAGTGTGGTATCTCCTGGCTTTTTTTTATATTTATTATATGGTCATTAAAAAAGCAATTATGCTATTTGACAATGCCCCCAAAAACAAAAGAATTCCTCGTATTCGAAACCAGGTATTGAACTTAATACATCACAATCTGAATGACTATAACATATCATACCCGTGTTTCCTCCAGTAATAGATTTTTGCTCTTTTTTATTTAATACTTGAGCACCTTTTAATTGCATTAATTTTTTCATTTTTTTAGAAATTAATTGTTTTTAATAGTGTTGCAAACGTTTTAAGACAGTTGCTGTTTTCTGTCTATTTCCAATTAGAAAAATTCCTGACTTTTAGATTTTATCCCCGTTTGTTCAAAAAAATAATGTTCAATATTTAGGTAAATGAACATATAGAAAGTGTGACAACGTTTCCGTTTATAATTCTTTCTACACCACAATTTCCAGAACAGCAATCACTATCTTCTGTACATTTTCTAGCTACGTTTTGACAGCCATAAGTACCTCCTTGAATGGATTTTTGATGTTTCTTTTTTAGAACTGTAATTCCGTTTATGTTTAAAATTTCATGAATCATTTTTTGACGTTTTAAGTTAGAAATACAATGAAAAAAACTAAGATTGATTCTTAGAATGATAATATTTAATCTATTTGCTCAAAACAACGTCCAAAGGAACAACGCCCGCTACAAAGACTAAGACATTGATCACCATAGTATGTTCCAGCTTTGATAGTTTGTTGTTCTTTTTTGTTTAATGTTGTTACTCCTTTTAAATCTAAAATGTTATTAAGCATGATTATATGTTTTGATTACCTACTCTGTATATAAGGTTTTCGGTTACCCCTTGATCAAAATCATTCGCTAAGGATGTTTTTGATTCTCACACTAAAGTAGATGGTAACCAGAGGTATTAAAAATGAAGTATGACCATTTTGAACAA
This sequence comes from Aquimarina callyspongiae, assembly GCF_034322225.1. Lineage (NCBI taxonomy): Bacteria > Pseudomonadati > Bacteroidota > Flavobacteriia > Flavobacteriales > Flavobacteriaceae > Aquimarina > Aquimarina callyspongiae. Next base: position 200,409 of record NZ_JAXLPA010000004.1, on the reverse strand, counting down.
AATAGCCATAAAAAAACCCTGCACTTTGGCAGGGTAATATATGTTTTGAAAAAATAAATTTATTTTTCGTTATAACAATAATCGATTATATGACCATTTTGTTCATAGACCGCACTAGTTAAAACAGAACTTCCTCCTTCTATCTTTTTCATAGAATCAGTGCTGATCCTTGCTATTCTTAGTTTCTTTAGATTGATTCTCGGTTGTCCTTCTTTTTTCATCTTAAAAATATTTAATGGTTAGTTAAGTCTTTTTCAGTTTTACAAAATCAAATTGAAATAAGACAATGTATTTCGTTAGAAATATATTTTATTCTTAAGAGTATTAATAATCATACATGGCTAAATTGTTTAAAATAGTCATGAGTTATACATTGATCTTATCGCTTACATTCTGTTTTTCAAGATGTTTGATATAATAAGATGGATTGATGCCTGTTTTTGCTTTAAAATGCTTTACTAGTGAATAACTACTCTTATATCCAACCTCAGAAGCGATGGATTGGATAGAAAATGATCTGAATTTTTTATCTTCCTTTAATCTTTTTAAAACGTAATCAATTCTAAGATCATTTATGTAATCGGTAAAGTTTTTCTCTTTGTGGATGTTTATTACTTTAGATAGATATGTTGCATTGGTTTTAAGTTTTTTGGCCATTGACCTTAAATTGCACTCAGATTTTAAAAAATATTCCTGAACTTCAAGTTTTTCTATCCCTTTGATAATTTCATTGATTTTTTGATCATCGATGATTACTTCTTTAGATGACTCTTTTTTATTACTAATCGAGTGTTTGGAAGATTCTAAATCATTAATTTCTTTCACCAATTTATCAAACAAAGTTTTATTAGATTTTTGCTTTTTGATGTAGATAAACACAATACCAATTAATGCTGTTGAGGTAAGCAAAAGAATCCAGAATACTTGTTTTTTTTCCCCTTGATCAATAATTTGATTTTCTTTAAGACTCGTTATTTCTTTTTGAAGTTTATTTGTTTCTTTCTCGTGAATAATATCTACGGTTTGATCTTTATCTTTTTGATAAGATTCATTTAATGTCACATATTTGCTACGCCAAAGATTTGCTTTTTCGTATTCTTTTAGCTCATTATAACAATTGGCTAACAATAAATGAGATCGAATAGCTGGAGGTTTAAAGAGATCATTTTCTTCAAAATTATTGATACTATTTATTAATATCTCAACGGCTTGATCATAACGTTTTTGATGATAGTAACAAGAGGCTATAAAATAATTAGTGTTAATTATAGGAAAGGATTTATTTTCAATCTTTTGCTCTGATAGAATATCATTGGATTTAAATAAAAAAGTTAGAGACTCATTATATTTTTTTTGATAAAAATATACCATTCCTTTTTTAATATATAAATCCAAAATTGCTTCTTTGTACTTTAGCTCTTTACTTACTACTAATGCCTTTTCTATATAATGTAAAGTAGAATCATACTGTTCTTTAGCTAGATATATTTCACTAGTTAGAATTAAAATACTCGCATGCCCTCCTTTTTTATGAAGATTTGTATTTGGGATTAATTGAAGTGAACGATGTGCTGTTTTTAGAGCTCTATCTAATCTGTTCATTCTTTTTAGAATAACAATGAGTCCAGAATTAGCTTTAATTTCAATTTCTTTATAACCTGTTAACTCATTAGTTTCTAAGGCTTTTGAATAAGCATTAAGAGCGTCTTTATTTTTTCCATCTCTTAAATGCACATGACCTTTTCTGGTATACACAATTGATAGTAAAGAGTCATTATGTAATGCCTTAATTAGTTGTTCTGCTTTATTATAATAAGACAGGCTTTTTTCATATTCTTCTTCTCCATAAAATATATTTGCCTGCTCGATATACTCCAAAGCATCTTGAATATCATTATCCTGGGCAGAAACAAAGAAAAAATTTAGTAATGCAATAAATAAAAAGAAATTATTACTTAACAAGGTGTTACGAATTATCATATTGATAGGTGTGTGTATTGTCAAAAATAAGTAAACTTTTATTTTTCTATACGTTACCTAATCAATACGAGGTGCATTAGTTAACAATAATTTCTTTTTAGAAAGGAAACAATATTTATTAGATTAACTATTCTAACCACTCTTTAAAATCTTTTACTCGTTCTCTTGCAACAATAATTTCTTGCTCATCAAAATGATTTAGTTTTATTTTAAGCCTGGAGTTGGTATAAGAGATAATATCTTTGATAGCGTTGATATTTACATAAAATTTACGACTTACCCTGAAAAATTGCTGTGGATTTAATTCTTCTTCTAAAGATTCGAGTGTAGAGTCTATTAGATAGTTTCGATTTTCATTAGTATGTAAATAAGTACCTTTATTTTCTGAATAAAAGCATTCAATGTTTTCTACAGAAAATATTTTAAGATGTTGCCCTACACGAGCGGTATACCGTTTTTTATAGGTTCGATCTATCGGATTGACCAATAATTTCTTGATATCTTCAAAATCTACCTGGATTTGTTTTTTCTCAGGTAGTTGTTCTTTATACTTTTTTATAGCAGCTTCAAGCTCATCATCATCAATTGGTTTTAACAAATAATCAATACTATTTAGTTTAAAGGCTTTTAAAGCATATTCGTCATAAGCAGTAGTAAATATTATGGCGCTTTTAATCGCTACAGTATCAAATATTTCAAAAGATAAGCCATCACTTAATTGTATGTCAAGAAATATAAGATCTGGATGTTCATTATTGCTAAACCACTCAATAGATTCACTTACAGAATGTAGCATTGTATTTACTTTTAAATCCAGGTCACCAAGCATTCTATTGAGTCTTCGTGCTGCGGGTTTTTCGTCTTCAATAATTAGTACGTTCATTATTTAATAAAATATGGATTTTATAATTGCACTTTTTTTCCTGCTTTCCAAACAGTATTTATAGTTTTTATATTTTTGATGTTTTCTATTGGATTTTTGGTGAGTAGAAGCATATCTGCACTGTATCCTTCTTTGATATACCCTAATTTTTCCAATTTAAAACGATCAGCAGGATAGGAGGTAGCTCCTTTTAAAACATCTATATTAGGAACTCCAGCTTCTGAGATTAAAATTAGTTCTTTATAAAGATCAGTTCCATGATTAATATTAGCATTAGGAGGATCGGTACCTGCTAAGATGGGAACTCCTGCATCATATAATTTTTTAACTTCTTTTTTGAGAAATTTTTCCTTTTCTAAAACTTCCTGATCGGTTTTTTTTAAAAATACCTTTTGAACCAGAACATTAGTTAGTAGGGTTGGAATAACAAAGAAATCTTTGTTTTCGGTTAGTTTTTTAAGTTGTACTTCTGTAATTGCTTGATCTGTCCAGATATGTACAAGTCCATCAGCATTATTGTTTAATACCTCATAGGCATCAGCTACTTTGGATATGTGTACTACTACTGTTTTGTTGTTTTCATGTCCTTCTTCTATAATAGCTTTTACGGTTTCATGAGATAATGTAGGTTTCCAGGGTTCTACAATAATTTTTATATGATCAACATTGGCTTTTATACGATCTTCTATAAATTGCTTAGCATCTTCAGGCTTAGAGAGTGTTGGTACAGGAAAGCCATATTGAGTACCATGCCCTTCTGGTGCTGTTGCAGCATATCCAGCAACATAAAAACGAGCGTAATTAGTTGAATCCCGTAAAGCTTTCATCATTCCTTGATAAGGTTCTACGCCGTGCATATCTAAAATATTTAAGACTCCCGCTTGAGCAGCTTGTTTTAACGCTGTTGGCGCCCAGGCATGTACATGGGCATTGGTCATTGCTGGCATCAAAAATTTTCCAGTCCCTTCAATAATAGTGACGTTAGCTTTTATAGTTTTGGCAATTTTGACAACCGTACCATTTTCAACTAGTACAGTAGTTTTTTCAATTACTTTTTCGCCATCAAATAAAGTTACATCTTTTACAACAAATGATTCTTGTGCTGTAAACCCGGTAACCCAAAATAGTATGATAAGATTGATGAATGTTTTCATCTGTTTGTATTTATTGTTTTTTAATGGTCAAATAGAATCGCCATGTAATCATATCAGTGGGTATCAACCTGATTGTTATGGCTTATTTCATATCCTGATTGTATTTTACTTACTCCCAAAGCTGTTTGTCATTATCCTCTTCTTCCATATATTTTCTGATCTTACGTTCTTCCCAATCTTTATTATACATAGGGTTAATTCCAAATGCTTTGACTGCATGAAATGCTAATCCAATTCCCCAACCAAAAGCGGCCCATAAAAACCATAAATATCCATTCCAACTCCAGCCAAGAGTATAGTAATTTACAAATGCAAGAAAGCCAATAAATATGATGTAAGAAATTAAGTTATTATAAAATTTCTTAAGTTCATCTACACGTTCTTTTGCACGTTCGTATCTTTTTTGTTCGTTATAATTTTCCATGATGATTAGTTTTTATTTAAATGATTGATGAAATAGTGTTTGATTTTATTTTAAGAAATCATCCTCTTCTTCCATGATTTCTTTGATCTTGCGTTCTTCCCAATTTTTACTAAAAAAAGGATTTTTACCAAAAACGCCTATCCAATGAAAAAATAATCCGATTCCCCATAAAACAGGAGTGATTAAAATGCTCCAGCCTGACCAATCAGTATAATCACGACTACTAAAGTCTAGATTAATAAATAGTAAAAAGACGTTTACAATAATATAGGCAGTTAAATGACCATAAAACCCTTTTTCTTCCTGCACCTTTTTTTTAGCACGTTCATATCGTCTTTGTTCTTCTGCATTTCTCATAGTATACATGGTATTACTTAGTTAATTTATTTGCTGATTTTAGTTTAAGGAATTATATCATCTTCTTCCATAATCTTCTTAATCTTTTTCTCTTCCCAATTGTTATTGAATAAGATGGTTTTTTTAAATGCCCATAACCAGTGAAAAAATAATCCAATTCCCCAGGCAAGAGGAGTTATGATATTACTCCAGTTCCACCAGATTCTAAAATCTTCGTTATTAGCTTCAGGATCAATTAAGATAGCTAGTCTTTGCTTAAAGAAGAATAGAGCGAGATTTATTACTATATAAACAACAATATGTATGTAAAACCCTTTTTCTTCTTCTACTCGTTTTTTTGCTTTTTCGTATATGATACGTTCGTTATCACTATTCATAATCTTTTCTTTTAGATTCGGTCATATATTCTTTAATTTTTTTCTTTTCCCAACCTTTTCCAAATATTGGGTGATAATCAAAGGCTTCTGCATAATGAAAAAATAATCCCATACCCCATCCAGCCGTAGGGAAGATAAACCAAGGAATGTCAAACCCGGTTGTTTTATAATTGATAAATATTAAAAACGGTATTACAATACAATAGGAAGTAAGGTTACCATAGAACTCTTTCATTTTTTTTACTCGATCTTTAGCTCGTTCGTATTTTATACTTTTTATGCTTTCTATATTTTGTGAAATTTCCATATCGACAAATGTTATTTTTTTTGTTAGTATTGGAAGCTTTGCGATAAAAGCTTTTCCTGTTTTATATACTGTAAATTCTCTTTTGGTTAGTAAAGCATATCGCTGCTGTACATTACCTAATCCAACACCACTACTTTGTTTTATAACTTCTTTGGGTTGAAGGTTGTTCTCAACAATCAGAAACCCATCTTCTTCATAGATTTTAATATGTAATGGTTTTTCTGGCATCACTATATTATGCTTTATCGTATTTTCTAGTAATATTTGAAGCGAAAGAGGAACTACTTTTGCTTCTGGATTAGAGGATTTTTCGGGAATATCAAAAATGATACTATCCTCAAAACGCAACTTTACCAAAGTCATATAAGTTTTTGCAAAATTTAGCTCTTCATCTATAGTAACCAATTCCTTATTTTTTTGTTCTAAAACATATCGATATACCTTTGAAAGCGAAGTGGTGAATTTTTGCGCCATTCTTGGGTTTTCCTCGATAAGTGATGTTAGTACATTAAGACTATTGAATAAAAAATGAGGATCTAATTGGTTTTTTAACGCGGCAAACTTAGCAGAAGCGGTACCAGCAATTATTTTTTGTTCTGTGATTTTTTGCTTTTGCAGTTCTTTGTAAAAATAGAATGCGTGAAAAAATAATGATATTATAGTTGTAAACAAAAGAGGAAAAAGATAATCTCCTGGCGATTGACTCTCTAAAAAATCAACGGTTGTTTGTTTTTCTAATATTATTACAGCAACTAAATATTCACAAAATGCATACCCAAGAATAGTAACTACTATAGCACCACCAGCTCCAATAAATAGTTTTTTTAATCCTTGATCTTTCCAACTATAACGTTTATTAATAAAACCAAAATATGTAGAGTTTAATACTGTTAGAACAGTTGAATATATCAGTGCAATGCCCCACCATTCAATCGAGCTGATTCTCCCTATTTTAAAACCTGAAAAAATAAAATTAATGAGACCTACTATTACGGTGACTAACAGGATAGCAATAACAAGTAACTTTATATTTTTAATGTTTTTCATAAGGATTGCTTTTGTTTCTTATTTTGAAATGTAAGGTGAATTTTTAGTTATTGTATATACTACACCTAATAAATTCTTATTCACAATTTTTTTGAATCCTCTCTACTTGATCCATACCCCAATCTGGATAGAAAGGTGTATCATTGTCAGATTCTTTTTCAAAGTACAAGATAGCTTTTTCTATTTCGGGACAAAAGTCTTTAGGGTCCTTTCCCCAGAATTTTGCACCACCCATTTTCCATTCGGCATGGTATAATGTTGCTCTTGGGTTTTCTGGCTCCAAAACTTTAGCTTGTGTATAAAGAGCTTCGACTTTTGCAGAATGTGTCATCCCATAAACAGAGGGATTAGAGACTACATAAGCAGTATTAAGCATAGCTTCCATAATCAAGATTTCGGCATTATCTTTTGAGAAGATTTTGGCTTCGTTAAGATAGTTCTGTGCTTTTTTTAATCGTAGTTCAATTTCTTCTGCATCTTTGATCATAAATGTGGTTATGATATGAACCTGTGCTGCATAATAATAAGGTAACCAATTTTCTTTTTCGGCTTTTGCAATTCGTTCAAATAAATTGATTGACTGATCAACTTCTCTGTTTTTCCACAATTCAAAAGCTTTATTCATTCCTTTCTCATATGTACTCTGTGCTTGAGTGATTGAGATAGTAAAAAAAGCGAATATGATTATTATTTTTTTCATAGTTTGTTGATTTTGATTTATAGTGTAAATATCATCAGAACACCTGTGTCTTTAAAGTATTTATGACCGAAGTGTATTTTTTTTAGGATGAAATGTAACCGATACAATAACTGGTGTTTTATAAATATGAAGATTTATAATTTGATGTTTTGAATTGCTTTATTATCTGATAAAGTAAATTTTGCATCTTCCCATTTAGGAGGACCAAACCTTCCTTTTGCATTATTACTAGTTCCGTAAGGTTCTGTAGGAATACCTAGAAATGTGTTAATTTTTTTGTTACCGTCTTTATCATGGTATAATGATATTCCATATTCTCCCTCTGGGACATTATCAAAATAAACCTGTACCTTTCCTTTAACAGCTTTTACATTTATAGATTTATAAGGTTTACCTAAAAAACTTTCTTTATTGTTGTATAATCCAATTTGTAAAGTACCTGTGTCAGATTTGATATTTGTGATATTAACTTCTATGACGTGTTTTGATTCTTGAGCTGTACTTATTGTAGTAATTATGATAGTTAATACTAGTATACATATTGATTGTATGGTTTTCATAGTCGTTTAATGTATTTAATGATTATAAATTATCTAATTGATTATCAGTTTTGTTATCGCTTATGGTCCAAAAGAACCCTACAATGAAAAAACTATCTGCTGTTGGTCGGATTGCACGCCTTGCAAAATCACCGTTTACATTAGGAGTATTGGCATATTGATAGTTGAAAACGTTATTAAATCCAAGTACGTTAGAAACAGAGAAGTATAGAATTTTTTGTTGACTAAGAAGATATGCCCAACTAAAATTAAGGCTATTGTAGGTTTTGGTTTTTTGATTTTGAAATACACCGGTATTTGGATCATTATATGGTCTTCCTGAAGCAAAATTATAAGTACCACTTACTAAAGATTTCCAATCCGGAATCCAATACTTTGTTACTAGAGAAAGATTGTGTGCCGCGGCAAAATTGGGTGTTGCTTTTGTAGGATAATTTCTGTAGTCACGTTCAGTTTTAAGATAAGAGTAGCTCATCCAATATTCTAAATTTTTAAAAGATTTGTTATCTCTCCAGAAAATATCTAAACCTGTAGCGTATCCATCGCCATTACTATTGTAAAGACTATTGAAAAGAGGTTGATTAGTATCAAATTTAACAAGGTTGTCATAAGATTTATAATAAGCCTCAGCTCTTAATGTTCTTCCGTTATTTTGATATAAATAGTTCAAGATATAATGTGAAGATTTTTCTGGGTCCAGAGTACTGTTATATTTTAAAACATCTTGTTGTGGAGCTTGATAAAAATCTCCATATGCTAGAGATATTTGTGAGGTAGAGGATGTTTTATAGGCTAATGAAGCACGTGGAGAAATTTTAGTATACTCTAATAAACTATTATGAACTCCTCTAATACCAACTTGCATAGCTAGTTTTTTGCTAAAGAATATATTAGCTTCTGTAAATGCTGCCGTACTATTATTTTTATAAGAAGTCGGGAAGGTTTCAAAATTAGGATCATCGGCTTCTTCAGTAAAAGAGGTTATAAATTGTTCTGCTCCAAAACTTAGTTTAAATCGATTACTAAACCTCTTTTTTAATTTTACTTTTCCGTGAAAACTATTATCGTCATTATCAACGACAGTGCTGTTGATTTTTATATCATTGTGGTCATTAGCAAAACTTATCCCCGAATTGATGGACCAATCATTTCCTAAACTTCCTTTATAAGAACCGTTCATATATAAATTTCTATTCGTAAGCCCAAAATTGATTCCATCGGGAACGTTTATATCTTCTTGGATAAGCTCAAAATCTGTGTAATTAAGTCCTCCATAAATTTTTAATAACCCATTATTAAATTTATGACGGTATACAGCTTCTCCAGATAATGACTCAAATGGTTTTATCCAATCTACTCTTTGAGATATAATTTCTTGATATGGTTTTAGATTAAGATAAAAAGCATTGATGCTTAAGGAGTTATTTTTCCATTTTTGTGTATTTCCAACACCAAGCCCCACACTAATAAAGGATAGATCAGTTTTTTCTTGTTCTGGTTCATCGATAGTATTTAATAATAATACGCTTGATAGAGCATCACCATATTCTGCAGAGTAGCCTCCAGTAGAAAAGTTGGTGCCTTTGAATAGAAAAGGAGAAAATCGTCCTCTAGTAGGTATGTTATTTGCGGTTGCACTAAAGGGCTGAAAAACGCGTAAACCATCGATAAAGACATTCGTTTCATTGGCATCACCTCCTCTTACAAATAATCTTCCATCTTCAGCCACTGTTGAGGTGCCTGGTAATGTTTGAAATGCTCCAATATAATCTCCAGCGGCTCCGGCTGTGGTTACAATATCTAATGGGTTTAATACTGAAGCTTTGCTGTTATCTCCGGCAGAAAAAGTTCCGGCATTTAAAATTACACTTCCCAACGAATTTACATCCTCCTTAAGTTTTATTTGTAAATCATTCATTTGGGTTACAGAAGTAGTTAAGGAGTACGTTTCAAAGGAGAGAAATGAAATAATTAAAGTTTGCTCTCCTGTTTCTGATGTGATAAATGAAAAATTTCCGTTATCATCAGAAGAAGCTCCATCGTATGTTCCATCTAGATATATATTGGCTCCTGTAATTGCTATTCCAGAAGGATCTGATACTTTACCACTGATAGTAGTTTGCGCTTTTAACGAACTCAAGATAAATAATACGATGATGGTAAGTGTAGATTTCATGTAATACTGTTTTTTTAGTGATTGATGTAGCAAAGGTGTCATAAGGGCTAAAAAATTGAAATTGAATCTTACTCAACTGTAGAAAATAGAGGATGGATTGCAAATAAGAAGAAATGTTATTTTAAACAATAAAATATGTAGAATACTGTATTATAATATATTTTCAATAAACACTTAAAATTCAGGTATTTCCCCCCTTTACTTTATGTTTTTAATTGTAGTACTTTGATACTTCGTTCTTAAAAACAGCACATTATGGCAACGACCAAACCTAAACCCAGTTATGTGATTCATAATATCCATACACATATTTTTACAATGGAGTATATACCCAAATATTTTATGAGTAAACTATTTCCTACTACTTGGGCAAGAAAGAGATGGGTGGCTAAATTGGGACAGGCAGTGGCAAAAAAGACAATTAATCGCTATTCTGCTTTTTTTTATTCCGCATTAAAAAAATCACAAGAAGAAGCTTATAAAGAATTGAGAGAGTATTATCCCAGTACAGCTAAGTTTGGAGTACTCTCGGTAGATTTTGATTATATGGGAGCTGGTAAAGCCAAGTATGGTTTTATAAAGCAAATAGAAGACCTTGCCGCTTTAAAAAGAAGACCTGAGTATAAAGATAATTTATTACCTTTTATATGTGCAGATCCTAGACGTGATGGGTTGTTAGATTTGGTAAAAGAGTATATCGAAGAACATGATTTTGCAGGAATTAAGTTATATCCAGGACTAGGATATTTTCCTACAGACAAGCGGTTATATCCAGTTTGGAGGTATGCAGAAGAACATCAGATACCCATAACTACGCACTGTATTCCTAAAAACAAAAATCATTTTAGAACAAAGATCACCAGTGAAATGATTTTACAAGCGAGACAGATCAAGACCTTTGATGAAAAAGAAGCAAGAAAGCAGTATGATTTTGCTCAATACTTAAATCATCCACATTGGTATCGTGAACTACTAAAGGATTTTCCAGATTTAAAAGTTAATATTGCTCATTTTGGAGGAAATGAAGAATGGGATAAATATTTGGATTCTCCTAAACTTAGCAAAGATCTTGATCCTGAGTACCTGGCTGATGCAGAAGATTGGTATTCTCAGATAAGAGATTTGATAGAAAAACATAAAAATGTGTATAGCGATATCTCTTTTACAGTTTTTGATGATAAACTATATCCTTTACTTAAAAACCTTGTAAATAGTCATTCAAGAAAACCAAATACGTATCCTATTAAAGAGAAAGTACTGTTTGGTACTGATTTTTATATGTTGCAAAAGGATTATAGAGAACGTCGTTTTGGTATTGACTTAAGAGGATATCTTACAGATGACGAATATTGGCTTATTGCAGAACATAATGCAAAGAAGTTTTTACAAACCAAATTTCCTTAATATATACTAGATATTAAGGTTGGTGTTTTGAAATAGGTTAATATATAATCATTTGGTTGTCAAATAGTTTACTATTTTGCGGTTGTAAATTTATCAAACAACATATGAGAATTGTATTATTATTGGTGACGGTTTTAACTGCATTTGTAGGAAATAGTCAAGAGATTACGGTAATCTATAAGCAAGAAATAAAGACTGTTGATATTTTAAGTATTGATCCTGAAAAACCGGGTGAGTCTGTCTTTACCTATAGGAAAGAGTATCGAGATAACGTTTTAAGAATAGATGATAAACGTTCGTTATACTATCCTATGAATGAGATTACAAATGATAGTATATCTCAGCAAACTACTATTGATGGAGTTACTAATACAAATAACTACATTAACGCTAAACAGTATTCAGTTATTTATAAGGATATTGATTCAAAGACCAAAGTGAGTTCTATTCATACACATTTTTTAAATAGACCCGAAGATGTTTTAATATCAGAAAACCTTAAAGAATATGACTGGACTCTTACTGATGAGACAAAAATTATTAAGGGATATTCTTGTAAAAGAGCCTTTTATAATACCACCGGACTTAATGGAGAAAAAAATGTCATATCAGCTTGGTATTCAGAAGATATCCCAACTAATGATGGTCCCATAGGTTATTGGGGATTACCAGGTCTTATTTTAGAGATTCAATCAAATAATTTAAACATTAAAGCTGATAAAATCACCTTTGATATAGGTGGTTTTATAGTCTCTCCTCCAACCAAAGGTAAAAAAATGACAAGAGAAGAAATGGGAAATAAAGAGATGATGGAGTTTCTTCAAAATTAAAAGAAGAAAACTATACCCTTTCTATTCCATCTGTTTTATTTTTGAAAGGTCTCACGATTAATCGAGCTGCTTTATCATAATTGATATAGTTGTAGGTCCAGTTAAAAAATGTAACGAATCGATTTCTAAAACCTACCAAAAACCATAAGTGAATAAACATCCAAACAAACCAGGCAAAGAAACCACCAAATTTAAATTTACCTAAATCAACCACTGCTTTATTTCGGCCGATGGTTGCCATAGAACCTTTATCAAAATATTTAAAAGGAATCATCGTCTTTCCTTTCAAATACAATTTTAAGTTTTTGGCTAGGTGTTTACCCTGTTGTATTGCAGGTTGTGCTACCATAGGATGACCTTTAGGATAGGCTTCAGTTTCCATTATGGCAATATCTCCAACAGCAAAAATATTGTCATATCCATTGACTTGATTAAATTGATTGACTTTATATCTATTAGCTCTTGGGATTAATGATTCTGCTTGGATCCCATTTACAGGCGCTCCAGTCACTCCGGCGGACCAAATAAAGGTTGCTGTTTTTATCTCCAGATCTGTATTTGTAGATACAAGATTGTTATCATAATTTGTTACTTGAGTACTTAAATGAATATGCACCCCCATTTTTTTGAGAAACTTAGCGGCTTTTTCTGATGCATTAGTACTCATAGGTGGTAAAACCCGGTCAGCACCTTCAATTAAATGAACTTCCATATCACTAAAATCCATATCAGGATAGTCTTTAGGGAGTACATTAAGCTTAAGTTCTGCAATACCACCTGCAAGTTCAACTCCTGTTGGACCTGCTCCAGCCAGTACAAAATTGAGAAGTTCTTTTCGCTTTTCATGATCAGTAGTAATAACTGCCTGCTCCAGATTTTCTAACATTAAACTTCTAAGGTTTAATGCTTGTGGAAGATTCTTCATACGCATCGCATTGTTTTCGATAGCTGTATTGCCAAAGAAATTGGTACGAGCACCTGTAGCAATAACGAGGTAGTCGTATGATATGCTTCCGATATTTGTATGGATTTTTTGATCATCAGGATCAATAGACGCTACTTCGGCCATTCTGAAATAGGCGTTTTTACCTTTTTTTATAATTTTTCTCAACGGATAAGCAATAGAATCAGGCTCTAATGAAGAAGTTGATACTTGATAGAGTAGTGGTTGAAAAGTGTGATAATTGTGCCTGTCTAATAGCACAAGTTGCACCTCTTCTTTAATCATTTTTCTGGCTAAAGAAACTCCGCCAAAACCACCACCAATAATTACCAGTCTGGGTAGATTACTACTAGGTATATTCATATGTTGTATTGTTGTTTTACAAAGGTAAAATGATAAAATAATATACCCTACAGAAATACTATAAATCTTATAGGTAAAATCAACATTGTTATAAGTGTTTACCCTCTTTTTTGAAATACCGGATTTACAGTCTTTTATTCATAATAGAATTACGTCATCTTTGATAAGTCGGCATAGAGGGGAAACCGAAAACCAAATAGAGTAGGTATTACAATAAAATAGATTTAATATGGGACTTTTTGATGATGTTTTATACCCAAATAATAAAGAACGATACCATAGAGTAGAAGAGGTAGCCAATGATATTGCTTCTTTAACGTATGATGTATCTTCTACTTTTGATCGGATACAAAAAAAGGCAGAAGAGGTAAACGAACGATTTTCTGATCTACTGGCAATACTTGGCGAACCACTTCCAGAATTAGAAGAAGTTGAGTTTGAGTTTGAAGGTGTGAAAGTGGCTTTTTATTTAGCAGAGACTGTTGTAGGGATGTTAACTTTTTCTTTGGCATATAAAGCACTAGGAAAAGCGGCGGTAGCTTATTTATTAAGAAAAGGAGCTATTGGACCAGCAGCACTTTCTCGATTGGTGGGCTTTCCTAAATGGATAACTCTAGGGCGTGTAGCTGGAGGTATTGCAGCAGTAGTGGTAGGAGAACTTATAATTTCTGCAATACAAGGAGCTACCACAAGAGCAAATCTTAGAGGAGCTATTAATGAGATACTACCTCCAAGAGTTGACCTTAAGCATAAAGCACTTATCAATGCAGATACATTCTTATCATTAAGTACACTTGCTGCTTCTTTTGAAGTATTAAAAGAATTGGGAGAATTTGATATTGAAACTTTAAGAAAACTCTACGAAAGCCTGGCCGAAAAGCATAAAGAAAGAATAGAGAACATAACATATGGGGATGCGCTTAGAGATTTAGCTAGTTTAGATAGATCCAGAGGATCCTGGACCAATGAAGATCCTGATATAGACTCATCAGAAACCAGAAAAATGAAGTTGACTTCTGGAGGAAAACCTATTGCTGAAAAAATAGAGATGCCTTTTGAAGCTTATAGAAACCCAGTAGTATACGATACCATTGAGGTGTTAACGACAATAGGCTATAAGAAGGAAGATATCCAAAAAGCACTTTTAAAACAATAGTTATGGGAATTTCAGATTGGTTTTATCCTGATAACCCTAAACGAGAGCGTAGAGCAAAAGAACTGGCAAGTGATTGTGCAAAATTGGTTAGAGAAGCCAAAAAAGATTATGATCAACTAAAAACTTATACAGGAAAACTTAATGAAAAAGTAATTAAGTTATTTCAAGATATCAGTAAAGAACCTCCTGATTTACAAAAGGTGCAATATCAAATTGAAAAGCATAAGATTAGTTTTGATCTTCAACATAGATCTATGATAGAAATCTTTAATATGCAACCTGTAGTAAATGCTATTCAGACAAGTTCGGCTGCATTTCTATTAAGTAATAAAAAACTAAGTGCATCTGTATTTAATACTATTGTTGGACTTCCTACTTACCTGGTGTTTAATTCGGGTTTAGAACTTGTAAAATTTGTAATCAATGATATTATAGGCATTTTTACAGGTGAGAAAAGAGCAAGATTGCGGAGAGTTTTACAAGAAGCAGGTAAGGCAAGAGTTAAACTTAAAGTTTCTCAATTAGTCAACAATGAAACACTTGTTTATATTCGATCTATTGAAAATGCACTTGATGCTTTGACAGAAGTGGGATATGATCCAGAAGATATTAATGCTGTTTTTATAAAGAGTTCTGAAAAAGAAAAGAACAAGATTTCTAAGATTAATGGAAAACAGGCAATCAAGCAACTCAAAAGTTTAGATAATAAACGAGGATCTTGGATTAAAGAAGGATAAAAAATTATTTAAATTGATAAAGTAAAACCATTACATATTTTTTGTGATGGTTTTTTTGGGTTTTAAAAAATAAAATTGAAGCTTTGATTATAAGTGATCTAATAATTTTATTATCAGTTGAATAGTGTGTTTTGTGTTTTGATTTTAGAAGAACTAAATACATAAAAAATGAGCAATATTGATTTTTATATGTAACAGAAATGTTTTTATTACTACATATAAGATGTAACTTACTAATGTGAATAAAGAATTAGAACATAGTTTTGTAACCAATCTTGAGCAGAATCAGAATATTGTGCATAAGGTATGTAGGATTTATACCAGTGACCCTGATTCGCATAATGATCTGTTTCAAGAAATTACAATTCAGCTCTGGAAAGCATATCCAAAATTTAGAGGAGATGCCAAGTTTAGTACCTGGATGTATAGAGTTGCCTTAAATACAGCAATTACTTTGTATCGAAAATCTAAACGAAGTATAAAAACTTCGGATATCGATACGATGAATTTCAAAATGAAAGCTGAAGAATATGATGATGAGGTGGAGCAACAGCTTAAACTGATGTATAAAGCAGTTAAACAGCTTAATGATATTGAGAAGGCATTGGTTTTTCTTTACCTCGAAGATAAATCATATAGAGAAATTGCAGAAACTATGGGAGTTACAGAGGTAAACGCAAGAGTGAAAATGAATCGTGTAAAAACGAAATTGAAAAAAATATTAAATCCGTAAGTATGGATGAATTAGAATTGCTAAAAAAAGATTGGAAAAAGCAGGAAGAAGGACTTCCTAAGCTTTCTTATAATGAAATCTACAAGATGATCTTAAAGAGATCTTCTTCTATAGTAAAATGGATTTTTATTATAAGTATGCTTGAATTTTTACTGCTTGCCGGTTTGGAAATTGTAGGAAGAATAAATGGGAATTTATATAAAGGATATGAAGAGATCGGTCTTGGTAAGAATTTCAACATATTTCTTTCCATTTTATCTTTTTCGATATTAATCTTTTTTATGACAAGATTCTATCTTAATTATAAGAAAATTAGAGCTACAGATTCTGCAAAAGTATTAATGAAAAATATCCTTAAAACTCGTAGGACTGTTAAATACTATGTATTTATAAACTTATCATTACTTGGGATGATGTTGTTTTTTGTATTTGGATACTTGGTGTTTTACAGTCCTGAGTTTCAGGAATTACAGAGCTCGTCTGGAGATACAGTCCCAAAAGCAGTTCTGGCAACATTATTATTCTTTGTAGCAGTTTTTATAGTATTTGTTATTGGATTGGTATACTATCTGGTATATGGCTTATTAACTAGAAAACTAAAAAGAAACTATAAAGAATTAAAAAACTTAGAAGTTTAAATTATTTATTCTCGTTAAATGCAGAAGGTAATAACTGAGGGATAAACTTTACTAATAATGGTAATAATAAACTTCCTCCTGGAAGTATAAATATGGCCAGTGATGGTATCGTTTTACAAATGTCAAGTAATTGTTTTTTGACTTGCTGTTTTTCTTCTTTGGATAAATCTCTTACGGTAGATTGACCTAGTAAAACCATAAGATCTTTACTTTCAGAAATTTCTTTAATCAATCTCTTTTTATTTCGCAATACTAAAACGCTTACTGTACGAGATGTTTGTTTGTAAAAATGTAGAGCAGGATGCGAGTAATTAAAGAAAGAAATATCTTCTTTATGTTCTTTTATAAAAGAATGAACGGCTTTTACCGATTTAGTTACCAGAGATTGTTCTAGATTTAACTCTGCTCCCAAAGCACTAATAAAAGCATGTTCAGATTTATCTAATTCTTCATCATTCCACACAGCAAGACAAGTAAGATCCAGAATATACCTTTTTACAAGTTCGTCTGTATAGTAACCAAGTTCTATCTGATCAAAACAAGGTTCTTCTTCAGCGGATACTTCGGTGTAACGTACCGAAGAAGCAAATAACTTAACTAATAACTCATCATGATCATCCTTTTGTTGTTTGGAGTTTAAAGCCAGAAAAACTGTGTTTGTTAAAGTCTCTTCCAACTTAGAAGCATATTCAATAGGGTTTTTATCATGAATCAGATAATGCTCAAACGCTAATACATCTATAAATAAAAGTGCATTAGTAAGTAAGTGACTGAAATTCTTCTTAAAAATAGACTCGTTTGTCTGAATACGAGTATGAATAATCTTTTCTAATTTTTCACTTTTACTAGTTGCTAATGCATTGATAAAAGAAAAAATAGATTTTTTAGTATCGAGAAAATTATAAAAATGTGTCAATGCTTCAATACAATCTTCTTTATGAGCATTTTCTATGGTATCGTAATAAGTTACGACCAGAGCTGTAAACAAATTAATTTTTGTTCGTTCTTCTTCAGAATATTCAAGATCTGAATCCTTATGGAAGATTGTATGAATTGAGGTACCATAAATAAAACCTGCCTTTTTTAGATCTGTATATAAATGATCTAAAGATAACTCCATAAGATGTGGATCATTATCCAGATCTCTTAAAAATTTATCAATCCAACCAGAAGTCGAAGGGTTCATTGAATTACGGTTTGTTACAAAGTTAGTTTTATTTTGACGATGTCCGACTTTGAAAAGTTGTTAAAACGTTATCAAAGAGTAGCCCAATATAATACCGTAGTATTATTTATTCTGCATAGGCTAATATTAAATCAATGATGATAACACTTTTTTACTGCATTTATTTTTTAACTTTTTTTTAACAACTCTGTCAAAACCACCTTTTAATAAGGCTCGTATGTATTGGCGTAAACTTTTAAAATTAAAAAAAATGAACAGTATTAAAAAAACAAATGTAATTATCCTTAGCGGTCTATTTCTTATAGGAATTGTATTAACAGCTGCGGATCATTTAGATGCACCTGCGGTTAGAGGCACAACTGCAGATATAACAGATTTTTATGCTTTTGAAGGTGCTAATTCTGATAATACAGTTTTTGTAGCAAACGTACAAAGCTCACTTGCGCCAGCTGGTAATTCAGCAACTTTTGATGAAAATGTTTTGATAGAAATAAATATTGATAATGATGGAGATTTGATAGAGGATTTAATTATTCAAGCAATTCCAAGAAACGATATCATGTATTTCTTTGGTCCTTATCAACCATCTGCAACTGGTTTAAACAGTACAATCGATGAGAATACTCAATATTTAGGACAAGTGGCTATAAGTACTGGAGCGAGCGCTACAACTTCTACAGCTAACGGGATCTCATATTTTGCAGGATTGCGAGAAGACCCATTCTTCTTTGATTTTAATCAATTTAACGCGGTAATAGGAGGAATGGCGCCTAATGGATTTAATAATCCCGGAAATGATGATTTTGACGGAACCAATGTACTGTCAATAGTACTTGAAGTTCCTAACTCATTATTAGGAGGAACATTTAGTCACCCTGCAGGAACAGGAGTAGAGGTCTTTAACACTTGGGTTGAAGCAAAGAGAAAACAATAATCGGATAACTTTTTAAAACATAAAAAATATAAATATTATGAAACTGAGTAATTTAAAATATATAGTAGCTACTCTTATATTAACCTTTGGTTTAACAAGTTGTAGTGATGATGATGATACAATTGGTATTGTAGATCCTGTGGTGGATTTCACTGGAACATTTTCACAGGAAGATCAAATGGGGCGACCAGGAATCAATACAGTATTGAGTGGTACATCAACAATTAAGGATAATTTTAATGTAACAATTCCGTCTCAACAAGGAGCGCAGTTCCAACAAGCATTTCTGGACCAGGCAGTGGCATTACATGCAGCATTCGGAGCGCAATATGAAACTAATATTCTTGGATTAGATGCTGTTACTTTAACTACAATTTTAGCTTCAGATGTATTACAGGTAGCTCCGGGAGCACCCACAAGCTATTTTGATGGTACCAATGTATTAACAGGTAGAACATTGACGGATGATGTGATCGATATCTCGTTAATACTTTTATTTGGAGGTCAAAATGGAGATCGATTTAATGGTCAGGATATTGATAATGATGGAACTCCTGATCTACCGATTTTGGTTACTGATGGAGTAAGTGCTGCAGGAGAAACACCTTTAAACGTCTTTCCATATTTAGAACCACCGCACAGTTTATAGTTTATAAAAAAGCAATGATGAACTAAAAAGCAATGATGAACAAAGTGTGATTATTTGTCTTGGCTGAGCCTGCCTTATGATTCGTTAGGTACATACAAGAGTATCAGAAGCTAGTCCTCAAATAGACTTCGATAGCCTTGTCTGCCTTAAGAGCGGGCTCAGATAGACAAATAAAAAATTAAAAAACTATCAAATTTCAAAAACAAAGAACAAATGCGATTATTCAATATCATATCCATATTTATTGTTGGTATAACCCTTATTTCTTGCCAACAGAACAAAAAAACAATAACGAATTCTAAGGATTATAGTGAATACCTTCAGAATGATGATAAAAAAACAACTAAAGAAGCAGAACAAAGACTTCAGTTTTGGAATAAAAAGATTAAGAAAGATAGCATACAAATATCTGCTATGGCACCTGCTGCAGAAGCTTACTCACAATTATTTCAATCTTCGGGAGATATTAAATACTTAAAATTAGCCGAAAAACTTTTGACCAAATCTGCAAAAGTAGCAGCTATTAAAAAAGAAGGATATCTTTTGGCTCTTGCACGAAATTATATTTCTCAACATCGTTTTTCTGAAGCAATGAAAGCGGCAGAAGCAGCCTTTATGCTACATCCTAATAAGGCTTCTAAAATGGTTTTGTTTGATGTCTCAATGGAATTGGGAGATTATACAAAAGCACAAAAGTACTTAGAGCAAATCACCAATCATAGTGATTACAATTTTTTGATTCGATTGGCCAAATGGAGTGATTATAAAGGTAACCTAGATGCAACCATACGATATATGGAAAAAGCAAAAGATATCGCAGAGCGTAGTAAAAAGAAAAGCTTAATGCTGTGGTCATATACCAATCTAGCAGATTATTACGGTCATGCAGGTAGAATTAAAGAATCCTATGAGCATTATTTAAGAGCCCTTCAAATAGATCCATCAAATGCGTATGCTAAAAAAGGAATTGCCTGGATCGTTTATTCATATGAATATAATCCAAAAGAAGCATTGAGAATTATTGATGCGGTTACAAAAACATATAAAAGCCCTGATTACTTTTTATTAAAAGCAGAGATAGCAGAGTTTCAGAAGGATGGCGCAATTAAAAAAGCATATTTAAAAAAGTATACTAACGCTGTTCAAGATCAGCGCTATGGTAAGATGTATAATGCATATAATGCAAAGATACTAGCTGAGGAATACGAGGATTATGATAAGGCATTACAAATAGCAAATGAAGAGGTTGATAGCAGACCAACACCAGAGTCATATGATTTATTAGCATATATCTATTATCTGAAGGGTGAAAAGGAAAAAGCTTTATCTATTGCTATGGAATACATCGTTAATAAAACTTATGAGCCAGAAGCAAATTATCACATTGCAGAGATTTATAAAGCTAATGGTCTAACGGAGAAAGTTGATCCTCTTAAAAAAGAACTAATAGAAAGTGGTTATGAATTAGGACCGATAACATTAGAAAAGATTAAAAATCTATAAACATTTTTATTCAGATAATACCTCAGAGATCATGAAACTGTTTTATATACATATTATATTGTTATTATTTGGTTTAAATGTTCAGGCGCAGATTCAGACAGTACCTAATATTTCGCAAGAAACATTTAGATCTCCAATAATAAAACTTGAGCAAACAGATTATAATTCTGAGTTTCATTCCTATACATATCAAGACGGATTACTGTCAATAGATCCCACTGAAGATGAGTTCGTGATCAGTAATACTTTGGGGTATGCAATGAATAGATTTGGAAGAATACATAAAATATATGAGATAGGGAAGTGGAGGATAATACCATCAATCCAGGTGGATTATTTTCTAGATCAGAAGAATGTAGCTTTTTCTAAAGAATCTTCTTTTAATGTAACTAATGTTTCAAAAATAAAGCTGTCATATGTATTTAATAGTAACGTGGAGTTTTATATAAATTCTGGTTTTGGACTCAATAATCAGCAAAATGAAATAGGAGGTATTTCAAATAGAAATCAATTAGTACAAAAGGGGTATGGAATTGATATTGGATTACAGTGGTCTCCAATTTCTAAATTACGGTTGGAATCCGTTTTATGGTATTTTGACTTAGATAAAGAGTTCAACTATATAGATGATGAAGGTTTAGCTGTATCCAATGGTTTTTTTAAAAGATCTGGTTTAGATTTTAATGCGGAATATCAGATTAATGAAAAGCTAGCTTTAAATACGACAATTGCTTATGCGATTAATAATGAATCAGTCTCTTATTTATCAGAGTTTTCTGCAGAAGGAAATATCGAGATAAGAGATATTAAAAACTTTTCGGCAAGTATTGGGTATCGATATTTAGATCAAAGTAACACTACATATAAAGCTTTGGTAACAGATATCGATATCAATTATACTTTTAAGAATTTCACCTTTGGTGTAGCCGTGCAAAATTTACTTAATACACCTTGGTCAGAACCTGAGTTTGCTACTGCTGTTAGGTTAACCAATGGTTATGAATCTACAAGAGGAGTTTATTTTACTCCAGATGATGCTTTTTTCTTAGAAGCGGGAATATCATATAGTTTTTGAGTTTTGTTTTTTGATGTTGTTAAGAAAAGCTTGTTTGCAGGGGCGCAAACAGGCTTTTTTTTATTTTATTAAAATCCCCTCTTGTCAATAAAGAATAAAAATATCTTTTACTTTTATGAATCATTAAAATAGAAGAGTTATTAATTCTGTAATGGATAAATAGGTGTTAATGGATAAAACAAAAATTGCAATTGAGATTTTTGACAATTTTGCCCAAGAATATCAGGATAAATATATGGATCAAAGTATGTATGAAGATTCATTTAATGTATTTTGCGATTTGATATTTAAACAACAAGCAAAAGTTTTAGAAATAGCTTGTGGTCCCGGTAACATTACAAGGTATTTATTAAAAAAAAGACCGGATTTTAAAATCCTGGGTATTGATCTGTCTTCAAAAATGATTGAATTGGCAAAAATCAATAATCCGACTGCTCATTTTCAAATTATGGATTGTAGAAAAATCAAAGATATTGATCAAAAATATGATGCTATAATGTGTGGTTTTTGCTTACCCTATCTGGAAAAAGAAGATGCCAAACAACTTATATATGATGTGTTTGACTTATTAGAAAACAATGGAGTTTTTTATATAAGTACGATGGAGGATGATTACAATAAATCCGGGCTTGAAGGACCAAGCTCTGGTGGAGAACAAAAGATGTATATTCATTATCATGAAGAAGAATATTTAATAGAAACGATCAAGAATAGTGGTTTTAAAATAATGGATGTGCGATATAAGGATTATCCTGAAAAAATAGATTCTTCTATGAGAGATTTACTAATAATAGCAAGAAAGTAATAGTTTTTTTAATAAGAAGAATAAAAATAGTTGTGTTCTAAGATTCAACAACTCCTAATGTATATAACATCTCTAACGTTGGAGATTCACTTCCTCCTTCTGGTTCCAGTGTTATACCAAAAGCTTCAGAATCGTTAGGGTTAGAGAGTGAGAAGATTTTATTTTCATCTTCACCATATTTATCCAAAATACCCATACTGGTTGGAGTAAGAGGATCTAGTTTTAGAGACCATACTTGATATACCTTTCCTGGCGGTGGAGCAGGTAAACCGGCTACATCAATATAAGCTGTTTGAGTTTCTTTGTCCCAGTAAACGGCGGCATATGCTTTAGGATCTACTTCTTGCGGGTTTAACGGTATTTGAATGATGTCTTTATTACGAAGTACACTTAATAAACTTTTAGCTTTAGACAAATCTTCTTCAGCAACATTAATTTTTCCTTCAAGGAGTTGTTGCTCTATCTGATTATTAACGATCTGTTTTCTTAGCTCTCTATTTTTATTTAGTTGTAAAAACAAACCTAGTAGTAACGCTACAGAAGCAGCCCAGCCAATATATGCCGGCCAATTAGTTCGTTTTCGGGTTATTGGGATTACTGTATTGGTATCTTTATTTATTTTATTTTCGATACTGGCAAACAAAGATTCTGGATTATTAGGAGCTAAAGAAGCTGATAAATGTTGTAAAGCATTTTCAATACGTTCAACTTCCTCTACAGCTTCCGGATATTGTTGTAGCACCTCATATACCTCGGCATTCTCTTTATCAGAGAGAGAACCGTAGACGTATAGTTCTAAAATTCCAGATGCTATGTAAGCTTTAATATCCATGTATTACTTATACTTCTAATACTTGTTTTAATTTATCAATACAAATTCTGTTCCTTGTTTTTATCGTTCCCAAAGGAATCTCTAATTCCTCAGAAGCTTCTTTTTGGGTAAACCCTTTAAAAAACAGTAAATCAATTACTTTTTTACAAAGAGGTTCTAAGGTTGCAATATACTTTTTGATACCTATACTATCTATTTTACTAGTGAAGTTAGTTTTATCTTCTAATATATCTACGAAATAATCCGCTGTAAGGTTTTGTGAGGAGTTCTTAAAATTTTTGGATCGCGTTTTATCAATAGCAGCATTGCGTGCTATATTAAGAATCCAGGTAAAGAAACGTCCTTTTTTTTCTGAATAAGAACCGATGTTATTCCATATTTTAATAAAGACATCTTGTACTACCTCTTCAGATAATGCTTCATCTTTAAGAATATTATAGATAATACCATAAACATTCTCAGCATACATATCATAAATACGCTTGAGCGCATTTTGATCTTTGTTTTGTATGGCTATGATGAGTTCTGTGGGTTGCATTTAGCGATTTACTAAAGAAGTTTCGAAGGTACTGTTTTCTTATATCAAAACAAAAAGAGGCTGTTTTCAGACAGCCTCTTTTCTGTATTATAATTTTACTATTGTATTATTCCGCCACAGCTTACTCTGCTTCCGGCAGCTCCTGAAGGTTGAGAGGTAAAATCATCCGTACCTTGATGAACAATGATGGCTTTACCTACGATGTTCTTTTTGTCATCATCGCAACCAATACACCATTCTGTAGTAGCAAAAGTAATATTTCCTTTACCATCAGCACTAGCAATAAAATTACCAATATCACCTTTGTGATATCCTTCTTTAGCACCCCATTTACCGTGAGCTTCCATAGTTGGATTCCAGTGTCCACCTGTAGATTTTCCGTCTGCAGAGCTACAATCAGCTTTTTCGTGGATATGAATTGCATGAGTACCTTCACTAAGTCCTGTTAAATTAGCTACCATATTTACTAATCCTTCGGTTTCAGTAAATGTAACATTACCAGATACTTCACTTTTACTTTTAGGTTCTAGTGCGATTTCTAATGTTTTTGGAGCACTTTCTTTTTTTATAGATGTTTTTGTTTCTACAACCTCTTCTGTTTCTTTATTTTCCGTTTCTGTAGATTCTTTCTTTTCTCCTTTACAATTAAACATTGCTATGCTTAAGATAGTTAGTAATCCCAATTTTAGCGTCTTCATAATTTGATGATTTGTTTGTTCCTTTTTTTATAAACGAAAGATAGTGTAGTTTTAGTTTATGTCAAAGAATTTGACCTAATATTAGCATATATCATACAAACAAGAAAGAATATACTTTTCTGAAGTAATTTGTTGTAAAGATATAATCAAATAATATTAAATATTAATAGTACTCAATTCTGTAATACTAATACCAGAATTTGTATCTGTATTTAATCTGTATTGGTATAACCCGGTTTCTCCTATAGCAATCAAGAGATCACCAGATATGATAACATCAAAAGCACTTTTGTTTATAGAAGTAATTAGACTGGATTCTGTAGGATTAGCGATATTAAAAACTTTAATTTCGTCATCACATACGATCAAAAAATCACCATAAAGACCTAGACCTTTAGGAGAGGTAAGATTTCTCGAGTTTATAAGTACGGGCTCATTGATATTAGTTACATCATAGGTTTCGAGTACATTTATATTGTTTCCACAAAAGGTCTCTGAGTGTAGTGTTACAAATGCATAATTGTCATTAGCTATAACTGGATCACAGGCTGTAAAATGTTGTACACCTGATAATAGTTTAGGAAATTCAGGTATGTCTAATCCGTAAATGAACATTCCGTTTCTGGAGCCGATATAAAGATAATTCTTATAGCTAAAAAGTGTTTCTATATCAAAACCAATTTGAATGGTATTTACTAATACAGGATCCTGAATATTATTAATATTAAATACATTAAGATCCGTATTGTCTACCGTATATAAATATTCTCCTTTAAGAGCGAATTTAGCCAAGGATCCTCCTTTTCCATCCGAATTGACATTCGTATCACTATCAGAATTAGAATCACAACTGAATATAATAAAAGAGGTAAGTATCATATAAATGTATTTTTTCATTTGTCTAAAATTTAATTGATCAATTTCCAATCAACCACAACATTAGTGTTGGGGATATTCGTAGCGTAATATCCATCAGGAGATAATAATTCAGGAAAAGTATTTGTTATACGTTTAGTAAGAAAAAAATCGTGATTCTGTTTGTTATATTGTATAGCAATAAGATCAGTTGCCTGATTTATGTATATGATACTCTCCCGTATCGCCAAGTCAGTGGATCCTGGTACTTCTAGAAATCTAATAGCAATCGGAGCGGTAGGATCAGAATTATCGTAAATATGAAATCCTTTGTTTATGTCATTTATAAAAAGTAAATCCCCGTGAATATAGATTTTACCTGAATTAATAATAGAAATTGGGTTTTTAAGAAGTATTGAATTTTCAAAAGAATTTCTATCCATATGGATGGGTTCATATTGAGAAAAAACAGGATCCTCAATATCATCACAATCTGAAAAAAGAGAACAACAACTATGAAATACAGAAAAAATTAAAAATAATGATAGTACTTTGATGGTTTTCATAGTTTAACTGATTGATCTATAGTTAAAAGATGAAAGAGTTCCTTAAAAGTTGCGTGGAGACTAGAAATCTATTTTAAAGCTTCTTTATTAATTGACGATTATCTCTTATTCCCCTTTTTAAATTTTCAGTAATAATCAGTGCTTTATCAATTCTTGTTTGAGAATTTTTAATTTTCAAGATGTAATAAATAAGGCTTCTTTTTTTTCCGGCTGTTAATGCTTCAAATATTTCAAAAGCTTCATAGTCACTCAACAATACAGCTTCAAACTCTTCTGGCATTTCTACACCATATTTAGAGGTGTCTTCTGATAATTGAACATTGAAATAGTCATTATCAAAAACACCTAATTTCTTTTGATTCTCTTTATTAAAGGTAATGTGATAATTACCGTGAAATTTTTGTAGTGCTGCATGAAAATTTACCACTTTATTCTCAAAAGTGATCTGTACAATGACTCTTTTGTATCCTTTTTGAAGAAAAGATTCAGCAATATTATCCGGAACGATAATACTATGAGAAGATTGTAAACTAGTGTCAAAAGTTGAATTAACCATATTTTTTATATAACTAGTTGATAATTATAGTTTTGAGTTAAAAAGTATGAAAATGATTTTTAAAAACTGAATATAATATTACTTTTTCCAATTTTATCTTCTGGAAAAAACTGTTTAAACTTTTGGAGGTTTGGTTAATCAAAATGATGATAAAAAAGAATTTTAATATGAATTTTATCAATTTTTTCATTTCAAAATTCGACAATTAAACCGTAATTAGAAAAAGGTATTGATGTTTTTTTTAAATCATTAGAAATAAATAGTTTATAAATTTTTTTTTTCAAAACCTCAGTGTTTATAGCAGTTGAATCAATAATTAGTATTTGATATTAAGATTTCATCTTTTATTAAAGAATTTTTAATAAAAATTGATGTTTTAACTCGGTAAATATGAATTTCACATACTTTTAAGTAAATCCTTAAATTTTTACTAATTTTAGGCTACACAAACTCAAATAAAATACAAATGAAAAAAATGTACTCGTTTGCCTTACTGATATTCTTATTGGGGCAAACATTGCTTGCACAGCAAAACATGGACGCAATCGTCCAAAAACATCTTAATGGACTTACTGAAAAAACTGCATCGGATAGTGGTGAACAGTTTGAGTGGAGAGTGACAGACGTTGTTCCTTCGCTTAACCCTGCTATTCAACATGTTTATGTACAGCAGTATCACAAAGGTATTCCTATACAGTATGCAACATATAAGCTTACTGTAGAGCAAAACAAAGTTACCTGGAGAATTGATCAGTTTATCAAAGATGTAGAATCAAAAGTATCTTCGACTAAATCTTCATTAAGTTCTAAAGATGCTGTTATGAAAGTGGTAAGAACTCACAATCTTCCTACTCCTAAGAAAATGGTTGCTATTTCAAAAAAATCTGGTAACGAAATTATTTATGAGGATTCTGGAATAAGCCTTGAGCCTATTAAGGTAGAAAAGGTGTATTGTAAGGATGGAGACCAATTAAAGCTAACTTGGAGAGTAAGTCTTTATGAAAAAGATGGGCAAAACTGGTGGAATACAAACATCGATGCTGCTACAGGAAAAATCTTAGCTGAAGAAAACTGGGTTATTAGCTGTAATTTTGGGACTCCAGATCACAGTGAGCATGGTCACGATTCTATTCTTTTTAATAAAGAATCAGACGTGCCTACTGCAGCATTACCACCAGCACCATTGGCTCCGGATTCTTATAATGTATATCCAATGCCATTAGAGAGTCCTATTCATGGAAATCGCTCTATTATAACAAATCCAGCAAACTCAACTGCATCTCCATTTGGATGGCATGATACTAATGGAAGCGCAGGAGCAGAATTCAATATTACTCGTGGTAATAATGTTTGGGCTCAAGATGATAGTAATGGAAATAACGGAACTGGTTTTTCGCCTAGCGGAGGATCTAGTTTAGATTTTGATTTTCCGGTAAACTTAAATCAGCAGCCTAGTACGTATAGAGATGCTTCAATCGTTAACCTATTTTACTGGAATAACATTATCCATGATGTATTCTATCAATATGGTTTCAATGAAGCTAGTGGTAATTTCCAGGAAAACAATTATGGAAATGGAGGAGCCGGTAGCGATTCTGTAAATGCTGATGCACAAGATGGAAGTGGTACTAATAATGCAAATTTTGCAACACCTGGAGATGGAAGCAATCCTAGAATGCAAATGTTCTTATGGAACAGAACAAACCCAGGAAGAGATGGATCTTTTGATAATGTAATTATTGTACACGAGTATGGTCATGGTATTTCTACAAGATTAGTAGGAGGACCAAACTCAAATGTTTTAGGAGGATCTGAACAAATGGGTGAAGGTTGGTCTGATTATTTCGGGTTAATGCTTACTATGAGAGCTGGTGATACAGGTACAGATGGTAGAGGTGTTGGAGCTTATGTATTAGGGCAAGCTACTGATGGAGCGGGAATTCGTCCTACAAGATATTCAATAGATAGATCTATAAATAATACAGATTATGCAGACATAGGTGGTCTAGCAAGACCACACGGAGTAGGGTATGCTTTTGCTACAATACTTTGGGATATGACTTGGGCATTAATTGACCAAGAAGGATTCGATGCTGATTTTTATAATGGAACCGGAGGAAATAACATTGCTATGGCATTAGTTGTTGAAGGTCTTAAAAATACAGCTAATAACCCTGGATTTGTTTCTGGTAGAGACGGTATTCTTCAGGCAGATAGAGATCTTTATAATGGTCAGTATGAGTGTGTAATCTGGAAAGCATTTGCAGAACGTGGAGTTGGGCAAGATGCTAATGAAAATAATAATGGTGGTTCTAACGGTCAAACAGATCAGACAGTATCATTTGTGAATCCTTGTGACGGTAACCCACCACCACCTCCAGGAGACTGTTCAGGAGATATATCTTCATTCCCATATTCAGAGAGTTTTGAAGGTACTATCGGAGACTGGACACAAGCTAGTGGAGATGACTTAGACTGGACTGTTGATTCTAACGGTACACCTTCTAATGGAACAGGACCAAGTAGTGCAATCGATGGTAATTCTTACATCTATGTAGAAGCTTCAGTAAATGGTACTGGGTATCCTAGTAAAAATGCTATTCTTAATTCACCTTGTTTGAATTTTAGTGGATTGACGAATCCTACCTTAAGTTTCCAATATCATATGATTGGTAGTTCTGTAGGAACATTTAATGTTGAAGCCAGAACAGATAATACAGGAAACTGGACAAGCGTATTTAACAGAAGCGGTGCTCAAGGTACAGATTGGAATGCTGCAGATGTAGATCTTTCAGCTTATGCAGGAGAAGCAAGCGTTCAATTGCGATTAAATGTAGTTACAGGTAGTAGCTGGCAAGGAGATATCACAGTAGATGCTCTTAGCATTAGTGACGGAGGTACTCCACCACCACCAGCTTGTGATGCTTTAAACTTCAATGACTTTACAATCACTCCATTCTCTAACCAGGATGCAGCAGGTGATTTCTCTGTAGGAAGTGGAGGAGCAGCATTATCTTTAACCAACAATACCTGGAAGTACATTGCAATGAACTATACAGTTACAGCAAATACAGTAATTGAGTTTGATTTCAGCAGTACATCTCAAGGAGAGATTCACGCCGTTGGATTTGAAAACGATAATACATTAACATCTACTAGATACTTTAAAGTTCACGGTACTCAAAATTATGGAGTAACAAACTTTGATAACTACTCTAGTGGTACTACTACATATACGATCCCAGTAGGTAATTTCTATACCGGTAGTATGGATCGATTAGTATTTATTAATGATAATGATGGAGGTTCTGGAAATAACTCTACGTTCTCTAACGTGAAGATTTATGAAGGATCTTGTAATGGTTCATTTGCGGCAGTAGATTTTGGACCAACTACACCAATACTTGGAGATGAGGATGAAGGAGCTTTATCAAGTATCACACTTTCTCCTAACCCTGCTAAGGATAGCTTTACTCTTAATGTAACTGGTAATAGTACTAAAGATATTACAGCTACTATCTATAGTATTTTAGGTAAAAAGGCCTCTCAGGTTCAATTAAACCCTGGTGTTAATACATTGTCAGCTAAAGGCTTATCATTAGGATCTGGTATTTATCTTATCAAAATTGAAAGTGAAGGAGAAAAACCAGTAGTACAGAAATTAATAATTCGATAAATACTCGAATATTTATATTAGCTTAAAGTTAAAAGCTGCCTGAAAAGGCAGCTTTTTTACTTTTTATAAAACATATATAGAAGTTTATAACTGATTGTAGAATAGATATATTGTTATCCAAAATCAATATATTAGATATTAATCTAAAATTAATTGATTGTTATCATATTTATAATCTACAGTTACCTAATTTAAGTGTTAATTAAGCTTGTTTTTGGGTAGAACTTAAAGTTTGTTTTTGGGCTATTTTTATCTAAATAAAACTCACTAACTTAATCCCTCTTTCAAAATGAAAAAACAAACAGATACCCCATTATTTTATTACTCAAGATGAAGATTTACTTTTGATTGTAGTAAATCATGTTTATGGTATTTGATATTAGTACGTTTTCTTAAATAGTATAAAGGCAGTGAAATATTCTTTAATACTAAAAAACATTAATCATTAAATTTTTACACAACATGAAAAGAATAATCCTTTTACTATTGTCAGTATTGGCAATGAATTTGTATGCGTCTAATGGTAAATACAGATTAACATTAAGAGGCAATCCAGCAACCTCAATAGTAGTAGGTTGGGATCAAACTTCAGGAAGCAATCCTGTCGTATATTATGGTACAACAGATTTTGGAACGGATTATAGTAGTTATCCAAATTCTAAAACACCGAATAGAACCGTTTCCTATAAAGGAATGAATAACAACTTTGCGCGTTTAACAGGATTAACACCTAATACAGCATATTATTTTGTGATCAGGGATAGTCAAGGTACAAGTGAACGCTTTTGGTTCAAGACTTCGCCATCTGATAATAGCAGGCTTTCTTTTATTGCAGGTGGGGATTCTAGAAATAATCGTACACCAAGACAAAGAGCTAATCGCCTGGTAGCAAAATTAAAACCTCATGCAGTTTTGTTTGGAGGAGATATGACCAATGGTGATAGTAGTTCTGAATGGAGAGAATGGTTTGATGATTGGCAATTAACCATAGCTAGCGATAACAGAATGTTTCCTATTGTTGCAACCAGAGGAAATCATGAAGATAGTAATAATAGTATATATAATCTTTTTGATGTGCCTTCATCAAATGTCTACTATGCTTTAACTTTTGGAAATAATTTGGTTAGAACTTATACACTGAATACAGAAATCTCTATTTCTGGAAGCCAAACTACCTGGTTACAAAATGATTTGAGTGTTAATCCCAATACTGTTTGGAAAATGGCACAGTATCATAAACCTATGCGTCCACACGTTTCTTCTAAGTCAGAGGGGATTAATCAATACAATAACTGGGCACAATTATTTTATGATAATAATGTAAAACTAGTTGTAGAGTGTGATGCACACACCGTAAAAACAACATGGCCTGTGCGTCCATCTACAGGATCCGGAAGCGATGAGGGGTTTGTAAGAGATGATCAAAATGGTACTGTATATGCAGGAGAAGGATGCTGGGGAGCTCCACTTCGTACGAATAATGATAATAAAAACTGGACACGTAATTCGGCAAAATTCAATCAGTTTAAATGGATCTTTGTAGATGAAAATAAAATTGAAATTAGAACGATTAAAGTAGATAATGAATCTCAGGTAGGATCAGTATCAAACAATAATGTATTTGCAATTCCTAATAACTTAGATATCTGGAATCCTTCTAATGGTAGTGTAGTTACTATTAATAATAACAATGTGCCAGATAACCAGGCTCCAACAACTCCTTCTGGCTTAACATCATTTAATGTAACAGCAAGCTCTGTTTCATTAGATTGGAATGCTTCTACAGATAATGTAGCAGTGTCTGGGTATGATGTATACCGAAATAATACATTAATAGGTAGTATAGCTTCTACCGGATATACAATCAATGGATTATCATCTAATACTACTTATGCTTTTAAAGTAAGAGCAAAAGATGCAGCAGGAAATGTCTCTGGATTTAGTAATACTGTAAATGTAACAACATTAGATGGTTCAACTACATTATATACTTTAGGTATAACAACAGTTGGTAGTAGTAATTCTTCACATGCAACTCGTAGAGCAATGCCATATACGATAACAGAAAATGGTATCATACAAAGTGTTTCTATGCATATCGAAGGAGGAACAGGAAATGCTCAACTTGGTGTATATGCAGATAACAATGGAGTACCTGGTAATAAATTAGGACAAACTTCAATTACAGCGGTTAGATCAACAAGAGGATGGCAGACTATTTCTTTAGAAAATCCTGTGACTCTAAATAATGGAGATACTGTATGGATAGCATGGATGTTTTCTAATAACCCAGGTATTGCCTATGTTTCTGGAAGCCCTGGCAGATACCAGGCTACTGGATCCAGTTGGTCTTCGGGAGGAAATAATATGCCCTCTAGTTATGGTTCAGGAAGTCAAAGTAATTATAGATATTCTGTATATGCTAATTACTTAAGAAACCAAACTACTACAACATATACTTTGACAACCAATACAGTTGGACAAGGAACTGTAAGTGGAGGAGGAACTTATACTGAAGGAAGTACTGTTGCTGTTACCGCAACACCTGCATCTGGTTGGGAATTTGATGGATGGAGCGGATCACTTTCAGGATCTAATAATCCTACAAATATCACGATGAACACTAATAAAAATGTTACTGCAACTTTTAGTGAAACTACTGGAGGTGGAGGACAACCAGGAAGTGTAGAAGTCGCAATAACCAGTGGTAGTGATGATGTAGAGGAGAGTCAAAATGGCTCTTTGTATACTAATAGTAGCGATCTTGAAATGGTGTATGATAGCCATAATAGTAACGGTTATCAAAAAATAGGGTTAAGATTTAGATCTGTAGAAATCCCTAAAAATGCGATAATTACTAATGCTTATCTTCAATTTACTGCTGATGAAAGTAACAGTGCTGGAGCTTCTTTAGAAATATCATTACATGATAGTGCAAATTCACCTGCGTTTTCTGGTTCTAATGATGTATCAGGAAGAACTACTTTTACAAATAAAGTGACTTGGAATCCTTCATCTTGGTCTAGAAATGAAAATGGAAATGCTCAACGTTCTCCTGATCTTAAAAACATGGTGCAAAGTTTAGTGAACAAGAGTGGTTGGGTACCAGGTAATAATGTAAGTTTTATTATTAGAGGAATGGGAAACAGTTTGACAAGTACTTCTGCAAAAAGAGTAGCAGACTCTTATGAAGGAGGAGCTAGCAAAGCGGCACGATTGATTGTTGAATATACAACAGCTTCAAAAAATGTAGGTCAACAACTCATAGCAGTAACGCAGGAACAACCTTTTGTTGCGCATCCTAACCCTTTTGATAATACGATTAACATAACATCTTTAGATAGAGTAGGAGAATATACTGTTATGATCTATGATATCAAGGGGAGTGTCGTTCATAAAGAAGAAATTAACATTATTTCAAAAAATAGCGGAATAGTAATAAAACCAAAAGTGAATCAAGCAGGAATATATTTATTATCTGTTAATGATCAACAAGGTAAAGCATTATTTACCCAAAGATTAATTAAGCAATAATCATAGATTGCATATAGCAGGGTTAATGCTTTTATTAACATTATTCGGCGTAATTTTAACCAAAGTTACGCTGAATCTTGCTTTGTAATAGATGTGGTAAATGGATTAGAAACTTCTGAAATGTGACTTAAACAACAATCGTGTTTTTTTTGCATCATATTTCTATATTCAGTAGCAGTTATACCGACATTTTTTTTATAGAATCTCGCAAAATATGCAGGATCGCTAAATCCAACATCATAGCATATTAATGTAATCGTTTTTTCAGAATGTATTAGTTGTATATTGACATCAGTTATAATTCTAGTCTTTATAAAAGCATGAGGTGTTAGTACTCCGAGGTATTTAAAGTCTTCGGAGATACGTTTTGAAGGAATCTGAAGCAATTTTGCATAAAATGATACCTTATGATGTAAAGTATAATATTGATTCACAAGATTAATAAAGTCATACACAATTTGAAAATGATTTTTGTTAGGATGATTTATATATGCTTTACTATTTTTTAAAATTGACATAAGGATATTAGAAGATTCCTTTTTGAATTGTGAAATATCGTTAACTATAGATTTAGAAATTTTATTGTAAAAAAGCATTTGACTTTTCATGTATTTTCAAGTGTTAGAGTATTAATAATTGGTCAATACATTTTGGTATTCCTAATTTAGGGAATATTCCCTGTTTTTATTTTTTTTTGACCTCAAAATTATTATGGATTAAACATAGCTAAAAGCCAGAAATACAAAAGAATATATATGGTATAATTGAAAAAGAAGAATACAGTCAACGAGATATGATGGGATGTTTTTTAAATTAATTATTTAGTAATAATTAGATAAAAAATATAGAAATAGCCTGCTATATATTTATAACCAAATCTTTTAAACCTAAATATTGATGAAAAATAATAGTATAGCGATTGTATGCTTATTAATTAGCGCCACATTTTTTATTGCTTGCCAAACCGAAACTGGTATTCAAGAATCCACCCCAGAATCAACTTCAATAACTAAAAATAACACTGAAGTTAAGAATACAGGTATTGCATTTGATGTATACATTCAATTGGTTGATGAAAATAGTGGTCAACCCGTTTCGCCAGAAACCTTACCAGGATATTATGCAAAGAATTTGGATACAGGAGAATATTTCTATACCTCTCGTTATGAGGTAAATCTTTTTGAGAGCCTTCCTGTAGGTACGTATCGTTTTGATGCTTATGACGGATATTTTGACGGAGCATCCTCAGCTATTGTAGAAGTAGGATTTGAAAATGAAACACCAGAAGGGTGGATTGAGGTGACCCTAAGTTACTGGTCTGAATAATAATAAATGTTGTTTTATACTTATTATAGTGATTAAAAGGGAAGTAACTCATTATGTACACTTCCCTTTTTTTATAGTATTATTTTATTAATTCAGTAATTACTTGGGTTTCGCTGTGCAAAGTTTTATGAACGGGACATTTATCAGCTATCTGAAGAATCCTTTTTATTTGCTTTTCATCAAGCTCTCCTTCAATTTTTATTTCTCTGCGAAAGGTGTCAATCTTAGCAGTAGGATCTTCACAATTTTCACAATCTAGAGCATGTGATTTACTGTAGCTGGTATGTACTTCTACATGTTTTAGGTCCCAACCTTTTCTCGCTACATACATTTTAATTGTCATTGCTGTACAAGCTGATAAACCAGCAGAGACCAATTCGTATGGTGATGGTCCAAAATCGTTTCCACCTACACTTTCAGGCTCATCAGCAAGCATATAATGATTTCCTACTTTCATTTGAGTAGTGAATCCTTCAGTATTACCAAGACTAGCTACCACTTGATGGCTACTTTTAAGCTGAGGTGTCAAAGGTATATCTACATATCTTGAAGACCATCCTGCAATAACGTTTCCAACATATATAGAATCTTCTTTTCTCATTAATAGGTGATCAGCACCATCTAGAGACACAAAACTTTTGGGATGTTTAGCAGCGTGATAAATCTCTTCAGCATTTTTAACACCGACCGTAATGTCTTGTGGAGAATGCATCACTAATAACGCTTTATTTAAATTTTTAGCAACCTGAGGTAATGATTTAGTTTCTAAATCATCTAAGAATTGCTTTTTTATAGTAAAATCTCGTCCGCTTAAATTAATAGTTGCTTTTCCATTGGCTTTAATTTCTTCTATTCCACTTCTTAATAAATGTTGAACGTGTTTTGGATTAGAAGGAGCTCCTACGGTGGCAACAGCTTTTATCGAATCAATTTTTGCTGCTGCAAAAATTGCTGCAGCTCCGCCCAAAGAATGACCAACTAATAATGCAGGAGCTTTATATTCTTTTGCAAGATACTCAGCAGCAACGATTAAATCTTCTACATTACCTGAGAAATTAGTGTCGGCAAAATCTCCTTCACTTTCTCCCAAACCAGTAAAGTCAAATCGCAATACTCCAAAACCTTGAGAGGTTAAGGCTCGACTAATATTACGCACAGCTCCCAAGTTTTTGTTACAAGTAAAACAATGAGCAAATAATGCAAAATTGTGAGGATGTTGATCGGCAGGTAATTCTAAACGTCCGGATAACGTATGTCCTTCTGCATTGGTGAAGGTAATTTTAGTAAGACTCATTTGGTTATAGTTTATATTAAATGTCGAATTTTTTATGGTATTCTAACTTTTTAATTTGGTTAAAAAAAAGTTAAAACACATTCAATTACTTTACCTTAAACCAAAGTGATCGGATTATTTTAATAAAGAGACTAGAGTATGAATTATAACCGAAATCTTGATTGATGAGGTCAGAGAGGCCATAACACTATTACTACTGTTTTATCAATTTTTGATATACCCATGTTTTTTAAGAAATGTATCTATAGCATTTTGAGCTTTATTTTTTATGGCTTTATCTGGATTTGGCCAACCGTCATCAGGTTCAGTAGATGGAGTAAAAAGGTGTCCAACTCCATCATAAATATGTAGTTCAGAATCATTTTTATGAAGAAGCATGGCATTATGAAAAATTTCTGAGCCAGATAAAGGAGTCACAGTATCGGATCGACCAATAACTATAATCGACGGAGGTGTTTTTTTAGAAACGTGTTCTGCGGGAGACAAATTAGCAACCGAGATTTTATCGCCTAACCTCTTTTGAAAGTTTGAATATGACAAAAGGGATAAAGCAGGAGATTTTAGAGCCAATAAATTTGGAGAACTAGAAATTTTTTCATCCGACGCATTAAGATTGTCAAATACTGCGGCACAAGCAGCCAAATGCGCACCTGCAGACCATCCGTAGGCGGCTATTTTGTCTTCCTTTATAGATAAATCATTTGCATTTTTACGCATCCATCGTATCGCAGTTTGAGCATCTAATACAGATTCATAAGGAGTGATATCATTTTTATCGTCCTGAAGTCTGTATTGTACAGAAAAAGCAATTAAACCCATATCGGCAAAATGTTGAGCAGTATCAAAACCCCAAGAAGCCTCTCCTATAGACCAACCACCTCCATGAAATATAACTACTGCTGGATATTGTTCTTTTGCAGAATATGTAGAAGGACGGAAACAATATATTTTTAAATTGTTTTTTTGATCATAGGTGTATTCCTGCGGAATAGGCGTAGTCGAATTAGTTTGCGAAATTCCTTTTGAAAACGGTAATAGCCCTATAAGAAAAAGAATAATAAAGTTTTTCATAACTAGATCATTTTTCATTTCTGATGAACTTCTCAAGTTACGAATTTATTAATAGTAGCACAGTCAAAAAAACGATTTAAAAATATATTGATTTTGACTGTGCTGAACTGATGCTAAAAAGATGTGTCTTTTATAATAACAACAGGAATAATTCGAATTTAAATGTGGGGTAATTATAAGTGTTTATGCTATATGTGCTTCGCAAGGAGTCCATACTTCATCACCATCTTCATCTACAGAGGTTCCGCAATCAAGCATAGCCGTTCCTTCTGGATAATATTGTACAAAACTACAGCTATTTACTTGTGCTGCGGTACATTGATTTCTTCCACCTCCTATTTTAACAAGTTCTTCTCGAGATAGAGTTTTAAAATTTTCGAATCTTTCTAATAAGGTTTTCATGAGTGTATTAATTTTAGATAATAAAAATGTGTTGGGTAATATTAAAGAAAAAATAACTCTTTTTTCCCACCCGAAACGGGTAGTTTTTGTAAGTCAAAACATATAAAGTTTATAGAAGGAGGTATACGATTATCTTTCTTTATATTTTGGAGAAATCCGGATTATCCATACATAAGCAATGATCAATCCTATAATAGAGAATAATACATCCATAGGGTCATATATATTTTTGCCTCCTAAATTATGAAGTTTAAATTCTTGTGTAATGACATATATACCTGCTAAAATAACAGCTAAGAGATAAATGGTTTGCTCCTTTAATTGAGATGCAGGTTTTCTCCATTTTTTATTTAAAATTAATCCTATAGCAGTTAGTGTAAAAGTACCAATAATAGCTTCACATAAATTCGGAAATGAAAATAGAAATGTTTTAAGATAGTCTGGATAATTACCTTGTATAATAGGTTTTCGGATAAACTTAAAAAAAACAAACAATAGAATTATTAATATTTCTATTCTCATTAATTTTGATAAATCTTTCATTTTATGAATAATTCTATTTTATCTATTAGTGCTATAGAATTATAATTTGTTACTTATCTTTTTGTTTCGGTTTCTAATAACATTTTCTTTATTAAAGAGATTTGCCCTAAATGATAATAACTATGTTCTATCATTCCGTCTATATTTCTTTGATAACTACCATATTTTGGATCTACAAATGCTTCATCCATTTTTTGATCAGGCATTTCTTCGATTCTATTGGCAAATTTCTCTGCATTGTTAAACAAAGCATTTAAACGTTTTTCCCAATCTTCTTGCGATTGTATAGGCGGAGCATCAAAACTATATTTGTCTCGAATTTCAAGAGCACCACCTTCAAAAACCTGTAGTACACCAGCGATATAATAATTTATATGAAAAGTAAGAACGGCTATAGTATTTAAGTTACCAACTTTTGTTGTAGCTTCCTTCCAGGTGAGTTGAGATAACTGATCTTTATAATTTGTATTGGCAACCCAAGTGCCGTTTAATATGACTTCTCTAAAACGATCGGCAATTTGCTTTGTTTTTTTCATTTACCTATATATGATTTGATTTATCAAGGGGTTTGTAGAAATTAGGGCTGGTTTTATGACATCTTTCAAATTTAATTAATTCAAAAAGAATTTTAAGAATGATAAACCTCATTATTACCAAGTAATTAAATTATTATGTTATATAGTTAACAAAACATGGTTTTTGTGTTGATAATTAATGCTTTAAGAGTTGATGAGATTAAAATAAAAGGTGTATTTTACCGTATTAAAATTATTTAACAACGCAAACTCAAACTTATGGCATTTGGATTTGGACCAGGAAGCGATATGGTTAAATCTGTAAACTCTAACAGAAAACAACTTGCTAAAAATAGATCACTTAAAGAAAGTCATGACAGATATAAGGATGTGACAGATATTGAGAAACCTGAATTTAAGAAGGTGCCTGAAAAAGAAGTTAGAGAATTCAATCAAAAATTTAGAGAAAAACAGAAAGTAGAGCATCGTCAGAATATGTTCATATTAGGATGCGTGTTCGTAATGGTGATAACGGGATTTTATTTGATATTATTTTAAACAAAGTAATTGATGTATAAAGAGTTTGATTGGCTGCAAGAAGGTAAAAAAATGTATGCGCAATCATGGCAATCAGATAATCCTATAGCTGTAGTCTGTTTGGTACATGGTATGGGAGAACATAGTTCTCGGTATCAACATGTAGCTGATTTTTTAAATAATCAGGATATTAGCTTGTTTACTTTTGATCACATCGGTCACGGAAAATCTGAAGGGAAACGAGGTCATACACCTAATTATGATTTTTTATTGGACAGTGTAGAAAAAATCGTTTCTATTGCATATAAAGAACATCAAAATATACCTTTATTTGTTTATGGTCATAGTATGGGCGGAAATGTAGTGGCAAATTATTTATTAACAAGGTACCCTCAAGTAACCGGAGTAATTTTATCAGCTCCTTGGTTTACATTGCCTTTTGAACCTCCAAAATTCAAGGTGATTTTAGCAAAATTAATGAACAAAATTTACCCTGCTTTTAGTGACAACACAAACTTGGATGTTACTGCGATCAGCAGGGATAAAAATGTAGTTGAAGCCTATAAAAATGATACTTTGGTTCACGGAAAAATCACACCATCTTTCTTTTTATCCTGTTTTAATGCTGGAAAATGGGCAAAAGATAATGGAAAGAAAGTATCTATTTCTACATTAGTTATGCACGGAACAGAAGATCGCCTTACTAGTTGTAAAGGATCAGAAGAATTTGCTTCTACAAATACATTGATAGAATTTAAAGCATATGCTGGATTATATCATGAATTACATAATGAACCAGAACAACAAATGGTTTTAGAAAATGTGATGAGCTTCATTAAATCAAAATTATAGAATTACAAAAACCTTGTTTTTTTGATAATGATTATGTCTAATGTTGATCAATTAAGATAGGGTTGCCATCTGGATCAGTGATCATAAAGGATGCTGGACCTTCTTTTTTATCTATTCCATTAGGCAAGGTAATTTTTATACCTTTTTCTGAAATTTTTTTGTAGAAAATTCTAATATCTGAAGGAGTAAAAGTTAAGGTATTGGTAGGGAACATTCCTTGAAACAATCCTATTCTGGAAGTCCCATTTTCTAAGATAGCCCATTTTTGATCTAAACTTCCATTAACTATTTTATAACCTATTTTTTCATAAAAAGAATGAGAAGCTTTGATGTCTTTTACAGCCAAAGACATAGAGAAATCTCCTAGGTCCATTTTAGATCGATCACTAGATAAATACCAGGTATAGGATCGTCTTTTTTGCCAGTGACCATTGGCTGAGATATCATAAGAAGTACTAATAAAAATGTTTTTATTTAATGTAGAACGGTGTCCGTGTACTGTCTTTTTACCTTCTGGGGATATAAAATCTTGTACAAGTTCTAATTGATTTCCTTTTAAAATCATTGGACCTTTTCCTATACTACCATCAGCCCCGTATTGTATAATGATACCTTGATTTTTATCAAAATCCCAGTATTGCCTGAATTCCCAGAAGATGCCTTGTTTTTTACCATTAATTAACCCGTATAATTTACCGGTGATATTTCGTTTACCAATTCCCCATTCCCAATCCATACCATATTGATCAAAAGGTTCTTGTTTGGTTTTGTAAGAAGAGTTGTCGGTTATCCAAGTGCCAATCGATTGTGTCATATTATCTACAAACCAATCTGGAGTTTTTTGACCAAAAGAAAGATTGGTGATTAATAAAAATAGAGTGCTAATTATATATGTTTTCATTTGTTTTCTTTTTATGTTGGATGATTTATTATGTAATAAGTTCTTCTCCTTATCCAGAAGAAGAACTTATCCCGATTATTTTTCGGCTAATTCTTGCCAATTATCTAATAAATACTCGGTGTCTTCTTTTGCTTGATTCATACCCACTGAAAGAAAATAACCACTTAAAAATGGACTATTAAATTCATAAGTAAAATCTAGTAAGAGTCTTGTTTGCATAGGGCTTACTGTCTCAACCTTCCAGGAACCAGCCAAAGATTTTAAAGGAAAAGGATAATCTTCTCTTTGGGTATTTACTTTAAACCTGAATTCTTCTCCAGGTTTCCAGAGTGTGCAAGTCTCTTCCCAACTACTTCCATCGGGTGCACTACAAACTCTTTTCATTCCCAGACCACTACCTTCAACAATTTTTACATGATGAATGTTAGGTGCGGTTACTTCGTGATAATTACCTACATCTGAGATTACTTTCCATACTTTTTCTTTGGGAGCATGAATAATTCTTTCTGCAGTAAAATGTTGCTCGCCTTTTGCTTTTGGGTATTGAACAAATCCATAAACTAATAAAAGCACAATATCTATAACTAAAAATAGTGCTAAACCTTTTAAAATTTTACGTACCATATCTGATTGTTTTTTGAGTAAAAGTACCTAAGAAAAAGACTGAAATCCCTTTGGATATGGTGTTCTTAATTAATTGAAACAACTTTATGTAGTATTATAATCAGGTACATTTTCCCATGTAATTAAGGAGTACTATTTTTATGCTATGAACAGTATAGAGTCTTTTGCATTTATCATTACCTTTTTACTAGGAGGTGTTATTCTGATAGGATGTTTTATGATGTTGATCATCCTTAAAAGTACTTCATTAAAACAATCAAGGTATTTTTTGGCGTTTACCATTTTGGGTCTAATTCAACATTTAGTTACTTATCTTTTGTTTACAACTCAATTGATAAAGCAATGGCCTCATCTGTTTGGAGTAGGGTATCCATTATTTTTTTTAGTAGGTCCTTTATTCTTTATGTTTATCAAAAGCTATGCTGATAGTACGTTTAGACTAAAATTAGTTGATGTAGTACACTTACTGCCATTTTTTGGTATACAGGGATTATTTATACCTAAGTATTTTGAGAATGCTGAAACTAAATTATCAATGATTAATTATTATTATGATATTCTCCCTAATGGAGCAGTTTCTTTTTCGGTTTGGTTGCAAAACAGTATGCATTTACTTTTATTATTAGGCTATGCTATTATTGCATTTGTATATGTATACAGAAAAGATAAAAAGAATAGTATTTTATTAAAACGCTTCAGTATTCTGCTAGGAGTATTAGCATTAACAGAATTATTATTACAAACCGGATTTTTATTATCAGGTGCATCTGCAATTACTGCAGAGATTGTACTTTCTGCTTTAATGTCTATTGCAATATTGTTATTGGGCTATTGGATTGTGGATATTAAACAAGTTTTACCAGTTTTGGAAGGCACGAAATATAAAACTTCACCATTATCAGAAACACGATCAAGAAAAA
Source organism: Aquimarina callyspongiae (assembly GCF_034322225.1). Taxonomy (NCBI): domain Bacteria; kingdom Pseudomonadati; phylum Bacteroidota; class Flavobacteriia; order Flavobacteriales; family Flavobacteriaceae; genus Aquimarina; species Aquimarina callyspongiae. The sequence goes on along the minus strand of NZ_JAXLPA010000004.1, from coordinate 157,248 downwards.
TCAAAAAAGATATACAGGTGTATTTTGAAAAAGAGGATTTTTATTTAAATCCTAATTTAAAGATAGCAGATTTAGCTAAAGCGATAGGAGTGCCCTCACATCATATCTCACAAGTGTTGAGTGAGCAAATGCAAGCGAGTTTTTATGAAATAGTTAATAAATATCGTATCGATAAAGCAAAAGAAATGCTACGTTCTGGAGCTTTGAATAAATTATCAGTACAAGCAATAGGAGAGGAGTGTGGATTTAGCAGTAAGACTAGTTTTTATAGAGCTTTTAAAAAGGTTACTCAAATGACACCAACAGTTTTTATACAAAAAGAAACTACGTTATAAATATAAAAAGAACCGAAATATTTATTTTACTTCCAAACGCTCAATAAGAGTAACTTTATAGGATTGCCCAATAGATAGTTTATGTTGTTTTATTGTTATAGAATTAGAATCAAAAGCTGTAATGTGATCTAAGTTGATAATAGTAGATTTATGAACCTGTATAAACCGTTCTCCTAATTCATTTAAAGCTTCTTTAATTGATTGTCTTGCCAAAATGGTCTTTTCATGAGTAATATAGCTGATGTAATTACCATCTTTCTGAAGATATAGAATATCTTGAAGGTTTATTTTATACTGCTGTTGTCCACTTTTTATATAAACTGTATTGTTATTTTTTACGTTTTTTGAAGGAATATCTATTGTATCCCTGATCTTTAATAATGCTTTTAAAAAACGTTCAAAGGCTATGGGTTTTAACAAATAATCAGCAACTTGGTACTCATAGCTCTCTACAGCATATTCAGAATACGCTGTTGTCAGGATAATCTTTGGTGGGTTCTTAAGTGTTTTGATAAAAGAAATACCTGATAGTTGAGGCATATTAATATCGAGGAGTATTAAATCTATTTGATTTTCATTCAGATAAACTAATGCTTCTATAGGATCTCTAAAGCTTTTAATGCATTCTACAAAAGGTGTTTTTTTGACATATCCTTGTAACAGCTCTATAGCATTAGGTTCATCATCTATGATTACTGTTTTGATCATTACAAAAGCTCGATTTTTAATTGTACACAAAAGGTATGTTCATCTTCGATAATTTCCAAATTGTGATGATTGGGATAGATTAAATCAAGTCGTCTCTTTACATTTTCCAGGCCAACGCCAGAATATTTTTTTTCAAACTCTGTTTTCTGAAGCTGATGTTTAGAATTTTCAACTTTAAAACTCAGTAAATGATCTTTCAACTCTAATTGTATATTAATAAAAGAAGGTGATTGTATATGAAGTCCGTGTTTAAATGCATTTTCAACAAAAGGTATTAACAAAGTAGGAGCTATTTGAGGGTTGTTTTGGTTGGTTTTGATATTAAAAGAAATAACAAAAGGGTCTTCTTTACTATAACGAAGTTCTTGTAGAGATATAAAATTTTTAATGAATTCAATTTCTTTTACAATTGGCACTCGTTCTGCTTGTGTGTCATAGATCATAAATCGTAATAAATCAGAAAGTTTTGTGATCCCAGACGAGGTTTCAGGGTTATTAGATCGTTCTGATACAGCGAGCAAATTATTTAAAGCATTAAACATAAAATGTGGATTGATCTGTGATTGCATAAGCCGTAATTCTGCACTCACTTTTTCTTTTTCTAAGAGTTGTTGTTTTTGTTCTATTTTGAACTGATGTCGTATAATTCCGTATACAGTAGCGATAGCTATATAAAAGAAATTATAGAACATAAAAAACCGAACCATCATTGAATGGATTGTAATTCTTTGAAAAATAACTATAATTAATTCAAAAGCAATTAATAAAATCAAACCTAAAATCAATGATCCCGAAAAGAAAAGATATTTCTTATTGGTATAATATTTTGGGATTAAGTAGAATGTATTGAGATAAAAAAGAGGAATAATGCCCAACATTCCTATAAAGTTCTCAAGAATAAAAGGCCCCATTTCAATAGTTTCCCTGATAATATTACCGTGGTCATCTTCTTCTACGTTCTCTATTACTCCAGTTTCTGTGGTTAATAATAGAATGGTAATAGCCATAGCCCAAAAAATGACATTTAAGAAAATTTCTACGCCTTGTCGTAATGTTATCTTTTGCATATTCACAATTCAAAAGTATATATAATAGTCGAACCGATTATATAAATGTGATGTAATAGAGTTTTTTGTGATGTAAGGGTTATAAAAGGTATAAATCTCTTTAGTAACAGTAACTAAGATATTGATAACTTAGTTTTTAGCTAGATAACATTTTGTTGTAACTGTTCAAATCCAGTAGTAATATTGAACTTCAAAAAACGAACAATTATGATTAAATTATTAAAATTAGCATGGATAGCAAGTATCTTACTATCCTGTAGACAAGAGCCAGTGATTGCTCAAAGTGTTGATGAGAAACCAGAAATTACTTATACTCAAAAACTATCTGATTATATGGATGAATTAGAGAGATCTGGTTTCTCAGGAAGCATTCTTGTAGCTCAGAAAGGAAAAATTCTTTTAGAAAAAGGATATGGCTTCAGTGATCGTGAACAAAAAATTAAAGCAACTGCTCAAACTGTTTTTGATATAGGTTCAATCACTAAGCAATTTACCGGCGCAGCTATTCTAAAGTTAGAAATGCAAGGCAAGTTATCAGTAAAGGATAAACTGTCTAAGTATATACCAGAAATGCCTGCTGACAAAAAAGACATCACACTACATCATCTTTTAACACATTCATCGGGATTACCACCAGCGATCGGAGATGACTATCAAAAAATTACAACGACTGAATTTATCAAAAAAGCAGCTGGTCGAAAGTTGTTGTTTAAACCCGGAACACAATATGAATACTCTAATGTTGGTTTTACTTTTCTGGGTATTATTATCGAAAAGGTATCAGGAGTGTCTTATGAAACCTATTTGGCTAAAAACTTATGGAAACCTTCAGGAATGGATCAAACAGGATATGACTTGCCAAAGTTTAAAGATATAGCTGTGGGATATCGTAGAAATAAAACCTGGGGAAAACCAACAGAAAAAGAATGGGATGGTAAAGAACCTTACTGGCATCTTAAAGCTAATGGGGGAGTCCTTTCTACTGTTCAGGATATGTATAAGTGGCATCAAGCATTACTTGGAGATAAAATTTTGAATACTGCGGCAAAGAAAAAATTTTATAATAAACATATTGAAGAGGGTGAAGGAGCAGGATCTTATTATGGATATGGTTGGGCAATTTTTCCGACACCTAGAAAAACCGAGTTAATAGCGCATAATGGAGGTAACGGAGTGTTCTTTGCTGACTTTTGGAGATATCTTGAAGAAGATATTACGATTATCCTGATGACAAATGCTGTACAGCGTAAATATGAAAGAATACCTTCTCAGGTTGCAGGGATATTATTAACTCTCGATTTTAGACCAGAAATATCTGATAGAGATAAAAGAAATAATATAACTGGTACGATGGCTGATCAGTTAGTCAAGGATTTTATGCAGACAGTGCGTACCACGGATAAAGATATTTGGAAATCTTTTTTAGAGAGAAGAACGCTGACTTCATTTTTACAATCTTTTCCTATGGAAGAACATCTTAATTTTTTTAATCAATTTCATAAGAAGTTAAAAGATGGTAAAGTTGTTGAGATTCGATTAACTGAAGGAGACGAAATAGCATTAGGTATAGAAACCTCAGAAGGCGTACAAATGATTATGTTTAATGTTATACTTGCCTCGGATGGATTAGTAAAAATCGATGGAATCGAAATGTGATATTAGATAAAAATGAATAAGAAATAGCAAGGTAATATTTTGATTACCTTGCTATTTCTTATAGATCTTATTCAAAATAATGTTTTAATTTATAAACCTATGAATCGCCATATTGGCATTGTCCTGATAGTTTTGATTTTTTAAATCCGAAAAAATATTTCCCTGATCCACTAATGGACCTGTTAAAACTCCTTCTTTACTTCCATAAAAACTACCACTACTTAAGGAATCATTACTAATTCCATCAACAAATCTTTTTGCACCTTTTTTAAGACTATGAGAAAGTCCAAGTAAAGGCATGAAAATTGGCATCCCTATATACTTAAACATGATTTTTTTCAAAAGTGGGAGGTCATCAAATCCTTGAGTACCTCTTGTTCCTCCTGGGCTTATAGAAATAAAACGGATTTTTGGGTGTTTTCTAGCCATTGATGACATCCATAGCGTTCCTCCATATTTTATGACTCCATATACTTGCATTGGATCAAAATCATTTCCGAAAAACGTTCCGTCAAATACAGTTGTAAATTCCTCAATTGACGAGTTTTGTAAATTAGGGCGTTTCATTCCCATTTTTTTGATACCTCTAGCAGCTTCTGAGCTAGCAAAGAGAACAATGTTTTTTAGTTTATCAGCCTTTAATAATTCATCTACGAGTACAACATGCCCCAAAAGGTTTGTAGCTGTAATGTTTGTAACTCCTTCTTTAGTGATTTTCTCCGGATTTTTGCCTCCTGTACCTCCAGCATTCATTACCAATGCATCAATTGGTTCATTTAATTTCTTAACTGCTTTTTTTACTGAATCAGAGTCTGATACATCCATAATCAATATTTCAAAGATTGATCTTCCTGTGGATTCTTCTAATGATGTTTTTGCAATTATGGCTTTTTCCTTATTTCTGCAAGCCAGGTAAATTTTCTCAGTCTCAGGTTTCATCGCTAATTGCCTGGCAGTTTCTTTACCAATACCGGCATTAGCTCCGGTAATCATTACGATTTTGTTTTTTATTTGTGAATTTTTCATAATGTCTTACTATTTATTTAGAGAAGATTTACTTCTCATATTTTTTCTTAATCTCTTTGAAGTTTTCTTTGTTAACATTTTCACCAGTTAATACGTAGTGTTCGACTGCCAATAAGTAATTGGCTATATCTCGTTTAAATTGACCTTTTGCAATCGATCCTAAAAATGCAGGTTTAGTTCTTAACCCCATTGTCATTACTAGTTTGGAAGAATCAGAATCAATAGGGATTACTTTATAAATCCCATAACTATATTCGGAGTTTAGAGGAATCCCACTAGTGTTATTTATGAGTACTTTGAAGGTGTAATTTTTAGCATCAAAATCCACTTGTGTTTCTTGTAAATATTTAGTGCCTTTTTCATTAAAGTTACAAGTTCTGGATGCATTTTCTCCTCCGATAATATGCCCTTGATTATAGTTAGAACTTACAATTTTGGGGTGCGAATTGGCAATGGCACCAAAATCTTCTCCTACCACTTTCCATACTTTATCAGCGGGCGCATTGATTGCTCGTTCAACCGAAAATGTTATTACTTTTTTATCTGTTTTTTGAGCAAATAAGCTTGTTTTTGCAATGATTAACAATACTGTTAATCCTATTTTAAATGTGGTTTTCATAATTCTGTTTTTTTTTAATTATTTTTTTACTTTTTTCTCTGATATGTTAAAAAAAGGATAGCTCCTATGGTTCCGAGTACAAGCTCTAATGCAGTAGCTTTTACCAAACCGCCTACTGGCATTCCATCTATTAAAATGCTTATTACTCTGCCTATTCCTAATGAGAGAAATAGAAGAAAAGAAACAAGAGAGGATGTATAGGTTAATTTTTTGAGGAAGGCTCCAAGTAGTGTTAATATTGCAATAGCAAGAATTAGAGTACTAAAAGCTCTGACATCGTTTATTACACTAATATTTCCTGCAATATCGATTCCGGCACTACCTTTCATTTTTATTGGTATGAATAGAGTAGTGCCACCTATAAAGGAGAGTAGTAATCCTGAAATTACCAAATAGGTCTTTAATACTTTTGAATTTTTCATGACTTTGTTCTTTTAATTGTTGAGAACAAAATTCACGAAAAGAGAAAGGTATATTATCTCGTTTTAGCCCAAAGACTTATCATTTTGGTTCAAACGATATTCTGAAGGAGATTTTCCATAAATGGAAGTAAAGTTGCGGTTAAAAGTGGCTAATGAATCGAATCCAACGTCATAAGCAATATCAGAGATACGTAAATCGTTTGTTTTTAATAACTCTGCTGCTTTCTCTACTTTCTTTTTAGAAATATACTTTTTAGGACTATCGTTAAAAATGGTTTTAAATTTTCTTTTAAAAGAAGAAATACTCAAGTGACAAAGGGTTGCTAATTCATCTAATGATAAATTTGCATATAGATTATGGCGGATTGTTGATTTGAAATCTACTTCATTTGGTTTGAACAAAGCTGCTAAAAAGTCCAATTGTGAAGGAGCTTCTTGTGATTTTGATACAAGTAAAACAAATTCTCTGAGTTTGGTTTTTATAATGTTATCATCTGCCAACTCTGGATTATCAAGTAGAATATTAATGCTCTCCTTGTAATTTTCTAAAAGACGATCAACTACAATTTGTTTAAGATTAAAATCAACAGTGTAATTAGAATTTGCAACATCAAATTCAAATAAATCTTTTACCAAAGAAGGATAAAGAAATATGCCAATAGATTCAATTCCATCTTTACAATGTGTTTGATCATCACTAGGCTCAAAGAAGTAATTTAAACATTTGGCGAGCATTGCTGTTTTTTTATTGAGAAGAAAATAATCTTCTGAGGATCTAACACCAACCTCTCCTTTATTTACAAACATAAAACAAGCTTCGTCTTCAATATAATGCTTTAGCGTTCTATTGAAAGAAGGCATTGATAGCTTTATAAATACAACACGATCCTTATACGTTATTACTTGTTCTTTAAATTCCACCTTTATTTTGTTGTGAACGTTTAGTTTGTGATTAGTATTAAAATACCTGCTTGAACTTATAGATAAAAAAACAAGATAGTAAAAGTGGAAAGAATTTCCGAAAAGAAATATTTAAGCAATTGACACTATTTATTAGTTATAGATGTTTTTTTTTCTTTCAACGAAAAATATTAGCATGAATTATTGAGTGAATTGATCAAAAAGAGATTCTGTAGTTATAATCGTAGCAAATTCATCTTTTAAACTAGCTATTGCAGTATCGTGTATTAATTGAGCACTATAATTTTCTCCGTTAGCTCCTACTTTATTAAAAGTTGCAACCGCATCTTCAACCAAATACGTGTCAAAACCAAAATTACCGGCCATGCGAGTTGTTGTAGATACACAATGATCTGTTGTAAGACCAACAATTACCAGGTTATCAATTTTTTGATCTTTTAACTGTTGTTGCAAATCAGTACCGATGAAAGCACTGTTTACATCTTTTTCGATAATAGGTTCATTGTTTGCAGGTACATTAAAGTCCATGAAATCATTTCCAGGATTTCCTTTTGCCAAAGGAGAAACAGGATTGGTAGAACAATGTTTTATATGAAAAACCGGAAGTTGATGTTTTCTCCATAATTGTAGTAGTTTTTCCATATTACCTTCTGCATGGGGATTATTGCGTTCGCCACCCCAATAAGGAACGTCCTCAAAACCTTTCTGAATATCAATAAGAAGTAAAGCAGGATTATCTTGTTTTGTTAATTTCATGTGCTTTTGATGTTTTTAATTATTTGAAAATAAATAAATCAAAAAAATGAGAACAAATCTAACCGCTTCGTTCTCATATTAAAAAGTTATACACTACTTAGTAAAAAGTAAGTGCAGAAATTTATTAACCTTTGTTTTTTTGTTTACTTTTTCTAAAGTCGGTATTAAAGAATACTCCTAACTGTAAACGGTCAAAATTTCTACCGGTAAAATGATTTTTAAGATATCCTAGCTGAACGCTAATGTTCTTTTCTACATTATACCCGATCGCTCCATATAAACGATTCTGACCAAAAATAGGCTCTTGTAAGTTGATAAATACTTCATCATAAGCGTTTAAAAACCATTTGTCATTGATAGGATAGGTAAGCTGTAAACGATATCGGGCACGATGCTCGGTAAAATCGTCTGCTTGCGTACTAATAAAACGTTGTTCTAAACGATAACGGTGCTCGAATTTAAATTTACCTACTTTATTTTTAAGAATAAATTGCTGAAAAATACGGTGTTCATCAGAGTTTTCTTCTCCAGGAACATCTTCAAACGTGCCATCTGTACTGATATAACCGTATCCAAAAGTAGCGATAGCATTTTCGTTGATATGATAATTAAGTCCGGTACGTAGTAGTAATTGGTTAAAAGTAGAAGCTATTTCATAAAATCTGAATTGTGCTTCGGTATGAATACTTAATTTATCGGTAACCTTATTGGTTCCAAAATACATATACCAAGCTCCCCATTCATCTTCTCCAGTTTCCTGCGCATAGGTATTAGAGATAAAAGTTGTTAGGATAATTGCTAGTAAAAATATTTTTTTCATTGTAATCTTTTTTTAATGTAAGGCACAAATGTAAAAAATAAACTTATCCAATAATCAAATTAAGATATCGTTTTGGACAAGTTTATTTTTTACAGTTTATAGATTTATAATATTATAAAATGATTATTCAGATTCAACCTTTTTTGTTTCAGATTTACCATCATTGATTATTTCTGAACCAGTATTTTTAAGGTATTTGTCTAGAAATTTCATAACTCTACTGTAAGCTTCAATTTGATTTTCTTTTTTAACAAAACCGTGCCCTTCATCTTCAAATAATACATATTCAACAGGAACACCATTCTTCTTAACACCTGCTACGATTTCATCGGATTCAACTTTTAAAACTCGAGGATCTTTAGCTCCTTGAAGAACAATTAGTGGTTTAGTCACTTTTTCGGTATGAAATAATGGAGATATTTTACGTAATCTTACAGAATCAGCAGTATTAGGATCTCCCATTTCTTCATATAAAGCTTCTTTAAAAGATTCCCACCATGGCGGAATACTTTTTAGAGTTCTCAACCAATTGGTTACTCCAAAAATATTAACACCTACTTTAAAATCTTCGGGTGTATAAGTAAGGGCTGCCATTGTCATATATCCTCCATATGAACCACCGATGATTCCTATTTTATTAGCATCAATGATTTCTTGTTGAGCTAACCAATCTTTTCCTGCTACACAGTCTTTAAGATCTTTATCACCATGGTTTTGATCATCCATTTTATAGAATGTTTTTCCATAACCACTACTTCCTCGATTGTTTACAGCAAGAATAGCGTATCCGTGATTTACTAAGTATTGAATAACAGAGCTATAGCCTTGTCTTGATTGACCTCCTGGACCTCCATGAACCCACACTAAAGCAGGTACTTTATTATCTGCAGTAGCTTGCTTAGGTTTGTAGTAGATTGCAGGAATTTCTAAACCATCGAATGATTTAAATCGAACTACTTCTGAAGCAACAAGGTCATCTTCATTAATCTCTTTATTTAAAACATCTGTTAATTTATGATATTGTTTTGAAGCCAGATCATAAGAGTACACATTTCTCGGAGTTCCAGAACCTGAAACATTTAAAAATGCCATAGACTCGTCTCTGGAGAAACTGGCACTGCTGATCTCTTTATTTTCAAAAGTTGGAAATTCTACTACAGCACCAGTGGCTACTTCTTTAACCTGCATTACTGTTTTGGCATCTTCATTAGTGAACATCACTTGATATTTTCCATTTCTTGTAAAGTAAAATGAACTAATATCCCAATCTTTTTCAACTACTTTTTCTTTACTACCATCTTTTAAATTATACTTCATTAAGTAACTAAATTCTGCTCCGTCATCTGTTGTATAATAGAAAGACAATCCGTCTGGAGAGAAATCTTCTGGAGAGTTACCGCTTAAATTATCATTAACCTTAACCTTTTCTTTGGTTTCTGTATTAAGTATAAAAAGATCTGTGTCATTAGTGTTTACAGGTTTTAATAAAGCAATGTATTTTCTGTCGTCAGACATTCCTGCAAAGTCTAATCCATCTTTATTCTCATAAATTACTTTGGATGTAAAATTGGCAATATCCATCTCATAGTGATCCATAAACTTAGGATCTCTTTGGTTACTACCAAAGAAGAAACTTTTACCATCTTTTGCCCAACCTCTAAAAAGTGCACGTACATTCTCTGCTGGAGTAAGACGTTTGATACCAGAAGTATCTTTTAGGAACAGTTTAAAGATCTCATCTCCATTACCATCCATTCTGAATAGTATTCTATCATCTTCAGGAAAGTAAGAGATCCCAAAGACAGAAGAACTATCTGAAGCGGTAACAGGAGTAAATTCTCCACCATTTGATGAAACCGTATACATATTGTAGATCCCAGATCGATTACTCGTTATTAGAGCTTTTGATTTATCTGGTGAAAATCCATTAGCAAATGCATTTTCATTATCCATAAATTGTTTAATGGAGTACTCTTTGATTTGAATAGGTTGAGCAACTTCTTCTTTTTTTTCTTCTTTACAAGAATAGAGTAGAAGTAAGCCCAAACTAATTGTGATTAGTTTTCTCATGGGTTTAAAATATATTGGTTTATTTATTATTCTAAACTAAAATTCTTTGTTTCCTTAAATGGTGAAGTTTCTAATTTTTCAATCGCTTCACGGTAAGGTTTCCAATCATTTGTAAAAAACTCATTAGTCTTGGTTATTGCTTTTTGTAAAGCATCTTTGGCGTTCTTTATCAAAGTTTCTTCTGTAGCTGTTAAACCGTTCTGACGACTACCTACATACCATCCTGCAGTACCCATTCGTTGCATAACATTTACTTCTGGATTACGGGTAATTCCTTGTCGTTTATCTTCTTTACCGATATAAATAGCAATCACACTATCTATTTTTTTAGTAATACTTTTAGAAGCTTTGATTTGATCTTTAAATTTTTCTTTATCAAGTTTTTTAAGCTCTTTTTGATACTTAGAAGCTATTTCTTTACTCTCTACTAATTGTTTTACAGCATCAGCAGCGGTTTGTCTCATAGCTTCCAGTTTTTTGGAAGCATCATATATCTGGTTAATATTTTTTTGTGATATCTTTAATCTAGGATCACTTTTAACTTCAATTTTTGTTTCAGAACGTTGATCTCCATATTCAAATACGACTTTGTAAGTTCCTGGTTTTACGCTTACACCTCCTGGTTCTCTATCTCTTTTTTGAATTTTTCTTGAAGGACGATCTACTCCTTTTTCATCCATAAACCAACGAGTCTTATGTATTCCGGTAGAATCTGGGGTTTTCTGTTTTAATGTTCTAATCAATCGATCGCCATCATAAATCTTAATATGAATAGAATCCCATTTTATCTTAGTTTCTTCTTTTTCATCTTCTACCTCGTTATCTTCCTTTTTATCCTCTTTTGGGTCTTCTTTTTTCTTTTCTTCTACTTTAACATAATAAGCAAGATGTGCTCCAAAATCTCTATTCTCTCCATTATATAGAGCATCACCACCAAAACGACTTCCTGTAGGTTGTTGATATGCTGCCTGATACGCAACAGGAGGATCAAACAGTTGTAACTTCTGATTAAGGATATTTTTGTTTTTGGCCAGAGCTCTTAATGGGCGGATATCATCCAATACCCAAGCAGCTCTACCAAAAGTACCTATGATTAAATCATGTTCTCTAGGTTGAATCACTAAATCTTTAACTGAAACAGTAGGGAAACCTTTGGTCCACTTAATCCAATCTGTACCAGCGTTTAAAGAAACATAGAGTCCGTCATCGGTTCCTAAGAATAAAAGATTTTTTTCTACAGGATCTTCAACAATACTTAAAGTATAACTTTTTACATCATTTTGATCTACAATACGTTTCCATGTTTTACCATAATCAGTAGTTCTAAAAGCATATGGGGTATAGTTGAATCTACGATAATCGTTTGCAACTAATAGGGCTTCACCTTTCTTTTTGTTAGAGGCTTTGATTTGCACAATCCAGCTTCCTTTTGGCAATTCTTTTATGTTTTTGGAAACATCTGTCCAACTGGCACCACCATTTTGCGTTATATGAACTCGTCCGTCATCAGTACCTGCCCATAACATGTTTTGTTCTAATGGAGATGGCTCAATAACTAAAACGGTACAGTGATTTTCTGCTCCTGTAGCATCCATGGTTAATCCACCACTTTCTGATTGTTTTAATTTCTCAGGGTTGTTAGTAGATAAATCAGGAGAAATAACAGTCCACGTAAGTCCTTTATCGATACTTTTATGCACAAATTGACTTCCAAAATAGATAGTATTATTATCAAACGGATCAATGTTAATAGCAGCATTCCAATTAAAACGTAGTTTTACTTCTGGATCAGAATGTGTAGGACGAACTGTATAATTGTTACCAGTAATCCAATCATAACGACTTACAAATCCTTGTTGACTCATAGACCAACCATATCTGGAATCATCTTTATCAGGAACCACATCAAAACCATCACCAAATGATATTTCTTGCCAATATGAATTTCTTATTCCTTGTGCTTTCCAAACATAGGCAGGACCTCTCCAACTACCATTATCCTGCATACCTCCGTACACATTATACGGAAATTCATTATCCACATTGATATGGTAAAATTGAGCAACAGGCAGATTACCTATAAAACGCCAGGTTTTTCCTCCATCGCGGGTTATATTTAGTCCACCGTCATTTCCATCAATCATATAACTACCGTCATTAGGATGAATCCACCAAGCGTGATGATCTGGATGTACGCCATTATCAACTCCATAAGCCGGCATCAATTGAGAAAAGTTTTTCCCACCATCTTCAGATACATTTACATACGTGAATACTGAGTATACTCTATTTTCATTTTGAGGATCTACAAAAATATCGGAGTAGTAAAATGGACGATTACCGATATCATTTTTATCATTCACTTTTTTCCATTTAAAACCACCATCTGTAGATTTGTACAAAGCATTCTTCTTTGCTTCAACAAGTGCATATATAATATTAGGTTTGTTTGGAGCTATGGCTAATCCGATTCTTCCTAAATCTCCTTTTGGAAGCCCGTCTTTATCCGTTCGTTCTTCCCAAATTTTTCCTCCGTCATGCGTTACATAAAGCCCAGAGCCTTTTCCACCAGATTTAAAAAACCAAGGATCGCGTTTATGTTCCCACATAGCAACGATTAACTTATTAGGATTTGTAGGATCCATTATAAGATCTGCAGCCCCTGTTTTATTATTAGTGTATAAAATTTTATTCCAGGTTTTACCGCCATCTGTAGTTTTAAAAACTCCTCTTTCTGGATGTTCTCCCCAAGGAGAACCAATTGCTGCAACATATACCGTATCAGGATTAGTAGGATCAATTATCACTCGATGGATATGTCTGGTTTTTTCTAACCCCATCAATTTCCAGTTTTTTCCACCATCCAAGGATTTATAGATACCATATCCACCGTTAAGACTATTTCTAGGGTTTCCTTCTCCAGTTCCAACCCAAATTACAGATGAATTTGATTGCTGAATCGCAACTGCTCCGATAGAGGCGGTAGCCTCATTATTAAAAATGGGTTTCCATTTAATACCTCCAGATGTTGATTTCCATAATCCACCTGATGCTGTCCCTGCATAAATAACGTCTGGATCAGAAGTAACCACATCGATTGAGGTAACTCGACCACTCATTCCACCAGGTCCAATATTACGAGGAGTAAGGTCTTTTATGAGATCCATCGAAAAATCCTGTGCTGATAGAACAGAAGTAATAGTGAGGAGTATTAAAAATAGATATTTTTTCATTGTGTAGTGTGTGAGTTAATTATAGTTGTATTTGTTGTTCTTGTTTTGTTAAAAAATATACTTTGGGATAACGTTTTTTTAATTCTCTAAGTTCTTGTTTTTTTATTCTGGGAGAAATATGTGTTGCGACCAATTGTTTTGGGTTGATGTGTTTTTTTATGAGTTTAGTGGCGTCTTCATGTAAGAGCATCCAATATGGAAGAATAGCAATATCGATTTCTTCTTTAATTAGTTCTAATTGATCAAAAAGGTTTATTTCTTCTAGCCAATTAGTATCACCTACGTGTAAGATTTTCTTTCCTTTAATATCTACGATATACCCCACATTTTCTACGGCAAGATGTCTCTTTCCTGCATGATTTATTTTAAAACCAGTAATTTTAAGATCTCCAACATTTGTAGTGCGTTTAATATAATCACTGGTAGTTACCGTATGTATTCTTTTATTATAAGCTCTAAAATTACTAGCGATTTGACTAGAACCAAAAAGAACTGACTTTTGATTATGATCGAGATATTCTTTTGACAGCTCAGCACTGAAATGATCTCCGTGATAATGCGTGAACAGTATCGCATCGGGTTGTAATTGTGATCCAATTTTTTTAACTAATTCTTTTGAAGGGAAAAGATAATCATCTCCATACTTGGTATGTAAACCATCTATTAAGAAAGAAGATTGTCCATCAGATATATATACTCCCATATTACCTGTATAGACGAGACTAATACGCTCTTGAGAAAGACTTATAGTACTTATAAGAACTGTAGTGAAAAGAAAAAGAATTTTTGACACTGTAACTGATTTTAAAACCCCTAAAGTTAATAAAATGTAAATGCTAAATTCTTAAAGGGGTGTTAAGGTAAAATCGAGTATTTTTGATCGAAAAGAATACATCATGAAATTTATTGAGCTTACTCTTAAAAATCATCAGATTTTACATGGGTTTGATGCCAGAAATCAGGAAATCATTGAAGAAGTTAAGGTTTCTGAAGCTTCTAAGAAATTAGTATCAGTCGATAGGATTTTGTCGTTAAGTGAAAACTTTATTTTGATCAAATACGCATATAATAGAATTATCTATTGGGAATATGAGGAAGATTATGAAAAAGTCAAAGAACTACTTTCTTCATAAAAGGAGATAGATCTTAGTTTTTTGACAGAAATTATGGGGTCATTATTTTGGAATTATCACTATTTCTAGCTGAAATGAGTTCAAAATTTTTATTTACCTTAATTATTATGATTTTTCCTGTATGGAGATTTACCATTTTCCATCTAAAGCCATACGATGTTTCAAAAATTGAAGATCGAGCCATCTTACGAAGATCAATTTCATCTATATCTTCGACAATTTGATTTGCCATTAGATCAATGCCTCGTTGTCTAACTTCTTCTTCAGGTAGTTTACGATCATTATTACTTTGAATATCAGATGTTATAATATCAAATTGATCTAGGATGTTGGGACTAACATACAGCGTACTTAAGGAGAATAACAGTGAGAAGAGTAAATGTTTTTTCATAATTTAAAAAATTTATGAATTACATACTATGCCTACACCGCTTCATAATATGTAATTACTAGGTTTTTAAAATAGTAATCATATTGTACTTGCTGTTTTTAATGCTTTTATTAATCTTAAAAAAGGGGACTATAAATTTACGCCTTAAATGCCCTTTTTATGACATAGTTTTGTTAAAAAAAGGTGAATTTTTCTTAAAAAGATAGTTATAAAGAGGTTTTTTAGTATAAAAAATGTGAAAAATTTAAAAAAATGAGTCTAAGATAGCATATGTTTATTGTTTCTTTAGTACTATAATTTCGCAAATTATTGTATTAAATCTGTTCAGAGTGAAATGCTATAACAATCAATCTTGACCTTATAGAACTATCTATTTATTAGTAGTGAATGGTATAAAATTAAAACTACTTCTTATACAGTTTTATACCTGCTTCATGATATTTATCACCTTCTATCCAAAAAGGAGTTTGTGGGTTATTAGCAATATTACGGCAAGCTAATACGTATGATTGAAAAAACTTTAATAAGTAATCATAATCAAGAGTATCAGGGTTATCAGTTACCTGATGATAATACTTAGTGATTTCTTCATCAAAAGCAGTAAACCCCATACTAAATGTTGGAGCGGGAATACCTTTAGCCGCAAAATTCACATTATCTGAACGATCAAAAAGCCCTTGTTCTGGAGCAGGATCATCAATAGCTTCTAAGCCAAATTTTGCTGCAGCATTTATGATATCTTTTTCAGCAGTGGTTCGTCCTAAGCCCACTATTGTTGCTTTACTGGTATCATTGTACCCTCCATTATCACTATTAAAACAATATACCATTTGTTGCAAAGGAATTACAGGATGTTCTACGTACCAACTGCTTCCTAAAAGACCTTTTTCTTCACCAGTAAAGAGAATAAATAGAGCAGATCTCTTTGTAGGATATTTTGCAATATTCTCTGCAGCAGAAAGAACGGTTACTGTACCTACTGCATTATCTCTTGCTCCATTATAAATAGAATCGTTTTCTACTGCTTTGCCAATACCTACATGATCATAATGTGCAGAGTAAATAATATATTCATTTTTTAATGTGGGATCAGAGCCTTCTACCACACCAACTACATTTTGTGAAGCGATTTTACTTTTTGTAATCCCTTCTACGGTAATTGTAATATCTGTTTCTTTCTTTTTGGTAAATAGCTGGCTGATTTTCTCTTCTTTATCATTGATCCATAAATAAGCAAATTCATCCTTGTTTGAAGTATTAGGGTTTGCCAGGATCATTTTTTCGCCATTCAGGAAATGTTCTAATCTATATTTTGTATTATCGTCTACGCTACATATTTCTATAACACCAAGAGCTCCATTTTTTTGAGCCAGTTGACTTTTTTCTTTTGTTAAAGAAAAAGCAGCTCTGATAGAATTATTGTCCTTAGACCCAAGATAACACATCACATACTTACCTTTTACATCGGTGCTTTTATAATCTTCTTCTAAACCATAGTTTAGAAATACAGCTTTACCATCAAAGTTTATATTGGTTTTAGTAACGGTTAAAACGCTATTTAGTTTTAAATCACCACTCTTAAATTCGGTTTTAGAAGCGCCAGTCGTTTTTTCTAGTTCTACCTTTTGTAAATAAGAGTCTGTTCCAGGAATTGGTTTAACACCATAACCACGTAACATATTTGCAAGGTATTGTGCTGCAATTTTATTTTCAGGAGTTCCGGTTTGTCTTCCTTTTAGTTCATCTGATGCCAGAAAATAAATATGTCCTTCAATTTCGGCCTTAGAAACAGTAGTTTTTACCTTTTCAAAGTCTTCTTGTGCGTAAAAGAAAGTAGTAAAAAGAAAGATGACGGAACATAAGATTGTTTTTTTCATAGTAATCAAGATAAAATGTGTAGTAATACGAAGGTAATATAAGTGTTGACCTTTCCCAGGTTTCCCAACTGGTGTCTCAAATATACTAAATGTTCGTTACTAGTTGTGAGCTTTTATTTTGGTTTTTTGAAAGTATTGGAATTCTCCAAAACAAATGTTAATTATTATTCCTTACCGATATATGTATTTCTATCTTTTATAAAAAACACTAACTTTATCTGGAGAACATCCTTAATGATTATAAAAAACACTAATACTTTGGGTTAATTATTTGATAATAGAAGTGTTAGGGATATAATGTTATGAAAAAAGAAAAAAAAGTATTCAGAAAAGGATTCACGTTTAAAATATATGAAGCTCCAAAACAATCTCCGTTTGAAAAGCTTTTTGATATTTTTCAGGAAATTATAACGCATACTTCTGGTGATTTAGATGAAGCTTTGGACTGGATGAAAGAACTCGACAAAGAATACCATCTAACTGATGAAGAATATACACTTGATGACTTTGTAGAAGATCTGAAGAAAAAGGGATACATACGTGAAGAAATAAAACCAGATGGAAAAGGAGGGATGTCTATTACTGCTAAAACAGAACAGGCAATTAGAAAACGCGCTTTGGATCAGATATTCGGTAAATTAAAACGTAGTGGATCCGGTAATCATAGAACTAATTATATTGGTAGAGGAGATGAACACTCTGGAGAATATAGAAATTATCAATACGGAGATGCTCTTGAACGAATATCAATTACAGAGAGCCTGAAGAATGCTCAGATTAATCATGGGATTGGAGATCTGAGATTAACTGAAGATGATCTTGTAGTAGAAGAAACACAGTTCAAAGCTCAAATGAGTACCGTCCTGATGATAGATATTAGTCATAGTATGATTCTTTATGGAGAAGATCGAATAACACCAGCCAAGAAAGTGGCAATGGCGCTAGCAGAATTAATTACTACCCGATACCCTAAAGACACATTGGATATTTTGGTTTTTGGTAATGATGCCTGGCCAATAGCTATTAAAGATTTACCCTATTTACAAGTAGGGCCATATCATACTAATACAGTTGCAGGACTTCAATTGGCTATGGATATGCTCAGAAGAAAAAGAAATACCAATAAACAAATTTTTATGATCACTGATGGTAAACCTAGTTGTTTACGGTTACCAGATGGAGAGTATTATAAAAATAGTAATGGTTTGGATCGTCATATTGTCAATAAATGTTATATGATGGCGCAGAGAGCACGAAGACTTCATATACCCATAACTACATTTATGATAGCTCAGGATCCATATTTGATGCAGTTTGTAAGAGAATTTACTTATGCAAATCAAGGAAAAGCATTTTATACAGGTCTTAAAGGCTTAGGAGAAATGATTTTTGAAGACTATGAGACCAATAGAAAAAAAAGAATCAAAGGATAAAAAAAATAATAAAGAGCTAAAGAAAAGAGATAAAGAACAATTAAACATTAAAAATTAGTATATGTTAACCTTTATGTACTAAGTTCTTTTTTTCTTAAAGAAGAAAATATGAAAATACCAACTATAAAAACATTAGGACAACTTACAAAATCTGGGTACGAAAGCAAATCTATAAAAGATGAACTCAGGAATAATCTAAGAGGAAAAATTGTTAATAATGAAGAAACCTTTACAGGGATTTATGGATATGAAAACACGGTAATTCCTCAGTTAGAAAGAGCTATTTTATCTCGTCATAATATCAACCTATTAGGATTAAGAGGTCAGGCAAAAACACGTTTGGCAAGACAAATGATAAATCTACTGGATGAGTGGATGCCTGTAGTAGAAGGTTCAGAAATTAATGACGATCCTTTGAATCCAATTTCCAGATATGCGGTTAATTTAGTGAAAGAAAAAGAAGATGACACACCTATTAGTTGGGTGCATAGATCCGATAGATTTGCAGAAAAGCTTGCTACACCAGATGTATCTGTTGCTGATATTATAGGAGATGTTGACCCGATTAAAGCAGCCAATTTAAAATTGAGTTATGCTGATGATCGAGTAATACATTTTGGGATGATCCCAAGAGCCAATAGATGTATTTTTGTAATTAATGAGTTACCAGATTTACAAGCTCGTATACAGGTGGCTTTGTTTAATATTTTACAAGAAGGAGATATACAGATCAGAGGTTTTAAACTTAGATTACCACTTGATTTGCAGTTCGTATTTACTGCAAATCCAGAAGATTATACCAATCGAGGTAGTATTGTAACTCCGCTAAAAGATAGGATAGGATCACAAATTCTTACACATTATCCAGAGACAATTGAAATAGCTAAAAGTATAACCCAACAAGAAGCACATTTGGATTCAAGACAAGAAGACTTAGTGTATGTCCCAGAAGTAGCAAAAGATATTTTAGAGCAAATTAGTTTTCAGGCAAGAGAGAGTGAGTTTATTGATCATAAAAGTGGAGTAAGTGCTCGTATGAGTATTACTGCATATGAAAACTTATTAAGTACGGCAGAGTATAGAGCTCTAAGATCAGAAGATAAACATACGCTATTGAGATTAAGTGACTTTATAGGCGTTATTCCTGCGATAACAGGTAAAGTAGAATTGGTGTATGAAGGAGAACAAGAGGGAGCAGATTCTGTTGCGCAGTCATTATTATCTGATGCTATCAAGACCTTGTTTCCAGACTTTTTTCCTAAAATCGAAAAATTAGAAAAAGAAGGGTATGAAAGTCCATATCAAGAATTGATAGATTGGTTTTTTGAAAATAGTGGCTTTGAACTATTAGATGATGTACCGGATACTATTTATAAAGAAAAATTAAATTCTATTTTGCCTCTCAATGGTTTAATTAAAAAATATCAATCTGATATTTCTGAAAATGATAGCTATTTTATAAAAGAGTTTTT
The DNA here is from genome assembly GCF_034322225.1 of Aquimarina callyspongiae. Classification (NCBI taxonomy): domain Bacteria; kingdom Pseudomonadati; phylum Bacteroidota; class Flavobacteriia; order Flavobacteriales; family Flavobacteriaceae; genus Aquimarina; species Aquimarina callyspongiae. Next base: position 137,309 of record NZ_JAXLPA010000004.1, on the reverse strand, counting down.
ATTATGGGGACTAGTAGAGTATAAAAAACTTAGTAAACATAGGCTGTCTGAAGGGTTTCATTTTAAAGATCTTTACGGAAGCTATATAAGTGGACTTTAATAAGGTATAATAATTACCACCAGACTATAAAGAAACGAGCATAAGAATCTTCATTACTTTTTGACCAAAGTAGTGGAGATTTTTTTTGTAGTAATTGCATTTCTAATTGTTTCAAGATAGTTTTATAAGAAGACCAGTTTAAGCAAGATTTGGGGTTCACTACCCAATCTTTTTTTTGAGGGATATGAAATAGATAATCTTTGTATTGATCATAGGTGAAATCCTTTAGATGAATCCAATATCCTACAATACATTTATTATTTAAGAAAGGGATTTTTTTGTTGATGTATGATAGAGGAACAAACAAATGTCCGAGATAACATACTTCTTGTTGAATGACAGAGCGATCCAATTCTAAATTTTCTAAAATTGATTTTGTTTCCTGTTTAAAGAGTAAAGGAAGTTGCTTGGTCTTGAGTTTTTGGACTTTTTGCAAAAGTGAATCTTTTCTGTTTGAACCAATCCATCGTTCTAGTTCTTCTTTAATATTAGGGTCATAAACATAGAATTTGTATATCAGTTCAACGTGAATAAGTTTTTTATTGCTTACATCCTGTAATAAGAAATCCAGTTCGCCAATAGTAATCTTGTCTTTAAATACTTGTATGTTCTTAGAAATTATACGGTAGTGAATTGATTCGTTAATGCAATGCTCAAAAAAACGTTCGATTCGTTTACCTAAAACTTCGTTTTCAGATATAATGATTTCTGAAACCTTATCTGTTGTTGAAGTTTCAAACAGTTCTTGAGTATTAAATTGAATTAATTCAAAAAGATCATTTGAATTCCATAATGGTTGACTTTCTAAAAAACCAGTGTATTGATCAATTAATGACATTAAGGATTGGATTGACGCTGCTTTGAAAAAAAGTATTTTTTTAGAATTGGTTTTAAGATATTTCTATCTACAGGTTTAGAAATAAAATCATCACAGCCAGCATCAAGTGCTCTTTGGATATCTTCTTCTGTAGAGTAAGCAGTTTGAGCTATTACGGGTAATCCTGGTCTCATCCTTTTTATATGCTTTGTAGCGTCATATCCATTCATTACAGGCATTTTAATATCCATAAGTACTAAATCAATATTAAGATTGTTTTCGCAAAGACTTACAGCTTCTTTTCCATCTTTGGCGCGATGCACAACAAATTCATAATCTGTCATTTTGATCAAAATAGTTTTAAGGAATAAAAAATTAACATCCCCATCTTCTGCGATCAAGATAATATGTTTTTCTGATTCTGGAAGTTTGTTTTTAAACTTTGAAGAAGTACGAACAATATTTGATTGTATAGGATTGTGTGGCAATGTCACGGTAAAAGTAGTTCCCTGATCCAAAATAGATTTAAATGAAATATGACCTCCTATTAGAGTTGCATTTTCCTTAGCAATGGTAAGTCCTAACCCTAATCCTCCATAGTTTTTTGAAATCTCTTTTTCTGATTGAGAAAAACTTTTAAAAATCAGTTCTTGATCTCTAGGGTTGATTCCGATCCCGGTATCCTCAATAGATATAACCAACAACTCCTCTTTTATTTTACAGGTCATAGTAACTGAGCCTTCATTTGTAAATTTGATAGCATTTGAAAGAAGATTACTTAAGATTTTATGTAGTTTCGATTTATCAATTAATACCAGTTTTTGATCATCTGGTAATCTGTTATCGAGCTGAAGACTAACCCCTTTTTCCTGGGCTTTCATTATAAAGATCGAATTGAGAGTTTGAAACAAAATGATCAAATTAGTCTTCTCTACATTAACTTTAATTTGTTTTGTTCTGAGCCTGGAAATTTCAAGAATATCCTCTATAATACTCATTAATTGCTTACCGCTATTAATTATAATGCGAGTATATTCTTTACTTTCTTCGGCTGTTAGATCAGGATTGTTTAAAAACTCAGAAAATCCTACAATACCGTTCATGGGTGTACGAATTTCGTGAGAAATATTTCGTATGAAATTTGTTTTTAATCGATCACTTTCTTCAGCATTTTCCTTGGCGATTACTAATTCTCTTGTTTTCTCTTTTACTTTATATTTTAAATATACGTTGAGTAAAAGAATGAATGATAGGATTAGAAAAATGATTCCTGATAATATGATCCAAAATACTGGTTTCTTGTAAAATGGTTGTACAACGTTGTACAGCCAATTATTGATAATTGATTGTTTTTCTTTACTAGTAATACTTTTAGTTGCTTTCTCAATAATAGCATTGAGCATAGCATTTTCTTTTGTTACAGCAATACTGGGTTCATACTTGAATTTTGTTTTGGAACCCATTCTAAGGTTAGATAAATTTTCTGCTTTAATAAAATAATTAGCAACCGCTCTAGGGCCAATATAAGCATCATATTCTCCAGAGTTTACCTTTTTTAAACAGGTTAATTCATCTATTTCTACTTTTATATTTAAGTTAGGATATTGTTTTTTTAAATTTTCATAAATAGCATATTCATTTGGTACAGTGACAATTTTTCCTGATAAATCTTTAAGTTTAGTTGGATTATCCTTTTTTTTATTGCTAACAATGATATGAGGAGATTGAAAAAGTTGAGCGTAAAAGTTAAGATAAGAATCTCTTTTTTCTGTTTGTTGTATCTCTAAGATGATATCAACTTTATTCGCTTTTTTATCTTCTAATAATTGTATCCAGTTTGAATATTGTTTTTTCTTAAACTTATGATCAATTTTTTTTTCAATTAACTCTAAATATTCAATAAAGATCCCGTCAATATTGCCTTGGTCATTGATAAATTGATATGGAGGATAATAAGGGAATAAGGCAACTGTAATATCATCATTCTCTTGGAGCCAATTTTTTTCTTCTTCTTCAATTGTATGAGATTGAGAGCAAGCAGATAGAAAAACTAACTGAATGATTAGTAAAAAATAGTATGGTAACTTTTTAAACATATTTATTTAAATTATCACTTACTTTTTTTTACTCCCTTTAATAAAGATAGTATATTATTATAATATTAACTAATTTCTAAATTTTTAATATTGCTTAATTTTTGTATTTGTTTGAAGATCAATTAACAAAAAATGAAACCTTTTTAACTACCTTTTAACTTCGATTGTAAATAACCAGTCGATAATTTGCTGTTTTTCTGTATCTGATAATTTGGATTTAGGATGTACCAAGGTATATGATGGAAGAGGCATTTTGTTTTCTTTGATCATAGAAGCCATCTGCGAGAGATAAGATCTTTTATCACGGTAATCCTTGATAGACCATTTGGATAGATTAAGATGTTCTTTGCCTTCTTTAATATGGTTATCGACAAACCAAGAGGCTGGCGCTATATGATCATACCAGTAATAATCTGTATAATCAGAATGACAATCATAACAGGAGTTTTTGATGAGATTAGCAACATTTTCTGGCGCTTTTTCATAACTAAGAAAATCCTTTTTTGTAGCTACTTTTTGTATGTTTTTATGAGGTCTATAAAATTGTACTGCTGCAAATAATATTATAAGTATTAATAATGTGATTTTTCGCTTTCTTCCTTTAAAAATCGCTTTTTTACCTGTTCTAGCCATAGTAACATGTTTCTTTTATTGTTATTAGATAATTCTGCTTTAGGGTGTAATATTTTGTATTGCGGAGTAGGCATTCTATCAGTATTAATATTAAATGGTATAGCAGAGAAGATAATCTCTTTGTCAATTGTTTCATAATTTGCCCATTCAGAGAAATTTAAAACAAAAACCCCTTCTTTAATATTATTATCGATGTACCAAGAGATGGGAGCAATGTTATCAAACCATTCATAATTTGTTTGATTAGAATGACAATCATAACATGCATTGATGAACAATTGCTTCACGTTATTTGGTGCTTTTTCGTAGACCAAAAAATCGTTTGCTGAAACTTCTTTTTGCACATTTTTGTGAGGCCTGTAAAACTGTATTAGAATACCAAGTATTAGGATGACAATAAAAACTTTAAATTTTAAAGTCATAAAAAATCATTATTGTAAAAAGTAGGTAAGATAAATCGTAATCTCTTAAATCACTTGGACTTTATTCTTTATAAAAAAAGATAATTATTTCGGGCTTCTAAACATTGCAAAATACTTAAGCAGCATGGGTTTTAATATTTTAGAATCTACTGGTTTTGAAACAAAATCATCGCAACCGGCAGCTAATGCTTTTTGGATATCTTCTTCTGTAGAATATGCAGTTTGAGCAATAATAGGTAAATCGGGTCTTATTTTTTTGATTTTAGCAGTTGCATCATAACCATCCATAATTGGCATTTTTATATCCATTAGTACCAAATCAATGTTATTATTTTCCTGACATAGATCTACAGCTTCTTTCCCATTTTTAGCTCTATGAATTATAAAATCATAATTGGTCATTTTGATTAAGATCATTTTTAGAAATAAAAAATTGACTTCTCCATCTTCGGCTATCAGAATGATATGTTTTTTAGATTCTTCGGGTTTATCTAGCTCTATAGAAGTGTTTATAATATCAGATTGTACTGAATTGTAAGGTACAGTAACGGTGAACGTTGTTCCCTCTCCCAGAATAGTTTTAAATGCGATATGGCCACCAATAAGAGCAACATTTTCTTTGGCAATAGTTAATCCAAGACCCAGACCACCATAATTTTTGGCAATTTCAAGTTCTGATTGAGAAAAACTTGCAAAGATTGCTTCTTGATCTTTAGTATTGATTCCTATTCCTGTATCTTCAATACAAATCTGTAAAAGCTCATTTTTTATTTTGTGAGAAATTTTAACGTAACCAGTATCCGTAAATTTTATAGCATTATCTATAAGGTTACTCAGGATTTTATTGAGTTTTGATTTATCTATTAATATTAATTTTTGATCGTCAGGTAATCCATTTTCAAGAAGTAAGTCGATGTTTTTTTCTTGAGCTTTTATTTTAAAAACAGAGAAGAGAGTTTGAAACAAAATAATAAGATTTGTTTTTTCGATATTAACAGAAACTTGTTTTGAACGAAGTTTAGAAATTTCGAGAATATCTTCAATAATACTCATCAACTGTTTACCACTATTTATAATAATACGAGTATATTCTTTTCGTTCATTAGGTGTTAAATCAGGATTATTTAAAAACTCTGAAAAACCTATGATACCATTCATTGGAGTTCTTATCTCATGAGATATGTTTCTGATGAAATTAGTTTTAAGACGATCACTTTCTTCTGCATTTTCTTTTGCCGCTCGTAGTTCTCGAGTTCTTTGTTTTATTTTGATTTTAAGATAACTATTAATTAATAAGATGCTGATTAATAGGATTATTACAACCACAGAGAATAATACCCAAAATTTTGTTGTTTGATAGAATGGGGTAACAACATTAAACAACCAGTTATCTAAAATAACTTGCTTTTCTTCTTTAGTAACACACTGTGTAGCTTTAGAAATGATTTGATTGAGAACAATATTGTTTTTAAAAACAGCAAGTCCAGGATTATAATTAAATTCGGTTTCTCCAATAGCTTGAAGATTGTTAAAGTTTTTTGTTTTAATTAGGTAATGAACTACAGTTTTAGGGCCTATATAAGCATCAAACTCTCCAGCATTTAATCTTCGTAAGCAAAGGAAATCATTTTTACAAGTAACAATATCTACTTGAGGGTATTTTTGTTTCAAAAATTCGATAATTACATAATTCTCTGGAAGTACCACTGTTTTACCATCAAAGTGAGAGATTTTGGTTCCTAAAGAATCAGCTATACGAGTGGTAATAATATTAGGAGTTTCGAATAACTGTGCATAAAAATTAAGATATGATTCTCGTGTTTTTGACGGAGGCATTTCTAAAATGATATCTACTTCTTCTTTTTCGACAGCATTCATTAATTCTGGCCAAGTATCAAAATATACCTTTTGAAAATTATATCCGATTTTTTCTTCAATAAGTTCTAAATACTCCGGGAAAATGCCTTCTGCATTTCCTTCGTCATTAAGTAGTTGATAAGGAGGGTAGTAGGGGAAAATGGCAACTTTAATAGGGGCTTGCTGTTGTAACCATTCTTTTTGTTGATCATTTAGAATATCTTCATTCTTTGAACAAGAATAAAGAAAGATAAGAATTGTAACTTGTAGTAATAACAGGGGTAATTTTTTACACATTACAAGTGGTGTTTATTCAATAAAGTGCTTAGCATTTTTTAATAAATGTACTATAATTTTAACAATTTAAAAGAATGAACCTTTGTTATTTTGTGATATGATTGAAAAAAAGATAATCTACAAAGCTTTTTTTGAGAAATCCTTAAAGTAGTGATGCTAAAGAAAACCTTAGAAAATTACATAGGTTAAAGTGTTTATGGAGAAATTACTAATAGGACTATTTATTGATTTCTGTACCATCTGGATATAAAGCAAATCTACCTTTGGATTTTGAATGTACATGATCGTGTGATGGCCAAGGCCAGCCACCAAATTCGGTTTGTTGATACTCATGTATTGCTTCTCTAATTTCTAACTGACTATTCATAACAAAAGGGCCATGTTTTACTACAGGTTCTTGGATAGGTCTTCCTTGTAATAGTAAAAGATGTGCTTCAGAATCACCATTTACAATGGTGTGTTCTAAACTAGGATTTATAATAATCTCATGGTTAACAGGAATTGTATAAGCTTCGCTATTAATTTCACTTCCTTTAAAAAAGTAAAGAGATCTATTCATACCAACAGAAGTTTTTGGAAAAGTGTATGTAGCATTTGGAGCCATTTTTATAGTCCAAATTGCAATTTCATTATCAGAATCTGCTGCCCAGGAGTCAGGAGCTGGAGCTGGGGCTGTTTTATCATCAAGTTGTCCAGCTACTAAAATAATTTCGATCTTATTTCCATTTTTATCTTTGGTAGATATTTTTGGAATTTCATCATTCCATAACATTTTAAAATGAGGGTCTACCATCTTCTTATTTCTGGGAAGATTAAGCCATATCTGAAATAAAAGAAAAGGGTTGTCATTTTCTGAATCTAATAAAGGAAACATTTCAGAATGTTGTACTCCTTTTCCAGCTGTCATCCATTGTACATCTCCGTTTCCAAATCGTCCTGCAGCTCCCAACGAATCGGAATGATCAACTAAGCCTTTTTGAACAATAGTTACAGTCTCAAAACCACGATGTGGGTGTGCAGGAAATCCAGGTACTTGTGTGCCGTGATACATTCGCCAACCATCCTTTAAAGTGAAATCCTGACCGATAACTCTTCCTTCTAGAGAAGCATCAGGCCCTAGTTTTTTATTGCCTTTTGGATAGCTGTCCTCATGATAAGCACAGAAAAGAAATGGATCACTGGTTTCCCAAGGAAAACTTAAAGGTTTGATTTTGATAATTGCAGCCATAATTATTTAAATAAAAAGTACTCTAAAGTATGTGTTTTATATTGCATTCCTTCTTAAAGCCTAGTTAATAACATAAGATCATATTCTTAAGTAATTACTTACTTGACTTATTTTTTGCATCAATAGTATAAAACCAGTTCATGCTTAACCATAAATCATTTTCTGATCCAGAATTAAAAAAATCACTCAATCGATAATCTATTCCAAGTTCTACTTTATTTTTATGATTAATTTCATATCCTATAAACGGCAACACTCTGATTTCTAATTCTGTATCATTACTTTGGTAGATTCCTAGATACTCATTTCCTAATTTTAGATAAAATTCTTTGGGATCTATTTTATCTCCAGCTAGGGGTTTTTCGAGCGATATTTTGTATCGTAATCTAAATTGAGGAGATTTATTAGTATTAAAAGTTTGATCGGTAGCAAATCTATGTCCAATTCGTAACCTTTCAAGATTTTGCACTAGGTTATATTGTTGAATACTTCTATGAATTACTTCATCATCTTGAAAACGTATTAAGTATCCTGTGTTAAAAACTCCGTGAGCTCCAATTTTAATAGAAATTAAAGAAGAAATATCTGTAAGTATATATTCATAATCAAAAGATTTTACTTTGGTATTATCTGTAAGAATATGTCTTGATTGTAGGCCATTAATCCATTTGATTTGATCTGATATTTTGGTTGATATTCTAACACCTGGTAATAAACCCGTTGAGAATTCGCTTTGCGCTTGTATTTTGCAACAACTAAGGATGGTAAAAAAAATAAATAAAATCTTTTTCATAAGTAAAAAGATAAAAAACCAAGAAAATCTTAATTTTTAGAACTGTAAATTATCGCTATTTCGTTGTACAATTTTGAGAATTTTAATCGCTTCTCCATTGGGAGTAAATAATACTTCATATAAATGATATCCTTTTTCTTTTTTTGCTTTGATTACCATCTCATAATGTAAAGAATATTGTTTGTTAGTATATCCATCTTTAATAAGAGAAACCAATACGTGGTTATCGGCTTTCCATTGGATTTGGGTTTTTATAATCTTGTATTTGCTAAAAAGCTCTTTTAATGTTGTAGTTATTTGATTTTTATGTGCAGTTTTTAAGTTATCGAATTTTATTTTCTTTTCTACATCCAGTACGTTACCATCAGTAGAAAATTCAATACTATATTTATGATCATTATAAAGTGTTTTTGCTTCAATTGTTTTTCCATCTTGACTCTCTTCAGCATACCATTTGGTTTTTTGATGAAAGAAACATTGATCGATAAAATCCTTAGCCTTTTTAGGAATATTTTCTACTTTGATTCGATATTCTCGTTCAAACTTAGTTTGTGCATGTGTATGAGCCATAAGGATGATACATACGAACATTAGATAATATTGAATTTTGAAGGAAGAAGAAAACATATTTATAGCAGCGTTTAATTTTTGGGTTTATATGTTTTTAATTCTTCTATAGAAAACCTGCTTTTAAACGTAAACGCATATGGTGTTTCTCCATGATCTCTAATGTATTGTAGTCTTTCCTTGGCTTCTTCTGCAGTAGGATGATGCCCTTTTTCAACATACCAAAAAGCCATATGCATTTTTTTCATGTTGTGGAACCATTCTTTTTTTCGCTTAAGAATCTCAACGTGTGCAGTTTTATAAGTAAAATCGAATAGCGTATCAATATCTTTCCAAACAGACATATTGATGATTAAAAAATCATAATCAAAAACTCGAATAGCTGTTGCATTTCCTTCATCACCTTTAAGTCTCCACACAAAACCATCACTTTGTTCTGCAAGTGCATTAATACGATCCAGATTATTAACAAAATCTGCCATGATAGGATCATTTATTGGAGCTATCATCTCTGCTATATTTACTTGTGCTAAATGCATACCTTATATTAAATAATGGTTGTTTAATTATATTGGCTTATAAGACTACAAACTAATATTTAGATCCGTTTTTAATGTTGGATGATGATCTAGTAATAAATACTCTAATATCTTCATTAGCTTGAATAAGGTCTTCATTACGAAGATACATCATATGACCGCTTCTATATCCTTTAAAACTTAAACGATCTGTAAGTTTTCCATTGGCATTAAGTTGCCACATTACATATTTGGCATTAAAATAAGTAGTAGCACCATCATAATAACCAGATTGTACCATGGTGTGCAGGTTTGCATTCATTGCCATGGCTTTTCTAAGGTTTTCTCCTGTGCTATTATCATTTCTGTCCCAAGGATACACTGGCCCAAACATGTTGTATTTTAAATCAGTTTTAAATCCTAATTCCTGGCTATAGTAATAATTTATTGCAGGTGTAAATGCGTGTAACCACGAGGTTAATTCACTATTATAATCAGGCGAGTCTCCAGCTTCTTTAATATCCATACCTTTATAACGCGAATCTAATCTACCTATCGTTAAACCTTCTTTTTCTCTTAACAAATCTTTCCAGAAATAGCGTTTAGGAACTTCTAAGTTATGCTGGCGAATTGTTTTTTTTGAAAGTCCAGAATAATAGGCCATTTTAGTTATAATTTCCTCTTTTTTAGTAGAATCTAAATAACCACTTTGTACCAAGGCTGGAAGTAATTCATTAATAGCATAGTTCTCAACCTCTGGAAGAACTTCAAAGAGATCTTTATTTTGAAGTTCTTGTGGTAACATTTTATGATACCAGGCAGCGGCCGCAAAATAAGGTAATCGATTAGCAACTTCTACAGGTCCGTCGAATTTAAATCCAATCTGTGTTGGTGATACCAGAATGACCCCGTTTAGATACATCCATTGCTGCTGTTGAAGTTCCAGAGCTAAACCTGATACTCTGGTAGTCCCGTAACTTTCTCCTATTAAATATTTTGGAGAACGCCATCGATTATTTCTGGTGACAAATGTGTTGACCCATTTTGCAAGGTATTCAACATCTGCATTCACCCCAAAAAATAATTTCTCATCAGGCATTTCTCCTTCTTTATCAGCAATCATTCGTGAATATCCCGTGTTAACAGGATTAATAAATACAATATCTGCTATGTCTAATATGGAGTTTGGGTTGGCTTTAATTCCATAAGGTTGTATAGGAAAGCCTTCTTCATCTATTTTAAGAATTCTTGGTCCTGTATAAGCAATATGCATCCATACTGATGCTGATCCGGGACCTCCATTAAAAGAAATTAATAAAGGACGATTTTCATCGTTCTTTACATCAGTTCTTTTATAATAAGTATAAGATAACGATGCTATTGGAACCTCTTTCTCATCCCAAACAGGTTGGAAACCAACTGTGGCTTTATAAGGAATCGTTTTTCCTTTTATAATTGCCGTATGATTAGAAACTATTGTTGTATCAATAGGTACCTTTATTTGTTGTGCTTTTGCTGTGAATACAAAAGCAAATACCAATAAAATTGAAATGCTTCGAAAGATATTTTTCATTCTAATTATTTTCGTCTTAAATGAATTATAGATTTTTTTCAATAAGTGTGTCTAAAGATCCGGTTGAAGGAGGAGGACAGTCACTATTAAGTATTTTTCCATCTTTATCTACCAACAAAAATCTAGGAATAGACCAACTGATTCCTTTTTGACCATCTCTTAGTGTAACTTCTTCGGTAATTAATTCCATTAATGAATTTTGAGAGTCGATCCAGTATTGATGACCTGTTTTGTTCTTTTTTGTTATATATTTTTTCCAGGGACCCTCGCTGTTATCAACCGAAATAGAGATTATATCTAATTTTCCTGCGTATTTTTTTTCAATTTTTTCTAAAAAAAGCATTTCTGCGATACACGGTTTACACCAGGTTGCCCAGTAATCAATGATCGTAAGTTTATCGATCTTATCAAGGATTTGTATTTTTTCTCCATTAGAGGTAGTAACTTGAACATCAGGGATCTTATTTTCTTGTGAATAAAAATTATGATGTGTCCCTAGAAATACTAATAAAATGATAATCTTTCTCATAGAATGCTATTTCTTGTAAAGTTAGTTATTTGCTGCATTTTTAGCTATTTCTTCTAATTTTCTATCGATCATATCTTTAGAAAGCCAGGTTCCTCTTACCATTACTCCAGAGATTTGCTGTAATGATTTTATATCTTCTATAGGATTGGCATTTAAAATAACTAAATCAGCGTCCAATCCTTCTTTGATATAACCAAAGGTATCTTGTTTATCAAAGAAAACTGAAGGATTTGTAGTTCCTGATTGTAATATTTGTAAAGGTGTCATCCCAGCTTGTAGCATACCTTGAATTTCATGATGAATCGAAAATCCAGGAACATTAAAAAGCTGTGGAGCATCAGACCCTAATAAAATACCATGACCATTATCCTGAAGTTTTTTAAGTAGTTTTTGCCTAATATCGTTAAATTGTTGCCATTGTTCTTTATTAAAATTAGGATTAGCCTCAGTATATTGCCCTTTTCTTTGTTTCCAGTTTTTTAGGGTAGAAGCAGGCATGTATTTCATTTCTGGATCTTTAAGAAGCTCTTCGGCTGATATTGGTGCAAACCAACGTTGATACAGGCTTTGAGTAGGTACGATCCATACCTTATTGTTTTTGGATAACTGTACTAATTCATCAATTTTAGTTATATCTACCAAAGGAGTGAAGTTGTAACCAAAGAACCCATTGTCCTGCGGGTTTACATTTTCAGATTCAGGAACTAGGCCTTCAAGAAAACCATCTATATGATCGATAGAGGCATACTTACTTTGTAAAGCATGACGAATGCCAACATCTACAGGAACGTGTCCTGAAAATGATATATCCACCTCATTAGCAGTACTTACAACCTGATCAAATACTTCTTTTTTAATTCCGGGATGAATTTTTAAAAAATCATACCCTTCTTTTTGATACGCTGTTACTTTAGAAATAGCTTCTTCTTTAGTTTTAACTGAGTTTCCGTTTAATGAAGGGCTAGAAGTAAATATTCTTGGACTTAAAATTTCATCTTTTATAGCTTTTTCTCTTAATTCGAGATGAGAAGGATGTCCTAACATTCCTCTAATAGTAGTTATACCATTTGATAAATATAAAAACAATACCTCTTCAATACGTTCTTGGCTGGTTGTGGGTTGCGGAATATGTGCATGCATTTCTGCCAATCCCGGAATAACATATTTGCCATCACCGTTAATAACAGTAGTATACTTATCAATGTTTTCTATAGACGCTGATATGTTTTTGATTTTACCAGAATCTATAATAATTTGTTGCTTTTGAGCTATAGAGCCATTGTTGATATCAATGATATTGACATTACTGATCAATATGGCAGTTGGACTAACTTGTTTTTGCGGTTTAGCACAAGATATAGATAGTACAACTATAAGCAAAAAGATATATTTTTTCATGAGTTAGAATATTTTACTAATTCTCAATAGATATAGTATCTATTTGAATTATGGTGTTTAGTTCTAGTTATTATTGAAAGTAAAACACTCAAGACAGTCATATTGTTTGGCAATTTCTTTAGGATCATAAATCTGATCATTTTTAATTACTCTATAGATATCTCTAGTGTTTTTAATATTGTTTAATGGATTACTGTTTAAGATAACCAAATCAGATACTTTACCTATTTCTATGGTTCCTGAAATAGTATCTTTCTGGAGAAATTTTGATCCATTATATGCAGAAGTACGTAGGGCATCCAAAGGAGAGATACCCACAGCTACCATTGCTTCAAGTTCTTTGTGCAGCGAGATTCCAGAATAAGTATATGAGTTATAGGCTCCACTATCAGATCCTGATAATAATTTTACTCCAGCGTCATTAAGTGCTCTTGTGAGCATTTTGAAAAATGCATTTAGCTCTTTTCTTGATTTTTTACTCTCTTCTGTAGCGTTAAGAGCTCTTTTAATTCTGCCCTCATAAGTTTTAATGATTCCAGGGCCAATTATTTTTAGATAAGAATCCTTGGTATGATCATCTTCATCGAGGTAACTTAGTATATTACCTATGTGTAAAGTAGGAACTACATAAGTGTTATTATCTTTAAGGTTTTGGAAAGTTTTTATAGCGATAGTATCATTATAGGTATTGATTAAACCATCCATAGCGTCCCAAAATCCTGTTTCTTTATTGATAATGGCTTGCGTGATTTCTTTTTCATTTGATGAACATCCTTTTAAAATATAGTATAAATGTTCTATTGCCCCGATTCCAGAATTAACGGCTTCATGTAGTTCTACAGTAAATGGCATATGACCAGAAGAGATCATTCCTCTCTTTTTTGCCTGCTTTAAAATTTCCAGATAGTTTTCTCTGGATATTCTACTGTCATAAATTTTTACAAAATCAGCAGGTATTTTTTCTAATGAATCTAATGCTCTGATTGCATCTTCAGTTGATTCTACTACCAGAGATCCAGCCCAAGTAGCATTTTTGCCATCTAATTTAGGTCCGGATGTATAGATGGTAGGCCCAATCAATTTTTTATTAGCAATTTCTTTGTTCCAGGCTAATACTGACTCCGTAAGATCTCCTCCTGCATCTCGTACTGTAGTAATACCATTGGCAATAAAAAGGGGAAGAAGATTTTTGTTTTCTTCGATTAGTTCTTCTCCTCCTCTTAAATGTATGTGATTATCCCAAAATCCGGGAAGTACATATTTATTAGAACCGTCTATTTTGTTTGGAGTAGTATATAGATCAGAGTTATCCTGGTTTTCGATTTTAATGATGATATCATCTTTTATGAAAATGGTTTTTACTGATATGTTTCCATTTTCAATATCAATAATACTAATATCAGAAATCACGATATCATAAACATCTTTTTCAATTTGAGCACAACTAAAAAGAAATAATGATAATAAGAGGTAGGCTATTTTCTTCATTTCTTTAGTTTTTCTGTTATATGTTTATTTTACAAATTTTTAATAATCATTTGATTTCAAAATCACCATTATCTACATCTTTAATAAATTTTATTAATCCTGTAAAAAAGTTCTTTTGATCATCAAACTGGGATAAATGACTACCATTAGGACAATGTAAATAACGACCATTCTGTACTTCATTTGCAATCCATTCCATTTCTTTAGGATCCATAGTGTCATATTTTGCACCTATTGAAAGAGTAGGAACCGTAATTTTTGACAATTGATCTTTCACATCCCAATTTTTTAAAGTTGCATCACCTTTGATTCCAAACTCACTAGGTCCTTGCATAGTAACATAAACATCGGGATTTAGGTGTTTAAATCCTCTGTTAATAGGATCAGGCCATTGATCTACAGGCATTCTTATAATATGTTTGGTATAATAATGCTGAACAATTAAATCCAAGTATCTTTCATTAGAGTATTCTTCTTTCTCTTCATAACTCATAATCTCTTTTAAAACTTCAGGATCTAGTTGCGGAGCTAATACTTCATCAGAATATTTTTGATATTCAGGAATAGAAGCTACCATATTAGAGATGATAAGACCTTTTAAATTATTTTGATATTTAAGTGCATACTGCATTCCTAAAATCCCGCCCCATGATTGTCCGTACAGATAAAAATTATCCTTATTTAATCCTAAGGCAATACGAACTTGTTCTACTTCTTCTACAAAACGATC
Organism: Aquimarina callyspongiae; assembly: GCF_034322225.1. Classification (NCBI taxonomy): domain Bacteria; kingdom Pseudomonadati; phylum Bacteroidota; class Flavobacteriia; order Flavobacteriales; family Flavobacteriaceae; genus Aquimarina; species Aquimarina callyspongiae. The sequence continues at coordinate 122,263 of NZ_JAXLPA010000004.1, read as the reverse complement.
AAGATCCCAAAGGCTTTTGTCTTTAGGCTGATCACTATAATAAGAACCTAGTTGATCATAATAGTAATATTCGATTCCTTCCTGCGGAAAGTACCCATCAAAACATTCATAAATTTCGTGAGTCATTCCTGGTCCGCCGTGCAGTAATAATACTTTGATTTTAGGGTTGTTACCCACTCGTTTTGTCCATACTTTAAACTCTCCTTTAGGAGTTGAGATAGGAATCATTTTTATACCACCCATAAATTGATCATCATGATTGGTATAATCAAAATAGTTTGTTTCTTCCTGAACTGGTATTGTACCTTTTTTCTCCGTTGTTTCTGAATCATTACAACTGGGTAGGAGTATAGTAATGAACAATACCAGGAGATAAACCTTAGTTTTCATTATACAGGTATTTAAATTTAATGTTAGCCTCTGAGATCATTATAGATCTCCGTCAACTAATTAGTTATGTCCTATATGACATCCACATCCAGGCACTTGAAAACTTTGCGCTTCTTCATGCCATGGGAAAGCTCTGTTGTATTTATTATTTTCCCACCAGAATTGGGTTCTTTCTTTAGTAGTATTACCAATTTCATTCATGGTTTCTGTATCATACAATCTACCGTTAACCATTGTATATTTAACGGTTTCGGTATTTCTGATGTTTTCTAGAGGGTTTTTGTCTAAAACAATAAGATCTGCCAATTTTCCTTCTTTTAATGATCCGATATCATTTCCGGCACCAATATAATTTGCTCCATTAATTGTAGCAGCTTGTAATGCTTGTAGATTGGTCATCCCACCTTGGTGAAGCATCCATAATTCCCAGTGAGCACCAAGACCTTGTAATTGCCCGTGAGCTCCAAGGTTTACTTTTACTCCACTATTTGCTAATGCCGCACAGGTTTTAGATACTAAGATGTGCCCATTTTCATATTCTTCATCAGGAGCCATGGTTCTATGTCGTGAACGAGCATCTACAATAGCTCTTGGAGTATATTTAAGAAGTCTTTCATTTTCCCACACATTATCTTTTTGATAAAAGAAATACTCCCCATTTAATCCACCATAGTTTACAATCAATGTAGGTGTATATCCAGAATTACTGGTTTTCCAAAGTTCTGTAACGTCTTTATATACTGGAGCTACTGGGATATTGTGTTCTACACCGGTATGTCCGTCCATGATCATAGACATATTGTTGTAAAATGTAGATCCTCCTTCTGGGACAACATTAATACCTAATTCGCGAGCAGCTTGCATAACTTGTTGCCTTTGATCTCTACGAGGTTGATTGTAACTTTTTACAGATTTGGCACCAAATGCTTTTGTTCTGCGTATAGCTGATCTTGCATCTTCTAAGTTATTTACCACGGCTTTAAAATCTCCGTCTGCTCCATATAAAATAAAACCAGTAGAGTAGAGGCGTGGTCCTACCATTTGCCCATTTTTGATTAGTTCAGCTATAGTGAAAATAGATTCTGTATTAGCAGAAGGATCGTGAGCTGTAGTTACTCCAAACGCAAGATTTGCATATAATTGCCAGTGTTTTTGCGTAGTTAATCCATATCTGAAACCTCCTATGTGTGCATGAGCATCTACAATACCAGGCATTATAGTTTTACCTTTTACATCATATATTTTTGCATCGCTTGGTACTGATACGTCTGAAGCATTTCCAATTTTTTCGATGCGGTTATCTTTAATAATGATAGTTCCTTCTTCAATGACCTGATCTCCTTCCATAGTAATGATCCTGGCATTGGTAAAAGCAATTTTACCAGAAGGAGTATCGGTATTAGCAACCAAGTTAACTTTTATCCCTTCTGTAGTAACTTCTGCTACTTTTTCTGGGGAATTAGGTAAGAAAGTAAAACGATCTTTAATATCGTTTGAGAAGTATTCTTCTCCCAGTGTCCAGAATATTTTTTTACTGTCTTTAGACCAATGTAAGTTGACTCCAGCATCTTTAGAGATTTGAGAAACAGGAACAGACTTACTTTTATTATCTAAATTGATTTCTTTGCCATTTAATACTAATGGTGCAATAAAGGCTTTATGTAAATTGGTAAATGCTACCCATTTATTATCAGGACTTGGTACTATACGATTAGCATATTTAGACTTTATGTGTGATTTTTTGTCCTGACCATTAAGATCTACTGATTTTAGGGTTTTAGTTAAATTACCAAAATAAGTACCTCCTGTTTGATAAAAAATTCGTTTTCCGTCGGCAGAAAACATTGGATACGCCCCTTCTTTAGAAATTAACTTTATATCAGTTCCAGAAGAAGACATGGTATATATACCTGTTTTTTTTGCAAAACTTCTTCCTTGGTCGTTATTACCTCCTTCTTTAAAGTACGCTATAAGGTTATTGGATTGGTTATAAACAGGAGTTCTATAAATACCTTTTTCTGATGTAATCTTTGTAGAGGCTCCTCCTGTAACAGGAACTTTTGAAATAGATCCTAGGTTTTCATCATTCCAGGTCACATAAATAATATGTTGTCCATCAGGAGAAAAACTTGGTTCAAACTCAAAGTCAGAAGTTTGTGACGTTAATCGTTGAGGTTTCCCTTTAGGTAAAGATTTACTCCATAATTTACCTAATGCACTAAAAACTAAAGTTTTTCCGTCAGGAGAAGTAACCGCGTTACGAATTACTCTGGCAGTAAATTCTTTTGGAGAAACGGGACTATCTACACGTAGTGTCTCTGCAATTTTAATAGTAGCATCTACAGTGAAAGGGATATTGGTAACCTGTAAATTTTCAATATTGATTTTATGAATTTTTCCAGCTGACCAGAATACAATTTCTTTATCACCAGGCATCCAGCTATAGTTAGGGTAAATTCCAAAAATAGCCCAAGCTTCTTGTTGATCTTTATTAAGTTTGTCAAAAATAGGCCATTCTTCTCCTGTTTCAAGATCGTGAATGTATAAAACAGTTTTAGTACGTACTCGTTTTACAAATGCTAATTTTTTTCCATCTCTAGATACTTGTGGTCTGGCAGCACCTCCTGGTCCTCCGGTAACTGTAATTGTTTTACCTGTTTCAAAATCATATCTTTTGATTACATAGATTTGTTTATTAGGATCTTTATTATACTGAAAAAATCCGCCAGGATACACATCTTCACTATAATACATATATCTGCCATCAGGAGAAATGTTAGGTTCATTTACATCCTGCTGATCATTTTTTCTTTTTGTTAATTGCAATCCTGATCCTCCTGTGATATGATATTGCCACATTTCTCCAGCACCTAAAGAACGCTGAGAAGTAAAATGTTTTCTGGCCACCAGATAGTTTCCATCAGGAGCCCAGGTGGCATTGTTTAATAACCTGAAACTTTCTTTTGTAACTTGCTTAGCATCGCTTCCATCTGTGTTCATTACCCAGATATTATCACCACCACCAGCATCACTAGTAAAAGATATTTTTTTCCCATCTGGGCTAAAACGAGGTTGCACTTCAAACGGGATTCCGGTTCTTAGTACTTTTGCTTTACCTCCAGAAACAGGGATGCTATAAATATCTCCTAAAAGATCGAAAACAATAGTTTTTCCATCAGGACTTACATCAAGATTCATCCAGGTACCTTCATCTGTGCTAAAGGTGTGATCTTGATAATTGAATTCACCATTTGGATTAGAAACATCCCATTTGGTATCTTCTTTTTTGTCCTTTTTATTTTTCTGTGCTTGTGTATTGAAAATAAGAAACACCCCTAATAAAAGAGTAGTAGCAATGTGTTTGTGCATGATTGAATTAATTTATAGAAACCGAAAATAATGATTTATGCTATAAATTATCTTAAAGTGTTGTTAAGTGAGTAGTTTAGTATTAGAGTATGTTAATAATAGAACAGGATAGTAATTTATTTTCTTTAAAGAGTATTATCATTATTTGATGTTATCGATTTCCTCGATCCTTTATATTTGCTTTACAAAGCCTTATAATTTCTATAATTCTTTTATCTCTTGTTTCCTGACGTTTGGCTTGATTTAACCAATAGAGATAGTTTTTTCTATAACTACGACTGAACGCTTGAAAATTTTTAAAAGCAACATCGTTTTTATTAAAAGCTTTTTTTAGATCATCTGGAATTATACCATTCTCTACATCATCTAATGCTATCCAGGAACCATTTTTCTTTGCGGTTTCTATTGTTAATAATCCACTTTTATGTAATAAACCTTCTTTGGTAAGTTCTACGATATACGTTTTGTTAAGTTTACTCCATACACTTTTAGGTTTCCTTGGGCAAAAGTATTGACGTCTCCGTTCATCATCTAACTTTTTAACAGTAGAGTCTATCCAACCGTAACTTAAAGCTACTTTGACCGCTTCTTCCCATCTCATACTTGGTTTCTTGCTTTCTACTTTATAGAAAATTAAATATACTCCATCAGATATATTATGATTTTGATGAAGCCAGGAACGCCATTCTTTATCATTTTTAAAGTATAATTCGGGTTTTTGAGTCATAAGAATATCTCATTGTTGATTGTGGTTTCAAGGTAATAATTTTTTTAATGAGATAATATAAAGCAACCCGAAGTGATGTGTATTTTACTTCGGGTTTTATTTTACTTTTTGTGCAAATACAATTTTTTAGAAGAATCGAGTGTATGCTCTGAAAGATCCGCTATTAGTTGGTCTTGTTCTACGCACTTCTCTCTCTGTATAATCAGAAGTGTAGTAGTTAGCATACCAAATACCATTTGTAAAATCTACCTGGTATTGCAAATGCCAAGAATATGTGTTAAATGGCCATATACCACTACTTTTCCATGCATAAAATTGTAATCTGGTCATACCGCATTTAACATTGGTCCAGGTTTGTACGTCATCACGTTCTCTCCAGGAACCTCCATAATATGAATTACGAGTATTTGAATACCATAATCCATTATCACAAAATCTAATATCTGTAGGAGTTGATACTACTGGAGTGCCACCACAGTATGTATTTCTAAAATTTGTGGACCCCACATCGTAACAAGCTCTTTGCTGAATGGATTCGACATAATTTGGATCTAGAATTTCAAGAAGCCTCTCAGATTTTTCTATTGTTCTTCCAGATGTCTGTAGCGCTGCTCCTTCTGCAGTTTTTGCAATGCGTTCAGGAACCAGAATATTTTTATTTGTTAAGGAAACAAAAATGTCGAAAGGTGTTTGATCTTTCTCTAAGTTACTGGTTTCGTTGTTTTTTTCGGCAGTACCATAGAGCTTTTCAATAACTACCATATCATCGTTTTCTCCAACAGCTATGAATTGATATTCATGACCATTTTTTTGGATTTTGGCTACTTCAAAAGAAATATCGCTTACTTCGGTTGGAAAAACGGCATTCTTTGTTGGCGTATCATTGATTTCTTGTGCTTGCTCCTCTTGCAAGTCTTCTTCTCTGTCTTCACAAGCAACTAAGGCTACTCCGAGAGTAATTGCTATTGCAAATGTTTTAAAAAATGAACTTTTCATAATTAATGGTTTTAAAAGTATTTATTTGATTTAATTAGGTTTTCCGGAAATACCTTGGGGACAAAATTACTTCTGATCATATGTTGGATCAAGAAGTAAAAAACGGTTTATGAATAGTTTTAAAACGGATGTTTTGAGGGGTATTTTCCTGAATATGAAGTAGATGTGTGTGTTTGGGGTTTGGTTTGATCTTCTATAATGAAACTATATTTAATATAAATAGATTGTAAAAAAAACAGCTTAATAGAATGCATTCTATTAAGCTGTTGATAATCAATTAGTATTTTGGATTTTATGAACTCTTTCTATTTCTTGCCAGTTATCAAAAATTCTAAAAGGGCATCGTTAAGTTTATCGCCGGTATTGCTATTTGTAAAAATGACATATCCCATATTAAGGTCTTGATACATTCGTGCTTCGCATTTAAAATCTCCATTATTCCCTCCGTGTCCAAAGCTTAGTCCATAAGGTGTTTTTTGCAGATGGATGCTCAACCCAAAATATTCTTCCCAATCAGGTCTATTATCTTTTTCTTCTTTTGGGATTTTGGTTTGGACACTAAACATTTCTTTATAAGTTTCTGGCTTTAATCCTTTTTTGACGGATAACCCCAGTAAATAGTTTGAAAATGTTTTAGCTTCGGTATGCATACTCCAAGCCATTCCTGGATTGTCTGGTAATGATGCTCTTGTTGCATAATTACTAAAATGCCCATTGGCGACTACTTTTTGAAGGTATTCGTTCTTTTTGAAATACGTATGTTTTAAATCAAGAGGATCTAATACTTCTTCTTTTAATAAAGTTGTCATATCCTTATCCGTTATATGGGCAACAACTCTTTTTAAATATTCAAAACCTTCTCCAGAGTATCGATACTCGGTTCCGGGAGTGAATTTGATGTCTAATTTTCCATCATCATTCATCCAGGCCCAGTTAGGAAAACCGGTCTTATGTGATAATACGTGTCTTGCCGTGATTAACTTGTAACGCTCGTCGTGTTCAATGGCTTCAAATGGTAAATACTCGTATAGAGGTTTATCTAAATCAATTACTCCTCTTTCTACTAATCTCATTACAGCAAATCCAAAAACAGGTTTAGTAATAGAGGCTGCTTCAAACAAAGTCTTATCATCTACTTTTTCCTGGGTTAATGTATTTTTTACACCATATGTTTTATGATATATAACTTTACCTTCTTTTATAAGGGCTAAAGATACTCCTGGGATTCCGTAGTATTCCTGATATGTGTTGATGAACTTATCTAGAGTTTTACTTTTTGTTTCATCAAAATTATGTAATATTCCTTTTTCTGGAATTATTTCTGGAACGGGAGAGAAAGATAATTCAAGAGGAGAAATTTTTTGAGTTTGTTTATTACCTACAACGACATTTAATTTATTTTTATCCTGAATCCTCATAGGTTCATCATCCTGATAATAAATAGGATTAGCCACTGTTATATCATAACTACCAGGAGGAAGATCTATATTATAAATACCAGTAGAATCTACTGCTGCCTGTGTCCATAATATAGGGTTATCAGTAGAGGTTAATCTGACCTGATCCGGAAACCCTTTTGTTGAAATATCTTTCCATCGAATTTGCCCTGTGATTGTAGCAATTTGTTGATTTTTATTTAAGAGAATAACATCACCTAACCTGTTAGAGGATTGACTTTTACCACCACCTTTACCCCAGGAAGTAAAACTATATGTACTTTGATCGTCTTCTTCGTCCTTATCAATAATAACATGATCAATACCTATGGTCTTTCCTGCTATTATTTGCTCTTTTAATTTAATCTTACATTCATAGTAGGTGGTTGTATTTTTACGACTAGTAACAATTTTAACGTTATCCCAATTATGATTTCTTGTTGATGGGTCCCAACTTGTTGAAGAATCCATCATTTCTTTATATTCTTTACTGAATTGATACAGATCCAAACCAGATCCTCTTGGAGAATGCTGACCGTCAATATATAAATTGTATGAATCCTGTGTATTCCAATCAGCATTTTCAGAATTATCCACTACATAAGAATCATCAACTACAGTTACCAGAATATATAAGGATTCTTCAGAAATATTATACCCTATCTGGAAATGAGCTTTGAAATCTTGCTCATTTTTTGGAGTGTTTCCAAATGGAAAATTAGCTATAGGAAATTGTTGAAGATTTTTGGGCCAATCTTCGGCATTACCATCAATTGTTATGTTTGTAATAGGGTAAGCATACGCAACAGAACCATTAGAGGGAAAACTTGAGGTAGTTCTATCATTTTCTAGGAGTAGAGAGTTACTGAATGATTTAAACTGAAAGAAAATAATCAAGCAAATACAGATTATTATGGGTTTGAAATAAGTTTTAAAGATATTTTTTTTATAAACGGAGTTAGAGAGATAAATTGGTGAGTTCATGATGAATGTTTTTTTGTATGGACAAGCATTTCATAAAATTGTTACATTTTTTATGTTAATATTTTATTGAAAGGGGTGGTTAGAGTATTTATTTTGTGAGAGTTATGATTTATGAGTCTGAAGATTTGACATTCTTTTACTGTTAAATCTATTATGTTAGATATTTCTTTGTCTTGACCTGCTTTTTTATAGTTTTGCATTTTTAAAGAAAAAATATATGATTTCTGTAGACGGAATTGCAGTAGAGTTTAGTGGAGAAACATTATTTAGTAATGTTTCTTTTGTGATAAATGAGAATGATAAAATTGCCCTTATGGGTAAAAATGGAGCTGGTAAATCTACCATGATGAAAATTATTGCTGGCGTACAGAAAGCAACTCGAGGTAATATTCGTTGTCCTAAAGATGCTGTGATAGCCTATTTACCACAGCATTTGTTAACTGATGATAATTGTACAGTGTTTGAAGAAGCTTCTAAGGCTTTTGGGCAAATCCAGGAGATGCAACAAGAAATGGATCGTCTGAATAAAGAATTAGAAACTCGTACAGATTACGATTCTAAGGAGTATATGGAGATTATCCAGAAAGTAACGGATCTAGGTGAAAAGTTTTACGCAATCGAAGAGGTTAATTATGATGCAGAAGTAGAGAAGGCGTTGATGGGGTTAGGTTTTAAAAGAGAAGATTTCATAAGACCTACAAGTGAGTTTAGCGGAGGATGGAGAATGCGAATAGAGCTGGCTAAAATCTTATTGCAAAAACCTGATTTAATTCTATTGGATGAGCCAACGAATCATGTAGATATAGAATCGGTTATATGGTTAGAAGATTTTCTAATTAACAAAGCCAAAGCGGTAATTGTTATTTCTCATGATAAAGCATTTATTGATAATATAACCAATCGAACTATCGAAGTCACGATGGGGAGAATTTATGATTATAAGGCAAATTATTCTCATTATCTTGAGTTGAGAGAGGAACGACGTGCTCATCAGGTAAAAGCATATCAGGAGCAACAAAAATTTATTGCAGATACCAAGACATTTATAGAACGATTTAAAGGTACTTATTCAAAGACGAATCAAGTAAATTCCAGAGAACGTATGCTGGAAAAATTGGAGATTATAGAGATTGATGAAATAGACACCTCTTCTTTAAAACTTAGATTTCCGCCTTCTGCACGTTCTGGAGATTATCCAGTTATGGCAAAAGAGTTATCTAAGCAATATGGAGATCATATAGTTTTTAAAGAAGCTAACTTATCTATAGCAAGAGGAGAGAAGGTCTCTTTTTTGGGAAGGAATGGAGAAGGAAAATCGACTATGATAAAAGCTATAATGGGAGAGATTGATTATGAAGGAGAATGTGGTTTAGGACATAATGCAAAGGTTGGATATTTTGCTCAGAACCAAGCCTCTTTATTAGATCCTAACTTAACGGTTTTTCAAACGGTAGATGAAGTAGCAAAAGGAGATGTTAGAACCCAGATTAAAAATATATTGGGGCAATTCATGTTTAGCGGGGATAATATCGATAAAAAAGTAAGTGTCCTTTCTGGAGGAGAAAGAACGAGACTGGCGATGGTTAAATTACTTCTTGAACCAGTAAATGTTTTGATATTAGATGAACCTACAAACCATCTTGATATTAGATCAAAGGATGTACTTAAAGAAGCTCTATTGGCTTTTGACGGAACATTAATCCTGGTTTCTCACGATAGGGATTTTCTTCAAGGGTTATCAAATAAAGTATTTGAATTTAAAGATAAAAGGGTTATCGAACATTTTGAAACGATAGATGAGTTTCTTGTTAGAAACAAAATGGAGAATCTACAAGAAATTGACCTGAAATAAGGAAAACATTACCACTACAAGAATTTGAAAACTTGTAGTGATACTAATCGGTTAGTTTTTTGAATACCTTGCCTGGATGCTTAGAGGATGTATAACCAATTATGGTATTACTCTTATCTTTTATAAAGGTAATTTCGTCTTTACTTAGATTGGTAAACTTATCTTTTTCCAGATAGAAAACAGGGTAGCTCCTTTTTTCAAGGATAGCGTAAAGTGATTTTTCTCTGGAATTGAACTTTAACTCTACTTTAGCTCCTTCTAGGTATTCATACGTTCCTGTATATTCTTTGAGATTAGAAATAGTTGTGTATTTGTGGTACGGATTGTCTTTAGTTAAAATCAAACCTTCACCGGGGATCCATTTGTCATATTCCATGTGATAGGCTATTCTTCTGGCTTGATTAAACCCCTGTAATTTGGCAACGAGATGTAGGGCTCCATCTATACCAGCTGAGATTCCTGCAGTAGTAACAACTTTTCCATTATCAACAAAACGAGCATCTTTGACAACAGTGATTTTTGGGTAGTTTTTTTCCAGACCGCTCAAAGCATTATGAAAAGTTGTGGCTGTCATACCATCAAGTATTCCGGATTTTGCCAATGCAAATACTCCGGTACATACAGAAAAATGATAAGCAATGTTTTGTTGATTTTTTACCCAATCGATTACTTGTTTATCATTAAATGCATTAGAAGCGTTTCCTCCAAAGAAAGCAAGAATATCTGCTTGTGGAGCGTTATGAATACTATAATCTGGGACAATGGTAAGAATTCCTTGTGAAGTGATAGGTTCTTTGGTTTTGGAAACCGTAAATATTTCAAAATCGGCATAAGCAAATACTTCCATCGGTCCGGCAAAATCTAAAACTTCTACTCCAGGTTGTAAGTAGAATGCAATTTTTTTCTTACCTACATTTTTATATTTTTCGTTTCGTTCCTTTTTTGTAATCAGTTGCATATCACAATGAGTGCAAGTTCCAGGACGATCAAACTCTAAAGTATCACAATTGTTATTACATGGAACACACACATAGATATCGTCTGGTTTTTTTGAGGATTGTGCAATTAGTGAAATAGAGATTAGAAGTAATACTACTGTTATCGGGGTTTTCATTGTTTTTGATTTATGATTGACAGGGGTAAAAGTAATAGTTTAACAGCGTGTTAAAAGGACAAGCAGGCGAAGTATTGAGACAATTAAGGGCTTAGTTTGATAAAATATCTTTGGGTAATATGCCTTGATGTTTTTTAAGAAGGTTTCTTAATTGATTAGCACTTTTTAATCCACATTGATTAGCGACATAACTCACCTTATTACCTTCCATCAGTAGGTGAATGGCCCTGTCTACCCTAAGTTTTTCCAGATAAGCCCCAATAGTAATTCCTGTTGTGGTTTTAAAAAGGCGAGTTAGGTTTCTACTACTGGTATTTACATGCTCAGCAATATCCTCTAATGTAAACGAAGCATGAATATGATTACTGATATAATCCTGAATGTCATGAACACGGGTTTCTAAGTGATTTCTATACTGAAGAAAGATACTTAGTTGTGGATCTGATTGACTTCTGCGAAAATAAATAACAACTTCTTTGGCAACATCTGCCGCCAGCTTTGTCCCGAACTCAACTTCTAAGATGTATAAAGCTAAATCAATACCGGAAGTAACCCCTGCACTAGAATATAGATTGTCTTCGATTACAAATAACCTATTTTGCTTAAGTTCGATATTAGGATACTTTTGATTGAATTCCGAAAAATACTTCCAGTGGGTAGTACAACTTTTACCATTAAGAACGCCAGATGCTGCCACCAAAAATGTACCTGTGCAGATGGAACAAATAGTAGCTTTATTAGTGTGTTGTAATTGTAGCCACTTAAAAAAAGAAACACTTTTTTTAATGAACTCAGCATTTGATATAAGGTGAAATTCTATTCCAGGAACAAAAACGAAATCATTTTTGTTTAATTCAAATTGATGAAAAGGAGTTAATTGGGTAAAATGTAAGCCTGCACTGCTTTCAATTTTAGTAGTGTCATTCATAGCTACAAAATGTAGTTCAATATCAGCTCCATACTCTTTGGCTTCATAAAAGATGTGGGCGGGACCATTAATATCCAGAAGATGAACTTTGGGCGGTATGATGAAAAGTATTCTTTTAATGACTAAATTTTTAGGCCAATATACTATTTCTTCTCAAAAGCGATTTCAGATGTTGAAGAGGTTAAGAATGTTGATCAGAATAAGAGGGACATCTTACTTTTTTTGTGGCACAATAGTATTTATAAGAGGTAATTCTAGCTGATTTTGTAAAAACAGGTAATTCTACGCTAAAACATATCCAATTAACAAATGATATTTGTTAGATGACAAAAATAATGATCTGAATTACTTTTATATACATTGATACCCTCAATTATTATATCGACAATTTAAAGAGGTCAATCATAAAGAATTAAAAGTTCAACAATAATTTACTAAACTTTAATTTCTAATAAACCTAATTATAATGAGTGCAATTACTATTTCAGGGCGTGTTTTTATGAATGGCGCCTCACGCTGGTCTCCTAAAGGCTTATGTTATCAACCTACTAATGATGTAGATCCGATTTCGGATGACAATTATGCAACTATTGATGCGTTGTTAGGAAAAAATGGAGATTGGACCAAACTTGGCATTAATGCTATTAGAGTCTATCAGGTAGACCCTTCTTCTGCAACCTCACATGATAAAGTAATGAGTTTGTTAGCCAGTAAAGGTATTTATGTAATGATAGGATGTGTAAATTCACAAGTTGCATTACCAAGAGATGGTACTTACCCGTGTGCTGTATTAGATAGAGTAAAAAGTGTAGTAGATAAGTTTCAGAAATACGATAATGTACTTTCATTCTCAGTTTCGAATGAATTATTATATGCAACTAACCAACCGAATGTAGCTGCTGCTGCCAAAGCTCTGGTGCGTGATACGAAAGCTTATATTGTTCAAAAAGGTTACAGAAGTATTCCTGTAGGTTTAGTGTTACGTGATGATCCTAGTGCTACTGGAGCAAATACGCTGGCTGCTGCTTATTTTTATGCATGTGGCAGTGCTTCAGACCGCGTGGATTATGTTGCCTATAATCAATATCGATGGTGTGATTATACATCTACTCCTCCACAGGGAAGCATTAATGCGTGGTATGAATTATATCAAAGCTTTAAAGATTTTCCAGTACCGGTTTATTTTGGTGAATATGGTTGTAATTCTAGCAGTAATCGTAATTGGACTCAGGTCCCTTATCTTTTTGGAACTACCCAACTTACACCTTCCGGTGCTAGTGCTGTATCCATGTCTGATGTTATTTCAGGAGGTTTTGCATTTCGATATATTCAACATACAGAAAACTTAGGATTAGTAAGTACGAGTGGAACTCCTATTTTGGGTAATGGGTTTGCAGATTTGGGAACTCAATATGCTGCGATTACTAGCTTTGCAGCTTCTTCTGTTGCGGGAACAGATCCGTTACCATGCAGTACTGGTTATAATCCTACTTTACCAACGGCTTGTGGAGGTAGTTCTCCATCTGGATCAACAATCACAATAAAAGTGACTAATGAAGTATTGCCAGCTACGAGTATTTCCTGGTCATATTCTACGGATACCAATAAAAATGGTGCAACCTGGATACCTATAAAAACTTTGACACCAGGAGCACCAACTACAGATATTGATGTACCAACAGATGCTGTATGGTTAAGTATGGCATATAAAGATGTGAATAGTAATCAATGGTATGGAGGATGTATGATTGCTATGAGTAGTGTTTCTGCGGGAGATACTGTTCATGGGGCATGGGTTGCAAACCAGGGAACCTGCCCATTGAATTAAGGCAATTAATCTGATATATAGTATACTTTTTATGTAGCTTTCCTTGAAAAAGGAAGGCTACATTAATTTGATGTATGCCAGTTTATTTTTTGAGTAATTTAAAAGAAAAAATAGTATTAATTATAATTCTCAATATTAAGTCCTAAAACAATATCTCTTTTAACCGTATAAATTCCATTCTTTAGTACAGGGAAACTTATTCCGGAACCTCCTCTATTGGACAGATTTTTTCTTTTAGTTTGGGTTAGGAGAGGATCATTATCAAAAAAATAATCCTCAATATAATATTCGTTCTTACCAGGTTCTTTTACTGTAATATGAATATGTTCTGGGGCGACTCCATTAGGATAAGCAGCGGGACGGAAGGTATAAAAGGTATACCGACCATCAGCATTTGTTTTGATCCAGCCACGTATATAGCCATGTCGGCGAGCCCAACCTTTTTCATCGCCTTTAGTTTCGTATATTCCTTCACGGTTAGTATGATAGATATATAATATTACGTCTTTGGCTGGTGTTTTTCCATCTTTTTGGTAAACAATTCCCGTGATTTTAAGTTGAGGTTGGTTTTTGCTAAAAGCAGGTAATGTATCTATTGATGTGAGTTTCTTATTCTCGTATTCAAATATAGCATCACATCCCTGACAAGGACCTCCAATTATTTTATCTTTAGTAGTACCTTGAGAGTTACAGGCATGACTAAAAAGAATTACCATTATAAAGATAACTTGCTTTTCCATAATCATATATTTAAGAATGTGAAAATGTATTTTGTTATCTAATTAAATGATTTGTAACGACTTATTGTATTAATGAATTGGTAATTTTTTAGCTGATGATCGGATTTACGAAAACAAGAATTTGTTTATTTAACAATAGTGATAGGGGTTCCTTCAACACCAGCATAAAAAACAATTATTTCAGCAGGTTTTGTGCCATCATTTTTTCCATAATGCCAGGTGTTTACCAATTCTACAATAGGATCACCTTCTTTAAGATGTAAGGTGTCATTATGCTCACTTATTACTGTCAATTCACCTTTTAATAAAACACCAGCATTGATTTCAGGATGTTTATGCAATTTTAACTTGGTTTTAGCTGGGATAGTTATTTTTAGAATAGTCACTTTTGGAGTGCCATCAGGATATTTAGGAAGTGGATCACCATTCCAACTTTTTGTAGTTTCTGCCAAAGTCACTACTTCTGTTTTAATTATTTCGTTTTTTTTACAGGATACGAATAAGAAACCGATTAAAAATATAAGAGTATAAGATGACTTCATTTTCAAAGATTTGTAAGATTTAAGAATAGGGGTGCTAAATAAAGCATTTTTGAATTGAAATTAGAATGCTTAGGAGCTTCTTTTATAAATATGAGAACAAATCTATATAAGCAGAATATTGTATAAAAGAAGATTATTCTTTTACTCTAATCAGTTTTTCAATATTTAAATGATCTACACCTATTTTTTCGACTTTTTCAATTCCAACGGTTATAAGGGTATCTCCACTTATTCTGTATTCAAATTCAAAAGTGTTATTTTCCCATTCTCTATAATTGCAATACTCAAGATATTCTGTGTATTTATTTCCATCTACCGAGTATTTACCTCCTCCAGACACAAAGATAGCTGTGCTATCTTTTCCATTATTTAAATCATGCCTTAAAAAAGCAAAATGAGATTGATTAATAATTTTAATCATTTTTTGATTTTTTGTGTAATCTGTGATGGTGGTGTCTTTACCGTTAATTACGGTTCCGGAGATCAGTTTCCAGGTGCCGATTATGGGCAAAGGTTCTTGTTCTGAATCTATTTTTTTTGTTTTGGTATTACAAGAACTACTAAGAAAAACTGTTATAAGTGCCAGGTAAAATATTCTCATCTTTTTTTAAAATTGGTTTATGGTTTATTCGTTTTTAGTTTCTGGTTGTTTATTTGCTTCAAAATCAAAAATATCATTTCGAGCATAATGACCAATAACATCAAAATCCAGTTTGCTATGACTGATCTCCTCTAGGTCTAATTCGGCTATCAAAGCTCCAGATTCACCAAATAATGGACCAGTAATCACCTTGCCAAGTGGAGATACGATAATGCTTCCTCCAGGACATAGTTCTTCAGGTTCGCTTTTGACTAATGATTGATATTTTTCTGGATACATTGAACGGGTATAATATTGATTGCAACCTAATACAAAGCACCTTCCTTCTAGAGCGATATGTTTCATAGTAGCTGTCCATTCTTCTCTGGAATCAGCTGTGGGTGCAATATAAATCTCAACACCTTTTTGATACATCGCCATTCTAGCCAGAGGCATATAATTTTCCCAGCAAATAAGTCCGCCTAATTTTCCGATTTTGGTATTAAAAGTAACTAATGATTCTCCAGAAGCTTCTGCCCAAATGATTCTTTCTGTTCCTGTAGGTTTAATTTTTCTATGAACTCCTAATAAGCCTTGAGTAGGAGAGATGTATAGCATAGAGCAGTATAAACTACCATTTGTGCCTTGTTTTTCTGTTACACCAATTACCAGGTATGTGTTATGAGATTTAGAGATGCCTTCAAGTCTCTTTAAATCATCACTTTCCAGATCTATACTGTTATTGTAGTATTCAGAATATAAAGCACGTCCTTCTGTTGTTCTGCTACCTATTTTTGCTCCAAAATCAAAACCTCTTGGATACCCAGGGATAAAAGACTCTGGAAACACTATTAATTCACAACCTTCTTGTGCATATTTTTTAGTAAGATTCTCAACCTTAGCGATGGTTTTATCCTTATCAAAAAAAACTGGGCTGTCTTGTATTAGACATACTTTTACTTTCATTAGTCAAGAGTTTTAATAGTTTTTTATTTCTAAATAATCGAGGTCAATGCTATTATACTGATTTTGTTTCTTTTGTTTTGGTATCTACTATTTGTAAAATGGTTGGCATACGGTAAACTCCGTGCATAGATTGAATCGCTTTTGTTGCTTCTTCCAGATCAATACCTATAGCTGTAATATACAGAGGTTTTACACTTTCTCCTCGAAGCAGTTCTCTAACATGTTTTTTGTTATTGTGAAAACCTGATTTAGCAACTCCGATTACAGGGATTTGATTGTCTAAAGATGTATATAAATATCCTCCTAATCCAAACTTTTTTGTATCATCAAGATGCACATATCCATCTACAATAATAAGCTCGATCACATCTAAATTTAGGTTTTTCAAAATGACCTGGATGCAAGGAAGTTCTCGTTTATAAAATTCTCCTGGTATATAAGAAGCTACATTTTTGACTTCTTCTATTATGATATCTGTCGGTTCAGGATCATTCCAATCAGAAAAAATGACACAAACTGTTTTAGCATATGATTCATAATATTGAACATCGAAAGCTAATTTCATAAGTGATATATTTTATATACAACCCGAATATACATTTAAAACGAATTAATGACTTGTACGCCTTTAGTATCAAATGAGTTCATATTGGGGAGTGCTGTAATTGCTTCTTCAAGAGTAATAGTACGTTGTATTAATTTTTCGGGATACAATTTTTTATTTTTAATCATATCGAGCATTTCAGGATATTTGTAAGCCTGCATTCCGTGACTGCCTATAACTTCAAGCTCATCGGCCAATACTTTATCCATAGGGATTTTAGGATGTTGATGATCACCAGTCATTAAACCTACTTGTATATGCTTTCCTCTTTTTCTGAGGTTAGAAATTGAATTAAAACAAGTTGTTGCACTTCCTAAAGCATCCATTGATACATGAGCGCCGCCATTTGTAATAGATTTTATGTGTTCAATAATATCAGTATTGTTAGCAGCATTTACTGTAGCAATAGCACCTAATTCTTTGGTGAAAGCTAAAGTTTCTTCATTAATATCAATGGCAATAACCTGTGCTCCTAATGCATTAGCAATCATAATTGCTGATAGACCAACGCCTCCACATCCATGTATAGCTACATATTGTCCAGCAGAAACTTTTCCTTGTTCGACGATTGCTCTAAAGGATGTAATAAACCTACATCCTAGGGTGGCTGCAGTTACATCTGTAATTTCATCAGGAAGTTTTACCAGATTTGTATCTGCATAATCTATGGCTACATATTCTGCAAACGAACCCCAATGCGTAAACCCTGGTTGTGATTGATGATCACATACTTGATGATTACCAGAGATGCATTGCGAGCAAGAACCACAACCACATACAAAAGGTACCGTAACTCTATCTCCTATATTGAAATTTTGAACATTTTTACCTATTGCTTCTATAACTCCGGCAAGTTCATGACCAGGAATATGAGGTAGCTCTATATCAGGATCATGACCCATCCAACCATGCCAATCACTACGACACAAGCCTGTAGCTTTTACTTTTATAACAACACCATTTTCTTTTGGACTAGGATCTGTTACATTTTGAATGGTTAATGGTCCTTGAAAAGATTCGTATACGATTGCTTTCATCTAGTATTTTTTTCTTTTATAGCATCTAAAAACGGTTTCATTTCTAATAAGGTAATATCATCACGTTTTCTTAACTCTCTTAAGAACCATCCTTTGTGACCGGCTCCATAAATAATTAACATTCTTTTTCCTTTGTAACGATGTTTTTCTAGTGCCTTTTCGATATTCCAGTAATGAGCAATATTGATATTATCCCAACCACCAAGGCCTAGTTCTACATTAAATAATTTATTATAGATCTGGAGACTAATATCTTGTATACTATCGTAGGTATTAGTATGTATAAAATATGGATCATTAACTTTTCCTGTTGCTTTGTAAACAGAGTCAGAACGTTTATTTGCTTCTAAATATGCTTTCCAATCTTTTGCTCTACTTGAATCTTTACTGATTGCTCTAAGTTTTTGGCTACGTTCTTGTGCCATAGGTAGGGTCCATCCTGCCGTTGGAATAATTTCAAAATCCATTTCTTTGGTTAATGGAAAAACTACATCTACATATTCAGGAAAACGCATTACTCTGGGTTCAGAGATAGAATCATCTTTTTGAAAACCCTTCATGGCTTCTTCAAAACGATCTGGTGGAATCTCGGATAGAATAAAATCGGGTTTAATTTCCCGAATTAACTTTTCAAGATAATCTGTATTATACACACTGTCAGTACGATGGCTTCCGTGAATAGCACCAAGCACCAAAACTTCATTTTTTGGTTTTTCTACCGTCTTTGTTGCTGTAGGTTGTTTGCAACTAATCAATGACAAAAAAGATAAAATTATAAATGTTTTAATATAAGATCTTAGCATATGTATTTTGTTATTCTTTCAAATATTTTATAAAATCCGATGTATAATCTACACAAGTCGGACAATAAAGGATATCCTGTTTATATACTATACTTTTAATATTATTTTTAGTACAATAATTTTTGAGTCTAAACCAGATTTTGTTTTTTAAATAAATATTTATTCTTTGTTTTTCTTTATTAACCTCTTCTAAGTAATTCGTTTTTAATGCTTCAATTCTTTTTTCCAAAAGAATTAATTCGTTTTCTTTTTTCTTAATTTCTTTATCAGTAAAATCTACGTTTGTTGCGCAACTTACGGTGCTCTCATACCCTTTGATCATTCTTCTAACGGAATCATTATATTTAGTTTTAAGCGATTCTATACTTTTTCCTTTATTTGAATATTGGGGAATACTATTTACAATTTGATCATAACTAATATACCCTAGGTTTTCTTGTGAAAATACTTGTGATCCAAACCCATATAAAATAATTAAGAAAATTATATGTTTCATTTGTCTTAAATTATAATTTTTATATGTTATAAAACTACTCTGGGTTATACTACGTAATAAGCATATTAATAATTCCTTCAATAGGTTGTAATTCTGAAATCTCAGTAGTTACAGATTCTAAAACACTGCTTCCAACGATGGTAAAATGATCTTGTAATGTTTTTATACATTCTTCAGCTTCTTTGATTTTAACCCCGTTAGGAATCTGGTAATAGGTTTTATCATAATCTGAAGGTTCTAAACAATCAAAATCAAAGTGTAAATATAAATTGGTGATTTTTTTATCTTTTAAAGTTTGAACGAGATGATTAGGAGATAAAGTCAAAGGAGCATAAATTTTTCCTTGAGTGATTCTTTCTTGTTCGGTTTCGTCAATATCCCGAAGACCTACATAATGGATCTGATGCTCTTTTATGGTACTGAATAATAAGCTTTTCATTTTCTTTTCTCCTTCATTAAGCAACGTCCGTAATGGCATTCCATGAAAATTACAACTAGTAGAATCACAAGGACGATTGATATCTGCATGCGCATCAAACCAAATAACTCCAAGGTTGGGATATTTTTTATTAAGGTAAGAAACGGGCACAATCTCTAAACCGCAATCCCCACCAATAGTTTTTATAGTATCGGGGTTTGTAGTTTTAATATGATCTTTAAGACGTTCTAATTGCTCGGTTATGGCATCATAGTTATTGATGTCATATTTTTTTTCTCCTTCTTCGCCAGCAATAATATTTGAAAGTGGGATTTGAACGAATTCGGGATCATTGATATATTCTAAGACCGTCTTTGCACCAGGTTCAATATTTTTACCGGTTCCGGAGCCTTGCCATTGGGGGAAGTAGATTTTCATTATAAAGATTTTGTGTTTATATAAAAATTGGGATCTACCTTAACTTGTTCTGCCTTTGTCTTTAATGTTTGCCACTGATGATTGGGTTGAATCCATTGATCTTTGCCATCTATTTGAATTCGTACAGGCATATCAAAATCTTTTACAATATCTACATATCGGTACTTTAGTACTTTATCATTTAAGCTATATTCTAAAGTAGGAATCCTAATATCTCTGAGGTATTGATTAAAAAACGAGGTAAGATCAATTTTTGTTTTCTTACTTAGGTATTCTTCAATTTGCGAAGAGGTAACAGTTTGATGATAAAAATCTTTATTCATTGCTCTTAAGATATTTCTCCATTTATCATCATCTTCTATAAGTTGACGTAACGTATGAAGCATATTAGCTCCTTTATAATACATATCACCAGAGCCTTCTTGGTTTACATCATAAACACCTATAATTGGCTTGTCATTTTGAATTATTTTTCGGGTTCCTATTACATATTCTGCTGATGCTTCTTTACCGTGATAGTAATCAAGAAATATGTTTTCTGAATAGGCTGTAAAACTTTCATGAATCCACATATCGGCTGCATCTTTATGAGTGATATTATTAGCAAACCATTCGTGACCTGATTCGTGGATAATAATAAAATCAAATTTCATTCCCCATCCTGTACCAGAAAGGTCATTGCCCAGATATCCATTTACATATTTATTGCCATAAGTTACAGAGCTTTGATGCTCCATCCCTAAATATGGAACTTCTACCAATTTAAAACTATCTTCATAAAAAGGATAGGGACCAAACCAATGTTCAAAAGCTTTCATCATTTTTGGAGCATCTTTGAATTGTTCTTTAGCTTTTTCAAGGTTATCTCTTAAAACATAATAATCCATATCTAAGGTTCCTTTTTCTCCTTCATATTTTTCTCCAAAATGTACATAGTCACCTATATTAATATTTACTCCATAATTATTGATAGGATTGCTTACAAACCAGTGATAGGTTTTAGTATTATTATCTTTTTCTTCAATATTGCGCAACCTACCATTAGATACATTCATTAAATCCTTAGGAA
Source organism: Aquimarina callyspongiae (assembly GCF_034322225.1). Lineage (NCBI taxonomy): Bacteria > Pseudomonadati > Bacteroidota > Flavobacteriia > Flavobacteriales > Flavobacteriaceae > Aquimarina > Aquimarina callyspongiae. The sequence goes on along the minus strand of NZ_JAXLPA010000004.1, from coordinate 100,946 downwards.
CATTAACGCTAATAAGCAGACTATCAACTTCATCATACATATGATCTTTGTTGGGCCACCAAACGCTGGCACCTAGTCCCTGACAGGAAGACGCTACAAAATGTTTTCCGTTGGAATCTTTTTTCCAGGAAATACCACCATCCCAAGGAGCGCGAACGGCTTCTTTTGGCTTACCACTATAATAAACTTCAACCGCATTGATGTCACCTTTTTTCTGTTTGGCAGTAAGCGAAACAAAATGGGCGTTCTCTTCTGATTTTACTTTTAACTCTTTTCCATTTTGTAAAACTTTTTCAATCTTTAAAGGAGGCTGCAGATCAATTTGTATTATATCGTGACCTTTCAATACTTTGTAATGAATTGTATTTTTACCAGTAATTGATTTGTTATCTGGATCTACTGCTATATCCAAATGATAATAGGTGAGATCCCACCATACTCGCTCTGGAGTAATAGAACCGCGCAAGGAATCCTGACGAGTAAATTGTTGTTCTTGAGCTAGAAGTAGGACATTACCCGTTAGAAGTAAGATCAATAAGATGTTTTTTTTCATCTATCTATGTTTATTGTTTTGATGGTTATGTTTAGACTAAGTTAAACACAAGTATAATAATTTTAATGATTAAAATATTTGTAGTTAAGTATTATCTAAACGTTTTTGAAGGAAAAACTACAGGGCTTTCATGACCATCTTTTCCTACTGTTGCAATACCAAAGAAAAAATTATCTATTACGATACCTTCTAGTATGAAATTATCAACATTTCCTACAAATCTACTGCGATCCCAGGTTGGTGATGTAGTATCTCTCCAATAAATTTTATATCCTTTGATATTTGGGTCATCACTTTTTTTCCAACGAAATTTAACTGAAGGTTTCACAATACCACCAATCTCAACATCAGTTGGAGTAGGAGGTGCCCACGCGATACTAGCAAGATTAATAGCATTTACAGCTGTAAGTTTTGCCGCAAATTCAAAATTTACGTGTTTTACAACGTCACCATATTCAATTCCGTTTTCAGTGCGGATATCCTGATGTTGTTGTGTATAATTCTCGTGAGCTTCCATAATACGGATTCCTGCAAATCCTTGATCGTTAAATGGTCTGTGATGACCACCTCGACCAAAACGATCCAATCGATAAACCATCATCGGATTCATTTCTGGCATATAAGTTTTAGTTGTTTTGTGTATATATCGAGCTAATTGTCGAGATATCCCATCTACTTCGCCACCAGCAAAACGTCTTGCAGTGCGTTGCCTTTCTGTTTCTTTGGGAGGAACAGGTTCTGAGAATATTCTAAAAGTACGATTATCGATCACACCGTCAACTCCTTTTATATTACCAATCATATCATTATTCATGATCCCAATAATATCCCAGTTATTATCTTTTGCATGTTTAGCTAATCCTTTTCCTCCAAATAATCCTTGTTCTTCTCCAGACAATCCTATATATACAACACTACTTTCAAATTTGTATTTTGAAAGTACACGAGCTGCTTCTATCGCTCCTGCCATACCGGTAGCATTATCATTAGCTCCTGGAGCATCATCTGTAAAATTATTAGGGTCTGTAATACGAGAATCAATATCACCGCTCATCATAATGTATCGATTAGGATACTTAGTACCTCTTTGAATGGCTACTACATTTACTACCCATACGTCTTTAACAATACGTTGGTTAGCTCCTTTTTTAACTAAGTCTTTTTGATAAAAAACTTCGAGGCAACCATTGCAATCTTTTGATATTTTATCAAATTCTGATTTGATCCACCTTCTTGCTGCACCGATTCCCCTGGTTTTTGAAACGGTATCACTCAGTGTATGTCGAGTACCAAAACCAGCTAGTTTTTTAATATCGGCTTCAATTCTTTCTGCTGATACATTATCTATAATATCGTAGATTCTTTGATCGGTTTGTGCAGTTAAAATAATAGAAAATAAAAATAATGTTGAGGTAAGAAGTGTTTTCATTTGTGCGATTTTAATCGCCTAATTTAATTAAAACCACTCACTACTTACTGTACCTTAACAAATTTATAAGACCATTTAGAGGTATCGTCTTCGAGTGATAAGATATAAATACCAGGAGTTAAATTTGAAACTGAGATTTTATCAGCAGCTTTTCCTTGAGATAACTTTTTACCACTCATATCATAAATAGCGTAGTTATAATTTTTTCCGGTAATGGAGAAATATATAATATTTTGAACAGGATTAGGATAAGTCATTAAGGAAGGTTCTTCTGGTTTATCCTGAATTCCTAAAGTATTGTCAAGCTCAAAAGCTCCTATATCAAGACCGTTTATAAAACGATTATTGTTTCTGTAATCGGTAGTGCCATGTGCTGAAATTACTCCGTCAGGTGGAAAATTAGTATCCCAGAAGGGATCGGTCCAGGTAGTAATATCACTTTGAATAATACCAGTATCAATTGCATCTGTAGAAGATGCTTGAATATCTAAATCACCTGTATCCGGAGAGACAAAATTAGGATTTTGCATAATCGAGGTTCCGGGTACAGATCCTGAAACTGAGGTTCCCCACCAAAGATTGGTGCCCCAAAAATTATTACTATTAGATCCAGGATTAAAATTCTCATAACAATCTGAGGTGGTGTTTTCTCCAAAAAAAATGTTATTCGCTACTCGACTTTCTTTTACTCGGTTTTGGAATACAATTTCGCTTCCCCAACCTTTATTTTTGTAAAAAGAGTTATTATAAATGTATATCCGTAAGGCATCACCGCCACCTCCATCAGGATCATCTTCTGTTTGTGAATATCCCCCAACAATCACCCCATTTTCTTTGTTATTGTAAACATAATTATTGATCATAAGAATATCAGAGGTTTCTCTAAACTGGTTTTCACTACCAAACTCAAAGCCCAAATCATTTTCTGATGATAGGTTACCGTCAAAAATAATATTACGACCTCCATCTACATAAAAACCACCTGCATTTCCTTCATTGGCATTAATTTCAGATTGATACCAGGGATTTGCCGGGATACCTAATGAATTATTCCCAAAAATTGTATTGCCAATAGCACGGTTTCCTTTTACCAATCCATTTCTGGCTTGATTATCATCACCACATGCTGAGCATACATCATCTTCAAAACCGATAAAATCAAATCCAATATTATTATTATCATGTACATAGTTGTCGATCACTTTAAATCCATTTATATTTCCGTTTAGGGTAAAAGATTCACTAGAAGAAGTTACACATTGGTATACTTCATTATTGAGGAGTTCTATGTTTTGTATTCCTCCAATAGTATCTCCGTAAACAGCAATGCCATTTGCTCCTGGACCACACCCACTGTTTTGGGTACAGGAAGAGAAGTTTTTTATATCATGAATTTTATTGTTTTTGATGGTTAGGTTTTTACAGGTGCCTTCTACCAGAATCCCTATCGGAGTGTTATTGTCATCAGCTACTGGATTTGGTGTTTGATAATTTTGCAACTCAAAACCATCTATGATCAAATTACTTGCTCCAGAAATGGTGATGAGCCCTTTTCTTCCGTTAGGAGTTAAAGAACTTCCATCTATTATTACATTTCTATTGCTTTTAATGGTAATAGGGTTATCGGGAGAACCTGAGTTTGAAGAGCCGCTAAACGTTACTATTTCAGGATAAATACCTCCTTCTACTATTAAAATATCTCCAGCCGACAATTGATTTACTCCATATTGTATAGTTTTCCAAGGATTTGTTTGTGATCCTGCGAATGAATTATTTCCGTTGGTGTCAGAAACATAAAAAGTATTTTGAGCCGATAGGTTGCATGAGAAAATACTAAATAGGAGCAGGAACATTTTTTTCATAATCATTTGGAAATACGTGGTATAGGTATAACGCAAAAAGAATACAAAACAATATGTTCAGCAAAAGAATCAGTTTTTACTCCTTGATATCTCTTAAAAATGTGACTTTGGAAATCTTTTAGTTTGTAACTTCATAAATAACATTTAGATCTGAACATTTATCACCAAATCTTACGTGTTCTCGATCTACTACCTTATTACTTAAAAGCATGTACTATCAGAGCTATGAATATTTTTTTAATGTGTCTTTATAAAAAAGGGTTTTGGATCATTGTATAAAAGTAACTTTTGAGATTTTTTCATTGTTTACTTCATATATAGCGATAGCATTAATACTACCCTTATTAACAGTAACGTTTTCTTTATCGATTACGATATTACCTAATACAATTCTATTTTCAATTTTACAATTGAGATTGGGGGTATTTTTGAAAAAACCGACATATCCAGTTTTTAAGGTTGCTACGCCTTCATACATAAACTGCTCCGGATAGCCGTATAACTTAACATCATCGGTATATGTAGCTGCAAAGGCATCAATATCTCTTGAATTATATGCTTGTAGTTGCTTATCTACAATTTCTACTGGTTTTTCAGAACTAGTAAGGTCAGGTCGTATAAAAGTTACAGTAGCTATTTTACCATTTTGTATTTCATAGATAGAAATTACATGTGCTGTACGATCAGCATAGGTAACGAACTCTTCATCTATAACTTTATTTTTAAATACGATTCTATTTTTAATTTCACAATGCAAATTAGGTTCTTCCTTGAACTTTTTTGCATAGTAAGGCCTCATCGCTTCTTTACCATTATACTTTACCTCTTTTGGAAAATTATAAATAATGGCATCATTATGATAAGTTTCCAGAAAAGCATCAATATCTCTTGAGTTATAAGCTTCTACTTGTTTTTGTACAATATGTTCTGGAGAAACGTCAGATACTAAAGCGAGTAATGTACCTATTTCATTAGTTGCAATTCTAGTAATATTGTTGATTTCTTTATCAGAAAATGTATGGAAAACACTCCAATTATCATCTGTCTTAGGATTGAACTTATAGATTACATTGTCCTTACCCATAAGAATAGTGCCATTGATTAACCAACACATGTCTTCAGCATCAGGAACAGTATTTATAATTTTTTTAGTATCACCAGTTATAGGGTCAACTGATTTAATCTCCCATTGCTTATTTTCTTTACTGATAAAACTAATTAATTGAGAATTAGGAATCTTGTGTAGAGATCTTCCTATCTTTTCTTGAATGGTTTTGTTAGTTTTTTCCTGGATATTAGAAACAACTAACGATAATCCATCGCCGGTTAATACAGAAGAGATCAGCGTATTTTTATTAAACCAGGTGTGATACCCTATTTTAAGATCAGTTATTAGAGGTTTTGATTCTCCAGTTTTAAAATCATAAGTATATAATAATTGTTTTCCTGTGGTATCAAGTCTTATGGCTGATACTGCTTTTTGATTTGGTATTTTAGTAGGAGAGTATTCACTACCAATTGCAGTATTAGAAATCCAATCAATCTTAGCATCTCTTATATTATACTTGGCGATATCCGTTTGTTTATTTCTTGTAGAAGAAAAGAGAACTATATTGTCATTATAAAATGAAGGCTGATTATCATACCCATCGTTATTTGATATATTTCTTTGGTTATTAAGTGTAATCGACTCTCCTTTGACAGATAGATCAAATAAATATACCTCTGTATTGGATTGTGAAAAAATGAATGAGCTTATCAGTAATGTGAGTCCGAAGATTATATTCCTCATTGTTTTTGTTTTCTAAAATACGCGGAAAAGGATTACTTTTTCTTAAGGATTTGTTAAGACTAGTGCCTGTTACTTTCTAAGAGAATATAATCCCAGAATTGGCCCAATGCTTAGGAAAAGATAGAGTAGCGTAGGATCAATTCTACTCGTTAAAAAAGATAGTAGTTGTATGCTGATTATAGTGATCGCAAAACCAATACAGTTTACGATAGTAAGTGCAGTACCTCTAAGCTCTGCGGGAGCAGCAGCAGCAACCATAGTTGAGAATTGCGGAGAATCAGAAATCACTAATAATCCCCAAATACAAAGAGCTGTTATAAATAGTTGAGGAGGGAGTTCAAAAAAAGCAGGAGAAGCGAGACAGAATATCCCCGAAATAAGCAATGAATTATAGGCTACCTTTCTGCTTCCGGTTTTTAGAGAAATCAAACCACCTAATATACAGGATATGGTTCCAATACCTATAATGACAAATGACCAGAATGAAATTTGAATCTCAATAGATTGCATATCTGCATATGTTTTAAGAATAACCGGTACAAATCCCCAGAAAGCATATAGTTCCCACATATGACCAAAATAACCAAAGGCAGCTTTCCTAAAATTAGGAATACTAAATAATTGTGTGATTACACCTAGTTGTAATTTGGATACACTTTTTCTATAAGGTCCATCAGGAACTAATAACCACATGCTTATTCCACCGATAGTTGCTAATACAGAAGTACTGATAATCACAGCACGGTAATCACTACTCCAGGAAAACTCATTGATAAAGTGCGGAAACGCTGTTCCTAAAACCAATGCTCCTACAAGAAAACCAAGAGCTTTGCCTAGTCCGTCTTTATAATAATCAGAGGCAATTTTCATCCCAACAGGATATATTCCTGCCAGAAAAAAACCAGTGCTAAATCTTGCATTTAATAAATTAAAGACAGTAATATCAGGTATTAATAAAGCCAAATTACTCAAGCCTCCCAAAATCGCACAAATCATAAAAATTCTTGAAGGAGAAAATCGATCAGAAAGCGTAAATAAAGCAAAAGTTAAGGTGCCAACTATAAAACCAAACTGAACAAAAGATAATAGATATCCCAAAATATTAAATCCTACAGTAATCTGCGAAGCAAGATCATCAATGACTGCATTTCCTGCAAACCACAATGAGGTACAAAAGAATTGCGAAATAATGATTATGGGAAGTATGTAAAATTTTGGCTTCAGGGATGAAAAAGGTTTACGGAAATATACGCATTATTTTAAATGCGATTACCTTTTCTTTCAAAGAACCCCAAAATTAACATGAAATCATCAAAGGTAAAACTTAGATTGTTGATCTAATTGCTTGGTGTTATGAACTATTACTCTCTAAGGATAATAGTTCCAAAAACATCTGCATTAATCCATCCCAGGTTTTTTTCTTCTCCAGGAATAAACACAGAACCTATAAAGTTTTCTCTTTCTTTGCTACTATCATTATCATTATATGCAACAGCAAATCCTAGTTTTTGATCTTTTTGAAGAATAACTGCATCGTTAGCTTTTCCTTCTTCATACGTATCATCATACACAACGATTTCAAATTCCCATACAGAAACATCATCTTTAGTTGTTCTTCTGGTTTTTACGTGATTATTATAAAGTACAGGTTTTTGGTTTTTATCAAGGTCAATAACATTTCCATCTAAAGCTACATGATAAGCAAACGCGTTATTTGAGTATTGATGCCCACCACCAGAATTATCGGCATCTATAAATATTTCGACACAATCATCATCCCACCATAATGTTAACGGATCATTGTATTGATCATATAAAGTTTGGTCTTTGATTTCTACTAATAAATATAGTGCTTCTGGAGTCCAGGCCATTTTATACCTTCCAAAAAAATCTTCAAAAGAATAAGGATCTCCCAACCACCTTTGATCAATTGAATACCAGGTAGTCTCATTCCAGATAGGATCATCCATATTTCCATCAACATTAGGAACAATAACGGCTTTTTTTATTTCTCTAACCTGATGATCTTTCTTTTGAGAGGTTTTTTCAACAACGGCAATTTCATCAACACGATTAGTTTTGATCTCATTTTTACAACTTACAATAAGAATGAATAGTAGCAGGAAGGATAGTTTTTGCATTTTAAAGTTTTATTATAAAGCCGAAATATATTAAAAAGATAGGCTTATCTGTACTGAATATCCTAAAGTTAAGATTTTGTAAAGTAGTTGAGGTGTTTATTATAAATTGATTTTGTGTTTTCAGGAGAATTTATGTTTCTTTAAGATTTAATCTTAACCAACGATTAGAAGATAATAATGAAAATATAGCTTCACATAATTTTAATTTTAATGTCAATTAATACTTCTTCTCAAACACCAAAAAAATCTGAATATGTTTCAATAAATGGAAAAAATATTTATTACGAAATGTATGGTGAAGGAAAACCTTTATTTCTTTTACACGGATATACACAATCTTCTATATCCTGGAAACCATATATTAAAGATTATGAGAAAGAGTACGAAGTATATTTAATAGATTTAACCGGGCATGGAAAATCTGATGCTTTTAAGGAAGATCTTTCTATAAAATCAGTAGCTAATGATCTTAACTCTTTAATTCAATATTTGAAATTAGAAAAGATCAAAGCCATTGGTTTCAGTTTTGGCGGAGATGTGCTGTACCAACTTGCTTTAATCAATCCAAGTATAATTGAATGTATGATCACAATCGGAGCGGTAGGAACGTGGACAATCAAGGATTTTCCTGAATACTTGAAAGCCTTTACATTTGAGAATCGAGATAATTTTCCCTGGCTTAAGACTTCTCATGATAGTGATGAACACATTAAAGGAGTGATGGAACAGTTTAAGAATTATACTGTAGCACTCAGTGACAACGAATTACAAAGCATACAACCCGAGGTGTTAATCATGATTGGCGATGATGATGAAGGTATGGATCTAAAAGAAGTAGTTCGAGTGAAGGAAAACTTACCTAATTCGGATCTGTGGATATTACCTAATGTTTCTCATGGAGCACACGAAGGAGAAACAAAAGAAGAATTTATTATAAAATCAAAAAGCTTTCTGAATAAGAAATAGTGATGTAAATGCTGTATGAAAAGTATTAAATGCATTTTATTGATACTTATACCTGATTATTAGAACTGTAACAAAAATTGATATGAGTTGTCTATGAATTGAACATTGAAAATCAACTTACAATGAAAAACTCAATTTTTCTACTAATACCGTTACTTTTTTTAAACTGCAAAAAAGTTAATCGAGAACAAGAACCTAATAAAGTTGAGAATCCTAAAATATCAGCTTTAGAAACACTTATTTTGGATCAAAAAACATCATTTAACGTCCCTGGGATGGCAGTAGGTGTAATAAAAGAAGGAGAAATTTTTTATGCTAATGGGGTAGGAGTAAAAGATTTGGAATCTAAGGATGCATTGACGCAGAAATCAATTTTTCATATGGCTTCGGTTTCAAAGCCTTTTGTTGCTACAGCCATCATACAATTAGTAGAACAAAACAAAATTGAATTAGATAAAAAGCTAACGGATTATCTACCATACTTCAAAATGAAAGATGATAGGTATAAAGAAATTACGATACGCCAAATACTAAATCATTCATCTGGGATTCCTGATGTTCAGGATTATGAATGGGATAATCCGCAATATGATGAGGGGGCTGCAGAACGATATGTAAAAAGTTTTGATGTAAAAGAATTAGATTTTACTCCTGGAGAAAAGTATAATTATAGCAATGCCTCTTTTAATATACTTGCAGATGTGATAGCCAAGGTTTCTGGGATGACGTTCGAGGATTATATGCAAAAAAACATATTCGAACCAATCGGTATGATAAATAGTACTTTTTATAAGCCTGATGTTCCTGAAGAATTAGCAACAAAACCTCATGTATTAGGAGATCAATTGAAAATAATAACAGGAGATTTTTATCCATATAACAGAATCCATGCACCAAGCTCTACATTACATTCCAACGTAGATGATATGTTATTATGGGCTCAGTTAAATCTTAATAAAGGAACGATAAACGGAAAAACAATTTATAATAAAGATTCATACAAATTACTAACAACAGGTCAAGTCAAAGTGGGTAAAAAGGATAGTGTATGTCTAAGTTGGTTTACCGGTCATTTAGAAGGTTTTAAGATGTTTAGACATAGTGGAGGAGATGAAGGGTATAGAACTTTCTTTGGATTTATTCCTGAAAAAAAATCGGCAATTGTACTTATGGCGAATAATGATTTTTTATGGAGTGAAAATGCGGCAAATCATCTGCTAAGAAATATTCTTTTAGAAGAAAACAAACCCTGGAAAACACCAATTCACTTTGTATTAAAAGATTATATCCTTAATGAAGGAATAGAAAAATGTAAGCAAGTATATTTTGAGAAGCAGACAAAAACCCCAGAAAAATATATCTTAGATAGTTGGTGTATTGATGAATTAGGATATTGGTTATTAGATCGAGGATACAATAAAAAAGCTTTAGAAGTATTTCAATTTAATTTAGAATTAGAACCCAATTATGCTGGTTGGATAGATAGTGTAGGAGATGCGTATCGTGCTATGGATGAAAAAGAAAAGGCAATACATTGGTATAAAAAAGCATTAAAAGTCAAGCCTGATCAAGAGTTTTCGAGAAAAAAATTAAACGAACTGATAAAAAATAAATAAGTACAACAAAACGGTCAATCAAAAACTAATATGAACCCTATTTCAGATCTAATTAACAGAATTAATAATGAGAATCTTTGGGATAAAGAAATAGAGTTAAAACGCAATGAGTATTTAAAAGTAAAAGGAAGTATTGATACCAATATTTACCTGGTAAAAAGTGGAAGCTTGAGAATATTTGTAGTAGATGAATACGAAGAGCATACAATTAGGTTTGGATATAAAAACAATCTGATAGCCTCTTTAGATTCATTTTTAAACGAAAAGCCGTCAGATTTCTATATTCAGGCATTAAAAAAAACGGTGGTAAAGGTTATCAATAAAAAAAGTTATATGTCTTTTATAGAATCATCACCTCAGAATAAAGAAATATGGCTTAATATTCTCAAAGATTTTGTCTTGCAACAAATGGAAAGAGAAAGAGACATTCTAACATCTTCTCCTATTGAGAGATATAATAGAGTTTTAAAAAGAAGCCCTCAACTTTTTCAAGAAATACCTAATAAATATATCGCATCCTATTTAAGGATGACTCCAGAAACACTTTCAAGAATTAAAAAATCTTAATCTCAATCAAGTTTTTTAATAATCAGGATGCTCAAATTTGTAATAAAAAATATATGGAATTAGCATCCGAACAATTATTACAAGAGTTATTAGAGATTACACGCGAGAATATAAATTTTGTAGAAAATTTAAAAAATCAACCTATTGATATTTTAAACGGGAAAGAAAACCTTAAAAGTTGGAGCGCATTAGAATGTATTGAACATTTAAATAGGTATGGAGATTTTTATATCCCAGAAATATCTGATAAAATAAAAACTTCTAATTATAAAAGCTCAAACGTTTTTAAAAGTAATTGGCTAGGAAGATATTTTAGTAAATCAGTTTCATACAGTGAGAAATTGAATAAAATGAAAACCTTTACATCTATGAACCCGATAAATTCAGAATTGGATATTCAAACACTTGAGAAATTTATAGATCAGCAACATCAGATAATTGAATTGTTGAACAAATCCCAGCATGTAGACCTTGATAAGACTAAAACCGCAATTTCTATATCAAAACTGATTAAGCTTAGATTAGGAGATACATTTAGAGTTTTGATATATCATAACTTTAGACATATCAAACAGGCAGAAAAAGCATTGAGTATCGTTGATAACAATACATATAAAAAGAAATAAAGAAAGCGTTAAAAGATTTTATATAATGTAGTTACAATAACTCCTTTAAAGTCATTTGATTTAATAGATAATAGCTGTTTCTCTTCTTTTACTTTAAGATTAAAAGGAGACGCTAATACGTTTAAACCACTTTGTTTTTTTAGTCTAATCCCTTGCCCAGATATAATGTCTTTATTAGGTATAAACTCTTCATCGGGTATATGCTCTGTTAAAATAACATATTTAAAATCGGTTAGTTTATTGAGGATACTTTGTACCTCTGCATTCGATAAATGTTGTAATACTTGCCTTAATAACACACAGTCTCCAGAAGGTATATCATCTACTGCGATATCCAAACAATGAAATTCTAAATTTTCTTCCTTGAACTTTTTTTTATTACGTTCTATAAGATCCGTTACTATATCAACAGCGATATACTTCTTAGAATACTTTACCAATTCTTTTCCTACATTAAAATCCCCACAACCCAAGTCACATACTAGCAGGGGGTTTTTAAAAGATGTCAAAAATGATGTTATAACATTTATATATGGATTTACAATATCAGGATGATGTGATCCTGTACCAGAATAATAATCAGATTCATTATCACCCCAAAGTTTCATTTTATAAACTTGTTCCATAGCATCCTTGGTTGGCCAGGGCTTCTTTATTTTTTTAGTTTCATTTTTTTTCTTTTTCATGAATATACTATGGATCGGTATAGGTTATAAAAGGATATAATATTAAAACAAACGTATATGATTTACAATTTTTAATGTAACCAATATCAAAATCACAGGTCTCTATTAAAAAAACATTGATCAATGAAGAAAAGAATTTATATAGTTTTAGTATTTATTGGTGTTAGTCTATTAGCTAATACCATTTCTGCACAAGTACATATTAAAGGTAGTATTGAAATTGATCTGAATTCTGGATTATTTACATGCGATGTAAACTTATCTAATATTCCAGAATTAAAAGAGTATCGTATCCTGTTAAACAAAGGGATGAATGTCAAATACTTTAAGGACAAAAAAAATGAACTAATTAATTACAATGGACATTATGATGGCGAAATGAAAGGAGAAGCCATAGAATATGTCCTTAAAGTAGATTCTACAACAGCATTAAAAGAACTCAACGTTACATATTTAGGTGCTTTTCCGGTGTATGCTAATGATTATAATAATTTTGATTACAAAGGCATCATTGCTTTTAATAACCAGACCGTTAGAGCAACCGAACAAACAAAATGGTATCCTGTAATTTATGATAGTGTACATGATAAACTAATGAATAGTTATACCTATGATTTAACAATCAGTATTGTGGGTGGTGATACTATCTTTTTAAATGGAACCGCTCCGCAAAAGAAAAATACGGCCCGTTTTGTTTCAAAAAAAGCGTATCCATTATTGCTATTTGCCGGTACCTATGATTTTATAGAAAATGATGGAGACTATATCTTAAATACCGCTGTAACCAAAGAAAATGCAAAAGACATCTTTAAAAATATAGAGATCATAAAAAGTAATCTCTCCAGAAATCTAGATCTTGAGTTTACAGACCATATTTATTTAATTAACCACAAGGCAATCAATCAAAGAAAAAAAGGAAGTAGTTGGGGATTTAATACATATCCTTCTTTTGCATTTACAGGGTTGGATTTTAATGAATTGACAGATGAGAATGGTAAATTCTCTAACGATTATCTTAGATATTTCGGTCACGAATTTGGACATAATTATTTTGGTAATAATGTATTGTCAGGAAAGTTAAAATGGTTTTGGCTAGAATCATTTGCTGAGTATTTATCATACAATATTGCAGAAGATTTAATTGGAATAGAATTCCTGAAAGAGGTTTTGATTAAGAGAGCAAAATATTTAAAAGAGGACGATGTTTTTATTCCATTACATAACATAAAAGATACAAATGAGATTGGAGAAAAATATAGATATATCATGGCTCCGCTAATGCTTAAATGTTTTGAAGATACCTTTGGAAGAGCTAAAATGAACCTTGTCATTAAATCTTTATTAGAATTTGCTAAAAGTGAAACGCTGACACTTCAGTATTTTAAAAAATCCGCAATAAAAAGCGGAATTAAAAAAGAAGACTTCGAGGAGTTTGAAAAGAAGTTTATGACAAACGAAAACTTCAAACAAAACATCATTCAAGAAATCAAAAATAGATATAACTAAAACAAGAATGAATTGTGTTTTACCCTATTGTTCCATTTTAATATTTAATACAACGAATACAATGAATTTACTTAGAAACCTGATTTTAATTCTTCCAGTATTATGTGTTATTTCTTGCAATTCTGATTCTAAGAATGACGAATCAACCAAAGTGAATATCGTTTTTCAAGAAGCGTCTGCTAAATTTACAGAACCTCAGAAAGATTTTATCCATAAAGTGATAACCAATTCAGGAAAGGAGGTTCGAAAACTATTACCAAAACTTCCGGATGGCATAAAAGTTATTGTGGAGAATGTAGATTGGGATCTTGATGCTGTTGGAGGAGTAACCGGAAGAACAGAAACCAATGCTCCACCGGTGGTTTTCATTCAAATCTCAAATAAGTATCAGAACGGAATCATTGATTCGGTGCGTTTAGGTATAAAATCTACCATCTTTCACGAGTTTCATCATTTGTCCAGAGGATGGGCGATAAAAGATAATACGTTTAGCCCAGGAATCCCTAATGCGATGGTTAATGAAGGTTTAGCGGTTGCTTTTACAGAAATATATACAGGAAACGTACATGAAGGAAATGCGTATACCGATGTTACCGATACATGGGTAAAAGAAATTTTGTTACTTCCTATAGATGCAAGTTATGCAGATTGGGTAATGGGAGAACATCCGGATGGGAGAACGTATATAGGGTATCGAACCGGAAATTTTTTAATAAGGAAAGCAATGACGAATTCTGGAAAAAATATTTTAGAGTTAAGTAATCTTACCCCAAAAGAAATAATAAAACTAGCAGGCTACTGATGCCGATTCGTTTTTAAGATTTTTTTGTTTGCTTGATTACTGCGTAGTGATATCAGATCTATGATCCTTTTTACTTTTCGATTTCATTCTAAATAAAACTCTACAAACGATAGTTTATCTGTAGGATTATACTCAAAAGAGCCTGGGTTTTATGTAGTAGTTTTTTAAAAACACTTGCCTTATTTATATTTTTCGTTTTGTTTTTTCGGGGAATTTTCCTTTTCTTTAGAATCGATTAATTACAAAATAACCGTAGATTATAGGTGTATTATACGTTTATAAATAGTTAGATAAAATGTAGATATACCATATTGGTATATTCAATTGTTAGGCGCAATTAAGAAAACAAAATGAATATAGAGAAAATTAACATAGAAGGCTTATTTGGAGAACATGACTATCATATCCCAGTCGAGGACAACAAATTAATTCTTGTAGCAGAAAATGGTTCAGGAAAAACGACAATCGTAAATATTATCTATTATTTACTCACAAGACAATGGAATAAACTATTACGCTATAATTTCAAAAGTCTTTCAGTTACGGTTGGTGGTAAAGCCTTTAAGATCTCCAGAGATGAAATGGATATATTAAACTCACCCAAAATTCAAAAATATTTCAAAAGATATCCTAAGAGCGTAAAAGAGAAATTAGCAGACCTACTACTTAATATAGACCCATTCGAAATAATAAAACATCCCTATAAATACGAATACACTGCTGATAGATTTGGAATACCTTCTCATTTACTCTTTGAAATATCGAATGTTTTAACCCAAGAAAACTTATCTCTTTTTGATGAAGTCCTTCCCAAACGAGGGAAAGCTCTTTCAAACCTTATTGACTCACAAATACTTTACTTACCAACATACAGGAGAATTGAACAAGATTTAAAAAATATTTTCCCTGATTTAGAATCTGATATTGATAAATATAGAAAAAGAAAGAGACATCGCGAACCAACTGAAGGAAGTTATGTGGAGTTAGTAGAGTTCGGCATGGAAGATGTCGAAGACAAGATTAAACACCGATTATATGAGTTACGAGAAGATTTGAATAACAAATTAAAGACCAACCTTACGGGTGGATATTTAAAAGATGTTATTAACCGTGTTTATCAAGACATTTCATTTAAACAAATCGAAACTTTCAAGGAAGAAGCCCTTTCGTCAATCCTTGATAGAATTGATGAAAGTGTATTATCAAAACAAGAAAAAAATAAACTTATAGATTTCGTTAATGATGTAAACCAAAAAGGTTCAATTGATAAAGAGGAGAATAAAATAATCGCATATTTTATTTACCGTCTTTCCGATATCTACAATGAGCTAATGAGGGAAGAAGAAGATATAAAGCGTTTTGTTTCTATTTGTAACGAATTTTCTGGTAACAAAAAGTTCATCTATGATAACATAAACTTCAAAATTTCAATTCACCCTTTGATAAAAGGACGTGTAAGGAAAAAAGATGAAATTTTATTCAAAGATTTAAGTTCAGGTGAAAAGCAAATTGTATCCTTATTCAGTCACATATATCTATCCAGACGTAAAAAATTCTTTGTAATAATTGATGAACCTGAACTTTCACTATCTGTTCCATGGCAACAACGTTTTTTGCTAGACATTACCAACAATGAGTATTGTGATGGACTAATTGCAGTAACTCACTCTCCTTTCATTTTCGAAAATGAATTAGAACCATATGCCAAGGCGTTGAACTCATTTATAGAAAGGTAGTATATGGAATTCTTGGATTACTTAAAAAATGCGGCTAAATCAAGCACCTCTGTTTATGCGAAATTCCTTCAACAATATAATTTTGGCAATAACGGAATTCATGTCTTTTATGAAGGAAAAGACGACCCTTCATTTTATTCAAATTACATTGAACGATATAAGGGTAAAAAACAAAGAATATTTTACTACCGAGCTCAAAACAAAAAAAGTGTTTATCATAATTATTCGCAAGTCGATTGGTCTCAATACAAAAAAAATAGGGTACTCTTTCTAGTGGATAAAGACTTTAGAGATATCCTAAATGAAACATATCCAACTGACACAAATATTTTTGAAACCAAATATTATTCTATTGAAAACTATCTAGTAAACAAATCAATGTTTGCAAGATGTTTAAGAGAGTTATTGTCAATAGATGACGATAAAGTAATTAATCAAATAACTCGAGAATTTATTATACAATTGACAAACTTCCATAAGGAAATAATGCCAGTAATAGCGCTTATACTTTATTTCCGAGAGAATAAATTGAATGCGAACCTTAATCAAATCGATCTGTCCCAAGTTTTTGAATTTAAAGAGAAGGTAAAGCGCAAAAGAAGCATAAAGGAATTCTTAGAAAAATCAATGGACACACCAAATGGAGCACCATGGAAGGACGTTCTTACACATAGTAGAACTTTATCAGAAATAGACAATTCCAAATACTATGTACGCGGAAAATTTGAAATGTGGTTCTTCTTGAAGTTCTTAAACAGTTTACCAGATATCCTAAACTGTGACAGAAAAAAAGGAGAACCAAAATTTAAACTGAATGTAAATTTATCCGCTGCTACAGCTGTCCAAGTATTAGCACCGAGATTGAGAATCCCAAAAGAGCTGAAAGAATTCTTAGATAATAACCTAAAGAAAAGCGCCTAACAATTTGTATAATGCATATGCTCCCTTCGGGAAGCAAACGCACCATACAAGAGACGTTGTGCATAAGGCGAGAAAACAAAATAAATGGATAAAATTTTACTTTCCACATATCTGATAAAAATTCAAGATAGACAAAAAAATGACCAAGTTTTAAGTCATTTCAACGGTACTGACGATTTTTTTCGCGTTTTTGAAAACTATTTAAATTCTATTTTTGAGAACATATTAGCAACAGCTGATACAAGACAAACAACGGCATTACATTTAACTTTAGAAGCACCACCTACGGTAGATATTGAAAACAGGAGGATTTACGGACACTTTTCGACTGGAGTAAGTGGTGAACAATACCAAATAAGAGATGTGGAAACACGAGAAGAAGTATTAGATGTCCAAAGGAATCACGCTGCATTTAGAAATATTTTCTTTTACATAAAAATGCCTACGCAAAGAGATAATGGAGTATTAATACTTCAACGAAAAGCTAAATTTGGTATCAAAACAGTTTTCAAAAAAACTATTAACCAATACATTAGAGAACAAGGCTATCAAAATTATACCGTATTGGTAAATAATGTAGTTCACGGAAGAGTCTATAGAAGAATGATAACTGATGGAAACCTTAAAAAGGTAGATTTTATAAAAAGAAGAATTCCTAGCTCAATTGAAGAATACTACAGAAATAATGGAACACCTGAACAAATTCCAGGAACATTAAAAACATCAATGCTATCATCAACTGGAAGTTTACCTCAAAACTTCAAAAACTTTGTAGACAATTTATTCACTAATCCTGACAGAGAAAGAATTGAAATTGACGGAATTGATGAAGACTTTGATGAAGTGGAATTTGAATTGGAATTAAATGGTAAAAGAAAGACTTTTTATGTTATGCATAGAAATCGAATTCAACCAGATGTAGATGTAACATCACAAATTGAATTCTCTGAACAAGGAGAACCATTAATTGAATCACTGATACAACAAAGTGAAGAATTAATAACCGATATAATTGACTTAAGACTTTAATATGTTAGAGCGTATAAATATTATATCGATAATTACAGACCATTTTAAGACACTAAAAAGCTTAAATCAAAAATCAAATTGGGTTAATGGAAAAGATTTATTGTTATTCATCGGTTTACCCTTGACACTTTCCATTTTATTAACTTATAAAGGTTATACTTTTAAAGACCAACTAGGGAGTTTAATTGCTGCTATTTCAATTTTTGGAGGTTTTCTATTCAACCTTTTAGCGATAATCTATAGTCAATTAGACAATATTGAGAAAGATGCTAATAATGAAAACAGTGACCTAAAGAAAAAGTTTGTAAAAGAGATACACAGTAATATTTCATTTTGCATAGTTCTTTCAATTTTTATAGTAATAACTCTTTTGCTTACAACTATTGACATTCCTGAATTTCAATATGATTGGATAATTAAAAAGTCAATAATTGGAATAAACTATTTTTTGATGTCTCTCTTTTTATTGACACTTATAATGATTTTGAATAGAGTATACATTTTATTAAAGAAAAACGGAGAAAAATAAGTACTGTGCGCAACACGGTGTATAAAACATAGCTAATAAGTACTTAACCGAAAGGTTTGTGTTTATTTATAAAGACCGCCAAATTTTTAATTTGGCTTTAAGAATAGAAAAATTAAATCAAAATATAAAAATTGGGCTCTGTGTTAATTCGAAAATTTAGTGCCATTTTGCACGCCACGTTTCATACACAAGACCTTTGTACGTAATTTGAAAACAAGTATTTAGAATGTCAGTAAGTAGTTATAGAAATAAAGTAAGTCAACTTAATTCTCAAATAGCGGATTTGATGAAAAAACAAGCTGCGGAAAGAAAAAAAGAAGTGGATTTGAATTCTAAGATTAATGACTTGACTAAAAAAATGTTATCCACTAAAAGTCTTTCAACTGCTCAAGGTTATCAAAGACAAATTGACTCAAAATCAAAAGAATTAATTCGAGTAAGTACTAAAGTTGCTGATTTTGAAAAAAAGTTAGCTGATAAGCGAAAAGAGCTTTCTAGAAATCAAGATTATTTAACTAAAGCACTTGATATCGAAACAAAGAAAAGGCAAAATCAAGAATTAAATTTCTTGAAAGAAAAAGAGAGAATTAACAGGTCTGAATTAAGTAATATCAGAAACATAAATCACGAAATTCAAAGACAACAGAACATTTTTCAAGATTACCAAGTTCCAGAAAGTGAATTGACTGAAAATGATGTGGAATATTCTTTAAAAGAACTTACCCAATTACATCAGAGAATTGACTCTGTTTTAGAAAGGTTGGATAAACTTGGATTCGGACAAGAAATAATATTTGAGGAAATCGAAGAGCTCAAAGGGAAAAGCAAAAAAATCAGTAAGAAAGATTTAAAAATGATTCTTATCGGAAAAATTGTAAGCTTCGGAATGGGAAAAATTGATACTGAATTAGCAGCTCAAATCTTTGAGGAAATTACAAACGTTGATTTGACCAAATTAACTGAATAAACTACGTACAACAATGGCTATAAGTAATTGCTTGTTCTCACTTGCTTCTGAGAATTCTCGCGGATTTTCTATTCGGTTTGTATTCGCTAATTTAGTTGCTAACCAACGCAACTAGCCATACACAAACACGTTGTATATCATTAGAATCCAAAACATGATTAAAGAGATTATTAAAACGTTTTTAGAACAATTCTCAGAACTTTCTGAGAAGGAAAAACAACAACTGGGCTCAGAACTTAACGTCCAAAAAATTATTAAAAGACAAATTCTTCAAGAAGAAGGTAAAATTTCTGTGAATTGTTTTTTTGTTCTCAAAGGTTTGGTAAGAGAATATAAAATAATTGATGGAACCAAGAGAACTGTTGAGTTTTACACCGAGTCTCATCCTGCAATACCTTCTGAAAATTTTATAAAAAATTTGCGTGCTGATACATATCTTGAATGTGTAGAAGACTGTTTCTTAATAGTTGGAGATCATCAAAGCGAATCCAAATCATTAGAAAACTATCCTGCTTTACAGAATATAATTTCGAAAATGGCAGAAGATGAGTGGGTCAAAGCGACAAAAAAAATATCTGCATTTAAAACTCAATCCCCAGAAAAGAGATATCTAAACTTTTTAAAAGAAAGAGTTGACTTGATAAATAGAGTTTCAGAAGGTCAAATCGCAAGTTATTTAGGAATTACTCCAGAATCTCTAAGTAGAATCAAAAAACGACTTTTAGATAAAAGTAAACTATGTAATTAGTCTGTTTAAGGAAATTCTAAATATTTAATTTCTTGACTATAGTCAACGTTTAAGAGGATGCTTATCTATTACATTTATGAAAAATAGATATCCATGAAAATTGATACAATGAAAGCTGCTATCTGCACGAAATATGGTGGTCCAGAAGTTATACAAATTCAGAAGGTTGAGAGACCAACCCCTAAAAATGATGAAATATTAGTAAAGGTGATGGCAACTACTATTAATTCAGGAGATGTAAGTGTTAGAGCACTCAAAACTAATGGATTAAAAAAATTAGCTATGAAATTTACCTTTGGGTTTACAAAACCACGTAAATCAATTCTTGGAACCGTATTTTCAGGTACTGTAGAACAGATTGGTAATAAAGTGAAAAACTTCAATATTGATGACGAAGTTTTTGGAGTTACCGGTTTCAAGTTTGGAACACACGCAGAGTATTTAACCATTTCTGAGAAAAAGCTGGTAACCAAAAAACCTATAAACGCAACATTTAACCAATCAGCTTCAATTTTATTTGGTGGACAAACGGCTATTTACTTTTTACAAAAAGCTAAAATTCAAGAGAAACCAAATTGTAAAGTTTTAATTATTGGAGCCACTGGTTCAGTTGGTTCAGCAGCGATTCAAATAGCTCAATACTACAAATCTGTAATAACTACAGTCTGTCATTCAAACGACGAAGAGTTTATCAAAACTTTTAATAGTAACCATTTCATTTTTTACAATCAGGAAGATTTTACAAAAAGTACGTTGTCATATGATATTATTTTTGATGCATCAGGAAAGTTTTCCAAAAAACAATGTGCGCATTTACTAAATAATGGCGGAGTTTTTAAAACAGTTGGAGGAATGGAATATGCTACTGAGACCATAGAGCAACTTGAAATGTTGAGAGAATTATATGAAAATAGAAAGTATCAAGCAGTTATTGACAAGATTTATCAATTCGATGAAATTGTAGAGGCACATAAACATATAGATTCTGGCAGAAAAAAAGGGAATACTGTAATTGAGATGAAATAAAAAACGCTACACAATAATATGAAAGGTTAATTATCTGACTATGAGTTGTTTGTTAAAGGTTTGCCAGATTCCCCTCAGGTTTATTTTCTTTTGCTAACTTAGTTCTGGATAGCGCAACTAAGCATACACACAATGTTCTGAATAATACTTTAAATGAAAAATCATGCTGAAAATAATTGTTATAGTAGTAGTATTTTCAACAAGTCAGGTTTTTTCACAGATAGTAAACAATCCGTGTCCAAGAAATCAACCGGTTACCGCATATCATTCTAAGGAGAGCAAAATGTTCCTTTTCGGAGGTTATTGCAGTATTGAAAAAAAAAGATTAAACGATTTTTGGGTATTTGACGGAGAAACCTGGAAGGTTATACAAACAGACATAGCTCCTGAACCTAGAAGCGGACATTCAATGATTTACGATTCATTTAAGAATCGCCTTTTAGTATTCGGTGGCAAAAATGAAAATGGAGATATTCTGAACGATTTATGGTCATGGAATGGTAATAAGTGGAAAAAACTGAGCGAATCAGGTCCAATCCCCAGACAGTCACATAGAATGGTATTTAACAGCGATAATGGTGATCTCTTTCTTTTTGGTGGCTCAAATGCTCAAGGTTTATCCCTAAATGACACTTGGATTTTTAGTAATGAAATATGGATAGAATTAAAGTCAAAAGATGTACCACCTCCGCGATTACAACATACAATGGCTTATGATCAACAACGAAAAAAAGTAGTTCTTTTTGGAGGCTTTAGTAAAAATGGAAATGATAAATTTATTTATGGAGATACTTGGGAATGGCATATAGTAAAAGGCTGGGAAATAAGTAATAAGAATAATCAATTAGCTAGAGACCATCATGCTATGGCATATGATGTTACATCCAAAAGAGTAATCTTGTTTGGAGGATATAACCAACAGTATTTGGGTGACACTCTAAGTTGGAATGGTGAAAAGTGGATTTTGATCGCGAATGAAGGCCCATCCAAAAGAGCAGGAAAACCAGCATTGATGTACAGTGTAATAGATGAATCCTTGATTTTATTTGGAGGATGGGATAAAAGCAATAAACCATTAATGGATTTTTGGAAATTTAATCCTTATTCAAATCATTGGGATATTTATAATAAAAAATAAAAATCAAACTTAAGACGTGCATAATTTGAAAAATATTTAAACATTAAAACGTTGTCTGTATTTCAATATAAAACCTATTTATTAGGTAAAAAGTTACCCTTATTCTCTTTCTTAATATTACCTGGAGAAATGTATCTTATGAAAAGATAGTCTGTTATTTTTTGTTTTCAGAAAGCCAATTGAATAGGTCTCAATTTATAAATCAAAATTTCTAATACTGAAAATTAAAGTCATAAGAAACCTTTTTGTTACCTTCGTTTACTCATAAAACAGGTATGCGCTAAACGTGTATTATATATTTACAAATACTTATAATCGTTTGTAAATGGAAGGTGTGTATATATTCCTGTTGGCAACAATAAAATCTGAATGGCAGTCTGGATGCAAATAATAGGTTTTCGTGAATCTAATTCTTTAGAAAAGGAAAAAGAACGGATTTCCAATATCCTAAACTCTGAAAATCTAAATTGGAGTCTAAAAAAGAGGAATAACGTTGAGTTTTTTGAATTTACTTTTATTGATCAACAGTTTAAAATATACTTTGATAATCCAAATTTCATAGAGTTTTCAGGAACATCAGATATTTTTACAGCCTGGTTTAAATTCGTGGATAAAGAAAATGCGGAATTGACGAGTAAGGTAAAAAAAATATTCTCTCAAATAGCCAATAAATACGGAGTTCAAAAATTATACTATTTCTCGGAATGGTTCTTCTCTTTAGATGAGATCAGATTGGAAGAGGAAACTTTTGAACAGTTAATAGAGCGGATTGAAAAATATCCTGATCTCAAAAAAATGGAATTACTTGGACTGGAAGCGAACGAATATTATGCCGAAAAAATATAGAGTTGCTAACACTATATATGATGTCATAGCAACTAAGTGATCAATCAATTGGTTAGTGTATTTTTGGCAAGTCGCAATGCTTGCAGAAAGTTAAAGTTAGCAACCAATGCGCAAGAAAAATCGAAAAGTAGGGTAACATTTTGTTCTGCAACAAACCATACACGAACACGTTGTAACCAATAAAACCAAACCTAAATGAATATTGCTAGATGAGAATAATTGCCTTACTACTTATTTCATTACTGATATCTTGTAAAAACAACAAAATGGACGAGAAAGAAGATGTACAAAAAATTATCCCAATTACCACATCATCTGAAAAGGCGAAAGAACATTTTGAAAAAGCCAGATATTTAGTTCAAAATGGAATAAATGGAAATCCAATCGAACAATATGAAAAAGCTATTGAATTGGATAGCAGTTTTGTAAGAATGTATAATTTCATATCAATATATTCACCAGAGGATTCAATAAAAAGACTTAATCATCAACTTGCTAAGAAATATAAACATTTAGCTTCTAAAGAAGAACAAATGTTAATTGATGCAACAGAGTTTAGGCTTAACAACCCAGAAGATATTTATGAAAACAAATTATTCGAATTAGCAAAACTTTGTCCTTCCGATAAATATCTACATCACACTATTTCTTTTTTGCTTTTTAGAAAAAATCCTAGTCTCGCCATTAAAGCGGGAGAAAAATCTGTTGAGCTTGACGAAAATTATGGTTCCGGCTATAATATTCTTGGATATGCCTATATTAATAATAACGAATTAAATAAGGCAGAAGAAGCTTTTGAAAAATTTATTAATAATGAACCTGAAAACGGAAATGCATACGATTCAAAAGGAGACTTAATGCGACAACTTGGAAAGTATAAAGAAGCCTTGGAATTAAAACAAAAAGCTTTTGAATTGGATTCGTCATTTGACTGGATTCCTGAAGAGATAATTGAAATAAAAGCACAAATCGATTCAGTAGAAAATAAATAAATTACTGGTTACAACAACATATATGTGATCATAGCAGCAAAGTGATCAATCGAATGGTTCTTGTATTTTTGATAAGGCGTAATTGCTTGCAGAAAGTAAAAGATAACAACCAATACGCGAAAAGATCGAAAAGCAGGGTAACATTTTGCAATGCTACGACACATATATTAAACGACAAGCGGAAAATCGAACTCAAATTATAAAATGAAAATAAAAAAAGCCTTTTTAGAGGATATTAATAAATTAAAAAAGATATGCATTGATGCTTATTCTCTGAATTTTCATAATCATTGGAATGAAGGCGGATTAGAGTGGTATTTAGATAACGAATTTAGCGACAAAAGACTCACTTTAGATTTGACGGATAAAAATACTGAATACTATTTTATTGAACATCAAGAAAAACAAGTTGGATTTGTAAAAACCAAGATTAATACGTCTTCGGATTTCATTCCAAATTCAGTAGAATTAGAGAAAATTTATGTTCTGCCTGAATATAAAGGAATGGGAATAGGAAAATTGGCTTTAAAAGATATAATTCAAAAAACGAAAAATAGTGGAAAGGAAAGTGTTTTTTTATGTGTAATTGACACAAATAAAAACGCAATTGCATTTTATAAAAAACTTGGGTTTGAATTCCATAGTAAAACGACCTTAGACATTCCATATTTTAAAGAAGAATTAAAAGGAATGAATAGAATGATTAAAAATTTGAATTAAATAAAGCCAGTTGCCAACACCATATATAATTCATTGCTAGTGAAGGCTTACTTACCAAAATCCTTGCGGATTTTCTATTCGGTTTGTATTTACTAATTTAGTTGTTGAAACACCCAACGAAATCATACACAAACACGTTGTGGATAATTCGAAAAACATTTAAACATTAAAACGTTGTCTGTATTTCAATATAAAACCTATTTATTAGGTAAAGAGTTGTCCTTATTCTCTTTCTTAATATTACCTGGAGAAATGTATCTTATGAAAAGATAGTGTGTTATTTTTTGTTTTCAGAAAGCCAGTTGAATAGGGATCAATAGATAAATCAAAATTTCTAATGCTGAAAATTAAAGTCATAAGAAACCTTTTTGTTACCTTCGTTTACTCATAAAACAGGTATGCGCTAAACGTGTATTATATATTTACAAATACTTATAATCGTTTGTAAATGGAAGGTGTGTATATATCCCTGTTGGTGGTAATTTGAATCCAGCTCACAGAAACATAATCAAGACTACAAAGAAAGAAACATACAGAATGAACAAAACAATTCAATTTACAACTCTACTATTATTATTTTTAATAAGTTGCACGACATCAAACGACAAAACCAATTCGCAACAAAAAGAAAATGAGCAAATCATTCTTAGCGAGACACCAAATAATAAAACTGATTCTCTAAGAAAAAAAATCGAGCAAATCGTATCGGATAAAAATGCAGTAGTTGGAGTTTCAATAATCGGAAATAATGGGACAGATACTCTTTCTCTAAATGGAGATAAACGGTTTCCAATGCAAAGTGTTTTTAAGTTCCATATTGCATTGGCAGTATTATCTGAGGTTGATAAGGGAACGTTATCATTAGACCAAACCGTAAAAATAGATAAAGATGAACTTTTGCCAAAGGACTTTTGGAGTCCACTAAGAGATGAAAACCCAAATGGAGGCAATTTTACTATTGAAAAATTAATCCAATACAATGTATCTCATAGTGACAACACAGCTTGTGATATTTTAATTCGACTTATCGGAACACCTAAAACGATTGAAGAATACATAAAAGAGAGCGGTGTAGAAGATATACAGATTACTTTCAATGAAGAAGGGTTACAAACAAGATGGGAAAATATTTTCCAAAATTGGACAACCCCAAATGCTGCAAGTAAAACACTTCAACTATTCTTTGAGAATAAAAATAATTTACTTTCAGAAAGCAGTTATGACTTTTTTTGGAAAACTAATAAAGAGACAACAACTGGGAAAAACAGAATAAAAGGGCAATTACCAAAGGGAACAAGTGTAGCTAATAAAACAGGTTGGTCAGGCACCAACAAAGAAACAGGAATTACTGCTGCGGTAAACGATATTGGTGTAGTCTTTTTACCTAATGGGAATTACTTTTTAATTAGTGTATTTGTAACAGAATCACAAGAAGATTTTAAAATAAATGCAAAAATTATAGCGGATATTGCAAAAGCAACTTATGATTTCTATACCATACAAAAAAAATAAAAAACTACCACCAACACGGTGTATAAGTAATAGCGGTTTATGTTATAAAACGAAAGTGTAAACATATAACAATGGTCAGTACTAAACCGAAAGGTTTGTGAATAGAAATCCGCTACTACTCATACACGAACCGTTACCAAACATCATAAAAATTTAAACAATGACTAAGAATTATACTTTAGGACTGGAATAAACCATTTTATAATTTTGCTAAAACTTCCAATTTTTTAAAATCAATAACCTTATACATCGCACTCACAGGTACTTTATTATTTTCAATTAGCAAATATGCTCTGGTAGCTTTTGTAACTCTATCCAAATTCGCAATGTATGATTTATGTGTGCGTTGAAAACTTTTAGATAATATCTTAGGAATTCAAATTCACATAAATTCTATACATAAGCCCCATATAAATGACGAAATGATTTCATCATTTAATTGTTGTGTTTATCCCATTAATGAATTTTTACATTGAATATACTATACATTTATTCAACATTTGAGTAAAAAAATAAACATGAAAAACAGCAATTTTATATTTTTAGTACTTGTATTTACAATATTTTTAAATGCTTGTAATACTAAAAAACAAGAATCAAAAAACAATGATTCACCAACGATAGTAAGCCCCTATCTTGGGCAAAAGCCTCCAGGCTTAACTCCCGAAGTTTTTGCTCCGGGTATTGTTTCGACAGAGCATCATGAATGGGGTTTTAAATTCTCACCCGACATGAAAGAGCTCTACTTTAGTAGGAGAAACAACCAAAGTGGAAAAGATACGCACTTTGTTTTTAAATACGAGAATAATCGATGGCACGAGTCAGAAGCGGAACCTGGGGTGCGTGGGTCTTTCTCTCCCGATGGTAAAACTATGTTTTTTAAAAACCAATATAGGGAGCGAACCGATGAGGGATGGTCAGAGCCTAAAAGTCTTGGTTCTGCGTTTGAAGACTTCGACATCATGCGCCTTACCACTTCGTCCAAAGGCACTTATGTTTTTGATGAATATCCTAAAGAAGGAGATTTTGTTCTTCGATATTCTCGACTAATCAATGGTGTACGTGAAGCCCCGAAGCTACTTAGTAAAGAGATAAATACCGGAAAACAGAACGTCCATCCGTTCATTGCACCTGATGAGTCCTATATTTTGTGGGATAGTAAAAGAGATGATGGCTATGGTGGTAGTGATATCTACGTTAGTTTTCGACAGGAAGACGGCTCTTGGGGAACTGCCATTAACTTAGGTGATAAGGTAAACACAAGTGCTTCACAGCGTGGAGGATACGTAACGCCAGATGGAAAATATCTTTCCTTTTTCAGTCTTGATAGCTTAGGAAAGGGAGATATATTCTGGGTGGATGCGCAAATTATTGAGACGCTTAGATCCAAATAAGGCGGAATGTATAATGGACATTATGAAAATAGTAATGATTTACCATTTGAATGATGCTGTAGTGAGTAGATCTTTTTAGTGAACGAGCCAACGGGTGGGTTGGAATTATAAATTGCAAACACAAAGAAGAAAACATAAAAACGTAGAAATTGACTGAAACTTAAAATAATGAAAAAAACGTATTTTATTTTAATATTTGTATTAGCATTATTTTTAAATGGGTGCAATACTAAAAAACAGAACTTAAAAGGCAATGATTCACCAACTATAGTAAGCCCTTATTTTGGACAAAAGCCACCAAACTTAATTCCTGAAATTTTTGCACCTGGCATTATTTCAATTAATGGGAGACACGAAATGGGTGTTTCGTTTTCTCCTGATTTAGATGAAATGTATTTTGCAGTTCAGAAAAAAGCTGGCATACCCGCTGATATCTATTTTTCAAAACTCGAAGATAAAAAATGGACACCGTTTAAAAAAGCAAATTTTACCAAAGGTAAAAAGGCCGGAGAAATGAAACCAAATGTGAGTTATGACGGTAAAAAAATATATTTCACCGCGTATAACGCTGACTTTACAGACACTAGCATTTGGTATGTAAACCGTCTGAACAATGGTTGGAGTGATGCAATAAAACTTGATTCTCCTTTAAATGAGCATGAAGTGATGACTTCAACTTTCGCGAAGAACGGAGATCTTTATTATACCAATATGTCTAAAAAATTTAGAACCTACTATGCTCCGAATATAAATGGTAAATACCCTAAGTTTCAGGAAGCTGAAATTGAGTTTGGAGGTCACCCCTTTATTTCCCCGTCTCAAGATTATTTAATAGTAGATGCTCGAAATAGAGAAGACAAAAATCAAAAAGCGGATCTTTATGTTTATTTTAAAAAGAAAGACGGTGCATGGACAAAACCAATAAACCTCGGAATTACAGTAAACTCAACGTTTGATGAAAGAAGTGCGAATGTCACTCCAGATGGAAAATATTTAATTTTTAGCCGACGTTCCGAAGGAGGAGAAATGAATCTTTATTGGGTGAGCACAGAAGTTATCAGCAAGTTAAAAATGGCATATTTTAAGAAGGAACAATAAATTTAGCAAACATAATTTTAAGACTAATTGTACATACGTTTGGTAACACCGTGTATAATTAATTGCTAGTTCTACTCTACTTACGAAAATCCTCGCGGATTTTCTATTCAGTTTGTATTTACTAAATTAGTTGCTTAATCAACGCAAACAAATCATGCACGAACATGTTGTGCATAATTTGAAAAATATTTAAACATTAAAACGTTGTCTGTATTTCAATATAAAACCTATCTATTAGGTAAAAAGTCACTCTTGTTATCTTTCTTAATATTACTCCGAGAAATGTACCTTGTAAAAAGATAGTTTGTTATTTTTTATTTTCAGAAAGCCAGTTGAATAGGTCTCAATTTATAAATCAGAATTTCTAATACTGAAAATTAAAGTCATAAGAAACCTTTTTGTTACCTTCGTTTACTTATAAAACAGGTATGCGCTAAACGTGTATTATATATTTACAAATACTTATAATCGTTTGTAAATGGAAGGTGTGTATATATTCCTGTTAGGCACAATTAGAAAAATGAACAGATTAATAATATTAGCTTTTTTGATTTTAACAAGTTGTAGTTCAAATGGACAAAACAACTTTGAGGGAATTATAAAGTTCTCAACTGAAATCACAACAACTGAATTAGCGCCAGACGGATTTCAAAAACAGTTGAATGATAAATATGGAGACAGTTTATTAATGTACTATTCTGGAAATGGAGACTTTCGCAGAATTCATCTGAATAGTTCTGAATTTGGAGCTGATTCACAATATTATTTTACCAATAAAGCAAAACTCTATTTTACGAATAAAAACAGTTCTAAAGTTGACTCTTTGAACACGAAAGAAAACTCGCTGAAATTATTAAGCAAAGGGAAAATTGATAATCAAAAAATATTGGATTTAGACTGTGAGTGTTATGAATTCAAAGCTATTAGCAAATACAATCAAAATGTGACTTTGAATTATTGCTATAACTTAAATAGTCCAGAAATCAATCCCGAATTGTATTCTGACCATAATGATTTCTATTTGAATGAATATTATGAGCTTGCCAAAAGACCTTATCTGAAATTCTCAATCAAAACGGAGGAATTTAAAATAACTTACTTGGCGACTAAATTGATCGAAAAAGAAATCGGAAAAGAAATATTTGAACTAAAATAGCTGTGCCTAACAAGGTGTATAACTCATTGCGGCAGAATTCCTTAATCGGAATTCATTGCAGATTTGCTATCTTAGTAACTTATCAGAATGTTTCCTTCGGAAAATTCCGCAACAAGCCATACACAAACCGTTAGCGGTAATCTGACCAAACAATCGAAGATGGGAATATTTGATTTTTTCAAAAGAGACAAAAAAGAATCTGAAAATAACTACAGAGAAGTCCAAGTTTTGGAAAAACCTGATTTTACGGAAATCGACTTGAGAAAACTTGAGGATTATTACGATTGGACTTTAAAGTTTGGAAATAGAAAAATTAATCTAGATTTAAATTTTGAGACTGAATTGACAAATCAATCTGAATTAAATCAAATATGGGAATTCGTGAAAAGAATACCTGAATTTGATAATCAAAATCGGAAGTATATAAAAGCTGATTTTGAACAAGACATAAGTATGACATCGGACTATCTTAATTTCTATCTTGAAGAACTTGACGAAAGTGAATTAGCTGAAATAATTGACTTTAAAAATCGCAAAAAATCAAAGAATAGCCTTTTAATGGAACAACTGAATTTAACAAGAGTTGGGATTTATCCACAAGCTCCTTATTTCGCAACATTTGATTACACAATTGATATTCATGGAGAACCTTGCAATCAGCTTTTAGTTTTAAATGTAAATTATGATGGAACTTTAGATTATATAACCTGGGAAAGTTGAAAAGACTACAGCAAACAACACTGTATTATATTTAATGACTGCTAAAAGCCAACACTACAACCAAATCACTAAACATATACCTAACGTTGTAGATAATCAAACTAAAATGACTGAACAAGAAGTTAAAAATATAATACTTGAGATTTTTAAATCTGAAAGAAGTAATCCTTCTGCTGATTTTAATGAAAGTCATTTTATGGATTTCTTAACTCATCCAGCGCATAAAAAAAATACGATTAAGAATTCATTTAGAGGCGTACGAAAGTATTATAGGTTTATGGATAAATTGGAATTGAAATTTGGTATCTGTTTCTCTTATTCGGATTTGGACAAATATTATAGTATTGACAAACTAACAAAGAAAGTGTTGGAACGGATTAAAAAAGGAAAAGGTAATAAAATGATTCTTCAAAGAAGAAATGAGGAAAAGGAGAAATACATTTTCGAGATAATCCTTTTAATAATTCTTATTGGAGTGTTTTATTGGCAAGGAATCAGCTGGATTTCAATTCTTGCAGCTATTATATTTGGAGGAATTATATATTGGATCGTTAGTAGCAAACTTTACAGCAAAAAACATATAAAGGAAATGAACAAGCGGCTGAATATTAATTAACAAATAGCATACAACACAATATATGTGATTATAGCCGATCTGTGATTAATCGAATGGCTCTTGTATTTTTGGTAAGGGTTATGCTTGCTGAGAGGAAAAGTTAGTAGCCAATGCGTAAAAAGATCGAAAAGCAAGGTAACATTTTGCATTGCCACGACACATATATTAAACGTTGCACAACATCAAAGAAATGCTAGAAAGTTTATTTGTTGAAAATAAGAAAGCTCCAAAAGAGACGATTATCTACTATTCGAAGAGATATAAAGTATTTAACTTAATAGTTTCTATTTTGCTTCTTGGTTTTGGAATCTATGTTTTC
This sequence comes from Aquimarina callyspongiae, assembly GCF_034322225.1. Lineage (NCBI taxonomy): Bacteria > Pseudomonadati > Bacteroidota > Flavobacteriia > Flavobacteriales > Flavobacteriaceae > Aquimarina > Aquimarina callyspongiae. Next base: position 68,933 of record NZ_JAXLPA010000004.1, on the reverse strand, counting down.
TTTTACCATAATTATTATTTAGGAACTGGAATAGTTATTCTGTCAATTTATGGAATAAGAAACTATCATAAATCTCCGAAAAATGATGTTCCTCAACTTATTCTTTCAGAAGAGGGTATTATTTTTAATGGTAAACGAATAAGAAAATGGTCAGAAATAAAAAATGAGGATATCATTGTTAAACCTTCATATTCTGGAGGACAAGGTGAATACTATCTAAGTTATGATCACAAAAATGGGAATGAAGAAATATTCATAAATGAACTGAACATAAGTACGCAAAAACTAAATTATCTCCTGAAAATATATAGAAACAGGAGTGAGAAAAAATAAAAACGTTATACAACAACACATATATTAAACGTTGTAGATAGTTAAAAAATGATACGAATACTCTTTGACGAAATTGGAAGCTCAAACAACGACATCTTTTTGAAAGTGGATGCAATGCCTTCATTCTTGCAAGTTGCAGACACCTATTATCTTGGAGATTTTTTAATTAAGGAATTCGAAACGAAAAAAGAACTTGTACTTGGATATTTGGACTATTTCAAAGAGAAAATTCAAGGATTGAATGACAAACAGGCTTTCATTGCTTTTGACCTTTCTGACCAATATGTTGGTGGCTTATTTATAAGTAAAGTAAAAAAAGGACTAATTAAAGTTGAGTACGGTTGGACTAAGGAAATTGCTGGTTGGGAAGTAGGTCAAGAATCAATATCCAACCAAGTAAAGGAAAATAGAAAAGATTTTAAAATCAACCGGGCTTGGCTATTATCAAAAGACGCTGTGATTGAAGGCCTAAATTGGAGTATTGAAAAAATTAAAAAACTACCTGCAACAAAACCTAAACTGCATTAAAACTTCTCATAACCAAATCTTTATGCAATATTAAAAACTGTAACAATTGATAAGAAATGTAATCTTTATATCAAATTAAAAGTTTGATAATGAGAAAATTAATATACTCAAGTGCCATTCTTATCGTATTAACTTCTTGCAAGCACAAAACGGTAGAAACCATCGAGGAAATAGTGCAAGCAGAAGTAGAACAACCTAGTGAACTATTCAAAACCATAGCGATGATGGATAGCCTAATGTTTTCTACAGCACAAAAAGACTGTGACCTGGAAACATATGCGTCTTTTTTGGCAGAAGATTTTGAATACTTCCATGATAAAGCCGGATTTACCGAATCAAAAGAAAAAGAAATGGCAGATATGGCCATTTTTTGTGGAGAAAGACAACGCGCCAGGCAACCTTTGCGAAGACAGTTGACCAAAGGTACCCTTAAAGTTTTTCCGATGGATAATTATGGAGCACTCGAATTCTGCGACCATATTTTCTATTTACAAATTAATGATGGAACCGAAAAGGTAGTGGGATCTGGAAAAATGACTGCATTATGGAAAAAAGAAAACAATACCTGGAAATTAACGCGAATCATTAGCTATGATCATCAGCCTTTGGCCGAAGTCGAATTAACAGGTAAAACCTTGAATCAATATGTGGGTGATTATAGTCTTCCTGACAGAATAGTGAATATCAAAAGAGAAGGAAAGCTACTCAGAGCTACAGATGTTAATGATGGAAAACCAGGTTGGACAACACAATTATTCCCTGAATCAGAGAATAGATTCTACTTCAACTATGAAAATGTGGTTTATGAATTTATAAAATCGGGGACCAAAATTGAAACTTTGAATATCTACGAAAACGGTAAACTTATCGAAGAAGCAAAAAGAAAATAATAAAGTGTTTGGTGTCAAAGGATATATGTTCGGATTATAAGTCTTCACCCATTTGTATAGATCGTTATCCACAATTTCAAAAACTACAATTTCAACGAAATAGATAACACTAAAAATCTATGAATTAAGTTTCTTTAAAATTTAATGTTAAAAATATTTTACATTAAGTAATGTATTTTTAACTTTGAGTAAAAATTACTCAACTTAAAATGAAGAATTATGACAGCTCAGGAAAAAAGACCATTAGTGTTTTTGACAATAGATCTTATAACCTTTTCAACATATTTTATAATTCTTTTGAATGTTTATAAAGGGTATAGTAACACTGTAAAAGAATTACCTTTTTGGGGTACATCCATACTAATTTTTATCCCTATAATGATTTTATCGAGAATTATTTTTTACTTGCTTTATAGTATTTTCAATACTGTGTTGACTAAAAAGAAAGAGGAAAAATTCCTTATAGATGAGCTAGGAGAAATTATAAAATTAAAAGCATCCCGCAACTTTAACACCACATTTATGCTTGGTTTTGTTGTTACAATGATATTGCTTTCAATTGGTGCATCGATTCCTTCAATGTTCAAAATGTTTTACTTCTCAATACTTTCTTCATTTATAGCGCAAAATATATCAGAGTACTATTATTCAAAAAAAGGGATCTGATATGAAAAAGTGTAGAATAGATACCACGATTAGGACATTGCGATTTCTTAATAATGAAATGACCCAACAAGAATTAGCAGATAAAGTAAATGTGACACGACAAACAATTGCTGCTATTGAAAAAGGGAAGTATTCACCTTCACTTGAGTTAGCATTTAAAATCGCGTTAGTTTTTGATAAACCTTTAGAAGAAGTATTTACATATAAAAAACAGGAAGAATGAAAAGCGTAGAAATAAACAAGCCACAAAAGAATGCACTTTATGCTGGATTATTCTATTTAGCTCTTGCCATAACAGGTTTTTATGCTCTTATGTACGTCTTTCCTCAAATAAAAATAGAAGGAGATATTGCAACCACCTTTTTTAATATTAGCAACAATCCGTTTTTGTTTAGAATAGGGATAGTAAGTATTCTTATTATGAATGTTACAAGCATTTTACTCGTAATCTGTCTATATAGATTATTATCGGGTATCAACAAAACCATGACTTTATCTATGCTAATCTTAATGCTATTTGGAGCTGTTGTATCTACAGTAAATGAGGTTAATCATTTTGCTATGATCATAATTAATAATTTAGAAGGTTTTACCTTAATAGAAAAACAAAACCTGACGCATCTATTTACAGAAATACAAAAACATGGAAGCTATATTGCTGTAATATTCTGGGGGCTTTGGCTATTTCCTTTAGGTGTTTTAATCTTTAAATTGGGCACTCCTTTTTCAAAATTTATTGGAATTATGCTAATTATTGCAGGTGTTGGCTATGTTTTAGATTCTATATTTCTATTTGTTTATCCTGATTTGAAGATTCCAACGCTTTCGGACTATACTTCGTGCGGTGAAATTTTATTGATGTTATGGCTCTTAATCAGAAGTAAAAGGATCGCAGAACTAGCTAAAAAACAATTTAAACATGAATTAAGAAATGCCTAAAATATAAAACTTTGACTCTGCGTTAATCCAAAATATGATACATTTAAATAGATAAAAGCGTCAATTCGAGTAATTTTTTATAGTGAAACGGAGAAAAATTGTATCGAGAATAGCTTTTTTCGAGAGAAAACCACTATTCTCGATAGAATCCTCCTATGTCGGATCACTCGAATTGACGTGATTTTCTTATATCAAATTCTGGTTACTATGAAAAGAACAATAGAAATAGAATTAAAACAAACTGATCAAAACGATTTAGAAACCCTTTTCTCATTTTAACTCAATATGAACCTATAGAGATTCATGTTTACCTGAACCTCTAAATATATACCCAATGTTGACGGTAAGATAAATATGTAACCGTTACTATGTTCCTTCTGTCTAACAGAAAAGTTGTAGTATGAAATCACAAAAAATCAATCTTATATATATTGTATTCCTTTTTATAGCGGTTCTATTGAGTTGTTTTTTTCATGAATTTGCGCATTGGATCACGGGTGAATTACTAGGAAATAAAATGTCAATGTCACTTAATGGAGCATCACCAATTTCTGGAAAATATATAAATGATTGGAATGCAAACATAATAACTATTTCTGCACCGATATTTACAGTTCTTCAAGCAGTCATATTTTATTTTATTGCAGACAAAACTAAAAATATTAATAGCTATCCATTTTTGTTTTTTCCGTTCGTGTATAGATTTTTTGCAGGTTTAGCAAATATGTTTGGCCCTAATGATGAAGGAAGATTTGGTTTGTCATTTGGACTAGGGTTGTATACTATTTCAATACTTTTTAGCAGTTTTCTTTTATTTTTAATCTTAAGGTTTTCTATAAGAAATAAAATAAGTCTAAAATTTAACTTGATAACGTTTTTTCTTTGCTCAATCTCGTTATTGTTAATAGTTTTTATGGATCAGTATTTTAAAATAAAAATAATCGGATAAGTAATAAAAACCTGATATCGCTATAGAAGGTTTAAGTTTTGAAGATTAATACTTTTAAATGACTCTTATACTTTACAAACTCGATAAAACCGAATTCATTATGTTCAGATTGTAATCATTTATTTTTTGGTGCGATGGCATCCATCCAAGCATAAAGCGCATAAAGTCAGTACAGGCAATAGGATACATCTTTCTCCATTCCTGTTCCAACTCTTTAAAATCAACCTTTAGTTTAAGAGAGTTAAGTGAGCTTTCTAATTGCGAAAAATAAAAATCCAATAATTCATCTTGATATAATTCGCATTCAGAACCAGAAAGACAACTTCCTAAAAAGTAAGCAACATCTTTGATTCCGCATCCACCGCCAACATATTGAAAATCTACAGCAGCTACACTTTCCCCATTTTCGGAGAAGCAAAAATTAGCAAGTTTTGCATCTCCGTGAACAATAGTTTGATATTTACATTGGTTTAATAAATCATCGATTAAGTGTGCTTTTGACTTTAGTTCTTGATGCTCAATATTTTTGAATTCATCTGGTCGGGTTTTCAAATGCCAATACGTACCAATTTCCCACAAACCGTTGGGGTTATGATTTAAGAATGTGGCGTGAAAATTTGCCAACCATTTTAAGCACACTTTTACCTCCTTAAATTGAAGTTGTTTTTTTCTTAACGGAAAGTTGAGGTTCAAATCTTCTAAAACAATCCATTGATCGTTCCCTTCAGAAAAAGAACCGATTAACTTTGGGATCTTACAATTATCGTTACAAAGTTGACTCCATTTTTCATACCAGTTTGTTTCAACTTTGTAAGATTTCACCTTTCTGTTATGAGAATACTCTGTGTTCCATCCTCTTGGATGCTCGTTAGATTGATTTAAGGATATAAACTTTACTACTACTGTATTAAGCGAGGAATTGTCTAATTGATAACGAGAAATCCTACCGTAATCACTCCATAAAGGTTGAATGGTTTCACTTTCTTTACACTCAGTAGATTTGGTAACTTTTAAAAGATAGTCTATAAAATTTGGATTCATAAATAATCAATCTAATTACAGTAGATGTTGGGCAAAAATAACACTAATTCAATAATTTATTATTCATTATGAAGATACAAATGAGAGCAATTAAATGTCAGATTAAAAGATGGTTTTCTATTTGTAATGGCGTTAAATTTTTATAAGTTTAATAAGAAATAAAAATAAGCAAGTTGGGGATACTTGCGTTGTTCTGATTTATGTATTAAACGATAGCGATTATTATGAAAAATTGGAAAAAAATTAGCTTTTTGACAGCTGTTGTATTAGTTGTACTTGTTACAGGAATATTGTACATATTCAATATTTCTATTTCAATACCTTCGTCTGATATTGAGTTTTCGCCAGGAGATGTTAGTAACAAGATTAATTCTGAATATCCTGGTAAAAAACCAAAAAACATCATAATTTTTATAGCTGATGGAATGGGTTTTAATCATTTATCTCTGGCCTTACAAACGCAGCAGTCAGAAAATTTATCTCCTGTTTGGCAGGAGTTTGATGTTAAAGGATGGCACGATGCAAGATCTGCTTACGGGTCACTAACAGATTCAGAGGCGTCGGCTACAGCTATAGCTACTGGAACATCAACAAATTTTGGTTATATAGGTATCGATAAGGACCAGAAACCCATAAAAAATATCTTTGAATTGGCTTCTTCTCAGGGTTATACTACTGGAATTGTAACTGATTCTTACGTTTGGGATGGTACTCCTGCAGCTTTTGTGGCACATATCAGAAATGAAGATGATGCCAGAGGTATATTGAAGCAGATCGCAACAAGTGAACTCGACCTTTTATTTGGTGAATTTGAGGATGTAGGTGAAGATGATGTTCCTGAAGTAGGTGAAACTTTGGAAATTTTGGAAAAACGATTTCATTTTCTGGAACGATCTTTAGAACTTCCAGGTGGTGCAAAACAAACAAGCCCTATCGCCATTCTTTTTGAGGAAGACGAAATCCAGGATATGAACTCATCTCCTAATCTCTTGCAATTGACCGAAACAGCTTTAACATACGTTTCTTCTCAGGATAAACCTTTTGTATTATTGGTAGAAAGTGAAGAAATGGACGCAGCTTCTCACGAGAATGATTCTAAAAGAGTTTTAAGAGGTTTAAAATCAATTCAGGAAACGCTTTCTGCTGTTCTGAATTTTTCTAAAACCAATGGAGAAACCTTAGTGATATTTACTGCTGATCATGAAACAGGTGGATTGGCAGTTGTTTCTGATTTTGACAAGTATCCAAAAATACAAATGAAATGGTCTACCAAAGATCATTCGTCTGCCGTAGTACCTCTTTTTGCTAAAGGTCCTGGCGCAGAATATTTTACAAATGTACATCGCAATAGAGACGTTGGGTATTGTCTTAAAAAACTGATCTCACAAAGTGCCTCTGTAGATGTAAGTACATTGGATAACTAAATGATTATACTTGAAAAATAAATAGTCACTTAGATAAATATGTAAGCCATATATAAAAACGAATTGCTAGTATACAAGAATTTTCATTATCAATTACAAAACCAATACTAAATGACCATTGATATTATAGGAGCTGGAATAGGAGGATTAACCACAGCAATTGCACTTGAACAGAAAGGGTTTAAAACGAGAATTTTTGAACAAGCTGAAAAATTTAAACCTGTTGGAGCAGGAATTATTTTAGCAAATAATGCAATGCAGGTATATGAGAAATTAGGTTTGAGAAATATAATTGAGGAAAAAGGAAACCCAATTTTATCAATGAATATAACCAAGGCCAATCTAAAAGCAATTTCCAAAATTGATTTATCGTATTTTGAGAAAAAACATAAGGTTAGAAACATTGCAATTCACAGAGGAACGTTACAACAAATTTTAATAGACGAATTAAAGTCCACTCCAATTCACTTAGACCACAAGCTTACTAAAATGGTCAAAGACAAAAATAGGTATTCTCTATATTTTGAAAATGGACAACAAATCCAATCTTCAATAGTTTTGGGTGCTGATGGACTAAATTCAGCGGTTAGAAAGCAGTTATTTCCTAACAATACGATACGAAATGCAAATCAAATATGCTGGAGAGGAATTACAGAACATAACTTGCCAATTAAATATAGAAGTGAGTTAAATGAAGCTTGGGGGAAATCTGAGCGATTCGGATTTGTTCAACTTTCTGAAAGCAAAGTTTATTGGTACGCTTTAAAATCTTTCAAAAATGATAAAAATGAACTTTCCATAAATAACATTGAAAAATACTTTAGTAGTTATAATCCAGTTATTAAAAACATCATTGCTTCTACCCAAAAAGAACAAATAAATACTGCCGAAATATCAGATCTAAAACCCACCAATATCTGGTATAAAGAAAATGTTTGTCTTCTTGGAGATTCTGCTCATGCAACAACTCCAAATATGGGACAAGGTGCTTGTCAGGCTATCGAAGATGCATTTATCCTCTCAGAATGTTTAGATAGATACGAAACCAATAAGGCTTTTGAAGAATTTCAAAAACTAAGATTGCCAAAGGCTCACCAAGTAGTTAAAGCAAGTTGGTTTGTCGGGAAAATTGCTCATTTATCTAATCCAATATTAGTAGGGATTCGCAATCAAATGATACGAATGACACCTTCTTCAATCAATAGAAAACAATCTGAACAGATTTTTCAATTGTCAAGCCTATAATTAATGTCATTCATAGAATAAAAATATATACGATAATCTAATAAGATCATAACAATAAGGTGATTGATCTATAAGGAAGTGTGTTTTTACAATGATGTAATGTCTTTATTAAGAAAGCGTTAATAATCAATATGCAAAAAAACTAAAAATCAAGGTAACATTTTGTTTTGTCACGACATATATTAATTGTTAACAAGCATTGTAATAACCTGAAATATTTAAAAATGACAAGAAGATTTGATTTAGTTTTATTTGCAATAATTTTCATATTTATTTCATCATCCTGTGAAAAAGAAGACTCTATACTGATTGAAACAAGTAATATTGCAATTAATACGCCTCCTTTAAAACTAAGCTATTACACTGATGAAGTCTTAGATCTTTCTGGACTTGTTATAACTCAAACTATGACAGATGGTAGTTTTGAAGAAGTACCTTTTTCTGAATTCGAAAACAAAGGAATCAAATCTACTCCTGATAATGGAACAATTCTTACTGAATCATTAACAGAAGTAACAATTACTCATACAGCAACATCTAAGAATGTAAGTTTTGGTCTTACGGTTACTGAAGGGATTAGCTCAGCAGAAGATATATATGAACAAAATAATTCTTGTGAAACGGCTACTCAAATTAGCACATGTGAAAATATAACAGCCACAATTAACTCTTTAGACGATATTGATTATTACTTTTTTAGTGCAACGGCTGGTGAAACCATTCAAATAAATATTTCTAATATCCCATCGAATTTTTTGCTAAAAAAGAGTTTGTATGATATTAATAAAAATTTATTTACTTCTTCTATTCAAGTTATCCCTGATGAAGAATCGAATTCAACTCTAGTAGTAAATGAGGATATTGAATTGTATCTGGTTATTGAAGTGGTAAATAATGAATATAGTAGTCAACCTTATACCTTAAATATGGATAATGGTAATTGTAATTAAATAAACTGATTGATTAGATATAGAGGTGAGCAATTTTTAAAGTTAAACTATTGTAAAACAATTGGTTTGTACTTGTTTGCTATAAAATACATTAAAATAAAAATAAATGAATTATTCCACAAATACAAAAACAGAACCTAATATTGGAAGTAGAATTTTAGCAGGATTTATAGATTATTTACTTATCTATATGTTTCTCTTTGCTTATCTATATGCTTATGGAGAACCTGATCCGGATGGAGGATATTCTGTGAGTGGATTACCTGCTTTGATACCAGTAATATTTTGGGGGCTAATGACGGTTGGACTTGAACAATTGTTTGGAGCCACGATAGGAAACTCAATTGTAGGATTAAGACCGATCTCAATTAATGGAATTTCTGAAAAATTATCATTCTGGCAATCTTTGCTAAGACATTTATTAGATCCATTTGATATGTCCTTTTTTGGGTTAGTTGGAATTCTAACAATACAAAATTCAAAAAAAAATCAAAGAGTTGGTGACATGGCAGCTAACACGATAGTTGTAAAAATTCAAAAAGAAAAGTAAAAACAAGGTAACATTTTGTTTGGTTACAACATATATCAAACGTTGGGGGTGGTACTCCTTAACCTATAATCTAAAAAAAACGTAAACAATGACTACTCTCGGTATTATTGGTCCATGGCAAATTTTATTATTAATATTCGGTTTGATACTTCCTCTAATTGCATTAATTGATGTTTTGAGGAATAATTTTAGAGGAAATAATAAATTGGTATGGTTACTCGTAATAATCTTCTTTAATCTATTTGGCGCATTATTGTATTTCATTATAGGAAGAGGACAAAAGATAAAAAAATAATTGTACACACTTATATATGAGAAAATATAGATAAATAAGTGAGTGAAACTCCTTTACTTTATGGCTTTACTAGTTAATAATGGTTGATACAGCAATAATTGTTTGCGATTATAAAAACCTAACTTAGAGTTTATTTTCCAAAAATCTTTTTTCTGTGATTGGCACCCCAATTATGCAATTCTGTAATGACCTTTTGCAGCGTTTTTGAGTATTCGGTGGGTTTATATTCGGTTCGAACAGGAAAACCGTTTAAGACAGTTCTTGTGATCAATTGATTAGCTTCCATATCTTTTAGTTCACTTGACAATACTTTAGTACTTAACTTGGGAATACTACGTTCTATTTCTCTAAAGTGTTTATTGCCTTCCCAAATAGAAATTAGTATTAAAATCTTCCATTTACCACCGATTATATCTAATGTATCTCTTACTGGGAGTAAAGCAGACATACATTCTTTATGTTCCATTTTTTTCATCTATTCTAAGGTGTTGATTACCCAAAGGTAACTGATTACCTTTGGGTAACTGATTACATATGGTAATCAAAAATAACTAATTTTGACCCATTAATAATAAAGTCAAAAGAAAAATGAAAAATAAAATTCTTACAGGTTTATGTATCCTATTTGGGTTAATGATGGTTAACTCAGGTTTTAATAAATTCTTCAACTATATGCCTATGCCCGAAATGTCTGAAGAAATGATGAAAATCATGGGAGGATTTATGATCGTCAAATGGGTTTTTCCTTTGGTAGGAATTGTAGAAATTATTGGAGGAGCATTAATTGCGATACCTAAAACAAGAGCATTAGGAGCGATAGTAATTCTTCCGGTAATGGTAGGAATATTTGTTCATCATTTAGTACACGATATTTCAGGTATTGGAGTATCATTAGTAATGTTTGGGATTAATATTTGGGCAATTGTTGCTAATTGGAATAAATACGTACCACTTTTGAAGGGTTAATGGAAAAAGAACCTATTAAAGTAGTTAAATGAAAGAATGATATTCATCAAAAATTTATAATTAAAACTAAAAGCGGTTGCTAGAGGAATGTAGCAACCGCTTTGCATACTTATGAAAGTACACTGACTAAAAGTTAAAATAAGGGGCAAAAGTTATTTCACGACTTTTAGCTGAGAGATCTTGATGCCATTTAGTTTAATCGTATAAAAGTAAATGCCTTGTTCTCCTATATCATTACCATTAATATCAATAGATTGATTACCTGCTTGTGTTTTTTGATTATAAATTGTTCGGGTTTGACCTAAAAGGTTAGAAACTGTAATCTGTAACAATCCATCTGTTTGGGTTGTCACATATAAAGTCGCTCGATCTCGAATAGGGTTAGGGGTTATGATTGCATTAGCATCCATGGCTATATCTTTGTCATTAACTCCTGATACATTTCTAGAAGGACAACCAGTGAGACAGTTATTGGACCAGGTACCTGTTCTTTTTCCGTTGCTACTACCCGTAACACTAAACCAGCCATCGGTTCCTCGAGTAAGATCTACAGTTTGCTGACCACTACCGTTATTAAATACAACACCTACATCGTTTGTTGATACACCGTTTGGCAGCGTAAATGTTTCTGCACACCAGGAAGTACCACTTAAATTATTCATACTTTGACCAGGCCAACCAGGTGTTCCTGATAAGGTTTGATTTGTGGTTTTATTATATAAATATAGGTTAGCGTTATTTCCCCATCCGCCTCCGGGTTTTCTAAAATTAAGTGTTACTTCATTAGAATTTGAAGAACCACTACAATCAGATGGGCAAGTATCTGTCCAGGTTCCATTAGTATACCATCCAGTTGTACTGCGGGATAAGTTTCCGGTTTGATTACTACCATCGTTAAAGATAACTCTTATATTCTCTGCAGCAACTCCAGCTGTAGGTGTAACTGTATAAGAATACCATTGTGTGCCAGAGATATTTGTGGTTTGCTGTCCAGGCCATCCAGAAGTGCCTGGAAGTGTTGCATTTGCAGAAGCATCAAAGAAATAGGCATTGATATTATTACTCCAACCTGAAGGCTTTTGGAAATTAACGGTAAATGGAGGCACAGTTTCTCCACCACCAGTATCTCCGCCCTGTGTCCATACTGCATAATCATTACCCGAAGTTTGTAAAACCCAACCACTACCATTAGGAGACCAGTTACCACTACCTAATTTCATAGCAATAGTTCCACTTCGACCATCTATATAAGCAGCATATAGATCATTTCTTGCTTCAGCAATATTTATAGTAGAACCTGAGTGTATTCTTACGCTTTTTCTGGCAGTAATAAGGTCTTTTATTGCATTGCGAACTCCGGTTCCACTATCAAAAAAGTGAGGCCAGAAAACTGCTGGATTACCTGGGTGTGTTAAGATATAGGCATATCCTTTTCTTAAATTAGTTTCTCCATCTGGGAATACATAATTAGATCCACAGCATTGTTGAGCAAATCCAGTATCGTGATTATCCAGAAATGTCACCGATTTTGTTGGGTTGATACCAATCATACCAGAAGGCCTTCCTTGTCCGTCTCTTAGGTAAGAAAGATTGTTATCCCTTATAGCGTTTTGTAAACTTACTTTGGTGTTAAAATCAAATGCAGAAGAAGATTGTTGTGCAAAGTTTACCCAATTGTTGGTTTGTACACGACTGCTTTCTAATAATTCTCCTACTGCAAAGTATGGGTTGGTAGCATCGTTATATTCTTTGTTGTAGATAGGATCATATCCATGTACAAAATCATACCTCCAACCATCAAAACCAATATCATTTTTCAGAAAATTCATCCATCGTATGATTTCAGTTCTTACTGCTGGGTTTTTATGATCTATATCTCTTGCTGCGGCGAAAGTACCGTCAGAACCATCAGATTTTAGAGCCGTACCAGGAAAATAATCTCCATTAATACTGAATTCTACTGGGAAATTAACAAAGTTTCTGCCTTCATCATCAGCCGTAATATAAAAAGTAGGCCAATCAGGGTTTTCAAAAGTAACGGCATCATTAGAACCTACTCTGTGATTGATCACAATGTCACTTAATACTTTAATATCTAAAGCATGGTATTGATTGATCAGATTTACTAGTTGTGCTTGCGTTCCATAAGCGCTATTTAAATCATATAACTCTCTCGGTAAATATCCTTGTGGTGCTGCAGAATTGCTAGGAGGTGGCATCCATATCATATCTATGCCCGCATCTTTAATAGCATTTCTACTTTGAGTTACGACATCATACCAGGTTTGTCCTGCGGGTTGATTTTGTACATTCCAATCAAAAGCCTGAAAGAGTACATCTTCATCTTGTGCCTTAATATTTATAAGTGGTAAGCAAAATATAAAGATCCATAAAATTAGTTTTGTGTTGGTATTTTTCATTTTAAAATTGTTGTAATTCTAGTTAAGAATCATTTTGGTTATATAAGTGAGTTTGTGTTATCTCGCAATTATCATTGCAAGTAAATTGTCTGGTGTTTTTTTGAACACTATCGTAAAAGTAGAATCACGAGTATATATCTATAAGTTAAATATTGACCGTGACGTTATAGAATTCAAAAATTAGAAATCTAATAGCTGATGATTTCTATAATTAGAATAAAATTGCTGCGGTGTTGGTTATGGCAACGCAAAAAGATTATTAATTTTCGTTGGAGGAGAGTTTGATTTCATAATAAGTAGTTTTTGTTTATAAAAATGTTTCTTGTGTTAAATTCCTACTAAGTTATTACGAAATAATCAATTTTATAAAGCTACTATGGTACTACAACGTTTTCGTGTTGATAAATTGATGATATTTTAGCAAAAACTATCAAATTTTGACATAATTTATTGTCTAATAGTACTATAAAGGGATCTTTTTTATTATTTATTCACAGCTTATAGTACGAAAAATGAAGTGTTAGCTTTGAGGTTTTCGTAGTTTTTGAAATAGGTACAAATGAATATATATATAGAAATAAGAAAAAGAAAAAACGGTCTTTCCCCAACAGAAAGACCGTTTCTTAAATCAAAATTAAACAACTCCCTAGTTTAATGCCATAGGGAAGGGCAGTTGAGTTGCATTAGCCAATGAAATACCCGTTTTCTTCGGCAATTTTATTAGCAATCTTAGTTCTTAATGCTACCACATTAGGTTGATTAGTATATTTCGTGAAACGTTTAAGTCCCATAAGCATCATACGTTGCTCATCACCTTCAGCAAAAGAAACAATTGCTTCTTTACCTTTTTTGATAGCTATATCTACAGCGTTATATAGATATAGTTGAGACATTGCGATTTGAGTTTCTTGTGATTCTTCTCCGTAACGTTTTGCATTTTTCTCTGTACGTAAGATGGCGGATTCTGCCATATAGATCTCAATCAATATATCTGAAGCAGCCATTAATAATTGTTGGTGCTCTTCTAGTTGAGGTCCAAATTTTTGTACTGCAGATCCTGCTACCATTAAGAATACTTTCTTAAGTTTTGCAACAATCTCTTTTTCTTCAGAAAATAATACAGAGTAGTCAGGAGTATCAAACGAAGGAATACCTGTTAATTCATCAGCTACTTTCATAGCAGGTCCTAAAAGGTCTACGTGTCCTTTCATTGCTTTTTTAACAAGCATACCTACAGCAAGCATTCTGTTAATTTCATTTGTTCCCTCATATATACGAGATATTCTGGCATCTCTCCAGGCAGATTCCATAGGAGTATCTGCAGAGAATCCCATACCTCCAAAGATTTGTAAACCTTCGTCAGCAGTACTTTGTACATCTTCAGATACTGCTACTTTAAGGATCGAACACTCAATAGCATATTCTTCTACACCTTTAAGTTCTGCTTCCTGATGTGAGTTACCTTCTGCTTGACGGATAGCAATTCTATCTTCGATATTTTTTGCTGCACGATAACAAGCTGATTCATCAGCATATGTATTGGTTGCCATTTCTGCAATTTTGGATTTGATCGCACCAAAATTCATAATAGGAGTTTTAAACTGAATACGCTCATTTGCATATTTAGTTGCCTCACCAATAACACGACGTTGGGCATCTAAACAAGCAGCTGCCAATTTAATACGACCTACGTTTAATGCATTCATTGCAATTTTGAATCCGTTACCTCTTTCTGATAACATATTCTCTACAGGCACTTTGGTTTCGCTAAAGAATACTTGACGAGTAGAAGAGGAGTGGATACCTAATTTTTTCTCTTCATCTCCTAATGAGATA
The DNA here is from genome assembly GCF_034322225.1 of Aquimarina callyspongiae. Lineage (NCBI taxonomy): Bacteria > Pseudomonadati > Bacteroidota > Flavobacteriia > Flavobacteriales > Flavobacteriaceae > Aquimarina > Aquimarina callyspongiae. Next base: position 53,901 of record NZ_JAXLPA010000004.1, on the reverse strand, counting down.
CCATTTGATGGATCGTACTCAACTATAAATCCGGTAATGTTTTTATCGTCTTCAATACGAGCAAACACAATCATTACATTACAAAATCCAGCATTTGAGATCCACATTTTCTGACCAGAGATCAGGTAATGTTTACCATCATCGGTAAGAACGGCTTTGGTTTTTCCAGAATTTGCATCTGATCCGGCACCTGGTTCAGTTAAGCAATATGCTCCCATCCACTCACCTGTAGCTAGTTTAGAAACATATTTTTTCTTTTGTTCTTCATTACCATATAATGAAATTGGCATAGTACCAATACCTGTATGGGCTCCAAATGCAGTACTGAAAGATCCTGTAGCTCCAGAAATATAATCACATACTAACATCGTAGATACAAACCCCATTCCTAATCCATCATAATTTTCAGGAACAGCTACACCAAGAAGGCCAAGCTCTCCAGCTTTTTTCATACAAGCCTCGGTATAATCATAATCTTTGGATTCAAATCTTTCCCAATGTGCCCAAAGTTCGCGATCAACAAACTCTCTGGCACTATCTCTCATCATTCTTTGCTCCTCAGAAAAATCTTCTGGAGTAAACACATCTTCTGCCTTCGTTTCTTTAACAAGGAATTGTCCTCCTCTAAGAATATCTTTATTTATAGTTTCTGTACTCATTTTTTTAGTGTTATTTCTCTAGTTCTACCTCTTAATTCAAAAATTCAAAAATACCTGCTGCTCCTTGCCCTGTTCCTACACACATGGTAACCATACCGTATTTACCTTGCATATCTCTTTTACGCATCTCATCAAATAATTGTACTGAAAGTTTAGCTCCTGTACACCCAAGTGGATGTCCAAGTGCAATTGCACCACCGTTTACATTAACGATATCTTGATTGATATTTAATTCTCTCATTACGGCAAGAGATTGAGAAGCAAAGGCTTCATTAAGTTCAATTAACTCAATATCATCTTGTTTTAATCCAGCTTGCTTAAGAGCTTTAGGAATAGCTTTTACTGGTCCGATACCCATAATTCTTGGTTCAACACCAGCTGCAGCATAATTTACCAATCTTGCAATAGGCTCAAGGTTTAATTCTTTCACCATTTCTTCGCTCATAACCATTACAAAAGCTGCTCCATCACTCATTTGTGAAGAGTTACCAGCCGTAACACTACCTCCAGCAGCAAATACAGGTCTTAATTTACCTAGTACTTCTTTGCTGGTTCCTGCACGAGGGCCTTCATCTTTAGTTACGGTATAAGATTTTGACGCTTTCTTTCCGTTTTCATCGATATAAATTTGCTCTACATTGATAGGAACTATTTGATCCTGAAAACGATTTTCTGCTTGTGCTCTTAACGCTTTCATATGTGAATTATAAGCAAATTCATCCTGATCTTCTCGAGATACTTTGAATTGATCAGCTACTGCTTCTGCAGTGTTACCCATTCCCCAGTAGTAATCTTCGTGTCCTGATTTTGCCAGGTCATAATTTAATTCAGTTTTATATCCTGTCATAGGAACAGAACTCATACTTTCTGCTCCACCTGCAATAATACAATCTGCCATACCAGCCTGTATTTTTGCAGCTGCAATACCTATGGTTTCTAATCCAGAAGAGCAAAATCTATTTACTGTAGATCCTGGTACATCGATAGAGTTTAATCCCATAAGTGAAATTAAACGTGCCATATTTAATCCTTGAGATCCTTCTGGCATTGCATTACCTACAACAACATCATCAATACGAGAGACATCTAATTGAGGTAATTCTTTCATCATATGCTGAATGGTTTCAGCAGCCAATTCATCTGTTCTTTTAAATCTGAACACTCCGCGAGGTGCTTTTCCCACGGCTGTTCTATATGCTTTTACTATATATGCTGTTTTCATTTCTTTTTTTTCTTTTTCTAGTTTCTAAGAGGTTTTCCTTTCTTTAGCATATGTTCGATACGCTCAAGGGTTTTGCGTTCTGTACATAAAGACAAGAAAGCTTCACGTTCAAGATCCAAAAGATATTGCTCTGTAACCAGAGTTGGTTCTGATAAATCTCCTCCAGCCATTACATACCCAAGCTTGTTGGCTATTTTGTGATCATGTTCAGAAATATATCTACTAGCCTCCATAGAATCAGTACCTACTAAGAACATACCTAGTGCCTGTTTTCCTAAAACTTTTACATCTTTGCGTCTTACTGGCTGTGTATACCCTTGTTCTGCCATCAGTTTTGCATACGCTTTTGCAGTAGCGATCTGGCGATCTTTATTAACGACTACGATATCTTTTCCTTTCTGAAGGATATTAGTATCATAGGCTTCATAAGCCGAAGTTGATACCTTGGCCATACCAATAGTTAAGAAATGTTCTTGAAGTATATTTAACTCTACATCATCTTTCTTGAAAAGATCAGAAGCTCTTAACGCCATTTCTTTTGATCCACCACCACCTGGGATGACACCGACTCCAAATTCTACAAGTCCAATGTAACTTTCTGCAGCGGCAACCACCTTGTCTGCGTGTAATACCATCTCACAACCACCACCAAGTGTCATTCCGTGAGGAGCAACTACGGTTGGGATAGAAGAGTAACGTAATCTCATACAAGAATCCTGGAAGTATTTTATTGCCATATTTAGCTCATCATACTCTTGCTCTACAGCCATCATAAAGATCATTCCGATATTGGCACCAACAGAAAAGTTTGCAGCTTGATTACCGACAACTAATCCTTGGAAATCTTTTTCAGCAAGATCTATAGCTTTGTTTAAGCCAGCTAATACGTCTCCTCCGATAGAATTCATTTTACTTTGGAATTCTACATTCAGGATTCCATCTCCCAGATCTTCAATTACAACACCGCTGTTTTTGAATACTTCTGAAGATTTACGGATATTATCCAGGATAATAAAGGCATCTTGTCCAGGAACTTTTACCTGAGTTTTTTGAGGAATGTCATAATAATAGGTAGCTCCGTCTTTTACTGTATAGAAAGAAGTACTACCTGATGCAATCATATCATTAACCCAAGCAGCTGGTTCTAAACCTTCGGCTTTCATGATTTCGATTCCTTTTTCTACACCGATAGCATCCCAAATCTGGAAAGGTCCGTGTTCCCAACCAAATCCAGCTTTCATTGCATCGTCAATCTTATATAGATCATCGGTGATTTCTGGAATTCTATTAGAAACATATGCAAAAAGAGAAGATAAAGTTTTGCGGTAAAATTCTCCGGCTTTATCTTTTCCAGCAACTAATACTTTAAAACGATCCACTACTTTATCAATGGATTTTGTCATTTCTAAAGTAGCAAAAGAAGCTCTTTTCTTAGACCTATATTCTAATGTGTCTAAATCAAGAGAAAGGATTTCTTTCTTTCCTTCTGCAGAAACACTCTTTTTATAAAAACCTTGCTTTGTTTTACTTCCTAACCATTTGTTTTCCATCATAGTATCTATGAAAGAAGGAAGTTTAAATAATTCGTGACGCTCATCATCAGGGCAGTTTTCTGCAATACCATTAGCAACATGTACTAAAGTATCTAACCCCACAACATCAACTGTACGGAAGGTTGCTGACTTAGGACGTCCAATCACCGGACCAGACAGTTTATCAACTTCTTCTATAGTTAATCCCATTTCTTTTACCATATGGAATAAACTCATAATACTAAAGATCCCTATTCTATTTCCAATAAAAGCAGGAGTATCTTTGGCAACTACAGAAGTTTTTCCTAAGAATTGTTCTCCATAACCATTAAGGAAGTCCAAAACTTCTTTAGAAGTTTGAGGTCCAGGAATGATCTCGAATAACTTAAGGTATCGTGCTGGATTGAAAAAGTGTGTTCCACAAAAATGTTTTTGGAAATCTTCACTTCTTCCTTCGTTCATAAATTTGATAGGGATACCTGAAGTGTTAGAAGTAATAAGAGTACCAGGAGTTCTATATTTTTCTAAGTTTTCAAAAACTTGTTTTTTGATATCAAGTCTTTCTACAACTACTTCTATAATCCAATCTACATCAGCAATTTTTGCAATATCATCTTCTAGATTACCAGTAGTTATACGATTAGCAAATTTTTGATGATATATTGGTGAAGGTTTTGATTTAAGAGCCGCGGTTAATGAATCATTTACCAATCGGTTACGGACAACTTTATTTTCTAAGGTAAGCCCTTTTGCCTTTTCTTTGTCATTTAGTTCTCTTGGAACTATATCTAATAATAATACTTCGACTCCAATATTAGCGAAGTGACATGCAATACCGGATCCCATAATTCCTGAACCGACGACTGCAACTTTTTTAATGATTCTCTTCATTTTTTAACTTCTGGTTGTTAAGATGTTATAGATTCTTGTTTTGTGTAAATTTTCTTTGAAGAAATCAGATCATTTATCATCTGAAATACCTCTAAAAAAGTTTCTAACTTTTCTTTTGGCACGTGTTTCTTCACAGCATTATCGAATGCGAAGACCACATCTTTTGAAAAATTTCTCATTTCTACACCGAAAGGCGTTAAATAGATAAGTACACCTCTACCATCTTGAGGGTTTTTCTTCCTGTAGATTAATCCTTTTTCTTCCATGGTTTTAAGGGTTCGAGACAAACTAGTTGCTTCCATACCCATTTTAGGACCTAAAGAAGTAGAAGGAGTACCATTTTCTGGGTCTATACTTATTAATGCAAATCCAGTAGCCATTGTGCTACCCTTTTTACCTGCTTCTTCATTATACATTTTTGCAACGGCCATCCAAGTGGCTCTAAGTGCATAATCAATTGTCTTTTCTCTCATTCAATAATATATTGGAACGTAAAGATAAGAAAATTTATTATGCATGCATAATAAATAATGTAAAATTTTAAGGAAAGTGAGAGTAATTTACGTTTTTCTGTTGAATTAATAAAAAAACTCCTCATAAAATGAGGAGTTTACTGAATTACAGTTAATGTTATAAACTATAAGAATGTAATCAGTGAATTGAATTAGCCATAAATCTTCGTATATAAATCTTTATATTTTTCTTTTATTACTCGTCTTTTAAGTTTCATAGTAGGAGTGAGGTGACCTGCATCAATACTCCATTCATCTGCTGTTAACTCAAATCTCTTAACACGTTCCCACTTACCAAACCTTTCATTATGTTCGTCAACTTCTTCCTGGTAACGATCGATTACTGCCTGATTGTTAATTACAGTTTCAATAGAACCACTGATTTCAATCCCTTTACGTTCTGCCCATTCTTTTAAGAACTCAAAATTTGGTTGTATAAAGGCAGCTGGCATTTTTTCTCCATCTCCAATAACCATAATTTGTTCTATAAAACGAGATTGTTTCATAGCATTCTCGATCAATTGTGGAGCAACGTATTTACCTCCTGAGGTTTTGAACATTTCTTTTTTACGATCTGTAATGCGTAAAAACCCTTCATTGTCAATTTCTCCAATATCACCAGTGTGAAAATAACCATTTTTTAATACTTCGTTGGTTTTTTCTTCATCTTTATAATATCCTTGCATTACTTGAGGTCCTTTTACAAGTATTTCTCCATCTTCAGCAATTTTAACTTCGGTTTGCGGAATCATTTTACCAACAGTACCTATTTTAAAACCTCTATCTTTTTGCTCATTTACAGATACAACCGGAGACGTTTCAGTAAGACCATAACCTTCCATCACAGAAAGTCCGGCAGCATTAAATATTCTTGCCAATCTAGGCTGTAAGGCCGCACTTCCTGAAGCGATGACTTTAAGATTACCTCCAAGAGCTTCTTGCCATTTACTAAAAATTAGTTTTTTGGCAATCCCAAGTTTTTTCTCATACCACCATCCATTGGCACCATAAGGTTCATATTTTAATCCAAGCTCTACAGCCCAGAAGAACAATTTCTTTTTTACACCAGTAAGATCAGCACCTTTGGCAATGATTTTGTCGTAAACTTTTTCTAAAAGTCTCGGAACAGCTGTCATTACATCTGGTTTAACTTCTTTCAGGTTATCACTTATTGTCTCTAAAGACTCTGCGAAATATATACTTACTCCTCTATATTGATATAAATACATCAACATTCTTTCATAAATATGACAGACAGGTAAAAAACTTAAAGCTTTTGTTTCTCCATCAACGATAGGAAATCTAGTCGAAGAGTTAAGAGAGTTACTTACTACATTTTTATGACTTAGCATTACACCTTTTGGTCTACCAGTAGTTCCTGAAGTATATATAAGAGTAGCAAGATCATCTTCTTTAACAGATGCCATCAGTTTTTCTACTTCTTCCTGATTGCTATCATCTTTTCCTAACTCTAAAACGTCATTCCAACTTTTACAATCAGCTATATCATCAAAAGAATATACTTCTTTTAAAGAAGGAACGTTGGCTTGAATATTTTTTACTTTTTGACAAACTTCTTCATCAGATACAAAGCAATATACCGATTCTGAATGGTTTAATACATATTCATAATCATCTTGAGAAATTGTTGGATAGATAGGGACATCTTGTGCTCCAATCTGAAGGATACCAATATCAACAATATTCCATTCGGTTCTGTTATTAGTAGAGATAATTGCAACTTTATCATTAGGTTTTACACCAAGCCTCAACAGACCTCTACTGATCTGATTTGCTTTTTCTACATATTCTGCAGTTGAAGTTGCAATCCATTTGCCATCATATTTGGTGACTAAAGCCTTGTCTAAATTAAAGTTTTCTAATTGATAATGTGGAAAATCAAATAGCCTAGTAATTGTCGTCATAAGTCGTTTTAGATATTTTTTAGCAGTTTTTTAATCTTTATCTATTTAATTGCTAGTAGAGATTATATAACTACTATGCGTGCATAGTTTTGCAAATTATAAAAAATCTTAGAATACGCAACCCTAATATATAAAAAAACGAGCTATCTTTTAATAACTCGTCAATTTTTTATGCTTAATGTTATCAGATTTATTTTTTTATAATCTTGAAAGTGTTTTTATTCCCTTCAGTAATAATTGTTAAAAAATATAATCCAGTATTTAAGGAAGACAAATCTAAAACTTGATTTCCTGATGTTTGCGTTTTACTGATAATTTGCTGCCCTTGAAGATTACTTACTATAAAGGTATAATCATTGGCTAATAATGATTGTATCTGAAGCTGGTTTACTACAGGATTAGGGTAAAGGTTGAAATTCTGAATGATAAAATCTTCTGATCCTAAGACAGAATTATCGATAGTATTTATTTTTAAATCATCAAAATAGAAACCATCAGCTTCAGTATTACCATCTGATACAAATTGAAAACGAACCTTAATTGTTTCGCCCAGATAATCACTAAGATCTATTTCTTCTAATGCCCACTCAGTTTGTGTACCGTCATATAATGGTTCTCCTGTAGGTTGACCTGCATTAGAACTTCCTGCATTCGTAAATTTACCACATTGAGGAATCCAAGAAGTACCATTGTTTATAGATACTTCAAATTGTGCATAATCCCAATTATTTTCAATACCCCATTTTGCATAAAACTGAACATTCGCAGCAGCAGCATCTGTAAGATCGATACTTTGATCAAGCTCTATCGTTTTATTTTGGTTTGGAGCGTAATTACCTGTTGGAGATTCTGTAATCGAAGCTGTTGCGGATACAAAAGTTGATGTGGTAGTACTCCAACCTGACTGTGTATATCCGGTTAAAGTATTAGCATTATTATCAACAATACTTTGAAAAGCACCAAATTTTTTGATTACTGTTATTGACTCTGTAATTGCACCTCCATTTACTTGAATAGTATATGAGATTTCGTCACCAATACTTATCGAATTGTTTAGATTGATTTGAATATTATCTTGTATATCGGTTCCAATCTGGGTATTGGTATAATTTTTAGCACTACCAACACTAGTAATGTTATTAGAAACAGGTACTATGCTAACCGTAAAATCTCCATTTCCTGTCAATCCTAATCTTTTGAGAATATATTCTGCACTAAATGCTAAGTTATCCCCAATAAATACAGAACCTGAATCTTCTATTCTAGCGTAGTTATTTGTCATTTTGGCTGCAGTAAGATTGAGATACATCATATCTTTACAAATAGCATCTATTTCATTTGAAGCAGGCCAGAAAGAATTTCCGACTTCTGGAGTAAAAGAAAATATTTTATCGTGTGGTTGTGTAGTACCACCATACATAAAATCATCACTATCTCCAGAAAAAGGAGAGTCTCTTAAAGGGTTATACCCATTTCTGGATGTAAGTTCTGCTCCTACAGCTATAAATGTATTCTCATCTGGTGTAGCAATATTTGCATAGGAATATGGAAAATAGAGAAGTTGGCCAAAGGTATGATTGTTAAGCGCTATAATAAAATTATGTTGTTGCGTAAACCATCTCATTGCTTGGTTTTCGACTTCAGAAAAGGCATTAGCTCCGTGATAAGTTTCGGCACCGGTGCTACTTGATGAACCTGGTCCCCCCCAAGTTGCTGCACCAGCATTTCCGTTAGGAAAATGATCATAATTACGGTTGTTGTCCACTCCGTGTGTATTAAACCTGTTTTTTCTCCATAAACCACCACCATTGGGGTTTGTTACCTGATTATATAAGTATCCGTCAGGGTTTACTACAGGAACAAAATATAACTCGGTATTGTCTACAATTTGCTTTACATCAGGGTCTGTAGCATAGTTTTCTAAGAGATACCACATATAATATATAAGTTGTGATAAACTAGCAGGTTCTCTTGCATGGTGAATTGAATCATACAAGATTTCAGGTTCATTTTCATCATTATCCGGGTTATCAGATATCCTTACCCATTGAATAGCATTTCCACCAATAGATGGAGAAACTGAGTTATCAGGAGTTCCATTGGTTAAAAAAGTACTCATATTTGCTCTTGCAGAAATTAAAGTAGGGTATTGAGTGCGCATGGCATCTAAATTATCCAGCATTTCCTGGTATGTTAGATATCCTCCCATAGATCCTAATGAAAAATTAGTTGGAGTAGGATAGACGGTCGTATCACCATTACCAGATGGACAGGTTGGATTTTGAACTGCTTTTTGAGTTTTGGCAATTTGATTACGTTTAATAAAATCTGCTTCTGAGTCTTTAATGAGTATATCAACCTGAAAGCCTAAATTTTTGGCAATATTAATTTCTTCTTTTGAAAAATCAGAAATAATAAAAACTCCTTTTTTATGCTGTCCGTGATCCATTGAGATCCCTGCTTGCATAAGTTTTTTAAAGTTTTGAGGAGTATTGTATGTGATTTTTGCACGACTATATATAGTTGGTTTGGTTTGTGAAAAAATCAAACAAGATACCATTAAGGTTAGAATAAAGAGTAGTTTTTTCATGGCCTTGTAAATTATTAGGTTTTAGTGTAATTAAAATGGTTTTAGAGTGAAAAAGCAACGATGATCTATAAAAAATAGAATTATTATCCCTTTTTTAAGACATCATTATAAACTCATCTCAGAACTTTTGGTTAAAATAAAGTTCCAAGATGAGTTTATTATATATAACAAGTGAAAGGTGGTTGACCCTACAATAATTATTGATTTGCTATTTATTGCTTTTCAATCCATAACCTAGCATTCACAAAAGCTTCTATCCAAGGAGAAACTTCATCTTGTCTTCCTTCTGGATAATTGGCCCAGTTCCATTGAAAGGTAGAACGCTCAATATGAGGCATCATTACTAAGTGACGCCCTGTTTTATCAGACATCATTGCTACATTATAATCTGAACCATTTGGATTAGCAGGATATCCTTCATATCCGTATTTAGCAACAATGTGATATTGATCTTCAGATAGTGGTAAATTGAATTTGCCTTCTCCGTGAGAAATCCATACTCCCAGTGTACTTCCAGCCAGCGTAGATAGCATTATAGAATTGTTATCTTGTATTTTTACAGAAGTAAAAGAGCTCTCGTGTTTATGAGACTCGTTATGAGTCATTTTTCCGTGAGTAGAATGATCAGGATTAATTACTTCAAGTTCCATAAATAATTGACAACCGTTACAAATACCTACAGAAAGAGTATCTTCTCGTTTAAAGAAGTTTTTTAGAGCAGTGTTTGCTTTTTCGTTATATAAGAAAGCACCTGCCCATCCTTTTGCAGAACCTAATACATCACTATTAGAGAATCCTCCAACGGCACCAATAAATTGAATATCTTCTAAAGTTTCACGACCAGAAATAAGATCGGTCATATGTACATCCTTAACATCAAATCCAGCTAGATACATTGCGTTAGCCATTTCTCGCTCAGAATTACTTCCTTTTTCACGAATAATAGCAGCTTTAGGTCTTTTTTGATTTGGAATAACAGGAAGTTTTCCTGTAAATTGTTTTGGGAATGAATACTGCAAAGGTTGTTTTGCATAATTTTCAAACCTGTCGTTGGCTAAGTTATTAGCCGTTTGCTTTTGATCTAATAGATAAGAAGTTTTGTACCAGGTATTTCGCAGATTTTCAATATCAAGATTATATTGATCTGCACCATTTTTTATTTGTAATGCACCATTTTCGGATACTTTACCAATATTGAAAAATGCAATATCATTTTCTGAAAGAATAGCTTCTATATTAGAACCAATCTTACTTTGTAATACAATCCCTGAGTTTTCTGCAAATAATAATTTTATCGAATCTCCCTCAGCGATATTGGTTAAATCAATATTTGCTCCCAAGTTAATATCTGCAAAACATAATTCTAACAGCGTTGTGATTAATCCACCAGAAGCAACATCGTGACCAGCTACAATGTGATCTTCATTAATAAGCTTTTGAATAGTATTAAAAGTGGTTTTAAAACTTGAAGCATTTTTAATACTTGGAGCTTCTGTACCTATTTTATTAATTATTTGCGCAAATGAAGAACCACCTAGTTTATAACTATCCTGAGAAAGGTTGATATAATAAATATCTCCACCATTTTTTTGAAGAACTGGTTCAACAATTTTATTTATGTTATTACAATTAGCAGCTGCAGAGATAATTACCGTTCCTGGAGCAATTACATCTTCATTCGCATATTTTTGCTTCATTGATAAAGAATCTTTACCTGTTGGCACATTGATCCCTAAATCAATAGCAAAATCTGATATTGCTTTTACGGCTTTATATAGTCTGGCATCTTCTCCTTCATTTTTACAAGGCCACATCCAGTTTGCTGATAAAGAAATCGACTGCAATCCGTCTTTAAGAGGTGCCCAAATAATATTTGTCAATGCTTCTGCAATAGAGTTTTTACTTCCTGCTTCAGGATCAATAAGCCCAGAAATAGGAGAGTGGCCAATACTTGTTGCAATACCTTCTGTACTATTATAATCCAATGCCATAACTCCACAATTGTTAAGTGGCAGTTGCAAAGGACCAGTACATTGTTGTTTAGCTACTTTTCCACCAACACATCGATCTACCTTATTAGTTAACCAATCCTTACAAGCTACGGCTTCTAATTGTAGTACTTGTTCAAGGTAACTATTGAAATTGTTTTTATCATAACTGACACTATCGTAGTTTCTATTTATGGTTTTGTCGGTCATAATAGTTTTAGGAGAACTACCGAACATATCTTCTAAAGCAAGATCCATAGGTTTATCACCTTTGGTTTTTGATTCAAAAGTAAATCTATGATCGCCAGTTACATCCCCTACCTGATATATTGGAGATCGCTCACGTTCTGCAATACGATTAAGGGTGTCTATATCTTTTTGACCGATCACTAATCCCATTCGTTCTTGTGATTCGTTACCGATGATTTCTTTTGCTGATAATGTAGGGTCTCCAACAGGTAGCTTATCCAAGTCGATCTTACCACCAGTTTCTTCAACGAGTTCAGAAAGACAATTTAAGTGACCTCCAGCTCCGTGATCGTGAATTGAAACGATAGAATTTACATTGCTTTCTACCATACCTCTAATAGCATTGGCGGCACGTTTTTGCATTTCAGGATTTGAGCGTTGGATAGCATTTAATTCTATACCACTACTAAATTCTCCTGTATCTGCAGAAGATACTGCAGCTCCACCCATACCAATACGATAGTTTTCACCACCAAGAATTACTATTTTATCACCTTTTTCGGGTGCTGCTTTTATAGCTTGTTCTGCTTTACCATAGCCAATTCCACCGGCTTGCATAATAACTTTATCAAACCCTAATTTACGGGCATCTTCTTCATGTTCAAAAGTAAGTACAGAACCGATTATTAATGGTTGTCCAAATTTGTTTCCAAAATCAGAAGCTCCGTTAGAAGCTTTGATCAAGATATCCATAGGAGTTTGGTATAACCATTTTCTTTCCTCTACACCTTGTTCCCAAGGACGATTTTCATTTAATCGAGAGTAAGAAGTCATATATACAGCTGTTCCTGCAAGTGGTAAAGAACCTTTTCCTCCTGCAAGACGATCTCTTATTTCTCCTCCAGAACCTGTTGCCGCTCCATTAAAAGGCTCAACGGTCGTAGGAAAGTTGTGTGTTTCTGCTTTAATTGATATAACACTTTCAAACTCACTGTTCTCATAAAAATCGGGCTTGTCAGCACTTTTTGGAGCAAACTGAGTTACTTTAGGGCCTTTTATAAAGGCAACATTATCTTTGTAAGCAGAAACAATATCATTAGGATTTGTTTCTGAGGTTTTCTTAATTAGTTTGAAAAGAGAAGAAGGTTTTTCTTCACCATCAATAATAAAGGTGCCATTAAATATTTTATGTCTACAGTGTTCAGAATTTACTTGTGAAAACCCGAATACTTCAGAATCTGTAAGTTTTCTGCCTATTTTTTTAGAAACCTCTTCGAGATATTCAATTTCTTCATCATTTAGAGCTAGTCCTTCACTTTTATTGTAAGCAGCGATGTCATCTATTTCTAATATAGGTTCAGGTTCAATGTCAATAGTGTATATCTCTTGATCTAAACCGTTATACTTCTGAGATAACATTGGATCAAAATCTGAGAACTCTTCTGATACCAATGTAAACTCTTCAATACGTATGATACCATCAACACCCATATTTTGGGTAATCTCTACGGCATTAGTACTCCAAGGTGTAATCATGGCGGCACGCGGACCAACAAAAAAAGCGTCAATAGACGCCGCAGATATTTTAGGTTGGTTGCCAAATAACCATATCAATTTTTTAATGTTTTCTGATGAGATTTCGTCAGCTGTTTGTACTGCAAAAATATTCTCTTTTGGGTTTCCGAAGAAGTGGATCATGCTCCGAGTACTTTGTGTTGTTTTTATTAAGCTGCAAATTTACTACTTTTCTTCGGAAACTATATTATAAAGTTATTGTACAATTATAGAGTTATCCACTAAATTTTAAACAATACATTAATAAAAAAATAAAAGCGGCTACATTGCCGCTTTTATTTTTTACTGTACAATGACTTTATGTATGACTTTCTTTTGAGATGTTGTTAATTCGATAAGCAACATTCCTTTTGGAAGATCTATTAGCATTGTTCTTTGTTTAGTACGAGAAACATCAGATATTAATATAAGTTTACCAGTGATGTCAAATACTTTAACCTCAATATCCTCTGAAACATTTTTAGAATCTATAAAAATAGTTCCGTTTGAAGGGTTAGGGTATATACTAAACTGTTGAGGCTTTATATCATCAACAGATAATGTAGTTACTGTATGAGTTCCCAGATCATCACAATTATCTAAAGCAAAGGAATTCCATTCATTTGCATCATAAACTGTATTAGGAGATGTAATGGTTTCTTTTCTTACCAGTGTTGTATTTTGAGCATAATTAGAGCCGTTTCCTAAAGTTCCTAAAATGTCAATTAATGTATTGTTTTTAAATAAACCAATTGCATCATTACCATTAAAGCCTGTGATAGAGCTGTTAGAATCGTCTGCGCTTCCTAAATTAGAACAGGTAAGTGCAAAAGATGTATGTGCGATTACAAAAACATCATTATCGGCTATTGAAGATCCATTAGGAAAAGTATATGTAGCTGTCCAACTTGCGTTTCCATTGCTACTTAATCGAAGTTCGTAATCACTAAGTGAAACCGAAGCACCCGTGAAATTAGCTATTTCTATGGCTTTGTTATTACTACTTCCTTCTATATACTCAGAAATAAATAACACATTGGAGTTTCCACTACCAGCAGTCGTGGTTCCGTTAACCGAAGTACTTTGTGCAGAACTGTTTCCTGCAAGATCTTTTGCCAATACAGTAAACGCATATGTGGTTTGAGGAGTCAATCCAGTAATTGTAGTATTTGTTGTTGAGACCGTTTTATTAAACGAACCATCAACATATACATCATACGCAGTTACTCCAATATTATCTGTAGAAGCGGTCCAGGACAAATCAATACTATTAGATGTCTCGTTAGAAACTATAAGATTTGTTGGTGCCGTTGGTGCTTCAGTATCTGTAACCCATATCATTCCTACATACTCTGGATGATCAATAAAAGGGTTTGCATTACCTTGAAAGTTATAAGAAGCGTTATTTCTATCTATTTCTCTTTGAGATACAGGATCACCATTATGCCAGTTTACTAGAAGGTTTACAAACCAGGTTTCATATACCTGATCATTAGATCCATCCAACGGGTTTTCAGGAACGGCATTGGGATTATCCCACGTATTAGAAGTAACTTCATCTTCATATCTTGTAGCAAAATATAATAAAGCTCTTGCAATATCTCCTTTAAATTCATCAATAGGTTCGAATACTGTTCCCGAATATCCAGTGGTAGCACTTGGACCTCTTCTGGAGCCATTTGAATATGTGTCAGTAGGAGTGTTAACTTCTCCAAAAGGAAAACTTCCTCTTTGACCATTTACATAACCATCTGTAGGAACGACATGATGAACATCAGTTCTCATAGGAGTTAAGCTATTAAAAAAACCTTGCGGGAATAAGTGTTCTCTATTATAACATCCTCCTTCTGTATTTCCTACATTGCCACAAGCATCACCAGGAGCATTTCCTCCATTGGTATCATGTGCATAGTTATAAGAATCAGCTCCTGTAGGATTTTCTGAATACATATCAAGTACTGTGTTATCATTTTCATAATAACTATCATTATCTGTAGTTTGATAAGCGGTATAGAGTGCAGAATATCCTTGATCTACGTGACCGTTTGATATAATATTTTTTAGTTCAGTTTTTAAAGTGTAGCCTGTGAGTCCTGTCGCACTATCATAATAATTAGCTGGAACCTGACTATATCCCAGATATAATATGCTAAATGCTATTAAAAGTAACCTTAATTTCATTTGTATTTGCGTTGAGTTATTTTCTTTGCAGTAATGCCATATAGAATCCATCAAAACCGGACTCTGATGAAAGTATTTTTTTGTCTTTTACAAAGGTAAATTCTTTTCCTGTCTCTTTTGCCAAGAAGGCTTTAACTTGCTCTTGATTCTCAGATGGTAAAATAGAACAGGTGGCATATACTAGTTTTCCTCCTGGATTTACCATTTTAGAATAGCTTTCTAATATTTGAGATTGAGTTTCTTTTATTTTATCCAAAAATTCTGGCTGAAGCTTCCATTTAGCATCTGGATTTCTACTTAGAACCCCTAAGCCGCTACAAGGAGCATCGATCAATACGCGATCCGCTTTACCGTGTAGTTTTTTAATATCTTTTGTACTCTCAATTGTTCGAGTTTCGATATTATGTGCTCCAGCTCTTCGAGCTCTTCTCTTAAGCTCTTTTAATTTATTACTATAGATATCCATAGCAACAATTTGACCTTTATTTTGCATCAATGCTGCAAGGTGAAGTGTTTTTCCTCCAGCTCCAGCACAGGTATCTACAATTCTTTGACCTGGTTGTACATCCAGGAAATTAGCAACTAGTTGTGAAGAAGCATCTTGTACTTCGAATAACCCATTTTTAAAAGCTTCTGTAGAAAAAACATTAGTTCTTTCTGTAAGTTGAAGTGCATCAGGATACCCTTTTATGAACTCTAGATCAATTTCTTCATCTTCAAGTTTGCTTCTGAGTTTATCTCTTGATATTTTTAAGGTATTTGCTCTAAGAATTACAGGTGCTTGTTGATTTAAAGCATTTATTTCTTTATCCCATTTTTTCCCTAATTCCTGCTCTCCTAACTGATCCATCCAATCAGGGATAGATTCTTTAAACTTTCTTACTTTACTAAGCTCATCAAACCTCCCTTTGATACGTCTTGTAGGAGTTGGAGCAATTTGTTTCCAATCGGGTAAAGTGATACCTCTAAGCGTAGCCCATACGGCAAATAATCTCCAAAGATTTTCTCGTGAATATGGTTCTGATACCTCTGCGATTTCTGCGTATAAACGTTTCCATCTAACAATTTCATACGTAGTTTCAGCAACAAAACTGCGATCACGAGAACCCCATCGTTTATCACGTTTTAATAATTTTTGAACAACCTTATCTGCATAAGCTCCTTCATTAAATATTTGGTGCAGTCCATCGATAACTGCAAAAACTAAATTTCTATGTAAACGCATCTTTAATTTTTAAGGGGTTGCAAAGGTAGTTCTTTGTAATAAAATACCATTATATTTGAGCAAAATTATTGAGAATGAGGATAATCACAATTGTAGCTCTAATTATGTTTTTCGTTTCGTGTAAAAAAGAAGTAACTAAGGAACATAATTTTACTCAAGCAACTATAGAAACAGTATACCAGGATTCTATAAGTATCAGAGCAATAACTATGGATAAAAATCTATTGATGTATGCCGGTAATAATGGTAAGTATGGCTATTTTAAGCTTAATAAGAGATATGTAGAGAATAATGCTTTATATCAATTTTTTAAGAAAAAGAATACAGGGGTTTTTAATTTTGAAGGAAAGAAACCAAGTTTTAGAGCAATAGCAGATACGAGGGCATATTTTTTTGTTTTGAGTATTGAGTCTCCTGCTTTATTATATAAAGTCAGTAAAAGATCAGGAAAAGTGAAATTGGTTTATACTGAGCGTCATGAAAAGATATTTTATAATTCGATGATGTTTTGGAATGAAAAAGAAGGTATAGCGATGGGTGATCCTGTTTCTGACTGTTTATCTATTTTGATTACAAGAGATGGGGGAGAGAGTTGGAATAAGTTATCTTGTAATGAACTCCCTAAAACAATTGAAGGAGAAGCTGCTTTTGCCGCTAGTGATAGTAATATTAGTATTGTGGGAGATAAAACATGGATTATATCTGGAGGAATGAAATCCAGGGTATTTTATTCTCCTGATAAAGGAAAAAATTGGGAAGTATATGAGTTACCGATTGTTCAGGGAACTAGTACTACAGGTGCATATACTATTCATTTTTATGATGAATCAAACGGAGTTGTTTTTGGTGGGGATTATACCAAACCAGAAAAAAATATTGCTAACAAAGCTATTACAAAGGATGGTGGAAAAACATGGCAATTAATTGCAACTGGAAAAGAACCAGGATACAAAAGTAGTGTACGTTATATACCTAATAGTGGAGGTAAAGAGATGGTAGCTATAGGATTTACAGGTCTTTCTATTTCTAATGACTATGGAGAAAATTGGAAAGAATTAAGTAAAGAAGCTTTTTTGACACTACGATTTGTGAACGATAGTACTGCTATAGCAGCTGGAAGAGATAGAATAGCGAGAATAGTTTTTAGATAAAAAAAAGAGACAATTTATGTCTCTCTTTTATTTATTTGAAAAATACTATGGATTATTGCTTATTTCGTTTTCTTCTTTCTTGTAATTGTTTCATAAGTCTTCTGTTAAAATCGGCTTCAGCTTTAATTAATCTGAGTATCTTTTTATTAGGTAATACTTTTTGTAAATCTTTAATCAATTGCTGTCGTAATTGAGATTTCGTTTTTACGGTTTCCAGATATTGATTTAAAAAATCTCCAGCTTGTTGATCATTAAGACCATCTGGACCATTATTAGCTTCTTTTAAAGATCGAATTAGTTTACGTTCTTTAAATTTTAATTTATCTACTTTTTCTTCGTGATTATTATAGATTGGCCAAAACTTTTGAGCCTCACTACCATTTAAATCAAGTTGATCTGTAATATACCCGACCTTAAAAGCTTTCATCCTCTCTCTAGGGCCTTTCTGAGCAAAAGAAGCACAGGATATAAAAACAACACAGGCCAATAGTAATATTTTTTTCATTCGTTTCATTTTATTCTATATATATAATGTCTTCATCTATTTCTTCATTAGATAGATATTCTATTAGTTCCTCTTCATCAATAGATTGGTCGTTAAAAGTCTCTGCAAAACTGATATCCTCATCTAGCAGAGAAGCAATTTCATTATCGCTTAATTCTACATTTCCTTCATCAAAATAAGATTGTATATCAGCTACGTCAATTTTATTAAAGTCAAATTCTTTATCCTTAGAAGTATATACAGTAAGAATTATAGCTATCATTGCTGCAATACTAGAGAAGTATAAGATATTTCGTTTAGAAAATATAGATATAACTTTTCCTGAAGATTTTTCAGCATCAATCTTTTTTGAAAGGTTATCATCAAATTTGGCAAAATAATCATCAGGAACTTTAAACCCTGTGTTTTTGTTATCAGATAAATGACTTTCATTTTGAGTAGGTAAAGAAGCGAGAATATTCTTTTCGAAATCTTCGAAATAATTATCAGGAACTTTAAACCCACTTTTATTTGTATGTAAATTATTCTTTTTCACTATTAATAAGACTGGTTAAATGTAAAAAGGTTTAATCATTTTTTAAAAAATCTTCAATTTTTTTTGTGGCATGATGATAAGAAGCTTTTAAAGCCCCTTCACTTGTTTCTAATATTTCTGACATTTCTTTGTATTTAAGTTCTTGAAAATATTTCATATTAAATACTTGTTGTTGCTTTTGCGGTAATGTGGCAATAGCCTTTTGTAGCTTTAATTGCATGGCATCCCCTTCATAGTATACATCTGCCTGCATATTCTGTACCAATTGTTGACTTAATTCTTGATTAGTGATATTATATTTCTTTGCCTTCTGATTAAGAAATGTTATAGATTCATTGGTAGCAATACGATATAGCCAGGAATACAGTTTACTATCTCCTTTAAAGTTTTTAATATTCTTATAGACTTTAATAAAAACATTTTGAAGTATATCATCAGTATCATCGTGATTTTTTACCATATTTCTTATATGCCAATAGAGACGTTCTTTGTATAAAGACACAAGTGTGCTAAAAGCAGCATTAATGTCTTTTCCAGATTGTAGTTCTCTAAGTAAGTATTCTTCTTTATAGATATTCAATGTTAGAATGTAGTTTTGATATTGGTTGTTTTTAGTAATATGACATATCTATGACTAATTTAGAGAAAAAAGGTTTAATTAACTTGTATAAAAATTTTTTATTGTAATTTTTTGTAGGAAAATGTAGGAATAAATGTTAAATTATATGATTATTGTTGTTTTTTATAGATTAAATGCGCAAAAAGTTTGGTGAACTGAAAAATAGTTGTATCTTTACAAAGTGAAAATGAGTTAGTACTTTCATTTCCCCCAAGATGAAAGTTATATAAAAAGTGAGTTTTAATTTTAGAGTAAGCCCCTAAATTAAGATGATTTGTGTGAAGAGAAAGAGTGCGAAAGCACTCTTTTTTATTTTTACACATTTTTAGCACTTTTTAAATTGATAAATATAGTAGTATAGGAAATTATTATATTTTTTTGTAAGTAGGAATAATACTACAATTTATTATAATTATATCATTAAATTGGTTTAAAAACACATTTATTTCGATAAAATGCATAAAAAATTTGTTTTATTAAAAAATAATAATATCTTTACAGTGTAATAATGGAGTTAGCCTTTCATTTCCCCCAAGATGAAAGTTTTTTATAAGAGTGAGTTTTAATTTTAGAGTAAGCCCCTAAATTAAGATGATTTGTGTGAAGAAAAAGAGTGCGAAAGCGCTCTTTTTTCATTTTGTAAAAATAAAGGTATATATTATTTGTAGGAATTAACTTTCATTTTTATTTATTTTTTTAAAATTATAATGGTTGAAATTAATTTTTTATAGATAAAAAGCATAAAAAGTTTGCTTAACTGAAAAATAGTTGTATCTTTACAAAGTGAAAATGAGTTAGTGCTTTCATTTCCCCCAAGATGAAAGTTATATAAAAAGTGAGTTTTAATTTTAGAGTAAGCCCCTAAATTAAGATGATTTGTGTGAAGAGAAAGAGTGCGAAAGCACTCTTTTTTATTTTATAGGTATTAACAAATCTTAAGAAGTAATTATATTATGTACTCATAGTAATTTGTAGGATAAATACTACTTTTTATCATATTTTTTAGTTTAATTATGATAAAAAACACTTTTTTTAGATAAAATACATAAATATGTTTGTAGGTTTCAAAAATGATTGTATATTTACACCAGTAAAACAGAATTAACCTTTCATTCCCCCCAAGATGAAAGATTTTATAAAAAGTGAGTTTTAATTTTAGAATAAGCCCCTAAATTAAGATGATTTGTGTGAAGAAAAAGAGTGCGAAAGCACTCTTTTTTATTTTGTAATTATTTGATAAATAGAAGTTTAGTTATCTAATGATTGCATTGTTACTAATTTTTGGTATACTCCGTTTTTTGCAATTAATTCTTCATGTGTACCTTTTTCAACAATCTTACCTTTTTGCATTACGACGATTAAATCTGAATTTTGTATTGTCGATAACCTATGGGCTATTACAATACTAGTTCTATTCTTCATCATGTTCTCTAATGCTGATTGTACCAATCTTTCACTTTCGGTATCTAGAGCAGAGGTAGCTTCGTCCAATATCATGATTGGAGGATTTTTTAATACAGCTCTTGCAATAGATAAACGTTGTTTTTGTCCACCGCTTAATTTATTACCACTATCACCTATATTAGTATCTATTCCTAATTGTAGATCTTTAACAAACTCCCAGGCATTAGCAACTTTTAGAGCTTCAATAATTTCGCTATCAGATGCTGTTTCATTTCCGATAAGAAGATTGTTTTTTATAGTATCATTAAAAAGTATAGAATCCTGTGTAACGAGCCCCATTAAATTTCTTAAAGATTCTTTTGTTAATTTTCTGATATCAGTGCCGTCGATTTTAATATTGCCTTTATTTACATCATAAAATCGAGTAACTAGATTTGCAATAGTCGATTTACCACTACCTGATTGTCCTACCAGAGCAACAGAACTTCCTTTGGGTACGTTTAATGTAAAATCGTTAAGAACATATTCATCTTCATATTTAAAAGATATGTTTTCTATACTAATTGAATTATCAAACCCTTTTTTATCAATAGCATCATGACTATCCTTCAAAGGAGATTCTGTATTGAGTATTTCAAGAACACGTTCTGCAGCTGCATTACCTCTTTTTACACCATAGCTTGCTTTTGAAATTGCTTTGGCAGGAGTAAGGATATTATATGCTAATCCCATATATACAATAAATAGTCCTGGATCTAATGTTTTTTCTACAAGAACCATTTGACCTCCATACCATAGCAATACCGCTATTACAGTGATTCCTAAAAACTCACTCGTTGGAGAAGCAAGGTTTTGCCTGTTAAGTAATGAGTTTGAAAAATCATAAAATCGTTGTGTAGATGCCTGGAATTTTTTACCGAAGATTTTTTCAGCATTAAATCCTTTAATTACTTTCAATCCACCTAGAGTTTCTTCAACAATTGATAAAAAATACCCTTGTTCCTGTTGAACTTTATCTGAGTGTTTTTTTAACTTTTTTCCTATCAAAGAAATCACGAATCCAGAAATTGGTATAAATACAAATACAAATATTGTAAGTTTTAAACTTATTAAAAGCATTGTAAGTATTGTAAATATTATCATTAAAGGTTCTCTAACGATTAGCTCTAGAATAGATAAAAAAGAATGTTGTATTTCTAATACATCTGTTGAGATCCTGGCAATAGTATCTCCTTTTCTTTTTTCTGAGAAATAGGAGAGAGGTAGTTCTACTGTTTTTCGATATAGTTCATTTCTAACATCTTTTAGCACACCATTTCTAAGGAATGTAATGAAGTACATAGCTAAATAACTAAATATATTTTTCAAGAAAAACATACTAACAACGAGAGCAACCATAAAAATAAGCACATCATCATTTCCTTGATCAGCTTTTTGAGTTACAAAATAGTTGAGGTAGCTTTCACTATATTCTCTTACCTTCAGTATTCCTTGCCATTCTGGTTCTATTCTAACTTTTTCTGTTTTTCCGAATAAAACATTAAGCATCGGAAACAAGGATACCATGGCCAGCGTGCCAAAAAGAGCGTAAAATATGTTTGATATTATATTAAGTACAGCAAACATTCTGTACGGTTTCGCAAAGCGAAGGATTTGTTTAAAATAATTCATTATAATTTATCAGCAGTACATACTGCTATTACGTTAATTTTAGATCTTTTTTGATCAATTCTATTTTGTTGTCTAATTGATGTTGTACTTGATCAAAATCTGTGATAGTACTCAGAGATTCCTGAACACTCATGTAAAATTTGATTTTAGGTTCTGTACCACTAGGTCGAGCAGCAATTTTACTTCCAGTTTCTGTATAAAAAATTAATACATTTGATTTAGGAATGTCTATTGTTTCTTCTGTATGATCTTGTAAGTTTTTGGCTATCCCGGTTTGGTAATCTTCGATCAGCACTACTTTTTCTTCATTTATATATTGAGGAGGATCGTTGCGTAAATCAATCATAGTTTGTTTGATTTCTGCTGCGCCATCAATTCCTTTTTTTACTAGTGAAACTAAACTTTCTTTATAAAAACCATATTCAGTATATAACTCTAATAATTTATTATAGAAAGAACTACCCTTTGCTTTGGTGTAGGCTACAATTTCACAGGCCAATAGAGTAGAGGTAACCGCGTCTTTATCTCTTACAAAATCCCCAACCATAAATCCAAAACTTTCTTCTCCACCTCCTATAAAGTGTTTTTCTGGAAAATCTTTAATAAGTTTTGCAATCCATTTAAAACCAGTCAATACTTCTTTATATTCTACCTGATAAGCATCTGCAAGACTTTTCATCATCGGCGTAGAGACTATAGTAGAAGCTATAAATTCATTTCCGTTAAGGCCTTTATTGTTTTTATAATGTTCTAAAAGAAACCAAGTCATAACGATCATAGTTTGGTTTCCATTAAGCAATTGCAATTCTCCATTGTTATTGCGTACAGCAATTCCTAATCGGTCACAATCCGGATCCGTACCGATTACAATATCAGCTTTAACTTCTTGCGCTAGTTGCATTGCCATCGCCAGAGCTTCCGGTTCTTCAGGATTTGGAGATTTTACTGTTGGAAAATTGCCGTCAGGTTGTTCTTGTTCTTTTACGATATGAACATTGTTATACCCTGCTTTTTCCAGCGTTGTTGGCACTGCTGTGATTGAAGTACCATGAAGCGAAGTAAATACAATTGTAGTATCATCTTTTGCTTCTTGAGTAGCTACAAAACTTCCGTTTTTTACACTTTGTTCAATAAAAACTGTATCGATTTCCTGATCTATTTTTTGTATTAGATCCGTATTCGCTTCAAATTGTATATCTGAATATTTAAGACTATTGATTTCTGCAATAATTTCTGCGTCTTGTGGTGGTACTAATTGCCCTCCATCTTGCCAATACACCTTATAACCATTATATTCTGGAGGGTTATGACTGGCTGTTAATACAATACCGCAGTGACAGCCTAATTCTCTCACAGCAAAAGATAACTCAGGAGTAGGACGAAGGCTGGAAAAAAGATATACTTTAACTCCGTTAGCAGAAAATACATCGGCAACTATTTGCGCCAGCGTATCACTATTATTTCTACAATCATAAGCGATAACGGCTTTTGGTTGTTGATCACTAAATTGGCGTATTAAATAATTACTTAACCCTTGAGTACTTTTACCTAGTGTATACTTATTAATACGATTGGTTCCTACACCCATTATACCACGCATACCTCCAGTACCAAATTCAAGGTCTTTGTAAAAGCTTTCTTTTAACTCTTCTGGATCCTGATCTTGTATTCTTTTTATTTCTTTTTGTGTGGCATTATCAAAGGTTGGTGTAAACCATTCTTCAACTTTTGAATTTATTAAGGAATCTGTGATTTGCATGGTTGTATTTTTGGTTTAAAAGCTTTCTTAAGTGTAGTTAACAGTGGGCAAAGTTAAGTTTTGAAATTGGATAATTCCTAATGAAAGAGATCTTTTTATAATCTAATATCATTTAAGAACTGGTATACTCTTAAAGATGGATTTTTTCTGAAATGTTATAACGTTCTTTATTGCGCTTACTGGTCAATATAATTTCTCCTAAAAACCCAGCAAGAAAAAACTGTGTTCCTAATATCATAGAAGTCAAAGCGATATAAAATTCTGGTCTTTGAGCAATAAGCCTTCCTTTGGTTTCAATAAATAATTTATCTATTCCGAGATAGAGAGAGAGGAAAAAACCTACAATAAAAAGTATTGTTCCAATAAGTCCAAAGAAATGCATTGGTCTTTTACCAAAACGTGACATAAACCATATTGTCACCAGGTCAAGGAATCCATTTATAAATCGATTCATCCCGAATTTGGTTTTACCATATTTTCGGGCTTGATGTAGTACTACTTTTTCGCCTATTTTTGAGAACCCCGCATTCTTTGCTAATACAGGAATGTATCGATGCATTTCTCCGTGAACATCTATGTTTTTTACAACAATGTTTTTATAAGCTTTTAGTCCACAATTAAAATCGTGCAGTTTGACACCAGAGGTTCTGCGAGCTGCAGCATTAAATACTTTAGAAGGTAAGTTTTTTGCAATTACAGAGTCATACCGCTTTTTTTTCCATCCAGATATTAGATCGTACCCTTTGTTACTAATAAGATCATACATTTCAGGAATTTCTTCTGGATTATCCTGCAGGTCAGCGTCCATTGTGATCACAACATCTCCTTGGGCTTCTTTAAATCCAGCATGTAATGCCTGGGATTTACCAAAGTTTTTCAGAAACCGAATTCCTTTGACATTGGAGTCTTTTAGAGATAGTAGATCGATGGTTTTCCAGGAGCCATCTGTACTACCGTCATCAATAAAAATAATTTCGTAAGAAAAAGAATTGGATTGCATAACTTTTGCAATCCAATTGTATAATTCGTTTAGCGATTCCTGCTCATTGAGCAGTGGTATGACCACTGATATATTCATATGTTAATAAAGATCTTGTTTCTTTTGCATAATGAGACCTCCGATAAGAGAAATAATAAAACCGAAGAATAAGCTTCCTATTATAGAAAATGCAATACTAATAAAAGGACTACTAAATTTTTCCATTATCGAAATACTTTGTTCAGCCATTTCTTCTGTAATATTAGGATCTTCTAGCATTTTTTCTCTTTGTGCATCAAGAACCTGTTGTGTATAATCGGGCTCAATCACTGTTGTTAATGTAAGTGACCAGATCGCGCCGATAATACCACCTATCATAGCAATTCCGATTCCTACTTTTAAGGCATCTGTTAGGGTTAAGAACCCATTGTTAGAAGTTTTGTAAGCTTTAATACCATAAATGACTACGCCAATAAGAATTAAAAATCCTGCAACAGAGTATATCCAATGTGGATCTGTATATTCATTGGTAATGTACATTACTACACCAAGAAGTACCGAGATTATACCTAATATAATTCCGTAATTAATAATAATTTTCTTAGCGGGTGCTTTCTCATTTTCCATAATTAATGTTGTTTTGGTTATCTATAAACCATAAGTATTCAAATATACTAAATTGTTACAAGTATGGGTGATAAATATATTATAATGGTGAATTTAAAATGAGTTTGCTACGAGTAAATAAAGGAATTTTATTGCTTAGATATTTTAGATTGCAAAATATTAAAGAAGGCTTTTTTTCTTATACATTATTGCTCCCCCAAGTAAAGAAATAAAGAATCCTAATAAAGCATTCCAGGTGATTGTTATTATAGACATAATATAGGGTGAACCTATTTTTTTTGATACTTCCAGACCTTGATTTACATCTTTTCTTGACATAGTGAGATTATCCTCAATCATTTGCTCTTCTAGAACCTCATATTTTTTAGCTAAGTGATCAGGTTCTATAATCGTATGAAATAAAATACTCCAAACTGAGAGCATTACCGCAGCTAATACAGCAATACCTATACCAATTTTTATGGCTTTGCTTAATTTTAAGAAACCTCCGTTAGCGGATTTATAGGCATATATTCCTGATAAGATTACTATAATTCGTACTGATAAATCCAAAACAGGATGAATAGAGCTTGCATCGTGGTTTAAATCAATAACAACTCGAGATATAACATACAGAATTCCTAAAATCACTCCGTATCTTAAAATATATTTTTTGATAGAAATATTGGTTTCTGGCATAATTACTTTTTAAATAATACTTAACAAATATATTAAAAGGTTATGAGTTGAAATTAAGAACCATACTCAACCAATTCTTGATATATAGGATCTTTTGATATCTTATGAATTAATTGCTTTTTTGTGTCGTGTTTCTTTTTGCGAACATATTTTTCTGTATATCCAGTTTCTAATGCGATTTCTTTACTGCTTTTTTCTTCAAAAATAAGTTTCCATAGTTGCTTTGTCTTGCCATGTAATGTAGAAAAATAAGTGTTAAATAAATTTTTACGGTTTTTATTCAAAATTTCTTCTGTGATGGATATTTGGTCATCTTCAAAATCATCAGTTAATATATCAGCCATAGCCCATTTCCTTTCATTACGAACATGATTTCGCCATAGATTTTTGCATATACCTTTAAAATAAGCGGCTACAGAAATATTAATTACATCTTGATTAGAACGTAATTTTAGATACACTAATAATAAAGCATCTTGAAAAATATCTTCAGCATCTTCTTTTGATCCACCTTGTTTAGAAATGTAACTTTTTATATATGAAAAGTGCTGATGATAAAATGATTTCAAAATAATTTCATCTCCCGATACGATTCTGTTTTTGATCTCTTCTTCATTCATTCTGCTCATAATTTTGTTTTTATCCCTAAATATTTCGTTTAATAGATTAACAAGTTATTTTGTGCTTGAAAATTGGATTAACTTTTTCAACAACCTGCGAATTAGGTTTCACAATAGACTTTTAATAACTGATTACAAATCTATAGCGGAGAATAAGGTTGATACAAACAAAATGAGTCTTAATTTATAAAAATCGACCTGTTTTTGGTTAAAAAATGAAGTGGTAATTATCTGATAATTAGACTTTTGTGTTTTTGTAGTTAAGTTTGTGATAATTAGAATGAAAAACGTGGGTTTTTACAGATAATACAGTCATAAAACCTTATTTAGAGCTATAAAATATTTTAAATAAAGAAGATGGTGGCTATATTTTTTGTAAATCTTAAGACCTTTTATGGTAAGAATTACTAAAATTAAAAATGTTTATGTACATACTTACATATTATAAAAATGTAACGATCTATTCGGTTTTTATAACAGTAAAAATTACGATGATAAGTAGATTTTTGCATTTAAGACAATAAAATATATTGATAATAATAGATTAGAGATAGAGTTTTTGAGATAGAGGAACTTATAGAAAAAAGTAATGATTAAATTATAATAGGCGTATTTAGGAAATATTGTTAATTCATGCAAAACATAATAAATATCCCGACTAAAGTCTTTTTTTCTTGTGCATAATAACTCCTCCAATCAAAGAAATAATTGATCCAAATAATAAATTTTCAATCAAAACATATAGTGATTTAACATAAATAGATCCAAACTTTTCTGCAATTGCTATATTTCTATCTAATTGTTTTTGTGATAAATCTGGATTATTAGCTATTATTCTCTCTATTTCTGCATTTAACATTTGATCTGATAAATTAGGATCAATAACATTAAATAAAATGGCTTTCCAAATAATTGTAATTATTCCACCAAATAAGACAATACCAATCCCAATTTTTATAGCATTTCCTAATTTTAAAAAACCATTATTATCTAATTTATGTTTATATATTCCATAATTGATGACACCAATAAGTATGATTGCACTTATAATTGGAAACAACCAATTTTCATTAGTCATATTACCTATTAAATAGAGAATAAAGGAATAAATAGCTGATAAAATTCCAAGAACGAAACCATATTTCAGAATATAATTTCTAGCTGATAGAGTATTGTTTTTCATTTTAAGTGTTTTTCAAACGGTGAAACATCGTAAATGTTCAAAACAGAAATTTGTATATCAATAATTGGAACTAGCTATAAAACTCTTTTCTTATGCATTATCACCCCTCCAATTAAAGAAATAATTGACCCAAATAATAAATTAGAAACTGTGGAAAATGCAGTTTTCATGTAGGAAGAATTAAAGGTTTCAGCGATTCTCAAGCTTTTTTCTATTTCTTCCTGAGACATATCGGGATTCACTGACATTCCACTTTTTAAACCTGCCTGGATAAATTGATTATGTATTTCGGGATCTATAAAATTTAGTAATGAAAAAAACCAAATAAAAATTACTATACCACTTATTAGGGCAATGCCAATCCCAATTTTTAAAGCCTGGCTCAATTTTAAAAAGCCTTTATTACTTAGTTTGTATTTGTATATACCGTAAATAATTACAAAGATTAGTATAAATAAATTTATTAGAGGTATTATCAAATTTTTACTGAATATTTTATCGGTTGAATAAGTTGTTATTTTAAATATAACATCCAGAACCCCTAAAACCAATCCATAAGTTATTATAATTTTTTTGATAGAAGGAACAGTAGTTTCTTTCATGGTTAAGTTATTAAACATAATTAAGTGCTGACCTCAAATATAGTTAAATGATATGATGAAGGTCAGAAATGTATGGTTTTTACTTATATTAGAAAGAATAAAGTGTAGAAATAATTTTAAAATCCACTATAGTTAGAGCTAGCTATAAAGTTTTTTTCTTATACATTATCACCCCTCCAATTAAAGAAATAATTGACCCAAATAATAAATTAGAAACAGTTAGAAATGCTGTCAGCATATAAGAAGAACTAAAAGTTTCAGAAACAGCGATACTTCTCTCTATTTGTTCTTGAGATATGTCAGAGTTATTTGATATTCCACTATTTAGCTTCGCTTGAACTATCCGATTATACACATCGGGATCAATAACATTCAATAGCAATAAAAACCATATAAAAGTTACAATCCCGCCAATAAAGGAAACTCCAATTCCAATTTTCATGGCTTGACCTAGTTTTAAAAAATCATCATTACTCTTTTTATATTTATATATTCCATAAATAATTACAGAAGTTAATAACATTAATTCGGTTACTGCTATTACCCAATTATTACTGGTGATATTATTGGTAAGGTAGATAATTATTCTATGTGAGCTAAGAATAATCCCCAAAACCAATCCATAAGTTATTATAATTTTTTTGATAGAAGGAACAGTGGTTTCTTTCATGGTTATGTTATTAAACATAATTAAGTGCTTACCTCAAATATAGTCAAATGGTATGATGAAGGTTAGAAATGTATGGTTTTTACATACTATTGGAAAGAATAAAGTGTGTAAATAATTTTAAGGTCTACTATAGTTAGAACTAGCTATAAAGTTTTTTTCTTATGCATTATTGCTCCTCCGATCAAAGAAATAAGTGACCCAAATAATAGATTCGAAACAGTTAAAAATGCTGTCAGCATATAAGAAGAACTAAAAGTTTCAGCAATCGAAACACTTCTCTCTATTTGTCCTTGAGATATATCAGGATTATTTGATATTCCACTTTTTAACTTCGCTTGAACTATCTGATTATACACATCGGGATCAATAACATTCAATAACAATAAAAACCATATAAAAGTTACAATCCCGCCAATAAAGGAAACTCCAACTCCAATTTTGATGGCTTGGCTTAATTTTAAAAAGTCATTATTACTCTTTTTGTATTTATATATTCCATAAATAATCATAATTATTAGAATAATTAATTCAATGATAGATTTTATCCAATTTTGTTCCGTAATCTTATTAAAAATGTAAAGAACAATATTATATGTAATAGATAATATTCCAAGAATCACTCCATATTTTAAGACGCATTTTTTGATAGAGCCAATGTTTTTTTTCATTAGTAAGTAATAATATGCTAGAGGTTAAAGGGGTAAATATCTTAATTTTTAAGTTAAGTAATAGTTTTCTGCTTTTTAAAAATAAACGATCTTTGATTTTGCTTTATTACAATTTATTAGCTAAGTTTTCTCTTTTATAATGAAGTAAATTAAAATCAATTTTAGTTTTTTAATGAAAAGAATATTGTTTTTGGTACTTATTTTAAGCTGTAAGGTATTGGCTCAGGATAGAGTGACAGATTTTAAAATTCCTGATTCTTTAGAAGGTAAAAGATATTTACAGCTGTATGAATTGTTCTTTGAAAACTACAAAAAAGAACCTGATAAAGCCTATGTTTATGCTAAAACATATATAGAAAAAGGTAGGCAAGAAAAAAAAGATTTTTTTACTACTCGCGGCTTCTTTTTAATCTCTCATTTATATGAAGGAAAAGAAAGGTATTTAGTATATATGGATAGTATTATTCAATTGTCAAAAGAATCTAAAAATCAACTGTTTCTCGCAGATGGATATTTATTAAAAGGGGATTATTATTTAACAAAGGGAATGTTTAAAAAAGCATTAAACAATTATAATGCAGCTAAAGAGATTGCCTTGCAAAAGTCTAACCTTAGGATATTGTATTCTTGTAATCGTTCTGTAGGTCAATTAAAAAGTTGGATAGGAGAGCATAGGGGAGCTCTGAAAAGTTTTCAAAAATGTTATGAATATGCATCTAAAAAAGATTTAAAAGATCAGGTTAAAAATATTCTTTTTTTGGCTAGAGAATATAACTACCTAAATGTTTTAGATTCAGCATCATATTTTAATAAAAGAGGAATTCAAAAATCACTGAATAATAAAGATGAACAATTATACCATTCATTTGTTTTAAACTCTGCAATAACTAACTATCATGAAAAAAAATATAAACAAGGAATTGATAGTATAACAAAAGCGTTTTCTTATTTTCAGGATAATAATAGAACCTCTGAGTTAACATTATCATATTATTACTTAGGTAAGATATATTCTGAAATTGATTTGAAGGATCAGAGTATTCATTATTTAATTAAAATGGATTCGATGATTCAAATAGAGAAAAATATTCTTCCAGATATGATAGAAGGGTTTAAAATATTGATGAATCATTTTGAAGAGGAAAAAAGTTTTGACCAAAGATTGCTCTACTCTAAAAAACTCTCCCAAACAGATAGCTTATATAATAGTGTTTATACGGATTCGATAAAGAAAGTAATTAAAGAGTATGATATTCCTTTAATCGTTTTTAAGGATGATATTAGAATATCTAATTTAAAAGATGATGGGTTTTCCTGGAGAATAACTATAGTAGTATTGACTCTTTTTCTTATTATATTTATTAGTGCTACAATTTTTCTTTATAAAGATCGTGCACGGTATCAAAAAAGTTTTAGAGCAATAGTTTCTCATACAAATCAATTATCGGATCCAGAATCAATGCTTAAAGAAGAGAATGAAAAGAAACTTAATGATTTAAATATTTCTACTAATGTAATTGAAAGAGTTTTGAAAGGGATGAACGATTTTGAAAATAAAGAACGCTACCTAAGCAAAAAATATAGTTTAAATGTATTAGCCAAAGAATTGGATACTAATTCAACTTATTTATCAAAAATAATTAATGTTTATAAAGGAAAGAATTTTTCTAATTATTTACATGATCTTAGAATTGGTTATGCAATAGAACGATTAAAAGATGATAGACAATTTAGATTATATTCTATAAAAGGTATTTCTGAAGAGGTTGGTTTTAAAAACAGCGAATCATTTTCAAAAGCATTCCATAAAAAAACAGGGATTTATCCTTCATCATTTATAAATAAATTGAAGCATATTTAGTTTTAAGTTTATAAAAAGGTAGAAAATAATGGAATAGTACAGTAGTTACGAGGGAAATTATATTGATTAAACAAAAATACCAAGATGTTCACAAGCTAAAAAACATCTTTTTTTCTTTGCATTATTGCACCTGCGAATAAAGAAATAAGTGATCCAAAAAATAAATTGGAAACTGTTAAAAAAACTGTTAACATATATGAAGAACTAAATGTTTTAGTAATTTCTATACTTTTATCCATTTGTTCTTGCGATATTTTAGAGTCAGACGATAATAACCTTTCAGGCTTGGCTTGAAGTATTTGATTGGGTAAATCTGGATCAATGACATTCAATAATAGAAAATTCCAAATAAAAGGAACTAATCCTCCTATTAAAGCTATTCCGATTCCAATTTTTAAAGCTTGTCCAAGTTTTAAAAAGCCCTGATTACGTGATTTAAAAACATAAATGCCATAAATGATTATGGATGTAAGTATAGTTAATTCGATTATTGGCTTTATCCAATTTTTATTGATTGAATTCCCTGTAATATATAAGATTATGTCATATATAATTAATACGATTCCTAGAATTACTCCATATTTTAGGATGCATTTTTTTGTAGAAATAGTAG
This sequence comes from Aquimarina callyspongiae, assembly GCF_034322225.1. Lineage (NCBI taxonomy): Bacteria > Pseudomonadati > Bacteroidota > Flavobacteriia > Flavobacteriales > Flavobacteriaceae > Aquimarina > Aquimarina callyspongiae. The sequence continues at coordinate 21,288 of NZ_JAXLPA010000004.1, read as the reverse complement.
TTTTTTCCATACTGTAAAGATGCTAGATACTTGTTTATTAGGCTTCAAGTCACAAATATAATAAAATGTTACACTTCAATAAAAAGAGCACTTTATCGATATAATCCAAGTTTTTGTCGTATATTTATAAAATTATTACGGTTTTTCCGTAATTAAAATAAGGTCTTTGCTTATGTTTGAATATAAAGATTTTAGCAAGCAAAAGTTGAGGCTAAGTGTGTGGTAATGCGTTGTTTAGTTTGAATTATATTGTTGATTAAAATAGAAATAAACCTCTTTGAAATTTCATCCCCAATTTAAATTGATAAAATATTAACAAAATTACAGCTTATGAAAAAACTATTACTTTTTACATTTTGGATTTCTTTATTATTCATCACTTCCTGTTCAAAGGACGATAGATCTGAGGAGATTTTATCAGCTCAAAAAGAATATTTGGTAAAGCAAACCATTATTGAATTTAATAAAAGTGCAATTAAAACAGGGAAATATGAAACTTTTATTAACTCTTTCTCCGAGAAATCAGCATCTGGAGAATTGAGTCAAACTGAAATAGAACTATTAATCCAAGAATTTTTAGGAAATCAGACAGAAGAATTTTTAAATGTTTATTATCAGCTAGAAGCTCTAAATCTTACTGCAGAAGAGTTTTATAGCATTGCTGATCAATTTGAAGACTTAAGAATATATTTAATTGGTCTTTCAAGTAATCGAAGCCAACGAGGATGTTGCGATGTTTCGGATGCAGATGATGGAGTGCTTGCAATTTTGTTAGGTTGGGCGTGTAACTGCCAAGAAACTGCATCTGGAGAAGGAGGATAATATTTTAAACTTTAGATAGGGTTGATTATAGTAAATTAATTTCAATTTCTTTAATCAAAAATATTTTGTGATTAAAAAATTAGTTGTAAATTTGCACCTCGAAAATTGAATAAGATATAAAATAATGAGAAAAGATATTCACCCAGAAAATTATAGACTAGTTGCCTTTAAGGATATGTCAAATGATGAAGTTTTTATAACTAAATCTACTGCGAATACTAAAGAAACACTTGATGTTGATGGTGTAGAGTATCCGTTAGTGAAATTAGAAATTTCAAGAACTTCTCATCCTTTCTATACAGGTAAATCTAAACTTATTGATACAGCAGGACGTATCGACAAGTTCAAAAATAAATATGCTAAATTCAAGAAGTAATTCTAGCATAAGAATTTAATAAAGGCCTTTCTTAGCAGAAAGGCTTTTTTATTTACCATTATTTCAGAACATCTAAAAAACTAAAATAATTGGTTGATTTAACCCTGGTTTAACCTTGAGTTTTTATTTTTGCTCTGGATACAACATTGACTTTACCCCATTATTATTAACAATCAACTATAGATCAAGACATGAATTATATTCTTTTTGATGGAGCTTCGCGTGATGCGTTATTGCCTTTTACCTATACAAGACCTGTAGCAGAAATCCGAATTGGGATATTAACGATACGAGAAAAATGGGAGAAACACTTGGGGTTTACTACATCTACGGTAACAGAGGATTATCTAAGTGAGAAATTCCCTATGGTAGAGTTAGAAGAAAATGTGATGATCAATGCATCTTATCTTCCTTCTCAAAATCTGGTGACTATGATTAGCAATCTACAACCAGAACAAGCTGTTTTTTATAATGATGAACCAATAGCTTTTTATGTAAAAGAAGATCAGGAAGTAGATTTTGATACGTATGAAGTGATCCAGTATAATTATGACATCTTTACGGTTAAAAATACCTGGGATATTTTCTCAAAGAATGAACAGGCAATTAATGAAGATTTTGCACTATTGACTGATGGTAGACAAAGTGAACCTATTCCGGAAAGTAATAATGTACTAGCGCCAGAAAATGTCTTTATAGAAAAAGGAGCAAAACTCGAATTTGCAACACTTAATGCAAGTAAAGGACCAATTTATATAGCAAAGGATGCAGAAATCATGGAAGGAAGCCTTATTAGAGGGCCTTTTGTGTTATGCGAGAAGGCAAAGGTTAAAATGGGAGCAAGAATTTATGGAGGAACTACTATTGGACCTCATTCTAAAGTTGGAGGTGAGATAACAAATTCGGTGATATTTGGATGTTCTAATAAAGGACATGATGGGTATCTAGGTAATTCGGTAATAGGAGAGTGGTGTAACATAGGGGCAGATACCAATACCTCTAATTTAAAAAACAATTATGCTCAGGTTCGTTTATGGAGCTATGAAACCGAAGGTTTTGCCAAAACGGGATTACAATTCTGTGGATTGATGATGGGGGATCATTCTAAATGTGGAATCAATACCATGTTTAATACAGGAACGGTAATAGGAGTGAATGCTAATATTTTTGGAAGTGGTTTCCCACGTAATTTTATACCTAGTTATAGTTGGGGTGGAAACGGTGGTTTTACAACCTACCTAACCAAAAAAGCATTTGAAGTAGCTAAGGTTGTAATGACAAGACGCGATGTTCCTTTTACAGATGAAGATGCTAAAATACTAGAGCATATTTTTGAGGAAACGAAGACTTGGCGTAAAGGTTTTGATTCATAGAAGGATATTAATTGTACTGGTTGTGCATTTAGGAAAATTATTATAAAAGGATTGATTCGAGTATTTTGTTGCAATAAAATGAAGACAAAATGTATCGAGAATAGTCTTTTTTAAATAAAATCCTATTCTCGATATACTTCTCCTGAAGTCGAAGCACTCGAATTGACGGATTATGATTTAAAAAATAATTAAATGTACAATGGGTTAATTATTTCCATCAAATTACTTTTTCTTTTCTTTCCAAACTCGTTTAAGAATTAAGAAGTTTTGAGGATTGTTGGTAAGTCCTTTCACATTTTTTTGTGTAAAACGTACCACTTCATCATAGTATAAAGGAACTATGGGGGCGTGCGCTATGATGATAGAATCCATTTTTGCATAATATTGCTCTCTAAGCGCTTGATCTGTGATAGAAAAACTCTCCTCATATAAACGATCAAAAGTTTCATTTTTAAAATGAGTATAGTTAGGTCCGTTAGGAGTAAAATTCTTGCTGTAATACGGAGAAAGAAAGTTCTCTGCATCTGGATAATCAGCAATCCAACTAGCTCTGAAGAGATCTAGTTTACCGCTCCATTTTTGTTCTCTAATAGTAGATGGTGGCATAACATCTACTTTTACTGTGAGACCGATCTTCTCTAATTCTCTTTGTATAAATTCGCAAAGGCTTAAGTAGTTACTATCTGTAGCGATGGCAATGGTTGGATTTGTGTTTCCGGTTTGTTGGATATAGGTTTTTACCAGTTTTCTGGCTTTTTCAGGATTATAAGTAAATCCTTGCACATTATTAAAACCAGGAAGTCCTTTGGGAATAAAACCATTTACTGCTGGCGTACCGATACCATTTTTGAGATACGTAATCATTTTTTCTCTATCAAAACCATAATTTACCGCTTTTCTAAGTAGTTCGGATTTGATTTCGTCTTTTTCACTTTCTAAATAAAATCCTAGGTATTCAGAATTTAAGTAGGGACCTTTGCTTATATTGATACGATCTTTATACCGATCTCTTAAATTACCTGCAGGAGTGAGCAATTCATCTTTGTAAGAAGCATCCAGGCTGTTAAGAAAATCTATGTTACCTTTTGCAAACTGTAAAAATTCGCTTTGTTTCTCTGGTAAAAAGGTAATGGCAACAGCTTCAAGATAGGGTAGTTGTTTTCCGTTTTTATCTTTTTCAAAGTATAATTCATTTTTGCGAAGTACAAGTTTGACATTTTCTTCCCATAATTTAAATTTAAAAGGACCGGTACCGATAGGGTGAGCCCTAAATTTGTTTCCGTAATGCTCTACAATTTCTCTAGGTACTACAGAACAATACCGCATACTCATTAATCCTAAAAATGCAGGAAAAGGTTTTTTGAGATTAATTGTAAAAATACTGTCGTTAACAGCTTTGTAGTTTTCTACATTTTTTAAAACCCAATTGCCTGGCGAGGCTACTTTTGGATCTATTAATCGATCAAAACTATAAGTAAAATCAGAAGCTATTACTGCTCGAGTACTGTCTGGTGTTTTAAACTGATGATGTTTATGAAAATATACATCATCCCGAAGAATAAATGTATAAGTCATTCCGTCTTCTGATATTGTCCAACTTTTTGCGATATCTGGCTGTACTTGCAGTAAATCATCAAACTGTACCAGGCCATTAAACATCTGATTTGTAGGCCAGATAATTGATGGATTTCTGGCAAAAGCGGGATCTAGTGTCTTTATATTTGAATATTCATTATATCTAAAGACCAAATGATCATTGGTCTCTTTTGAAGAGTTTCCACAAGAAATCAACAGTAGACTTGTGTAAATGATTGTTGTATAATGAATTAAACTTAAATAATGATTTGATTTCAATTTTAGTAAACGAATTATTGTTGGTATATTTGCACACTCAATTTTTTGAGTGTGTCCTGGACTCGTTTCAGGACCTTTTATTTGTAAAAAATAAAGATTCTGAAGGACTACAATGTAATGATTTTTGGAATCTTAGTCGTAAATTTAATAAGATACTGAAACAAGTTCAGTATGAATAGAAAAAAAGTTGCTTTTTATACGTTAGGTTGTAAACTGAATTTTTCAGAAACCTCTACTATTGCCCGAAATTTTAAAGATGAAGGTTTTGATAGGGTAGATTTTTCTGAAGACGCAGATATTTATGTAATTAATACTTGCTCAGTTACAGAGAATGCCGATAAACGTTTTAAAACTATTGTAAAACAGGCACAAAAGGTAAACCCTGATGCTTTTGTAGCTGCCGTAGGTTGCTATGCGCAATTAAAACCAGAAGAACTAGCATCTGTTGATGGAGTAGATCTTGTTTTGGGAGCTACAGAGAAATTTAAAATCACAGATTATATCCATGATTTGTCTAAGAATGACTTTGGAGAAGTGCATTCTTGTGAAATAGAAGATGCAGATTTTTATGTAGGTAGTTATTCTATTGGAGACCGTACGAGAGCTTTTCTTAAAGTTCAGGATGGATGTGATTATAAATGTACGTATTGTACAATCCCACTTGCTAGAGGGATCTCGCGTAGTGATACATTGGAAAATGTACTGAAGAACGCAAAAGAAATTTCTGAAAAAGGTATTAAAGAAATTGTACTTACTGGTGTAAATATTGGTGATTACGGAAAAGGAGAATTTGGAAATAAAAAGCACGAGCATACTTTTTTTGAATTAGTGCAAGCGTTAGATATGGTAGAAGGTATTGAGCGATTAAGAATTTCTTCTATTGAGCCTAATTTACTTAAGAATGAAACTATTGATTACGTATCTCAATCAAGAACTTTTGTACCGCATTTTCATATTCCGTTACAGTCAGGTAGTGATGAGATATTAAAAATGATGCGTCGTAGATATCTTAGTGATTTATATGTTGATAGGGTTAAGAAAATTAAAGAGGTAATGCCTCATGCTTGTATTGGTGTAGATGTGATCGTTGGGTTTCCTGGAGAGACAGATGATTATTTTTTAGATACATATAATTTTCTTTCAGAACTAGATATTTCTTATTTGCATGTCTTTACATATTCAGAAAGAGATAATACGGTAGCGGCTAATCTTGAAGGTGTAATACCTTCTGATGTTCGCAAGAAAAGAAGTAAGATGTTACGTGGCTTGTCTGTAAAGAAGAGAAGAGCTTTTTATGAAAGCCAAATAGGAACTCAAAGAACAGTACTTTTTGAATCAGAAAATAAAGAAGGGTATATTCATGGTTTTACAGAGAACTATGTAAAGGTGAAAATGCCATGGAATCCGTCTTATGTTAATACTTTACATACAGTAAAACTTACCGAAATTGATGAGGATGGAATGGTACGGTTTGACTTTTTATAAGTAGAGATTGAATTGTAAAGTCTATAAATTAAAAAATCTGCACTAGTGCAGATTTTTTAATTTATAATATAGATAAAACTATATATTTATGCCTACAGGAAGTAAATCTTTATACTTCCTTCTATTTTTTCTCATAAATTTAGCGATAATAGGACTTGTTGGTACTAGTCTGATATTACGTTCTTCAATTATGTTAAATACAGCGATAATAAAATCTTCACCATACCCTTTTTCAAGGTGTTCTTCGCTCATAATAAGTTTGGTAAGAAAAATCTTTCTTTCCTGTTGGGCGTACTCAATCTTTGCTTTTTGACCTTCAATAGTAGTCTCGAACTGTCTTAGAAATTCATTGTCAATCACTTCTAATGCGACCTCGCTCATGTTCTCCATATTTTTAATTATCAGGTGTTTACATTAAATGTTGGTTTGAGTTTTGTCTCAAATTCAACGTTATATATCCTTAAAAGTTTTTATAAAAAAACTTCAAAAAGTATCAACCATTATTTAAATAAGATTTAACTTATAATTAAAAATGGTATTAAATTACCTAACAAAGATTTGTTAGTTAAAAATTCCCTCTTTACAATAATTTAATCTAAAATTTCCTTTTAAGTCAAAAAGGAATACCATAATTTTGAGTGCAAAGATAACAAAATTAGAGCTTTAAACTCAATAACCTCTGTTAAAATACCTATGTCGCAGGAAGTTAGCCATATTTATTTCGTTCCGGGAATGGCAGCGGATGTATCAATTTTTGAATATATTGAACTTCCAAAGGATACATTTAAGACATATACAATACCGTGGAAGATTCCTGAAAAGAAAGAATCCATGGAAATGTATGCTAAACGAATGTGTGAAGAAATAAGGCACGAAAATTGTATTCTAATAGGTGTTTCTTTTGGTGGAGTCATGGCACAGGAAATGAGTAAGTATTTGAAAATCAAAAAACTTATCATTATTTCTAGTGTAAAAAATAAATATGAATTGCCTAAGAGAATGAAGTTGGCAAGAAAAACAGGGGCTTATAGGTTGTTACCAACATCAATTGTGTCTAAGATAGAGAATTGGGAAAAATTAGCTTTTGGAGATTTTGCCAAAAAAAGAGCTAAAATGTATCAGCGATATTTATCGGTGAATGATAAAAGATATCTGGATTGGGCTATTGAAAAAATGGTATGTTGGGATCAGGAAAAAGCTTCAGAAGAGTTAATACATATCCATGGGGATAAGGATATTGTATTTCCAATTTCAAATATCAAAAACTGCATAACTGTAGATGGGGGAACGCACGTCATGATTATAAATAGGGCAAAATGGTTTAATAAACATTTACCTCAAATAATCAATGATAACTTGCATTAGTCTAACTTTTTACGTTATATTGTAAACATAAATTTTATTCCCCAAATAAAATCTACTTAGTAATGAAGACAATAAAAAAAGTTTTAGTTGTTCTGGGTGTTCTTTTTACATTTGGAATATTAGTAAATGCTACAAAGCAAGAACCTGAGAAACCTATGGCTCAAGAGGTTCTAGAAGAAAAATTAATAAACGATTATAACGTTTATGCCATCCCAATGCCAGATAACCTGAATTTTTCAGGAGAGTTGGTTCCTGTTGAAAATCCGGATATTAGAGAGCGAATGGATAGAGAGTTATTAGTCAATACATATTGGCAATCTAATGGATTGTTGTTATTTAAACGAGCTAATAAGTTTTTTCCTATCATAGAGCCTATTCTTAAAGAAGAAGGAGTTCCTGATGATTTTAAGTATTTGGCAGTAATAGAAAGTAGTCTTACACAGGCAGTTTCTCCGGCAAGAGCAACCGGGTTTTGGCAAATATTAAAAGGTACTGCAAAAGAATACGGTTTAGAAGTTAATGCTAACGTTGATGAGAGATATCATATAGAAAAATCTACTCGAGTTGCTTGTAAGTATTTAAAGAAGGCAAAAGAACGTTTTGGTTCCTGGACCTTGGCTGCAGCTGCTTATAATGCGGGTAGTGCAGGAGTAAATAAGAGACTTACCAAACAAAATGTAAAAACATATTATGATCTTTTGTTAGGACAAGAAACCGGTCGATATGTATTTAGAATTGTTGCTGTAAAAGAAATTCTTAGTAACCCTAAGAAATATGGTTTTAACTTTAAAGATGAAGATCTGTATAAGCATATACCTACATTTGATGTCTTAGTAGATGAGCCTATCACTGATTTTACAGATTTTGCAAAATTGCATAATATAAATTATAAGATTTTAAAACTTCATAATCCCTGGCTTAGAGAAGCACATCTTAATAATAGTACGGGAAAAGAGTATTTTATAAAAATACCTAGAGAAGGATATTACAAAACAGGCTTTGGACAATAAATGTCTGTTTTGTACTAAACAATGATTTTGTAAGATTCTATAAAAAATCATACTCTTTAAATTGATTATTTTTATAAGTTAGCTGCTATAAAATTATGGTATGAATACATCTGTGCTTATTTCATTAATCCTAATAGGTTTATTAGCAGGTTTTTTTAGCGGTACTTTAGGGATTGGAGGAAGTGTAATAATGATTCCTTTGTTAATCTTATGGGTTAATTTTTCTCAACACCAGGCACAAGGTACTAGTTTGGCTGTGTTAGCTGTACCTGTTACATTATTAGCTGCGTATAATTATTATCAAGAAGGCCATGTTAACTGGAAATATGCAGCTATAATTGCAGTTACTTTTATTGTAGGAGGGTATTTAGGTAGTAAACTAGCAATATCTATTAATCAGACACTTCTTAAAAAAATATTTGGAGGAGTATTAATGATTGTTGCTCTAAAAATGATTTTTGGGAAATAGTTATTTCTAGTAATCTAAAATGGGTATAAATTTACCGTTTTTCTTCATATACAACATTTTCCATTCCCATACCTGTTTAGGAAATTCATTATCTCTAAAACCAGTAAGATAAGGTTTGTTTTTGTGAGTTATAGTTGCTAGTTTTTTAGAAGTAGAAATGTGGTATTTAATTTCATCTATAGAAATATCAATAGCAGTAAATTCTTTTCCTTTTCTAATAGTTTTAAAAGAATCTTTAAGATCATCCTCCATTTCTTTAAAAGAAAACGATAAATGACCAATAGAATTAATTCTTTTTACAGCTTCTTGTATTTCAATTTTATGAAGTTCAATATATTTTTTTACTTGCCCCTTTTTAATAATATGATCCATTCTCTTTACAAGTGTAGCAAGGTTTTCATAATCTGAAGCTTTAAAATCTTCACCATCATCCCATATATGATAAGGGATGTTATTTATATCAAAAGTAAAAAAGTTAGAGTTACTTTTTTTGAGTTCAATCTTTATATCTTCATCAGCAAGTTGACCAGATTGTATAACTTCATTTTGGTAAACTCCTATTTCATATTTATCTTCTTGAAAATCCCCAATAAGCTGAATTGTATTCGTGCCATTTACTAAAAGATCCCCAATAGGTAGAGAATTAGATCTACTAGAGGATTTAGTATCTTCTAACGATCTATATACTATAGGTATTCCATTTATAAGTATACTACCGTAAGATTTATCGTAAAAATGAGCAACAAAGTTATAATTTGTAATTTTTACTTTTTCTACTTCAGTATCTTGATCGTTTAATTTTATATTTTCATCTTCAGTGAGGATTTGCTCTTTTTTTGAAAAAGTTGAACAACTTATCAAGACCAAAAAGAATGAAATTTTCAATAGATTCATTGTGTTATTGTTGTGATTCTATATAATTAAGTAATAATCTATAAATTTGAATACAAGATTTTGTGGACGCGAAAGCTTATCGATTATTATCTTTTTTTAATCGACTAATAGAATCTTTTTCCCTTCTGTATTGTTCATACTCTGCATCAATATCTCTTTCTGCATCAGTCCGGGTATCTTTTTCTATTATTTTTTCTTTTTCGGGGTTACGTTGTTCTTCTAAAAGTTGCTTTGCGTCTATATCTGCAATTAAAAGAGAAACCCCTTTAGATAAAGAATTGAAGTGTATATTATAAGAATTGCTTAGCGTTTCACTAGAATGATGAGTAACTACTTTACGAATATCTAAGATTTTCTTCTCTTCATCCATAAAGTACATCATCGGAAAACCAAGGGCATGTTTTAGTTTATTGATAATATAAGAATCTTGATTGGTTTTTTCGTTAACATAAACCATCTGCACATGTGAGTTATACTCTTTGATCTTTTCTTTTAGTTTTTCTTTGGTATCCCAGAAAATTATGACAAAATCAATTTGATCATGAAACCTGTCTACAAGATCGTTGTATGCAGGAATTTCTCCAACACCAGGTACACACCAGGATGCATATGAAAGAAGAAACATAGGCTTTTCATACTCTCTTAAAGTGATAGGATCTCCTTTTAAAGGATTAACAGTAAAATCATCCAAATAAGTACCATTAAGATGATTGGTTACAAGAGAGTCAAAAAGAAATTCTGCACGCTCTAAATCATTATCTTTATATGCTTCATCAATTCTCTGATTGTATTTTACAATATGGGCAGAAATAGCAACAGAGAAAGGTATTCTAACTTCTTCCTGAGAGAATGTATTGGTAAAATATAAAAAGAGTATTCCTAAAATTAATAATTTCTTCATTACAAATTAATTACAATAGCTAAAGTACTATAAAGTCTTTTAAATAAACGTTTTTTTGAAATAAAAACTTCTTGTTGTGGTGTTTATTTATAAGGGTTGTGTTTCACTACTTTTTAATAGATAACGTAATACTTTAGACAAATAGTGTGCCTAAATCTTTTTCATTTGTTGTTTCATCATAGAGATCTGATCCTTAAGCATATTATGCTTATCTAATTTTTTAGCTTCTGTAAGTAAATTTTGAGCTTCTCTTTTTCTTCTTTTAGTCATTGCAATACCCGCTAGGTTTAGTTTGGCTACTGCAAGATCTTGATTCATAGATAATCCAAGCTTGATAGCTTTTTTTAGATATTTTTCTGCTTGTGTAATATTAGTTTGAGACAGCATAATACCTAAAAGGTAATTATAATAACCTTGTTGCTTTGTGGTAAGAGCGCTTTCTGGGTTTTTGATTTTGTTAAGCCATTTTTGAGCACCTTCAAAATCCTGCTTCCGTAACCGCAAAAATGCTAATAGGATTAATTCATTTTTAAAATATAAAAAGACAAAGATTAAAGATAATAATATTAGCATAATTCCATTGCCTATATATCCTTCGATCATTTGCCATACTGCAGTTCCGATAATTAATACTGCTATTACTAGTTTAATATTCTTGTTGTACATTTTTGACTGTAATTTAATGTTTAGATGTTTTGTAATTATTTGTGTAAGTAATTGATGTAGGAATCTTTGTGTCTGGAGATACAGTCATAATGCTATCTCCTTTGCAAGATCCACTAACTTTTGCTTCTGTAATAAGTCCCGTTTGGGGATCAATTGACATGATGGATTCTTGAGTTCCAGTTAATGCCATACTAATATCTTTATTAGTGGTGTTCATTTCTATTGTAGCATCTCCTACGAGTTGCGCTTTTTCATTATCAATTGCTTCAATTTTCCAGGTGTTTTTTGCGCTCAGATCACCAGTATATTGATTTTGCCAGGTATCACCTTTAGAAGAGGTATTGTTACCGTAAACATAAATCATTTGTTCAAAATTATTGATCAAAGTTTCATCTCCCCATTGTCCGTCTAATGAGGCTCTTATAACATCAACCATATTAGGCTCTGTTATTTTAGCACTCTTTAGCATTGAACTTATCAAATTTTCTGCACCATTAAACGAAACTATTTTTCCTGTCCTAAGCATAGTAAAAGTAACGGGAGCATCAACAAGTCCTTGAAAAATCAGCGCTTGAATATCTGTAGAATCTGGAGTGACTGAGGTATCTACGGTCATAAGATCACCAAGAGAAGGAGAACTCATTTTCATTTTTAAGCTCTTATATTGCATTTCTATGGAAATACTATCTTCTTGTACTTTTACAACATTAAAAAACATATCGCCGCCAATTTCATTAGTAACCACTTGTTCTCCATAAGGCAATGTTTGCGTAATATGCTGGGTTGTATTTTGATGTATGATAAAAGAATCTTCTGTTGTAAGATTATATTTTAACTGTTTTTGAGCAAAAACAATCATCGATACGAAGAATAGTAATACTAGTAATAGTGCTTGTTTTTTCATAATTGAAACAGTTGTCTTAAATTTGGTGCAAAGAAACTAATTTTTTCGGATAAAAAATATTTGATATTTAGGTTTGTCAAAGTAAAAACTCTTCGTATATTTGCCCGCAGTTTTGAGGAGAGATACTTCAAAAAATCAAAATTAGATATTTCAAGAAGATTTATAAAGATAGATAGCAATGAAAAGAACGTTTCAACCATCAAAAAGAAAAAGAAAGAATAAACACGGTTTCAGAGAGCGTATGGCTTCAGTAAATGGTAGAAAAGTGTTAGCTCGAAGAAGAGCAAAAGGTAGAAAGAAGTTATCTGTTTCATCAGAGTTAAGACACAAGCACTAATGATTTATGTGCGTTGAAAATATTTAAGGTGTTACTGTAGAGGTAACGCCTTTTTTTATATCTAATTTGTATTGTTAAGCATAATTTGAGAATAAATGCCTAAAAGAGAAAACCTTAAGAGTATACTGATTATTGGATCAGGTCCTATTATTATTGGACAAGCGTGTGAATTTGACTATTCTGGAACACAAGCTTTACGATCCCTACGTGAAGATGGAATCGAAACCATACTGATCAATTCCAATCCGGCAACCATTATGACAGATCCGTCTATGGCGGATCATGTATATCTTAAACCGTTGAATACAAAATCGATTATAGAGATCTTAAAAGAACATCCTCAAATCGATGCAGTATTACCAACTATGGGAGGACAAACAGCGCTAAACTTATGTATAGAAGCTGACGAAAAAGGAATCTGGAAAGATTTTGATGTAGAGATTATTGGAGTTGATATTGATGCAATCAATATTACTGAGGATCGTGAGCAGTTTAGAGAACTAATGCTTAAGATTGGTATTCCTATGGCGCCACAGGCAACAGCAGGATCATACCTTAAAGGTAAAGAAATAGCACAGGAATTTGGTTTTCCGTTAGTAATTAGAGCTTCTTATACATTAGGAGGTGCCGGAGCATCATTTGTACACAAAGAAGAGGATTTTGATAAATTATTAACTCGCGGACTTGAGGTTTCTCCAATCCACGAAGTAATGATCGATAAAGCCTTATTAGGTTGGAAAGAATATGAGCTAGAATTGCTTAGAGATAATAATGATAATGTTGTTATTATCTGTACTATTGAGAATATGGATCCTATGGGGATTCATACAGGAGATTCTATTACGGTAGCTCCTGCAATGACATTGAGCGATAAAACATTCCAGAGAATGCGTGATATGGCAATACATATGATGCGTAGTATTGGAGATTTTGCCGGAGGATGTAATGTACAGTTTGCTGTAAGTCCTGATGAGAATGAAGATATTATCGCCATTGAGATTAATCCTCGTGTTTCAAGATCGTCAGCATTGGCTTCAAAAGCAACAGGATATCCTATTGCCAAAATAGCTGCAAAACTAGCCATAGGGTACAACCTGGATGAATTAGATAATCAAATTACTAAATCTACATCAGCGTTATTTGAACCTACACTAGATTATGTAATTGTAAAAATACCACGTTGGAATTTTGATAAGTTTGAAGGATCTGATCGCGAATTAGGACTTCAGATGAAATCAGTAGGAGAAGTAATGGCAATTGGTCGTTCTTTCCAGGAAGCACTCCACAAAGCAACTCAATCTTTAGAGATAAAAAGAAATGGATTGGGAGCTGATGGTAAAGGATATAAAGATTATGATCAGATTATAGATAAACTTACTCATGCCAGTTGGGATAGAGTATTTGTGATCTATGATGCAATCCAGATGGGAATTCCTTTAAGCAGGATTCATGAGATTACAAAGATTGATATGTGGTTCTTAAAACAATATGAAGAACTCTATAATCTTGAAAAAGAGATTTCTACCTACACTATCCAATCATTAACAAAAGATTTGATTCTTGAAGCAAAGCAAAAAGGTTTTGCAGATAGACAAATTGCTCATATGGTTGGTTGTTATGAAAGTGAGGTGTATAATAAACGTGATGAATTAGGGATTAATCGAGTATATAAATTAGTGGATACCTGCGCTGCAGAATTTAAAGCACAAACTCCTTATTTTTATTCGACTTTTGAAGCAGAGATTGAAACTCCAGAAGGAGAAAAATATGTTGCTAACGAAAGTAAACCAACAGATAAAAAGAAGATAGTAGTACTAGGATCAGGCCCTAACCGTATCGGTCAGGGAATCGAATTTGATTACTGTTGTGTGCACGGAGTTTTAGCCTCTGCAGAGTGTGGTTATGAAACCATTATGATCAACTGTAACCCTGAAACGGTTTCTACTGATTTTGATACGGCAGATAAATTATACTTCGAACCGGTATTCTGGGAGCATATTTATGATATTATACGTCACGAAAAACCAGAAGGAGTAATTGTGCAGCTAGGAGGGCAGACAGCCTTAAAACTTGCTGAGAAGTTAGATCGTTACGGGATAAAAATTATTGGTACTAGCTATCAATCATTGGATCTTGCAGAAGATAGAGGTAATTTCTCTACATTGCTAAAAGAAAACAATATTCCTTATCCAGAGTTTGATACTGCAGAAACTGCTGACGAAGCATTGGCAGTAGCAGATCGATTAGATTTCCCAATCCTAGTAAGACCTTCGTATGTATTAGGAGGACAAGGGATGAAAATTGTGATCAATAAGCAAGAGTTAGAAGAACACGTAGTAGACTTGTTACGTAAGATCCCAAATAATAAATTATTATTGGATCACTATCTTGATGGAGCTATCGAAGCTGAAGCAGATGCAATTTGTGATGGAGAAAATGTATACATTATTGGTATCATGGAACATATAGAACCTTGTGGGATACATTCGGGAGATTCTAATGCAACTTTACCACCGTTTAACTTAGGTGAGTTTGTAATGCAACAGATCAAAGATCATACATATAAAATAGCAAAAGAGCTAAAAACGGTAGGGTTGATTAATATACAATTTGCTATTAAAGACGATGTTGTATATATCATTGAGGCCAATCCACGAGCATCTCGTACCGTACCATTTATTGCCAAAGCCTATGGAGAACCATATGTAAATTATGCAACAAAGGTGATGTTAGGAGAGAAGAAAGTAACAGATTTTGATTTTAAACCGCATTTAGAAGGATATGCGATCAAACAACCTGTATTCTCTTTTAATAAGTTCCCGAATGTAAATAAGAAACTGGGACCAGAGATGAAGAGTACTGGAGAAAGTATCTTATTTATTGATGACCTTAAGGATGATCAATTCTATGATCTATACTCAAGACGTAAGATGTATTTGAGTAAGTAAAATATTCGATAAAATTTTTATGTATCCCGTTTTCTATATAGAGAACGGGATTTTTTTTATGGTTTTAAAATTTAATTCAATTTTATTTAAAAAACCATGGTAACATATCCCTTAGTTAAGACACATACTTATAGAGATTTAAATAATAGAGAAATATAATTAATATAAACATATCAAATACTTGAAAAATGAAAAATAAAATTTTGGCATTACTTTTAATAGGAATTTTTTATGGAGTGCAAGCACAACATGATTATGATAATCAGGGAGTTATTTATTCTTTTGGAGCTAATGAAGTAAGTATTGGTAATAACACCATTTTAGGAAATTATGATAGTACACAATCTGTACTGGAATTAATGAATACTAATGGAGGTTTTTTAACCATTGGAAGAACAGGAGATTCTAAAAAGAAAATAACCATTGGAGCTACTCAGTTTGGAAATACTTTATATTTTCCTAAAGATGACGCTTTTAATATATCGGCAGGCGAAAATATTATGACTATTAAAGGTAAAGATTTAGGAGGTAATGTAAAAATAAATACAGGTCTTGGTGTAGGTGCAGATCCTTTTGATGGAATTAAAACATATGTATTCCAGGATAGAACTACTGCGCCTTCTTATGGGTCTTCAGCATTATTTGCTTTTAATAGTATTTCGCATACTAGTGGTGAACAAAGTAAAATAAGAGGAGGATGGATTCTTAGTTTAAATAATAAGTCAGGAGTAGTAAATGAATCTGTGGGTATCGATGTAGGATCCGGAAATGAAAGTAGTGCTACGGGTATTGTAAAAAATGCTTATGGAGTAAATATTGATGTTCAAAAAGGTAACGGAACGGTTAATAATGGATATGGTGTATTTATTAAAAGAGTGCAAGGTGAGAACACTTATGGAGTATATCAGCAAGGAACTACAACAAAGAATTATTTTGAAGGAAACGTTGGTATTGGAACTTCAACACCAGATGAAAAACTAGCCGTAAATGGCACCATTCACTCTAAAGAAGTACGAGTAGATCTTACAGGATGGCCTGACTACGTTTTTGAAGAAAACTATAACCTTCCTTCTTTACGAGAAGTAGAAAATCATATTACAGAAAAAGGTCATCTGATTAATATTCCATCCGCAGTAGAAGTTGAGAAAAATGGTATTCAATTAGGAAAAATGAATGCAAAACTACTTGAAAAAATCGAAGAACTGACATTGTATACTATTGCTCAGGAAAAAGAAATCAAAGAATTACAGGAAGTAAAAACTAAGAATGCTGAATTAGAAGCTAGATTAGCGAAGATTGAAGCTTTGTTGATTAAAGAATAATAATAAGAAAAAATAAATCAAATGAATAGATATATAATTTACTTTTTTCTTCTTATAAATGGGATAATAATGGCACAAGATTTACCTGATTATGCTCCAGTATCTCCTACTGCGGCAAGTATAGGTAAATTTGGAACATTTCCTGTAAATACCAACTTAGGAACCACCAATATTTCCATTCCATTATATACAATAAAGCAAGGAGGTATAGAAATTCCGATAGGTTTAAGTTATAATGCTGTCTCAGGAATAAGAGTTAATGAAGAAGCGTCCTGGGTTGGATTAGGTTGGACGTTAAATGCGGGTGGTGCGATCGTTAGAAATGTAAAAGGACAGCCAGGTTCAGAAGATATACCTGAATTAGGTTCTATATTAGATTATACCTTAGAAAACTATACCTATTTATATAATGTTTATAAAGGTAGAGCAGATACTGCACAGGATGAATACCTGTTTAACTACTCAGGTCTCTCAGGGAAATTTTATTACGATCAAAATAAACAAGATTTTGTATTTAGTGATTATAAACCAATTAAAATTACTGGTTATGATAATGATTTTAAAGCATACCCTTCGAATGCAATTCTGGAAAATGGCCAAAAACTAGAGTTTTATGAAACTGAAACTATAGATAGATGGGCACCTAGTACTTTAGAAAATAAGTATAGAAAATATATAACAACTTCATATTTGAGTAGGGTGGTTTCAGCCAATTTAATTGATGAAGTTACTTTTGAATATGATGAATATACCTTTGAGAAAGGAAAAGAGATTACAGGGGATAATATATCGGTATGTGGGATATTAACGAATACAAATAATTGGACATCTCCTCCCGCAAATCCATCAATATCCTCTCCTTTTGATGTAATTGAAAAGAGTCTTAGGAAAATAAACTTTAAAAATGGCTACGTACTTTTTGATTATAGTATGGATAGAATTGATAGTGATTCTCCAAAATTAAATAATATCAGTGTATATTCTTTGGTTAATGGGATTAGTAAACTAATAAAACAAATTACATTTAATTATAGCTACTATAATAGATTTGGAGGAAAAACATACAGTACTTCGATTCCAGGATATGATTCTAACAAATATAATAAATCACTAAAACTAGATAGAGTAGAGGTATATCCAAATAATAGTAACCCTGAAATATATCGTTTTGAATATAATAACACACAATTATCAAGTAGAAATTCATCTGGCCAAGATTTCTGGGGATATGCTAACAATAATTCTGAAAGCTTTGTACATAAACGTAATGCAACTTTATATTTCCCTTCAGTGACCACTCCCACTTTTGCAGGGACTTCATCACTTAATGCTGAAATTGGTTTTGGGAATAGAAATCCGGATGAAGAAAAAACAAAAGCGGGTATTCTAACACGTATTTATTACCCTACTGGAGGCTATACAGATTTTGAATATGAAGCAAATAAATATCTTGTGACCAATACGATTCCAACATATGAACGTAAAAGCGCATTTATTTCATCTCAAGGTGCACAAGGAGGATCCCCTCCACATTGGTGTTCTCCTACGGGTCTACAAAATACATCATTTAGTCCTGTTACGAAGCCGTATAATGCTAAAATAGAAATTTCTTTTTCTGATGCTTTAGGAGGGTTAGGAGATGAATCTTATGTTGAATTTAATGGAACCGTTTATCAAAGAAATAGAACGAATCCTCCAACATTGCCCTATTTATCAACAATTATTAGTGAAGATGTTACTCTTTACCAAGGTAATAATTATACCATTGAAGCTTGGGAAAAAGGAATAGGAACTAATGGAGCAGCAGGTTGTCCATTTGTTACAGCAAGAGTAAGTTGGGATGAATTAACTGGTAGTACAACAGAGACAGTCGAAAAATTAGTTGGCGGGTTACGTGTTAAATCTATAACTAGCTATGATGGTACAAATCCTGATTTTTTAACAAAAAAAGAATTTGACTATACAACACCATCATTGCTAATACCAATTGTGTATGAAGATTATCAAACAATAAATTATCCTGATTGTACAAATTCATTTTCTTCGCATCCTTCATATGCATTAAATATAAATGGAGGCCCATCAGTAGAATATAAAAAAGTTACTGAGTATAATTATGATCATTCAAGAAAAGATAATGGTAAAATAGTGTATGAATATGAGCCTACACCTTCTGATCGTATTATTGGTACCGGACCAGGTAGTGGTTCAATGTTTAATATTTTTGTACACCCAGATCATTATCCTTGTGTAGTTGGAGGAGTTAACATAACTCAAGAATGGCCTTATGTAACATTATTACGAACTCGAAGTTATGGCAATTTTAGTAATTATTATACAAAGAGTTGGGCTAGCGGGAGCTTAAAAAAACAAGAATTTTATAAAAGAAATGCAGATGATAGTTATACATTATTACGAAGTATAGAAAATAATTATACAACAGTTGATGAATCAAGTTTAGCGATAAATTATGTCAAAGCTACATTTGGTTCTAATACATTTGGTCCTTCTCCTTCAGTAATGGATAGATGTGGTCTTCAGGCTTTTGCTAATAATTCCTTTATATATAATACAGGTTTTTATTCTTTTGGAAAAAAATTGTTGACTAGCTCTAAAGAAACTATTTATAATACCGATGGTGCAAATCCTGTTGTAGTAGAAAATTCTTATGTTTATAATAATCCTGATTATTTCCAAACAGCAAGCACGATTAAAAATAGTAACGGAGAAGAGTTAAGAACTTCAACGTATTATCCGTCAGATGTTGGAGTACTTTCTGGTTTAACATCAGCACAACAAAATACAATTACTCGTTTACAAGAAAGTGATTTGCATAAAATAGGAACTCCCATCCAAGTGGAAAGTTATAAGAAAGAAGGAAGTCAGGAAATCTTATTATCCAGACAACGAACATTGTTTAAAGATTGGGGTGGTAATTTGATTTTACCAGAAGTTGTACAATTAGGAAAAAGTAATGATGCTTTACAAGATCGGGTAGAATATTTAGACTATGATAATCACGGTAACCCATTAGAAGTTTCAAAAGCAGATGGTTCTCATATCAGTTATATATGGGGATACAACCAGGAATATCCTATAGCCAAAGTTGAAAATGCTACACGTAGTGAGATTGAAGCCTTATCTGGATTTGGTGCTAATTTCCATACAGGAGTTACGGGGTTAACCAATACACAAGAAAATACTTTACGAACCGATCTCCCCAATGCAATGGTTACGACCTATACGTACGATCCACTGATTGGAGTGACCAGTATCACTGATCCAAGGGGTTATACGATCTACTATCAGTATGATCAGTTCAACCGATTGCAATATGTAAAAGATGCTGATGGGAATCTGGTAAGTGAAAATCAATATAACTACAAAAACTAGTGAAGATGATACAGAATATTCTAAAATATATCAGCGTTGCATTACTTTTTGTAAGTATGACAATGCAGGCACAAACACAGTCTACGATCACACTCTCTGCAGCTACCTCTGGTAATTATACCGCTACAGAAAGTATTATACTGGCTCCAGGATTTCAATCCACGAGTTTCTCTGCTTCTATTATAGCAGAGCCTTATTTTGATCCTACACTGAGTGCTACAGAAAATTATGTGTTTACCAGGGCTTTTCAAGCTCCTATAACAGAAACTCAATTACTTGACCCAAACATTGGGATCCAAAGTAATAAAGACGTCATTGAAAGCATTACCTATTTTGATGGATTAGGAAGACCTAAACAACAAATAGGGATCAAAGCTTCTCCAGAGAGAAAAGATATCATCTCCCATATAGGATATGATGATTATGGAAGACAGGATAAACAATACCTACCTTTTGAATCTAACGCAGTTGTAGGGAGTTATAAGACGGTTAATATAAGTACTGATATCAACAGTTATTATCAAACCAAGTATCCTTCAGATTTTACAGGAATGGTACTGGCAGATGTGAATGCTTATTCTGAGAGTGTATTTGAGCCTTCACCTTTAAATCGGGTACAAGAACAAGGAGCTCCAGGAAAAGACTGGAAAGCCAATATAACAACAGAAATTGATCATACCATCAAATTTGATTGGGATAGTAATGGTACCAATGAGGTCATCTATTTTGATGTTAGTTTTCCTTTAGTGAGTGGAGTACCCAATACCGAAGTTCCATCACTAGTTAAAGATGGATATTACAATCCTAATGAATTGCAGGTTACCACTACCAAAGATGAAAACTGGCAACCAGGTCAATCGCATCTCAATGACCATACTACCAAGGAGTATACAGACAAACAAGGTAGAGTAGTTCTAAAAAGAACCTATAATGACAATATAGCCCACGACACCTATTATGTATATGATGATTTTGGGAACCTGACCTATGTGATCCCTCCAAAAGTAACGCTGAGTTCAACAGATGGAGTAAGTACTACGGAACTGTCAGAGCTCTGCTATCAATATAAATATGATCACAGAAACCGATTGATAGAAAAGAAGATTCCAGGTAAAGGATGGGAGTACATTGTATATAATAAATTGGATCAACCTGTAATGACTCAGGAT
>NZ_JAXLPA010000003.1:602887-950997 GCF_034322225.1 Aquimarina callyspongiae | reverse complement strand
AACCATCCAGAAGGATATATAGAACCAGATGGTAACAACTATAAATATATTTATCAATACAAAGATCATTTAGGAAACATCAGACTCTCCTATGCAGATAACGACAATGATGGAAAGATCGACATTCTTAGAAATAACCAAGATATTGATGGAGATGGTGATAATGCCATGGAGATCAGGGAGGAAAAGAATTATTATCCTTTTGGACTCGAACATAAAGGATACAATAATACTATTACTGGTAGAGAGCATAATTATGGATATAACGGTGTTGAAGAAGAAAATGAGTTAGGATTGAATATCTTAGAGATGGATGTTAGACAGTATGACCCTGCAATTGCACGCTGGACCATTATAGATCCCGTGATACATTTTGATTTTTCTCCATATAATGCTTTTGATAATAATCCAATATTTTGGGCAGATCCTTCTGGTGCTGATGGTGAAATGAGAATTCAAGATTTAAGTGGTAATTGGCATAGTATAAATTCTAATGATTACATTACGGTTTATCAATCAAACAACAACAATGATGGGAATGATGACGAGGAAAATTGTTGTGGTAACAAAGGAAAGAAAAAAGGAAACCCTCATAATATGGCACCTTTGCCAATAGTTGATGACTCTAACCTTACAGATGTGGTTACAGGAAATAATAAAAAGAATCGAAATAGTAAACTCGATCTGGGTGCTAATATGGAGATAGCAATTACTTTAGAAGAATTTTCTGAAATATATAAAGGGTATACTTTAAGTCAAATAAGAGATCAACTAGCAGGAACTTTTGATTCCGACAGTAATGCAACTTCGGGAGGACCTTATTATCGATATTTAATAGATCCTCAAAATAGTAATCGTGTTATTGATATGAGACATTTCTTAGTGATTGGATTACTAGGAGAAGATGTAGGGTTAGCGACAGAAATAGTTCAAGGTTTAAAAGGAGAAATAGGAAGTGCTTTTCATTTTCAGGATTTTTTCTCTAATAGATTGGGAAGGCAATTTTATGAAAATATTACTAATAAAGCACTACAATTTGACAATCCTAAAGATAAAGCATCATATTTAATTTATAGTATGAATAACGGTTTTGTTAACGAATTAAATAGATTTTTAAAGAATAGATGAAACGACTTTTATTATACTTACTAATATTATTTTCTGGCATTAATTTTTCTTGCTCCGATACAGAAAGAGAAAAAAATATTGAAAAAATTAAAGTTGGAGATTCTATTAAGAAAGTAGAAAGTATTTTTGGGAAACCAGATCAATTTTTTTCTACTTCAAAAAAGACTTTTCCATACATGAAAAATGTAACAGAAGATACTATCTATATAAAATATTACAGAGCTACGGATTGGTTTAATTCTAATGGAGTGAAGATATATTGTGACTCAAAAGTGGTTTTGTATATTGAGATAAATGATTGGTAATAAATCCGCTGTGCAAAGCCCCCCGCTACCGCTAGCCTCTTGGCTAGTGGCCAGCAAGAGTAAGCAATACAATAATAAAGATTATAAAAGCTACTATATTTCTATAGTAGCTTTTTGTATTTTGCTATAATGAGCAGAAATTATAAATTTCATAATAAATCGGGTTTATATTTTGTGTCTTTTGCTACGATATATTGGATAGATGTGTTTACTAGAGAATTATATTTATCTATTTTGGCAGAAAATATAGATTATTGTAGAAGAAATAAAGGAATGGAAATTTATGCCTATTGTTTTATGCCAAGTCACGTACATTTAGTTTTCCGTTCTACAAACAATAATCCTTCTGGTTTACTACGGGATTTTAAAAGTTATACTTCTAAAAAATTAATACAGGCAATAGAAGAAAATCCACAAGAGAGTAGAAAAGAATGGTTGCTTTGGATGTTTGAAAAAGCAGGAAAAAAGAATCCTACAATAACAAAAAGACAGTTCTGGCAACAACACAATAAACCTATTGAGCTTTGGACAGATAAGGTCATCGAACAAAAGATAAACTATATCCATAACAATCCTGTAGAGGCTGGATTTGTAACTGATCCCATAGACTGGAAATATAGTAGTGCCAGAAATTATCAAGATGATCATACCGTATTAGAAATTGATAGTGACGGGTATTTATTAGGATTGGTAAAGTAAGAACGCCACTAGCCAGGAGGCTAGCGGTAGAAAAGGAAATTGTTATGGATGATTTAAATAAACATCGATTAATTCTGGAAAAACTCAAAGAAGTTTATGGAGATTTGGACAATCTCAAAACGAATAATGAAATTTTACATACAAGAATCTTTAAAGACGTAAGCACTTTAAAAATTAATAACAGATTTAAATTAAAAAATACGGAATTACCTGTTTTAGAATGTGAATTAGAAAATAGTAATTATGTTTTAGCAACTACAAGATCATTATATAGTATCTATAACGATGCTAAATATGAAATGAAATATACTGAATTTTTAAAAAGTGATAGAGAGTATTTTTTCAAAAATTCAGATATAGCAGTTGGAAACACACGTGTATTTAGGTATTTTTTTATAAACGGGAAAGATTTTTTTTATGAAATAGATTCTTTATATCCTGCAGATATAGTCCATAATACTATTGTACTTAGCAAACGTTTTCAGAGATATGACGAACAAACTAACTCTCAGATTGATCAGAATGAAAATGAATAATTTCCCTTATTAAACCAAGGAATTACAAACTTACTCTATCTAGGGAATTAATACAGATCTATAGATTATGAAAAAAAGAATATTCATATTTATAATAATTAACATAGTTGGACTTTTTATAGCATACGTTTTAACACCTCAATGTCAGCCTTGTATCGGGAGTAGTTATTGTCCTTCTTGTATTGGTAAAGAAGAAGGAATATTCCTTATCCTGCTAGGACTATTAGATGTTTTTTATATTATTAAATATTTCATTAAACTCCCCGCTACTACTATCCAAGAGGCTAGCGGTAGCAGGGGCTAACGTAAATTTTGAAAGTTTGAAAAAATGACAAAAAACTACCCAAGATAAAGGTTCACAATATGGAACTTTTATATTTGATAAAAACGCACCAACTATACTTAAATTATAAGTTATGAAACAAATATTCGCACTTGTTTTTTTAATAATTTTAATACTCTCTGCCTGTAAGAGTTCAAAAGGAAAAGATTTTAATTCTGGAGAAGTTTTGAACGACAAGATAATTGTATTACAACTGGATGTTAACTGTCAAAGCCAAGAAGAATTAAATCTTTTAATAGACAATAATTCCTATGTTTTAGTTCAGCCTAAATTATGTGATATCTTTGGAGATTATATTACTAGTGGGAAAATAGTTAGCCTACATTTAACAGGAAAATTTAATGATTCAATATTTAATATTTACGATGGAAGCTATGGGATTTTAGAATACGATTCTATTAATAAGTCACTTAGCAAAGTTAAAGCTGAAAGGTTGTCATTTGGAAGCATTGATTTTATTAAAGATTTAAGAGAGTATAGAAAAAGTATTTCATATAGAATTGCCTCTTCTGATTTCAAATTAATTAAAAAGGATGCTAATATTAAGAGTGAAACAAAAGCCAGATATAAGTTGATATATATACTAGGAAGTGGTCGGTAGGGTAATGTAGTAAACTGGTGCTTTTGAAAAAGGGCATAAAATGGATATTGATTATCAGATTTATAAAATGATAAAACCCCAGCTCGTCCCCGCTACCGCTAGCCTCTTGGCTAGTGGCGGCCAAGAGTATACTAACTATAAAGATTATAAAGAGACTGTCTTAAAAGGCAGTCTTTTTTGTATTTTGCTGTAATGAGTAGGAACTATTAATGAAAGACAAGAAAATCTACTTTATTAGTCTCAATACTTTAGATAGTATCATACCAGTTATAATTTCATTTACACTTTGAATTCTCGCAATTAAAACATTCTTTTGAAGAACAATAACAGCATTGTTTTAACCAACTAAAAATATTCACACATTATGACGCGCAAAATTGTATTCTTTTGTTTTATTACTTTAATAGGTTTCAGTTGTAAAAAGAGTAAAGAAGTATCAAATCTTCCAAAAGAAAATACAGAGGTTCCGATCCATGTTTCATCAGATGAAGGTAAAAAGTGGAATGTCTTTGGGGTACAGATCACCGGTAAAATCCTAAGTGATCAATCAAATGATGAGTATTCGGTTATTGTAACAGAAACTCCTGCAAAAGGAGGTCCGCCAATGCATACACATACCCATGAAGATGAACTCTTTTATATTCTAAAAGGCAATTTTATTTTTAATTGTGGCGATAAAAAAATTAGTGCCAAAAAAGGAGATTTCATTCGTTTGCCAAGAGGAATACCTCATAATTTTGTGAATATAGATACTGTTACTGGCATTACTATGAATACTATCACTCCTGGAGGATTTGAGAATTTCTTTAATGATGTTGCCAAAGTTTCTAAAGACAAAACCTTGACAAAACAAAAAGTAGACTCCTTAGCACATAGTTATGGTGTAACATTTATCAAGAATTAATTTGAATGATTGTAAACGCTCTTGTTTTTTAAAGCTTATACATAATCATAATAATATTTCTATAGCAACTATCTTGTATATATAACTTTGGCCCAGGTTCCTGTATCTTTTGATTCTTCTGTTGCCATACCAATAGCTTGCAGTTCTTTGACCAAATTTGCATTAGCAAAACTAGAAGTATCATTTTCAATAGCATCAAAAAAATAAGAAACAGATTCTCGCATTCCCGGCCAATCTGCATAGGGTTGTTTTGAAGGATAAAATTTTGTTTGCCCACTGTTTTTTAACCTTGTCGTTAATTCTCCAGTCAGAATATCGATTAATATTTCTCCCTTATCACCAGTTGCTTCTACTTTTATATCCAATGTATCTACACTATCTATATTTACTTTTAATTGACCCCAAACACCATCATAATCCAGAATACAACTACTTTGTCTTTGTCTTCTTCCGTTAAGACCATGACCGTCCAAAAGCAATACACGATTAGGGTACGCATCTAATAAAATATTAAGTACATGAATATACCAAAGAGATAAGCGATTAATAACATTGGTATCTTGATCTGGTGCTGTTCCCCAGTTAGATCGGAGTGATATACAAACAGATTGAATATTGCCTATTTGCTTTGTTTTTATCAGTGTTGCTGCTTTAGAAATGGCAGGTATAAGTCCTAACTCTAAATCGGCATGTGTGATTTGGGGTGCTGTTTGTAATTTTTCCAAAACCTGGTTTATCAAAGTTCTGGTATGTCCTATAGGAGGTTCATAAAAAAATGGTAAACCAGATTGTATAGCTGCTATTATTATTTCTCCGTGCATGGCATCAGGAACTGCTATCATAACCGCATCTATATGATCAGAGTGTAATAAATCTCTGTAGTCATTATATACTGTTACCGAATCTCCAAATTGATTTTTAATAGTTTTGATAGTAGCATCGCTTTTTGCTGAAATAGCTATAATATCTGCTCTGCCGTCATAGGTTATCGCTGGTATATACGAGTTTTTAACCCAGTTGCCGTAACCTATAATCCCTACTTTAATTTTTGTCATCTTGTTTATGCTCAATTAATATTGAGAACAAAACTAGACACCATAAAAACTAATAAATTGTATATTTTAATCAGATTATAATAACTGGAAGTTATAATTAATTACTTCACTTTTATTAATTCCCTGTTTTATTAATGACTGATAATCTGACGGCGTGTGATTTATGAATTTTTTAAATTCTCGAATAAAATGTGCTTGATCAAAATATCCCGATTCTAAAGCTACTGAGGTTAAATTACCACTGGTGAAAATTAAACTGCAAAGTGATTTTCTAAATTTTATAAGACGTTCAAACTTTTTAGGAGAAATACCAATTATTCTGGTGAAATTACGGTTAAGAGTCGAATAATTGGTTTTTATGGTTTTGCAATATGCTTCAATAGAACAAACATTGTCATTCCATCTAAACTCGTTATAAAAATCTCTAATTTGATAAATACTTTTATAAGATTTTTCAGAAAATAGAGTGTTTAATAATTCATAGGTTTTATGAATCAAATCTATATTTGAATCGGTGTTTGAATATCGAAAAGCTTCGTTTGCTTTTGTGAATTCGAATGAGGTGTTGATTATGTTTTTTCCTTCGATTTGCAGAAAAGGAAATAAACCAAAAGCAAAAAACCGAATTCCGATTAGTTTGGTGCCTGCAGGATAGGTTAACATAGTGTTGGTGGAAGAAACTCCTTCAATACAAGGTGAATGAATCCAAACTTGATTTCGTTTATAGATAGAATTACCTATAGGAATTATCAAATTAACATATTGATTAGGAGGAGTTACTATTTTGATGGGTTGCTCATTATTTTCTGCAATCCATATTCGCTCGATTAAATCAGAAAACAATTTAGGTTTATGTTCATGTATCGTTAGCAACTCGGTATGTTATTTAGATTGTATTACCAATATTAATGATTTATATAAAGAATAAGAGTCATTATGGATATAAAATCTCTTTTCATCAAATAGAATAAAGTAAGTTTTACAAAAAGAGTATTTCTTATAGCGCTCAAAAGAGTAGGAAATATAAATTCTATAATAAGTGTGGGGTATACTTTGTGCGTTTTGAAAAAGTATATTGAATTAGCTAAATACACAATAAGTTTTAAAAGTATATTTGTATCCAGTTGTAGCTTACTCAGGAAAATGCAAGAATTCGAAAAACTTTTTACCGCTTTACAAATCACAGAAGAAGATCTTAAACGCGAAATTCTAAAAGTTGGAGTCGTAGATACAGTTTCTAAAGATACTTTTATCGTAGAACAAGATAAATACATAAAATGGCTTGTCATAGTGATCGACGGAAAAGTAAGAGTTTGGCAGGAACAAGAAGATCGACAAATACTATTGTACTATGTAAACCCGGTTCAAACCTGTGTGTTGTCACTTTCTGCTACGTTTAAAGATTGTCTGAGTATCGTATATGCTAAAACTGAAACCGAAACGACCATCATTAAAATCCCGGTTAGATTTGCTTCAGAATGGGGATTTTCTTTTAAATCCTGGCATCGCTTTACTACAAATTCATTTATGGATAGTTATGATGATCTATTACATTCTTATAAAAATTTAGCGTTCAAAAAAATCGATGAACGTTTAAAAGAATACTTAAGATCTCAAACCGTAAAAAATCGATCTCCAATTATTAAACTATCTCATAACCAATTAGCCAAAGAGATTGGTACCACTCGCGAAGTAATCTCCAAGATTCTAAAACAATTCGAATTAGAACAAAAAGTCGAACTTCGGTTTAAAGAGATCGAGGTTATATCACTATAAAAACACCTCTTTTTTCTGCACTTGTACCAAAAGGTACAAATTTTCACCTATTGCCAGATATACATTTGTCTCATAAGAAAACGAATAATCATATGAAACAAAGATTAAAACTGGCAGCTCTTTTCTTATTAGGAATAGTGCCTTTTTGTAATTCGCAAAACAACCTGAAAAAAAGTAAAATTATGAGTACAGAAAAACAAACGTATGTATTAGTGCATTCTGCCTGGTTAGGAGCCTGGCAATGGAGTGAGGTAACGGCAAAATTAGAAGAACAAGGACATACTGTTATCACACCAGATCTTCCTGGACACGGAAATGATAAAACGCCTCCAGTAGATATAACAATGAATGATTATGTCAAAACCATTACAGATATTTTAGATAATCAGCAACAATCAGTAGTATTAGTAGGACATAGCTTTAACGGGATCACCATTAGCAGAGTTGCCGAGTTACGACCAGAAAAGGTGAAAAGTCTGGTATACCTCGCTGCATTTTTAGTACCCAATGGAGGATCTTTTATTAGTGCTGCACAAACGGTAGAAGGATCAAAAGTTGTTGAGAATTTTTATCTGTCAGATAATAAAACCTATGCATTGATAAAAGAAGAAGAACTACAAAGTGCTTTTGCCCATGATATTCCAAAAGAGAATTTTGACGCAGCAAAACCTTATATTGTTCAAGAGCCTGCAGCTCCATTAATGTATGAGTTAGAGATTACTTCAGAAAACTTCGGAAGAACGCCCAAATACTATATAGAATGTACTGAAGATAGAGCGATTCCTATTGAGGTACAAAGAGCAATGTATGACGGAAAAGTTAAAAAAGCGTATAGCATACATTCTAGTCATACCCCTAATTTTTCACAACCTGATAAAGTAGCCAGTATACTATTGGAAATTGGATCTAAATAGAAAGAGATAAAAGATAATAAAACAACAGCGATTTGAATTCTTATTCAAATCGCTGTTTTATGACTTGCTAAAATCAATTTAAACAATTGATATATTCATTAACGTCTCATCGAGTGGTTTTTATCATTAATGATAGTGATTGATAAAATTGTATCGAGATGTTTTTAGAATAGTTATTTCTATTGGATATTGATTTACCTTTTCTTAATTACATTTCCAAAAAAGCACTTGATCACAAGATCTTTGGTAGAATGAGTCTGAGTCAGTAACTTCAAGTAATCTAAATCTTCTTCTGGTTGATCTTTTCAAAAAATCCTTGTCGGTACGTATCTCCAATAGGAATAACATTGCCGTTTATATATACTGATAAGGAATCCGTTTTGTCAATTTGCCTTAAGGAAACAATGTAAGATTTATGGATTTTTACAAAATCAGTATTTGACAAATACGCTTCAATGTTTTTTAAGGTATTATAGGTGATGATCTGTTGATCTTTTAGATGAATAGCTACATAATTTTTAAGCCCTTCGATATAGCAAACCTCGTTAACGTATACTTTTTCGAAGTTATTTTTACCATCAGTTTTTACAAAAAAATAGGCTTCGGTAGGGCTTTCTTTTTTTTCAGAATTTTCTTCTTTTTTGATTTTTAAAATGGCTTCATAAAATCGCTCAAATTCAAAAGGCTTGAGTAAATAATCTACTGCTTGTAATTCATAACTCTCCAAAGCAAACTGTGGATAGGCAGTAGTAAAGATAACTTTGGTTTGACCTTTTATAATCTTTGATATTTGCAGACCTGTGAGTTCTGGCATCTGGATGTCTAAAAAAACAAGATCAACGGTTTCCTTATTGAGAATGGCAAGAGCTTCCAGAGGACTTGTAGTTGCCTTTACAATAGTAAGAAACGGAACTTTTTTAATATAATTCTCCAACAACCGGATTGCAGGCGGTTCATCATCAACAATAAGGCATCGTATAGAGTTCATATTAATTGTTTATAAAAGGTAATTTTAGATGTGCTTCAAAATACGAATCTTTATAACCATAATCTAGCGTATAGGTATCCTTATATATTAAAGAAAGTCTCTTTTTGAGATTTTCTCTTCCGATACCGCTAGAACTATAGCTACGTACCTTTGATATTCGATTTTTGGTATGCAGCTCTAAGTGGTTTTCAAAAATTTCAACCTTTAATTGAGCTTCGTATTGTTTGTCGTTCAATACTCCATGTTTAAAAATATTCTCTACAAAATGAATGAGCACCAACGATGGTATTTTTTGATCTTTAATAAGCCCTTCAACCTGGTAATTTAAGAAAAGTTGATCTTCAAATCGTTCACGGTTAAGATGAATATAATCATCAATAAATCCTAACTCTTCATCTAATGGCATAAAATCCTTTTGAGCTTTGTAAGTAACGTATCGAAGCATTTCTGATAACTTGTGGATGTTTTTGGCCACTTTGGGTTGTGCATCCACAAGTTCTGTGTAAAACACATTTAAAGTATTAAATAAAAAATGAGGCTCTAGTTGTGTTTTAAGCACGTTGAGTTCTGCTTTTTTATGCTCGATCTCTAGTTTATGGATCTGGGTTTTATTTTCAATATATTGCAATAACAGATATAAAGAAGTGCTAAACAAAATAGCTCTTAAAGCATAATACAGGTTGTCAAATACATAATAACCAAAAACACGTTTACTCTCACCATAGTTATGAGAACCGGTAAGTTGATAACCAATTACTTCTTCAAGAAGAAATCGTATTCCGGAAAAAAGAAAAACCAATCCTATCACGGCTATAATAAAGTAACCTAATCGCTTTCTCGATAATAATTTAGGACATACCCAATTGAAATTTATAAAGTAGATACTAAAAAAAGTGATGAAGAAACTGATTTTAAGAAGAGAAGTGGGAAATTCAAAATTCTCTATAAATCGAGTTCTTCCTCCATAAACATAATCAGCATAATAATTTAAAACAACAATGATGATAGTGAGTACCAGATGATATTTCCAGGTTTGTTTTAATTTCATAGCACGAAAGTATCTAATTTCTCTCAAAAAAATCAAAGCTGCGGATCAACCCTCTATTTTCTTATATCAACACCCCAAAAAAGTGATATCAAACCATTGATCTTGTCATAAATGGTGTTGATGTAGTAGATGAGGGAGTTGATATAAATGTACATTGTTTGATGCAGATCGGTACTAGTTTTGGTGACAACAATAAATCATAATATCATGAAAAAAATACTTTTATTATTACTACTAACAGTATGTATACAAACAACTAATGGGCAACAAACTATAGATGTCAAAAAACATTTTGCTACCGTAGGAACTTCTGAACTAATGATGCTAGGTACTTTTCATTTTAACAATCCAGGACTAGATGATTATAAACCGAAACATGATATAGATATTTTCTCTGCACAAAAACAAAAAGAACTACAAGAAATCCTTGAGGTGATTAAAAAGTTTGGTCCTACAAAAATTGCCGTAGAGTCAAGAAAAACCAATCAAAAACGTATTGACTCTTTATATCAGGAATATCTGGCAGGAAGATTTGAATTGCGTGCCAATGAAATATATCAAATAGGTTTTAGGTTAGCCAAAATGTTAGGACATAAAAAAGTATACGCTGTAGATGCTGGAGCTCGTGGTTATAAAAGCGATTTAAGCGATGAAGATTATAAAAAGAAAGAGCAATACTTTGCACAAAAAGCAGGAATGCAAGTGGTTAAAAGAGAACTGTTGATTGATAAAAAATTCAATGAATTATATGAGATTGAAGATGAATTAAAGACAAAAATGTCTTTGTTAGATTATTTCTTACTTCAAAATGATACTGAGCTGGTGATGGCAAGTCACGGTCATTATCTGATCGGTAATTTTAAAATGGGAGAAGGCAATGATTATTTTGGACCTGATAATGCAATCTGGTGGTATAACCGAAATTTAAGAATCTTTCATAACCTGCTAAACATAAATCAACCAGGAAAAGACAAGGTGTTTTTATTAATAGGATCAGGACATTTGCCGATTCTTAATTTTTTGGCAGATGCTTCAATTGATTTTGATCGTAAAGAATTTAAGGATTATGTAAAAAAGTAGTCAATCAAAAATCAAACAGTTAAGAAAGTAAAGCCTGATGACACAAGTTATATGTGTTGTCGGGCTTTATTTAAATAGAAAAATTTATTAAAAATACATTCTGAATACAAGATTAGGGGTGATTCCCAAAGATTCTTGTCTTAGAATATCTAACTCTACATTTCCGGTAGTAGGATTGTCATCAGCCTGATAACTTATTGAAATAGGAATAATCCGATTATAGATATTAAGTATAGAAGCTCCTAATTGACCTCTCCATTTTCCATTTTTATTAAAATCAAACCTATAGATCAGAGAAGCATCTAATCTGTGATAAGCTTCTAATCGCTCTGCATTTGGTGTACCAAATACAATTTCGTCATTTACTAGATCCGCATCTGTAAAAGGAGCGCCAGATCTCCAGGTCCATCCTAATGAAAACTCCCAATTTTCGGTTTCGTAAGTGTTGGAAAACCTAAAGTTATGTGCAATATCATTATTACCAGAAAAAGAAGCTTGCTGTATTTCTGGAAAGGTATATTGTATATCATTATACGTATACCCAATCCAGGTTCTGAAATTATGAAATCGTTTTTTCAATAATACATCAACACCAAAAATTTCACTCTCTCCAGTAGATAAATCTGTATTAATATTATTGAATCCATTGGTTAGTGATGTAAGACCATCGATTGTTTTATAATATCCATCTACTTCCAGATTCCAACCATCCATAGAAAATAAAAACCCTCCAGAATATTGATAACTATCCAGGAGAGGGATTTCATCATTAGCATGAATCCATAGGTTGTTTTCTATTCGTAATTGAGTGTCTTCAAACTCTACCAACTGACTCATTGGCTGAAACCTGTGTTCTCCGGTAGCTTTTAATCGTAGATATTTAGTAACGGGATATTCAATATTTAATCTGGGTTCTATATAAAATTGATCTACAATAGAATAATGAGATACTCGTACACCCAAGTTAATAAAGCTTTTAGGTATTGGTGAAAATTTATAATTGCCATATAAGGTATTAGCGCTGTTTTTTACAAGGTCAGCTTCATTGATAGGGTTTTCAAATTCACTCTCACGAGTAATATTATAAAATACTTCGTTATTAGAAAACTGATACCCTAATAGTGCAATGTTTTTCTTGTTGATTTCATAGGAAATGCTAAAATCTACTCCGATATCCTCAACAGTGTTTTTACGAATTGATTGTTCTTCAATAATAGTATTTTGCGTCTCTACAAACTGATAATCAGAATCAAATTCAGAGTAATATGCTTTTAACTGATGGGT
Source organism: Aquimarina callyspongiae (assembly GCF_034322225.1). Lineage (NCBI taxonomy): Bacteria > Pseudomonadati > Bacteroidota > Flavobacteriia > Flavobacteriales > Flavobacteriaceae > Aquimarina > Aquimarina callyspongiae. The sequence goes on along the minus strand of NZ_JAXLPA010000003.1, from coordinate 938,336 downwards.
AATACGATTTAGTTTTGTGCCTTCCCATACAAAGCTAGAACCCGCATTCATGATCTCAAGATCATCGGTCTGAATATCCTCTTCATTGATAATTTCAAAGTTAAGATCATTATTGGTATAAAGACCACTGATTAAAATTTTGTCATTTTCAGTAGGATTAATAATCACCTTCATATTCGTATCATAAAAGAAAAAATTACTTTCTCTGATATCTTCTTCAATTTCATCTTCATCCTCATCTTCGTCACCTTCACCACCTCCATTGGTGGTAGGTTCTTCAACAATTTTAGTATTCTGAAATACTTTGTCAAAATATGCATTATAAGTTGGAGTTTCTTCAACGATATCTGCATAAGATCTTCTGCCAGAAACCACTAATCCCACTTTTTTGCCAATAGGAGCTTTGATGAATACATCACTATGTGTACCATTAATACCGATACCACCACTAAATTTTTCAGGCACTTCTTTGTCACTAGAAATATCAATAACACCAGAGACACGATCTCCGTATTGCGGATCAGCACCTCCTTTAAAAATTTTGGTGTCACTAATTACATTAGGGTTGAAGGCAGAAATCATCCCAAAAAAGTGTCCAGAATTATACATTTTAATATCATCCCAAAGAATCAGATTCTGATCAGGAGAGCCTCCTCGAATCTGAATTCCGGTTGCGCTTTCATCAAGGCTATTAATTCCTGGTACTAGCTGTATACTTTGTAAAACATCAGGATCGGTTTGACCTGGTAAAATCCCTAGTCGTTCATTAGTAATATCTAATGAACCGTCTATACTTTTATCGATTCCTTTGGTAATATATTCTACAATAAGAACTTCTTCTAAAGCTGTACTTTCTACAGTGAGTCCAATTTTAGGACAACGAGAATCTTTAAACGAAGCAACAGTCATTGTTTTTTCTTTATACCCCACATATTGTATGGTAACCGTAGTACCGATATCCAAGTGACCTAATTGAAAAAAACCATCTTCATTAGCGATGGTTCCAATACTGGTATCAGCAATAAAAATTGATGCATACGGAAGTGAAGATTGTGTCGTATTATCAAAAAGATACCCGCAAACTTCAACTTTGTTATCTGGGGCTTTAACTATGATTTGCCGATCAGATATTTTTTTAAATTCAAGATTAGTCAAGTTCTTAAGAGATGTCAATATTTCATCTAAAGTTACATTATTGGTGGCAAGCGTAATGATCTTATTCTGTACCGTAGCATTACTAAAGGAGAAAATGAGGTTATAGGATTCTGAAATTTCTTTAAGTACTTGCTCCAATGGAGTTTCTTTATAGTTTGTGCTAATCTGAGCCTGTGCAGTGCAGATTGCAAAAAACATAAATAAAAAAACTTTCTTCATAGTCAAATGGGCTTTCTTCTAAAGTAAATAATAGTTTTGTTAGTTATTGAGAATCATATGTGATGTATAAAACTGAATATGAAATACGATATCAATTGTTATTTATGGAGACGATAATGTAATTGTTGTATTAGTAACTACATATCTAATTCCCATGGGTTCTAAAACTGACTCTAATGCTATCTTAAGATCTGTGTGAATGAATCCACCAGTAAATAATCGATTTTGATCAATACTGTTTCTAATAAAATTAACATCATATTGTCTTTCGATTTCATCCAGGACATTGCCCAATGCTACACGATCAAACAAGCTTTCACCATTCATCCATAAGGGTTCAGAACCTGTAATATTTTTTTCAATCAATTTTTTACCTTCTAATATCGCGGCTTCTCCTTTTTGTAATGTGGTTTTTGCTGCGTCTGTAGACACCAGAACTTTTCCGTGATAACAGGCTACGTTAAATTCTTCTGATCTTGCTTTTACATTAAACTCTGTACCCAAAACTTTGACATCTCCTAAGTTGGTTTTAACTGTAAACGTTTTACCAGGTGCAACTTTAAAGAAAGCTTCACCATCCAGATCAACAGTACGCTCTTTGGACCAGAAAAAACGTTGGTGTGAAAGGGTAGAGGCAGCGTTAAGTTCGACACTGCTTCCATCTGGTAATGTCGCTACAAGTTGTTTTCCGGGATCTGCAGAATAAGTAACCGTATTAAAGAATAATCCCATTATTAATAATATGCAGGCGGCTGCCGAAATAGCATATATAAAAGGTTTAAAATTAATTACTCTTCCTTTTTTTTGAGTGTTTAATTTACCAATTGTGGTTTCCAGAGATTTTTGAGCATCAAATGTGGGTGCATCAAAATATGTAAGTCCTTCGCGAATTTTTTTATAATCTTCATATTCCGGAAGACCTTTTAACTCACTAAGCTCCTCTGCCGAAAGTTCGTCATTCAACCATTTTGCTAAGTATGTATTGTCTTTTTCAAGCATAATATCTGCTTTTATCAGAGTTATAACCGGTGAGTTTTAAAATACCCTACCTTGATTATCAAATAAATATAAAAATCAAATAATCTTTTATCAGATACCTTTGATATGCTGGCGTAGTTTTTTGAGTGCATTGTGCATTCTTTTTTCTACTGCCTTTACAGAAATCCCTAACATTTCTGCAATCTCGTTATATGTTTTTTTATCAATTCTATTTAATAGGAAAACTTCTCGTTGTGCTTCAGATAATTCTGCAATTGCACGTTGGAGCTTATCCATAAATTCTTTTTCTTCTAAAATAAAATCTGGGGATTCTACATTTTTATTTCGATGAGGCAAGCGAGAATATTCTAATCTCACTTTTTGATGAGCAACCTGATTAAGAAATAAATTAGTGGCCACTTTATATAAAAAAGCCTTGGCTTTTTCTATTAATACCTTTTTACAATTGTTCCATAATCTTATGAAAGCTTCTTGCATAACATCCTCTGCCTGATCTACATCACCACACTTGTAATAGATATGATTTCTGATGGTTTGTGCGTGAGTTAGAAATAACTCATTAAACACGGGTTGTTCACAAACAGACTTTGAAGATTCTTCCATTGGCAAGAATTTTTTTTTCAATCCAGGGTAGGGTATTTTTTTTTTGGCTGGTTATATAGCCAAAAATAACTGATTATGAACTCCAAAACAAATTTTAAAATTATTGTAATATCTATATCGATTCTTGCTCTCGTATCGATAGGAATTAAGATAAAACCAGTTCTTGATAACTATGATAATTTTAATCCAGAAGAAGTTTATAAAGTAAATTATAACTACTTCTTTAAATCTGCTAATAAAAATACAGTTGTAAAATCCTATGTTCCAGAAAGTAATCCAAGACAACGAATTTCACATCAAAAAAATATTTCAGACCATTCTCTGAGTTTTTATAAAGAACCTTTAAATGGTGGAAACGAAAGAGCGGTCTGGAAAACAGATAAAAATGATACATATTACTCCTTAAACTATGAGTTTATTTTTGAAGGAAAAGAAAAACGGTATTTCGTCCCAAACGATTTTAAAAGAAACAATAAAGGCTATGAGCTATATACTCTTCCTACCAAAAACATTCAATCAGAAGACTCAAAGATTGGTGCGTTAGCAGCTCAATTAAGTAAAGGTGCTAAAAATGACAAACAAGTAATCAAAAATATTTTTGATCATGTAGTAAATATACCATCAGCACCAATTATTACATTAACCGATGCTCTTACTGCTATTGAGCAGAACAAAGCTTCGTGTAACGGAAAAAGTAGATTGTTTGCTGCCCTAACAAGAAACCTTGGATACCCCACAAGAATCAAAGCAGGAATCATATTAGAAAAAACGAATAAACGAACTTCTCACGCTTGGGTAGAAATACGAATTAATGATCAATGGGTTCCTTTTGATGGATTAAATAACCATTTTGCCTATCTACCAGCAAATTATTTGGAGATTTATATAGGTGATGAATCCTTTATAACTCACACGGCCAATATTCAGTTTGATTATACTTACCAAATCGATAAGGTAAATCATATTGCTTTTCTAAACATGAGTAATGACCAAATAAGTGCATTACCTGGGTTTTCATTATGGAAATTAATAGATAAAGGAATTATCCCGATGAATTCTTTGCGCTTACTATTGTTATTACCATTAGGAGGACTTCTGGTGGCATTTCTAAGAAATATTGTAGGGATTAAAACTTTTGGGGTTTTTCTTCCTGCACTTATTGCTTTTTCCTTAATCCATACTGGATTTGTAGCAGGAATAATCTTATTTGTCGCATTAATTTTATTAGTAGGATTAATTTCTTACCCCTTTGATAAAATCGGATTACTATACACTCCTAAACTGGTAATATCTCTTACGGTAATGGTAACGATTATGATATTGGCAGCTTATATAGGGTTAAAATATAATATTACCTGGTTAACGACACTTACCTTTTTTCCTACTATCATTCTTACCATAGCAGCAGAGCGATTCTCACGCTCAACAGTTGAAGATGGTTATAAAATAGCAATAGACAAGTTGGTACAAACCTTAATTGCTACTGCGATTTGTTATGCTGTATTATCTGCAAGTTGGTTGCCATCTATTTTGGTCATATTTCCAGAAATCATTCTACTTGTGATTACCACTGCTATGATTCTTGGAAGATATATAGGCATACGATGGATAGAGTTCTATCGATTTAAACCTTTACTGGTCGCACCTGTAAATAAATAACAGAAAACTTAAAAAAATAAAACCTATGCTCTCTAAGATATTTAATATAAAATCTCAAAATAAGGATAAAGTTATTGGTCTTAATGAAAGAAACATCCACCTTATTTACCCTAATAATGCCAAAAAGCATTATCCACTGGCAGATGATAAAGTGCTTACCAAAGAAATATTGCATAAGCATGATATCCCTTGTGCAAAAACCTATGCAGTAATTGAAAGTAATAGTCAGATTAAAAAAGCTTGGAATGTATGTAAGCAATATGATAAAATGGCTATAAAACCTGCTAATGGTTGTGGAGGTGGGGGAATCAAAATTTTAAAAAAAGACGACCAAGGCAATTGGATAAGCAGTGGAAAGATAGTCTCAGAACATCAAATATTTCAGCATATGGCTGCTATTGTTATGGGTTTCTTTTCATTAGGATCTGGAGATAGAGTATTGATTGAAGAATGTATAGAGCCGCATCTGTTTTTTCATGAGATTTACCCGCAAGGAGTACCTGATTTTAGAATAATTACACTTAACCAAACCCCACTTATGGGAATGCTAAGAATGCCGACAGATCGGTCTGACGGCAAGGCGAATCTTCATCAAAATGGAATTGGCATCGGCGTAGATATGATCAATGGAGTATTGACAGAAGTCTATGATGGGAACAAATATTTTGACTGCCACCCCGACAGTAAATATGTTGTTAAAGGAGTGCCAATTCCATATTGGAAAGAAATTCTAGCTATTTCTGTGGCCACCGCCAAAGCTTTTCCATTGAATTACTTGGGTATTGATATCGTGATCGATCAATATAAAGGGCCACAAATTATGGAAATCAATGTTCGTCCGGGACTAGGGATTCAACTAGTTAATAAAAAAGGGCTTAAAGAGGTCATTAATAGTAGAATAGGAAATAAATAAAAGAAGAAATATTGTTATGAATACACATAAAATTGTAATCACATTATTAGTGTTGTTTTCAGGGAAAACGCTTTTTGCTCAAAGCAAAAGTAGTTGGGATATCACTACCCTTGGAGGATATGAATATAATTATTTTAAAAGCCCAACAGAAATACGAACAAACGATATTATACTTACAGAAAGTGATCTGATTTCTAGTAGTATTTATCAGGACGTTGAGGTTAAATATAGATATCGATATAAGTGGGATAAGCATAGAATTCGATTTTCTGCAAATCCTTTCTCAAGAATATATTATGAAAACGTTGATGATAGTTATTGGAGCCTGGATGCAAGAGCTAATTACGATTATAAATTCTCTAAAAGAACAAGGCTTTTTGTTAAAACAAAATTTGTAAGAATGAATAGAGAAGGTCTTGGAGGAGATCAGGATGTTTTAATCAACCCATTAGGATATACTATTTATGGTGGTACTGTAGGAGTAGAATTAACACCATTTAAAAATAACGAACTGACTGTAGGTGGCTTTTATAACTTTAAAAATTTTGACGCATTTGGAGCACGAGATTTGCAATTTAATGAATATGGAGTACAGATATCAAGCGTACAATCGTTTAAAGTGGATCGTCTCGAACACGAGATTGGTATCACAGGATATGTCAAAAAACGCTTGTATGATACTTTTAATGCCAGTGATGTAGATAATATTAATATTGGAGAAAGAGATTGGGATTATGCAAAAGGAACCTTGTTTTATACACTACCATTTAGTAAGAATTTTGAATTACGACCAGAATTTAGCTATTATGTAAGAATTGATAACTCAACAAATCGTTCTGGTTTTAATCAGTTAGGACCAGGAATACGAGCAAAATATGATAACAAGAAAACCAAAATACGTACATCTCTTTCTTACATCACCAGAAATTATACCGATATACAAGCCAGAAATACAGATGGAGAAATAGGAGAGAAGCTGAAGTATGGCTACACTAATTTTGAAATAAATGGAGCGCGAGAGATTGGAGGAGGATTTTCAATAACAGGAACCATATATTCTAAAATCAGAAGTACAAATTATACAGATATAGATGCTCGATCTTTTCGAAATTATAGAAATCAATACGCCGGAATAGGTGTCTTGTGGGAGTTTTAGTTTTTCTCCCAATTTTTAGGTTATTTTTTTATAGTTAAGCGTTACTTTTGTAACGCTTAATTTTTTAATGAGAATGTTTATGAAAACTTGTATAAATCTAACCTCATTAAATCACTAGATTAAAAATTTGCTAAAAAGATATTATGGCCAGAGATGAAAAATTAAAAGAACGTTGGGATGCTCTGGTAGCAAAATTATCGACCCAGTTTGCAGAAGGTGAAGATCTGGATCTTGATGGCATCATTTACCTCATTGGTGTGCAGGAACTAGGTCAGATACATCGCTCCTTTAAAAAAGATGAGAAACTGGATCTCATGCATATTGCCATTTGTAGGCTTTTAGAACCTTATGGATATTATGAGTTTGATTATTACGATGATGAAGGATGGCCACATTATAAAGTAAAAGAACAACTTCCTAGTCTTAAAGCAGGGGAACAATCTGTATTAATGAAAGAGGCTATTGTCAATTATTTTTTAGTTAGTAAATACATAGATTAGACAATACTGGTTTATCCTGGAAAATATTTAATTCTGAATTTTTAATCTAAAAATAGATTTTAAAGGATTGATTGTGGTTTTTACTACAATTTACAATCTCATTTTTCTACACCTGATAACTTCGTTGTTTTTTTAAGTCGAATATCGTTTTTACCCAGTTAGCCTCATTAAATTTAGCAGTTTTGATACTGTATCGCGTAGACAATATCAATATTGGTTATAATAAAAAACTGTTACTCCTTTATAATATATAAGATAAAGAAACGCAATTAAAAAGTACAACTTTAGGCGTTTTTTTCGTACCCCTTTCTTAAGTATTCGTCCCCATATTTGCAATGTAATTAAGAACATAATTGTTTAAAAAACATTTAAAAATATGAACATTAAAGAACAAGCAACAAAAATGGACAGCATAGTAGCTCAAGGAGCAATCGTAGATGCTGTAAAACAATTTTTTGCAGAAGATGCACTAACTTCAGATTATAATGGAGTAGCAACTACTACCAAACAACAAATGGTAGAAAAAATGGAAGGTTTTGCAGGAGCAATTGCTCAGGTAAACGGGATTACTCATCATCACACTATTGTTGATGGAAATGTATCTGCTTCAGAATTCACTTTTGATTTTAATATGGCTGATGGTAGTAAAATTTATTGGCACGAAATCATCAGACGTATCTGGAATAATAAAGGAGAAGTAAATCAAGAAGAATATTTTAATGCACAATAATCAATATTTATTAACACTAATAAAAAAATCACAATGAAAAATTTAATAAAAATATCAACAGTAATAGTAGCTTTATTAATAAGTACAGTAACATTAGGTCAGGATAAGAAAGCTAATAATTTAGATAATAGTAATATTGCTCTGCAAGGGTATAGCCCAGTATCGTATTTAGATTTAGGGATTGCTCAAAAAGGATTGAAACAATATAAATCAGAACACGAAAAAGTGATCTATTATTTTACTTCTGCAGATCAGAAAAAAACTTTTGACAAGAATCCTGCAAAATACAAACCCCAATATGGCGGATTTTGTGCTTTTGGAACATATGCAGGAGCTAAATTTAGACCAGACCCAAACAAGTTTATCGTAAAAGATGGTAAGTACTTCTTATATCTTTATAACCTTGAGTTAGATGCTCAACAGCTATGGTTAGCAGAAAAGAACCACAAGAAACTTGTTTCTGTAGCCAACAAAAATTGGGAAAAATTAAGTAAAACTTATAACTAATTCAATTCCCAAGAGAGTAATTTAGATTTTGATGACGCTAGAGCACATTGGTAACTATAAACTGATGTGCTTTAGTTTTTTATAAACATATGATAATAAAATTACTTGATTCAAATAAGGTTATTTAATTAAGGACTTTATTCTATATTTTAAGATCTTATAAGTACATCGGTTATTTGAAAAAACTTTAAATGTTTTAAGAATCAAACAAAATACAACGTATTCGGTGCATTTTTGGTTTAAAATACAATACTTTCCAGATACATATCTTAAATTTGCGCTTCTATTAAGAAAATAGTGATGATTGATAAGATTAAAGAGTATATCTCAGAGGTAGACGAGTTTAAAGCAAAGTCTAAGGAAGAAGTTGAAGCGTTTAGAATTAAGTTCTTAGGTCGTAAAGGAATCCTTAAAGAGTTTTTTGCGGAATTTAAGAATGTAGCAAATGACCAAAAGAAAGAATTTGGGCAAACTATAAATAATCTTCAAAATAAGGTACAAAATAAAGTTGAAGCATTAAAAGAAAACTTAGAATCTAAAGATGAAGAACAGGGAATTTATGGAGATTTAACAAGACCTTCAGAGCCTATAGCTTTAGGAGCACGTCACCCTATTTCTTTGGTAAAAAATCAAATCACAGATATTTTCTCACGTATAGGATTTAATGTAAGTGAAGGACCAGAGATAGAAGATGATTGGCATAACTTTACTGCATTGAACTTGCCAGAATATCACCCTGCCAGAGATATGCAGGACACCTTTTTTATACAAACAGATCCGGATATTTTATTGCGTACGCATACTTCTTCGGTGCAAGTTCGATATATGGAGAATAATAAACCTCCAATTCGTACTATTTCTCCAGGAAGAGTATATCGTAATGAGGCTATTTCTGCCAGATCACATTGTTTTTTCCATCAGGTAGAAGGATTGTATATTGATAAAGGGGTTTCGTTTGCAGATTTAAAACAGACATTGCAATATTTTACTACAGAGATGTTTGGGAAATCTAAGATTAGACTACGTCCATCTTATTTTCCATTTACAGAACCAAGTGCTGAGGTAGATGTATACTGGGGACTTGAAACAGAAACTGATTATAAAATGACCAAAGGCACAGGATGGTTAGAGATCATGGGATGCGGAATGGTAGACCCTAACGTCTTAAAAAATTGTGGTATCGACCCTACTGAATATAGTGGATTTGCTTTCGGAATGGGGATTGACCGTATTGCCTTATTATTATATGGTATCTCAGATATTCGTATGTTAAGCGAAAATGACGTTCGCTTCCTGGAACAGTTTAAGTCATCGCTATAAATAGAATTATATATAAACCAGTTTTCTCTTATTTATAGAGAAGGTTGATGAGAGAAGGATATATGAAAAAAGATATAGAAATACCAGTAGTTGAAAACGTTTACATTGCAGTGACTAAAGAATGGAATGAAGAATTTTTAGCAAAAGACTGGAACTCCTATATTATTAATGACAGAGATACCTCAATCGAAATGGTTTTGGTCGTGACTAAAGGGTATGATGAAGAAAGAAAAACGTCATTATTGAGACATGGTATTGGTACAATAGAGGCCAAATCATCTGCAAAGATTGAACTGCTTCAAGAAGAACTTTTATCAATGAATAATGAATTTTCTGTGACTTTCTTTTCAGGAGGTAAATTGTATGATAAGAAATATATATTTAGAAAAAACACCATTAATGAAAATGCTTTTCAAGAATTGCCTGTGATGGAACAACGAGGTGTTTTGATGAAATAAGATACACACTAATAAAAAAAGCAAACTACTCTTAGTTTGCTTTTTTTATTAGTGCTCTTTATGATTTTATTCTTTTAAATCAAATACAATAGGCATAGAATATTGCACAGCAACAGGGATGCCTTCCTGAATTCCTGGTTGCATTTGTGGTAATTTACTAACCACTCGTATTGCTTCTTGTTCAAGCTCAGAATGATCTGCTCTTGCATGAATATTGGTTACCTTACCAGTATTATCAATTTTAAATTTTACGACAATCTTTTGACGACCTTTAATATCTAGTTTCTCACCTATTTTGGTATTAAATTCAGTAGCTACAAATTGCGAAACTTTTTGACTATAACATTTTTTAGCTTCTTTTTGTGATAGACCTTCACAACCTGGATATACTGGGATTTTCTCTATTACTCCAAAAGGAATCTCTACTAATTCATGCGCTTCCTTATGGATAGGATTAGAAAAATCATCACTTACTAATAAAGCTAATACTTTTAAAGCTTTTTCTTCTTCTGGACTAATGTTGCCTTGTACTTGGATTTGATTGTGTACGGCATCAATCTTTTGAAGGAGTGTGGTTTTTCCTGATGCAAGCTCCGTTTCAGAACTTGTTTGAGCAATACTTTCTTGAGTACAAGAGGTATATACAAGCATAGTGCAAACTACAGGAACTAATAACAAATACTTTAATTGAAAAATTTTCTTTGATCTTGATTTTTGTAACATAACTATTCGATGTTTGATTAATGAATGATTGAAAAATGTATTGATAAATGATATTTTATCAGTTTGAAAGACTTGCGATAACAAATCTTGATAATATTCTTTTTTGTCAACTTCTGAGATAGCTCTTTGATCAGCAATATACTCCTGAAGCATCGCCATTCTCTTTTGATAGACATATACCAGAGGGTTGAACCAAAAGAGAATTCGTAAAACCTCAAAGAAGATTAGATCCAGAGAGTGATATTCTATTACGTGAATTTTTTCATGCAGTAGAATGTTTGTTTTTTTAGCTTCAGAAAGAGTTTCACCTAAAAATATCGTGTTAAAAAAGGAGAAAGCTATATTCGTATCCGGCAGTGAAACCAAATTAAAACGTTTCAAAGAGGTTGTGTTACCAGATTTTTTAAGAGATATGATCTTATAGATCTTATAGGAAAATAAGAATAAGCTGATAACCATTCCCAGATACCAAAGAAATTGAAATACCATGGAAGTTGAGAACGATTCAAAATACCCAGGTGTATGCAGAATAACTTCGTCAAGTATAAATTCGGGTGATTCACTACCACCTATCAGTACTGCTGGTAATTGAATCATATACTCCTCCGGGATATTTTCTTGAATGAGATCAACTTGAATAAAAGGAAGAATAAAACTAAGAATAGGAGTAATGATAAGGTAAGCTCGATTCCAATTAAAAAATGTCTCTTTTTTAAGAAATAGGTCATATACAACTAGAAATAGTAGTTGAAAAGCAAGTATTTGTAAGATATAATGTATCATTTTTTCTTTTCTTCTTTGTTAATCTCTTTAAGAGCATCTTCCATTTCGGTGATACTGATATCATTCTTTTTCATAAAAAATGAGACCATACTTTTAAATGAACCTTGAAAATATCCATCAACAAGCTTATTGATACTCTGATTGCTATAATCGGTTTTTTTAAGCAACGGAAAATAGATGTGTATCCGCCCTTCTTTTCTATAATTCACAAAACCTTTGTCTTCTAATATTCTAACAATGGTTGAAACTGTATTATAGGCTGGTTTAGGTTCTGGCAATTGCTCGAGTATGGAGATTATGCTTCCCTCATCTAAACTCCATAGAATTTTCATAATATCTTCTTCTGCCTTAGTGAGTTGTTTCATCTTTTTGTCTTTTGCATTTATCAATAGTTATTGGGTAAAAACCTAGATGTTTTTTATTGGTTTTTCAAACTAAATGTTTAGTTTGAGAATGCTAATATAAACTAATTTTTTAGTTTGAACTAATAATTTAGTTTGAATTTAAAAAAAATACCTTCTAAATACGGTATCTATAGGGTAGGGAGATGTGGATTATATTATGATTAAAAACAATCAGAACGGTTGTTAGTCCCAGATAAGAGGTCGTTCAATATTGATTATTCTTAAATAATGAAGCATTTGACCGGTATGTACTGATTCGTGATACGCAATTCGATTTAAGTAATCTCCGAGTTTTTTAATTTGTCCTACCTCTGTTCGTTTAATACTGATATTTTCAAGGTCAGAAACAGTAAGTGTTTTAATCATATTGATAAAATCATTCCTGTATTTTTCGGCAAATTTTAATTCTTCTCGTAAAGTAGAATAGGATCTATTTTGCCACGGAGATGCATAATCACCAAGATTTCCTTTGTTTTCGATTATTTTATGATACAAATGTTCTCCTTCTAGTACATGTCGTATCATTTCTATAATACTAAATGCTTCTTTATCAGGTTTCCAATTCATATATTGTTCGGGTATCCCTTGCCAAAGCTTTATGCTACGTCTCCTTATTTCAGAAAAATTGAGCAGTATAATTTCAATTGAATCCATATAGATATAGGTAATCTTTAATCTGTTTTTACAATGTAATATCCAGCCTTTTTCGTAATTCCGTGGCACCTTTAGAAGTAATAAAAACTTCTCTTGAATGTTGAATCTTTCTAATCCAATCATGTTCTAGTATTGTAGAAAAGAAAACAGCTCCTAAAGCTCCTCCTAAATGATGTTTCCTTTCTGTCCAGTCAAGACAGGGAAATGCAAATTTACGCTTCATCTGTTCTACAGTCTTAAGCTGTATTCCTATATCTGAGAACCATTGTTCTCCTGATGGTGTAACTGAATAATTATTAGAATCAAAAACAAGAATTCCTTTGTTTATAAATGCAGTTGTTATTTCTACACCAGCTCTACCGGCAAGATGGTCATAACAGGTTCTGGCATATTGTATTCCTTTAGGGTTTTGTTGGATGATATCTTTTTTTAAATCTGGAACAGGTAGTAAACCAGCAATATTTTCTATTACCAAAGCAACTTTATCGTTTGCAAACCTATAATACTTATGTCTGCCTTGTTTCTCTACAACAAGTAATTGTCCTTTTACTAGTTTAGAAAGATGATTACTGGCTGCTTGTGCCGATATTTCAGCACAAGTTGCTAATTCATTAGCAGTATATGCTCGACCATCTAATAAGTTCCAAAGCATTATAGCTCTGGATTTTTCTCCAATCAAAACGGCTATATTACCAAAGTGTTGTTCTATATTTTCAGGTAGATTATGCATATATACTTTTTGATTGATTTCTTGAAATGACCTTTTTCTTTTTCAAGATTATCTACTACTAAGACAGGTTCATTATCGTAATCGTTATGTTATTTTGTGCAAACCTAATCTGTATTTTTTTGTAATAGTTCATTTTAAAATGAACTATATAATTTATACAAGGAATTTTATTCAGCCATTTGATAGGCTTCTTTTAACCAACTAATAAGTTCAGAATCTACTTCTTCAACTGATGTAATCCGTACGCGATGTGTACACATGGTGCCAAAAGGACCAGAATTTTCAAGACGATCGGTTGTAGGTTTTCCTTTAAGCTTTAAGCCCAGATCAATTCTAGTTTTTGTAGCAGGTTTGATGAGTGCAAATTGTTTTTTTCTAATCATACTTACACTGTCTTTTTTAGGAGTCTTTGTAATATCATTTCCAAAAACCTTTATTGCCTTTAACAGCTCTTCATAAATAGGTTTTAAATGCTCTTTTCCTTTATACTGATTAGTTAATAAATCGGTATCATCAATAGAACCTGCATCTGATTTTTTTGCTTTTAACGCTACAAAATTTGCATAACCATAAGTAAATCCGTGTTCTGATTTTAAAAAATCAATAATAGCTTTATGCTTCTCAATGTTACTTTTTTGAACAACGTCAATCCAATGTTCCAATGATTTGCCTGTTTTTTCTAATAGTCCTTTTTCCATAATTAAAATATTACCAGATGCCCAAAATGGCTCCTATTATTGTTAATGAAATGATACAATATCCTGCATTGATAAGATACGCTTTTAAAGATTGCATTTCAAAAACATATAAAATCCCAAGAAAAGTGGCTACCCAACCTACTCCTGCAAAAAAACCTGCCAAAGCACCAAAAACGAGATCAGCTTCTGCACCAATAAACATTTCTAAATTTACTGTTGCAATAAAAGCAAGTAAAATAGATATCCCAAAAGTTTTGGGGATGCTTCTTTTTTTGAGATCTTCTATTGTAAAATTAAATGCTGCCATCCAGGCTTTACCAAATAAAGGGCCATACCAAATCCCACCAATAATGAATGATGATACAGTCCCTGCAAGTACTGATAACCAGTTAATATTTGTAAATGCTGTTATTAAATCCATAAAGTGTTGTTTTAAAAAGCAATGTTAATAAAACCACTTTTATGGATATAGTAAAAAATTAACCTTCGCGATCTAGCGGAAAAAAATTCTGTTCATCAGGATCAAAATCTTGTTTGATAAACTCTTCTGGGTTAAAACCAGAAAAATGCTTGAATTCTTTTATAAAATGTGATTGATCTGAATATCCACATTGATAAGCAATTTGCGACCAGGAGATTTTTTCTTTTTGCTGGAGTTGTTTGAAAATTTCATTAAAACGTAAGATTCGTTGAAAATACTTTGGGGTTAGTCCAATATATTTCTTGCATTGATCAATCAAATGTTTTTGAGTATTTGGATATTTATTGATTACTGCCGGATAGTTTGTTGCAGATTCTTGTTGCAATGTTTCTAATACTTGTAACAGATCTAAAGGAGGTGTTTTTTGAGAGTCAAACCTGTTTTTTAACCATTTTTCTACCAGAATAAACTTCGATTTAGAGTCGTTTTGTGCGTAAATGTCTTCTCGTAGATTTATAACGTCATCTCCTAAAATTTCCTGGGCGGGAAGAATTTTTTGATTTAACTCATGTATTGGAAAGTGAAAGAAAGGGTGAGCACCAAAAGGTTTAAACTGAATAACAAACATTTCAGAATTGTGATGTGCTGAAATTGAAATATAATTTTTGTGCATTCCTGAAATCCATACTTTAGTATAGGTATTATTAGGTTGCAAAGTTTCATTATCAAAAGTATTTCTAGGGATATTGTCCAATTCAAAAATGATAAAAATATGACCGGTTGGCACTACTCGTTCAATAGAATGATCCGGAATGAAATCTTTAAAATGGAATATTGATTCGATATATTGATCAATAGGTGATGAAAGTACGTGGGTTTCAAAATGCATATCCTAAATATAAATTTTGATTAATAAATGGTATTACTATATGTCATAGATGTCAAGATAACGTAACAGAGAGATTATTTTTTATCTGTAAAAAGCATTTTCATTAAATAAACTTTTGGATAATTGGATTAAAAGCTTTGGAAGCTACAATAACAGTATCACCAGGGTTTATGTCTGTAATTTCTGATGATTGTGCAATGACCTTAACCATCGTATTGCCAATTAAAATACTTACAATATATATTACATCTTCTTTTTGGATTTTAATAACTTCTCCTGTAAACTGAAATTTACCGCTAATTTTATTAGTACTAAAAAGTTCTGCGGGATCACCTTGTTGTATTATTTTACCTTGATCGATACAAATCATGTGATCAGATAATTTTATAATTTCTCCAATATTATGACTGACCAAAATGGTGGTTAATTGATATTGGCGATGTACTTTTAGAATATAATCCTGTAGTTTGTTACGCATGGTTACATCCAATGCAGAAAGAGGTTCATCAAGTAATAGAATTTCTGGTTTTTGAACCAATGCGCGAGCCAGAGCCACTCTTTGTTTTTGTCCACCAGATAGTGTATGCGGATTTCTATGTTGTAATTCACCCAACTCCATAAGATCAATTAGCTCTTCTATACTATGATTATCCTGTCCTTTTTTTAAAGCAAATTCAAGGTTTTTACGGATAGTCATATTAGGAAAAAGCGCATATTCCTGAAAAACATAACCTATTTTACGTTGTTGTGGAGGAATTTGAATTTTTTTTGTAGTATCCAACCAAGTTTGTTCATGTACCAAAATTGTTCCCTTATCTGGATTCATTAGTCCGGCGAGAATTCTTAGAATCGATGTTTTTCCTGCTCCCGATATTCCGTATAAAGACACTAACTGTCCTTTAGTGATTGTACAGTTAATATCTAACACCATATCTCCTTGAGCGGCCTGAAGTGTTTTATAAATACTTAAATCAATCATTTCAAGAATTTTTTTAAATACCTTCCATTAGTAAGATATACCGCTAATAATATGATAAATGTAATCACAAATAAGATAAGAGAATAGGTATTGGCTGCTCCATAATTAAGCGCTTCGACTTCATCATAAATAGCTATAGAAGCAACTTTTGTTTTTTCCGGAATATTACCACCAATCATCAATACAACACCAAACTCACCTATGGTATGAGCAAAAGTCAGTACAATCCCTGTTAAAAGAGCTGGTTTAATATTTGGAAGTAGAACCTTAAATAAGGTAGTCATTTTAGATTTTCCTAAAGTATAAGATACTTCTGCCAATGTTGGAGAGAGACTGGATAAACCAGATTGAATAGGGTGTACCATAAATGGTAAGCTATATAAAACGGATGCTATAACAAGACCAGAAAATGAAAAAATAAGCCGTATACCCAACCATTCGTCTAACCAACTTCCAAAAGCATTTCCAGGACTAAAAGCCATTAGTAGATAAAACCCCAAAACAGTTGGTGGTAATACCAAAGGCATACTCACAAGAGTTTCGATAATAGGTTTGATTCGAGATTTTGAATATGCTAACCAATAGGCTAGAGGTAATGAAACTATCAATAGTATTATTGTAGTGACTAGTGCTAGTTTAAAAGTTAATATTAAAGGCGCCCAATCAATCATGTGATAACATTATTTCATTAATCTTAATCATAACAACAACTTCTTTGTGATTTGTCAAATTGAGGTTGTTGATAGCTTCAGTTGCTATAATAGAAATGATTTCACCTATTTCTGTATCAATTGTAATCTTACTAAGTAATATTCCTTTTTCGATAGTGAGAATAGTACCTTTAATTTTGTTTAATAACCCAATATTAGAAACATCATTTGTCGCTAAGATTACTTCAGTTTCTTTGAACAATACCTTAACAGGATTTTTTAATTGTAAATACGAAGCTGTTTTGGGTGTTTCTACAACAATAGCTTTTAATTCAATGTTTTCATTGATTTTTACTGAAACCAGTGATAAATTGGTATTTACCTGTATGTTTGATATTTGTCCTTGTAAATTGTTCATGGTTGTGATACTAAATATCCGAAATCTTCTAATATTTTTTTGGCTTCTTTAGAAAAAAGAAATTCATAAAACTTTTCTGCATTAGGGTGAAGAGACTTCTGATTAATAAGAACGACTCCTTGCTTTATAGGAGAGTAAATAGCAGGATCAATTTCTGACCAGTTACCTTTCCCTTTCATTTTGGCAGATAAAACAACCGATTTAGAAGTAAAACCTATTTCTGCCGACTTAGAAGTGATAAATTGGTTTGTTTGCGCAATGCTTTCTCCGTATACGAGCTTATTGAGTATTGTATCATAGATGTCATAATTTTGTAAAGTTTCAATAGCCGCTACTCCATAAGGTGCGGTTTTAGGGTTGGCAAGAGCAATATGATGTATTTTAGGATGCATTAACCTATTTATAGATGGTTGAATACTATCATTCATAGACCATAAAACTAATGTACCATAAGCATACACTTTTGGGGGATACACGGCTAGATTACTATGTTGAATCTCTTCTGGGTATTTTAAGTTTGCGGCAACAAATAAATCGTAAGGGGCACCTTCTTTAATTTGAGCAGTAAGCTTGCCAGAAGAACCGATGATCAATTGACATTGAATCCCTGTTTGTTTTGTAAAAGTTTGAACAAGTGAATTCATAGCAAACTGCATATTAGCAGCAGTGGCAATAGTTATATGTTGATTTTTTTCTGTTTTACAACTAGAAAAAATCAGTATAGCTATTACTAGGAAAAGAGTGCTGATGCAGGTTTTTGCAATTTTCATTAATTCATATCTGTACGGATGAAAAATACAAAAAGCTATAGTATTTTGGAGACAACTTTATTTTATTTTAAGACTCCAGAGCAACATATTTAGCAGAAACGATCAGAATTATCGATATAATAATAAAAAATCTCCTCTTCGTAAAGAAGAGGAGATTTGGTAATTATATGTCTGTTATGTCCCCCAACTGGTTCGAATCTTAGGTCTTCCTTCTCAGACAATTCGTACCATACTTCGATATAATTACAAAATGGAGTGCAAAAATAATTTTGCACCAGTAAGTATTATTCAATAACTGATGTATGATCATTAGCCTTTTCAGGACATATTTGATCTATTAACATTGTTCTTAATAGAAGAGTAAGATTAAATAAAGATGTGCCGTGTGAATGCTGTGTGAAGCTCCTTAGGAGAGGCGAATATAGAAATTACTTTTCATAAAACAGCTATTTTATTAACATTTTTTTAAGATTTTCTTTTAATTTTCCTGATTTTTTCTGTTTACCATCGCCATAATATTGACACTAAACGGTAAAGAACTTCACAAGACCACAACTAGAAATAGTTGCCTATGGTCTTGTTTTGTTTTTAAAATACTAATCTTAAAACCGTTTTAATTATGAAAAAATTATCAGTATTAATTGTAGCGATTGTGCTAATTTCTTTCGCGGCTTGCGAAAAAGAAACAATTAAAGAAGAATCAACTGATGTGGAGTTGATTGAAAATGAAAGTAACCTAGAAACAGCCTCAAAAGCAAGTGGGAGAAATTGCTTTTATTATATTGAAAAGGGCTTGAAATTGGGAAGCACTTGTTATTCGCAATTTCACGGGATATGCGATATACACGTATTCTGTATTCCGGATATTTATATTGATCCTTGTGCTTTAATACCTTGTTGGATAGATTTTCTGGATCCGTGGATTATTTATGAGAAAATACGTCCAGAAGAGTTTAGATCTTTTAGAGATAAATTAGAACTAGATATTGACCCAAAAAGAGGAGCAGTACCTTTTGCTTTAAATAAGCAAGTAATGGGTTTACAATATTACTCTCAAAATGAGTTAATGACCGTAGGTGCAAACCCTACTCCTTATCCACACCCTACACCAATATTGACGTATACTCTTAAAGAAAGCGCAACTTTTGATGCAGAAACGAGTAAAGCACTTGGACTACAAGGTAATGTTGTAAAAGCAGGCGAGTATCCTGTGATTTTTAATAGAAAAAATAAAACTTACAATGTAATTCTATCGGTTGAAGAAGGATTTCGCCACTAGGGGATCTTAAAAAGAATCAGCCTATCTAAGCGAATAGATAGGCTGATCTTTATTTTGTTATATTATTTTTGAAATATGCTTTTTTAATGAGTACAAAATATATCATCACAGGAATAAATACACAAATAATAACTGAAGTAGTTTTATAAGTACTTCCTACGCTGTTAAAAAGATTAAGAAATCTAACGGATTTATCAAAAAGCAACATTGAAAAACTCTTAAAACTTTTTATAGTTATTAAAGAAATAAGAATTATTATCGTAAAACCAATCTTAAAATAATGTTTTTTAGAAATTTTATCTAATAAAATTACCCAAGTAAAAGGTATTAGAATAAACCAGATTATGATATTAATTTCTTCATAAGATAAACCTGTTAGTTTTTCTAAAAATTTTAGAAAATCATATATGATTTTAAAGACATCATCCATACAATATATTTATGTAATGATTGTTTTCTTCAAAATTGTATGTATCTAAAAATAGGATAATTAATATCCAACTTTTTCACGTACTCTGGCTAAAACTTTATTTGCGACTTCAGTAGCTTTTTTGGCTCCTATAGCTAGTGCTTCATCAACTTCATTAAGATTTTGCATATAATAATTATAGCGTTCTCTTGGAGTGGCATATGTATCAATAAGCAATTCATACAAAGCTTGTTTTGCATGCCCATAACCATAATTACCACCTAGATAATTTTTACGCATTTCTGCAAGTTGTTCTGGAGACGCAATCAATTTGTATAAAGCAAATACATTGCAAGTATCAGGGTTTTTAGGCTCCTCAAGAGGAGTACTGTCTGTTTCAATAGACATAATCTGTTTACGTAATTTTTTATCAGGTAAAAACAAATTGATGATATTGCCTTTTGATTTACTCATCTTGCTACCATCAGTTCCTGGAACATACATAGTATCTTTTTGTACCTGTGCTTCTGGTAGTACAAACATTTCACCTACTTGATTATGCATTCTAGAAGCTACATCTCTTGTCATTTCAAGATGTTGTAGTTGATCTTTACCTACAGGAACTATATCTGCATCATATAACAAGATATCTGCAGCCATAAGCATAGGATAGGTAAATAATCCTGCGTTAACATCTTCAAGCCGATCAGCTTTATCTTTAAATGAATGAGCTAATGTAAGTCTCTGATATGGGAAGAAACAACTTAAGTACCAGGATAATTCTGTAACCTGTGGAATATCACTTTGTCGATAAAAGACAGTTTTTTCTATATCCAGTCCAAAAGCTAACCAGGTAGCTGCTGTAGAATAGGTATTCTCTCGTAAAATACTTGCATCTTTTATTTGTGTAAGCGAATGCATATCAGCAATAAATAAAAAGGAATCATTTTCAGGTTGATTTGCCATTTTGATTGCCGGTATAATGGCTCCTAATAAGTTTCCTAAGTGAGGAGTTCCTGTACTTTGTACTCCTGTAAGAATTCTGGACATAGTTACTTTTTAGTGGTACTAATTATAATTAATAATAATGCGTTTTTGATACAAAATTATTTGCTTCACGCAAAGGTAATTTTTTTGTTCACATACCTCAAAGCAATTATGTATTTTTGGGGAGATGTCAATTTTAAAGAAAATACTTATTCTGCTGTGGCGCATTTGGTTTTATATTATGATGGGAGTTCCTATCATTATTATGTTTCCAATATTATTAATCTTTACTTCTAGAGAAGAGTGGTATTCTAAGTTTTTTGTAGTGGCTCGGTTTTGGGCCAAAATAGTGTTGTATGGATCTGGTTTTATCCCCAGAGTTACTAAAGAGGCTCAGGTAGATCCTCATAAGAGTTATATGTTTGTTGCAAACCACACTTCTATGACAGATATTATGTTGATGTTATATTGTGTAAAAAATCCTTTTGTCTTTGTAGGTAAAAAAGAATTGGCTAAAATTCCGATTTTTGGATTTTTCTATAAACGCACCTGCATATTGGTAGATCGCAATAATCAACGTAGTAGAAAAGAAGTTTTTGATCGGGCACAAGCAAGGTTGAATGCTGGAGCAAGTATCTGTATCTTTCCTGAAGGAGGTGTGCCAGAAGATCAATCTATTATTTTGGATAATTTTAAAGATGGAGCTTTTCGGCTAGCGATAGATCACCACATCCCAATACTACCTTTAGTGTTTTTTGATAATAAAAAACGATTTTCATATACATTTTTTAGTGGAAGCCCTGGAGTTATGAGAGCGCTTGTTCTTAAGGAAATTTCTACAGAAGGAATGACGCAGGAAGATAAAAAACCATTAAACGAAAAAACTCGGAATACGATTTTGGAAAAATTGAAAACCGATACTCTTTAAAGTATTGTTTTTTTTACGAAACTTATATAAAAAATCAAAGCCATTCCTCCCCAGGAATGGCTTTGTTCATCATTGCTTTTTCAAGCAACAATTCATCTAACCAACTAAATGAACCTAAAACACATTTATTTTAACCATTAAAACTTAAAGCTTACCCCTGTATAAACGCCAAAGTAATAAGGTCTGAAACTATTTGCACTTTCATCAAATGCATTAAATTGATATTTAAAAATGGGCTCAAGATTTATCTGAAATTCTTTAGTTATTTCATAATCAAAACCGAGTCCTATATTTCCACTAAAACTTATATTATTAAGATTGTTTGCTTGCCCAATAGGAGTTTTAAAATCACCTGCTTCAATAGATATTTCATTATCTTGAAGGAATAAGGTACTTACTCCACCAATCATATTTATTCCTATTTTTTTATCGACCAAATTGTATTTCATTTCCAAAGGAACCTCTAGATATCCAATACGTTGATTTAATAATCCTTCATTTTGATTTTGTAACGCATCGTTATTAACATCCGGAGCTAATGAAGGTGGAGTATTTCTGAAATCTGAAACAAAAATGGAAGTAGAATTTGCATTGTAATTGATATTCTCAAGATTTTGAGCAACTACTGATGGAGCAAATCCAACACCTTCGGTATTATAACCAAGATCTACTTTGTGCACTCCGGAGCGAATGCTTAATTTTTTGTTGACATTATAAGATATTTGCACTCCATAACTAAGATTTACCTGACCAGTTTTACCATTGTCAGAAAACTGTCCATCTATAGAAGATCCATTTCCAAAAGAATCGTAATATACAGGAGCAATATTGGGTGAAACATTCCATTTTTTTGATGGTTCAGAATTCTCAGCAAGAGCTTCTTCTTCATCTTTATTAATAGCGTCAAAAATGGATATTTTTGAGTTTTCTTCTACAGTCTTTTCTTCTTGATTTTGAGTTTCTGATTCTTTACCAGGTATTGTTTCAGAATTTTTATCGTTTATCGCAATACCAGTTTTAGCAATGTTATCATTTTTATTATCTGGGTTTACAAACAATGGATTTTCTTCTTTTTGCTTAGGTGATTGCTTTTGATTTTCTGCAATAGCATTTTTCTCTATTAAATCTTCTTTCAAAACATCAGAGTTTTCTGGACTATTGTTTTTTGTAATAGCATTTTTGTCGTTAGAAGACTTGTTAGTGGCCAAAGCATTACTGTTTTTAGTATTTACTTTATCTTCAGAAAAAATAGGCGGATTAACATTTTTATTATTTACAGGAAGTTTTTCTTTTATAGTATTAGATACAATAGCATCTTTTGAATTTGTAGTTCTGGAAGAATTTGTAAACTGTTCTGTTGAAGGATCAGAATCTTTAAGCTTTTTATTCTCATCAGGAGAAATTACAACATCTTGAGTAGTTGTATTATTTTGTTCCTCCTTTGATGTAACAGCATCTTCTGGACTATCGGTATCCTTAGTATTGGTTACTATTTTTTCTTCAGTAGGGTTAGCATCATCAAAAGAAACATTGTATCCTACAGTAAATAGAATAGCAACTAATGCTGCAACTCCCGCAACTCGATACCAAAATGGTATTAAGATTCCGCGTCTACGATTTTTATTCTGACGGGCTTTGATTTTTTCCCAAACAGCGTCATCTGGAGTAACTTCAAAATCTTTGAACTTCTCCTGAAATAATCTGTCTATGTTTTTTTTATCACTCATCTTCATCCTTCAATTGATTGAATATAAGGTTCTTGGTTGGTTTCTATTTTTTCTTTTAAAATGTACCTGGCTCGTGCCAGATTAGATTTAGAAGTTCCGGTAGAAATATCTAACATCTCTGCAATTTCTTTATGTGAATAACCGTCTAATACATAAAGATTAAATACCAATCGATATCGATCTGGTAATTGCTGAATGATTTCTAATAAATAATCCAATGAGATTTGTTCATCGTCTATTTCTACTTCAGCTTCTTCTATTTGCTCTTCATTAATGATCTCAAATACCTTTTGTTTTCGATATTTCTGAAGTGCGGTATTTATTGTTATTCGTTTTATCCAACCCTCAAAAGAACCTTGACCTTTATATTGTTCTATTTTATCAAAAATTGTTATAAAAGCATCTTGCAATGTATCTTCAGCACTCGAGTAATTGTTAGAGTACTTAAGACAGATTGAAAACAGTTTACTGCCATATAGCCTGTACAATTGCTCTTGCGCTTTGGCATCTTGTTTTTTACATTTTTTTATGAGTTGATCTAAACTCACGAATAGCCTTTATTTTAATTAATGATTTCAATTACTACTGTACTACGGGAACTTCTATAGTCAAAAACTGATTTTCTCCTTGATCATTTCTTCCTTGCCAGAACCTGAATACATAAGAATCTTCGTTTCCTACAAAAAAGTCAAAGGAAACATCGATAGTATCAGTTTGATCCAGATTGTCACACGGACGATCTTCAAATACAACATTTACTACAGATACTGTGCGCTCATTACTTAACCTATCATAATCAAATCCACTAAAAGAATGACAAGTAGAAGGTCTGAAATAAGAAGTAGTTATTTGATAAGTTCGTCCTCTTTCAAATTCGTCTGGAATATTAACCGCTTCAATTGGAACTAATTCATAAAAAAAACTAGTTCTCTCATCATCATCAAGTGAACAACCTGTAAAACAAAAGGTTATTGCAATGATTAGGAAAATTTTTATCTCTTTCATATCACTAATTTTGGGGTATATACATACCTAATCTATTAACTAGATGTCATGTGTAGTGTATGGTTGCGTTTAAGGTATAAAAAAATCCTGATCTCTGTAGATATTGAGATCAGGATTAGTATATGTTCTACTAAAGAGAAGTGTTTTATTCTTTTATAATCTTTATAGCTTCTTTAATTTTCTCTTCTAATTCTTCCATTAATTCAGGATTATCATTAAGCAATGTTTTTACTGAATCTCGTCCCTGACCAAGTTTGGTATCTTGATAACTAAACCAGGATCCACTCTTTTTGACAATTTCATAATCAACACCGATATCAATGATTTCACCGGTTTTAGATACACCTTCACCATACATAATATCGAACTCTGCAGTTCTAAAAGGAGGAGCTACCTTATTCTTCACAACTTTAACGCGGGTTTTATTTCCCATTACTTCGCTATTGCTATTTTTGATTTGAGCAGAACGGCGTATATCCAAACGTACAGAAGCATAGAATTTTAAGGCATTACCACCAGTAGTTGTTTCAGGATTTCCAAACATTACCCCAATCTTTTCACGTAACTGGTTGATAAATATTACTGTACAATTTGTTTTGCTAATTGAACTGGTGAGTTTTCTAAGTGCCTGAGACATTAACCTAGCGTGAAGTCCCATTTTAGAATCTCCCATTTCTCCTTCGATCTCACTTTTAGGAGTCAAAGCAGCAACAGAGTCAATTACGATAATATCAATTGCTCCAGATCTGATTAAATTATCTGCTATTTCTAGTGCCTGTTCTCCATGATCAGGTTGAGAAATAATTAAATTATCAATCTCTACACCTAATTTTTCTGCATAAAAACGATCAAAAGCATGTTCTGCATCAATAAACGCTGCGATACCACCAGCTTTTTGCGCTTGTGCAATTGCATGAAGAGTAAGAGTTGTTTTACCCGAAGATTCTGGTCCATAAATTTCTACCACTCTTCCTCTTGGATAACCACCTACACCTAATGCAAGATCAAGACCTAGAGATCCGGTCGAGATCACATCTACTTCCTGAACGGCACTATCGCCCATTTTCATTACAGTACCTTTACCGTAAGCTTTATCAAGTTTATCTAGTGTAAGTTTTAGTGCTTTTAGTTTTGCTTCTTTTTCCGTACTCATTTGTTATTCAAATATACCCTTTCGAGACAATTAGTAAATGTCAGCTAAAGTACTATTTCTTTTCGTAGTTACCTTGTAGATTTTAAAATCGTTATCAACAAAAAACTAACGTATACAAAGAGAAAAAATGCTATTAAAATGATAAGAGTTTTAAGTGTTCTAACAAGTCAAAAAAGAAAAATGTTATTTTTTTCTAAAAATTTACGCAACCTTTTATTTTGAAGTGCATCTAGTAAGAAAGCAAACTTGAACAAAAATTTAGAAAGAAGGAATGTTAGATGAAATTTCTTAAAAGAGTCATAAGACATAACCTTGATGGTTGTACAGTTACTAAGATTAGTAATTGTATAGTAGAAGGTGGCTAGCTTCGTTATTATAATTAGTTGTAATTAAATTAATTAGATTAACGAATTAGCTCAAAAAATGCCTTGGTAATATGTCAAGGCATTTTTTTATGAAATAGGTTTCTGAGTATTATTAAAATACGTCTACAGTTGCCCATCCTCCCAGAGCTTCACATTTATCTCCTAGTGCCCTTACTCCTTGATAATCGTGTTCTGACACAGTGCCTATAAGCCAATGCCTATCATCCTTACAACAAAACACCCAAGCACTTCTCTCGGATCCTATTTCTAATTTTCCTCCCTTAAGATTTTTTAATTCTGTTTTTTGAAGTTGTTTCACTCCTTTTAAATTCTCGATTTTTTTTAACATAACTATACTTTTTAATTAATAATCGAACTGTTATAAAAAAGAAGATTTTGTTACCCAGTTTTTTCAAAAAAATGACAAAAACACACGGGATTGAGTGTAATTATTTGATTTGCAAATTGTTATAATTGAAACTAAAACTGCTAAATATACTTTTTAGATGATTTTTATCTTCAATAAAGGGTTAGTTTATTTTATATACTATTTGTACTTTTGCCCGAAATAAATTATTTCTTTTAACTTAAAACATTAGTATAGCATGCAACTGTACAATAAATTAAGTGCAAAGGAAAGAGCAGCACTTATTGATGAAGCCGGAACAAACCGACTTACGCTATCTTTCTATCAATATGCACATATCGGCAATGTCGAAATCTTCAGAAATCACCTTTTTATCAAATGGAATGAACTAGATGTTCTTGGTAGAATTTATATTGCTAACGAAGGAATTAATGGACAACTTTCAGTACCAGCGCCTAATTTTTTAGTTTTTAAAGAACATCTTGATAGTATTTCCTTTTTAGAAAATGTACGGCTTAATATTGCCAGAGAACAAGACTTGAAATCTTTCTTAAAACTAAAAGTGAAGATTCGTCATAAGATTGTTGCTGATGGATTAGATGACAATACATTTGATGTAACTAATAAAGGAGTTCATGTGGATGCCAATGCTTTTAATGAATTAATAGAAGATCCGAATACAGTATTGGTAGATATGCGTAATCATTATGAAAGTGAAATCGGGCATTTTAAAGGTGCTGTTACACCAGATGTAGATACTTTTAGAGATTCGTTAGATATTATAGAGGAAGATCTTAAAGATCACAAAGAAGATAAGAAACTGGTAATGTATTGTACTGGTGGGATACGTTGTGAGAAAGCTAGTGCGTATTATAAACATAAAGGTTTTAAAAACGTTTTTCAATTAGAAGGAGGGATTATTGAATATGCACGACAGGTTGAAGAAAAAGGTTTAGAAAATAAGTTTTTAGGAAAGAATTTTGTCTTTGACCATAGAAGAGCAGAGCGTATATCTGATGATGTGATTGCAAATTGTCATCAATGTGGTGCAACTTGTGATACTCATGTAAATTGTGCAAATGAAGCTTGTCATCTTTTGTTTATTCAATGCCCTAATTGTGCAGCAGAACTAGAAAATTGCTGTTCAACAGAATGTATGGAAATAAACAGACTACCTTATGAAGAACAAAAGGCATTGAGAAAAGGTCAAGGAAACAGCAATAAAATATTTAAAAAAGGACGCTCAGAAGTGCTTAAATACAAGCAGTAGCACTAAAATAACTTTGGATACTATGGTAGATACGTTTTTTCATAGTATCTTTATCAATTAAGATGTCAGATATAAGAAAATTCTGACTTAAGTAAGAACCGTATTTGTTGTAATCTTTTTTAAGATTGCAGACAAATTTCAATATAGCAGGAAAATATGGGGTGCAGTAGTTGTTCTTCCGGTAAAGACGGACAACCAAAGGGATGTAAGAATAATGGTACTTGTGGTACAGATGGTTGTAATAAGTTAACGGTTTTTGATTGGCTATCCAATATGTCGCTACCTAGCGGGATTACACCTTTTCATTGTATCGAAGTACGGTTCAAAAATGGTAGAAAATCTTTCTTTAAAAACACAGAAAATCTTTCTTTAAGTATTGGTGATATCGTTGCTACAGAAGCTTCTCCTGGACATGATGTGGGTATAGTAACACTTACAGGTGAACTGGTGAGGATTCAGATGAAAAAGAAGAAGATAGAAGTTGATGACGAGGAAATCAAAAAGGTATACCGAAAAGCTTCACAAAAAGATATAGATATTTGGCAAAAAGCACGTGATCGTGAGGAGAGTATGAAAGTTCGTGCTCGCGAAATTGCAATCAGGCTTAAACTGGAAATGAAAATTTCTGATATCGAATTTCAGGGAGATGGTTCTAAAGCTACTTTTTATTATACGGCAGAAGAGCGTGTAGATTTTAGACAGTTGATCAAAGAGTTTGCTCACGAATTTAGTACCAGAATTGAAATGCGTCAGGTAGGATTTCGTCAAGAAGCTGCAAGACTGGGAGGTATTGGATCTTGCGGACGCGAATTATGCTGTTCTACGTGGCTTACAGATTTTAGGTCAGTTAATACCAGTGCAGCTAGATATCAGCAGTTATCATTAAATCCTCAAAAATTAGCTGGTCAATGTGGAAAGCTAAAATGTTGTCTTAATTATGAATTAGACGCATATATTGATGCTTTGCACGAATTCCCGAAAACAGAAACCAAATTGCATACTGAAAAAGGAACAGCAGTTTGTCAAAAAATAGATATTTTTAAAGGGTTATTGTGGTATGCTTATGAAGGAGAATGGATGCATTGGCATAAAATTACAGCAGAAGATGCAAATGAAATTATTGCTGCCAATAATAATAAAGAAAAGATAGCAAGTTTGGAGGAATTCGCTTCAGATTTAATAGAAGATACTAAAACTGATTTTGAGAACGTTGTAGGACAAGATAGTCTAACAAGGTTTGATAAGCCCAAGACGAATAGAAGAAGACGAAAAAATCGTAATAAAAAAAGAAATTCAGGAAAAGGGAACGCACCTGTAAAGCAGAATGCAGCACCTAACAAGTCAAAAGAAGGGAATACTGAAAACAAAAAATCAAATAGGTCAAAAAATCAACGTAATAAAAAAAGAAGACCTCAGCAGAGAAATAATAATGACAAAGCTTAGGATTATTTTGATATTTTATGGACTTATGAGTTTGATTTCCTGTGATGATCATCAGGTATTTGATAATTATCAAACAGTATCAGATTCATGGGAAAAAGGGGAGAAAGTACAGTTTAATCTACCTAAACTGGACTCCACACATGCCTATAACTTATTTATTAATATTCGAAACGATAATTCATATAGATATAGTAACTTATTTTTGATAAGTGAAATGAGATTTCCTAATGGAAAAGTAATAACGGATACGCTTGAATATGAAATGGCTATGCCAGATGGCACTTGGTTAGGAACCGGATTTACAGACTTGAAGGAAAACAAATTGTGGTATAAAGAAAATGTGAGTTTTACCGAAGAAGGAGAATATAATATAATTTTGCAGCACGCAATGCGCAAAAATGGAGAAGTAGAAGGTATAAACTCATTAGAAGGCATTACAGACGTTGGTTTTAGAATAGAATATGCTAAAAAACCTTAAAAACACATGGCAAAAGCAACACCCAAATCGAGAAAAAAAACATCAAAACCGGCTCAAATAAGTGTGTTAAAATACATTAAGTGGTTTTGGATCACCTTTGCAACGGGAGCACTTTTATTAATCTTATTGTTTTTGCTGGCAAGCTGGGGAGCTTTTGGCGAAATGCCAACTTTTGAAGAACTAGAGAATCCACAAAATGATCTTGCTACTCAAATCATTTCTTCAGATGGGGTGCAAATAGGAACTTTTTTTAAAGAAAATAGAACTCCGGTCAATTATGAAGATTTACCGCAACATCTGGTAGATGCATTAGTAGCAACAGAGGATGCTCGTTATTATGATCATTCTGGGATAGATGCCAGAGGAACATTACGTGCTTTTGTGTTTTTAGGAAAAAAAGGAGGAGCAAGTACAATTACACAACAGTTAGCAAAACTTCTTTTTCATGGAGAACGAGCAAAAGGTTGGCAAAAGTATACTCAAAAAATTAAAGAATGGGTAATTTCTGTTAGATTAGAAAGACAATATACTAAGGACGAGATCATTGCTATGTATCTTAATAAGCAAGGCTTTCTCTTTCAGGCAACAGGTGTTAGTTCTGCTTCCAGAATTTATTTTAACAAAAGTGTAAATGATCTAAAAATAGAAGAAGCTGCCGTTTTAGTAGCGATGCTTAAAAACCCAAGGCAGTTTAATCCACATAGAGAGATTTCTAAGAAAAAATCTCTGAATCGCAGAAATGTGGTTTTTAGTCAAATGGAAAAATATGGGTATATAAATAGTAAGCAAAGAGATAGTTTGCAACAATTACCAATGGTGTTAGATTTTTCGCCAGAAGGACATTCTGATGGAATAGCTACTTATTTTAGAGAATTTGTAAGAAGTTGGATGCAAAATTGGGTAAAAAACAACCCTAAAGGAGAAAATGAAGAAGGTAATACCGAGTATTATGATATTTACAGAGATGGCCTTAAGATCAATGTAACCATTGATTCTCGTATGCAGAGATATGCTGAAGAAGCTGTGCAAGAACATATGGCTAACCTTCAAAAAGAATTTGATAAACAAGAACTAAAAAATAAAACATCTCCTTTTAGAGATCTTACCAAACAACAAGTAGAAGGTATCATTAAAAGAAGTATCAGAACTTCAGCCAGAAGAAAGGCAATGTTGAAGGAGGGTAAAAGTGAAAAAGAGATACTTGCGTCTTTTAATGAAAAAACAGAAATGAAAATATTTTCCTGGAAAGGAACTATAGATACTATAATGACTCCCAGAGATTCTATTCTGTATTATAAAAGATTCTTAAGATCAGGAATGATGTCTATGGAGCCACAAACAGGACAGGTAAAAGCTTGGGTAGGTGGTGTAGATATTAAGCACTTTCAATATGATCAGGTGTATCAAGGTACCCGTCAAGTGGGATCAACATTTAAGCCGTTTGTATACGCAACAGCAATTGATCAGTTAAAACTTTCTCCTTGTGATACCATTCCAAGATCTCAGATCACGATTGCTGCCGGGACTCATGGTGTTACAGAAGATTGGACACCTAAAAACAGTGATGGTAAGTATGAAGGATATATGAGTCTTAAAAGTGCTCTTGCGCAATCGGTAAATACTATTTCTGCCAGATTAATGGATAGAATAGGACCAGAACCTATTGTACGTTTGGCAAAAAGAGCAGGTGTTACTTCAGATATTGTTGAAGTAGCATCGATATCATTAGGATCTGTAGATTTAAAGCTGTCAGAAATGGTAGGAGCATATAGTACATTTGCTAATAAAGGTATCTATACAAAACCTGTAATGATTACTAGTATCCAAGATAAAAATGGTACGGTATTATATCAATTCGTTCCAGAAACTCGCGATGTGATAAGTAAAGAAGCAGCATATGTAACCATTAATCTAATGGAGGGAGTTACGCAATCAGGATCAGGAGTGCGTTTGCGTACAGGCCCATCTAATAGATATGATATAAAGAATGTAGTGACGGGCCATCCTTATCTATTTGATAATCCGATTGCAGGTAAAACAGGAACTACACAAAACCAGAGTGATGGTTGGTTTATGGGGATTGTTCCAAATCTATGTACAGGTGTATGGGTAGGTGGAGAAGAACGATCCGTCCACTTCTCGACTACTACTTTTGGACAAGGAGCAGCTATGGCATTACCTATATGGGGTTTATATATGAAAAAGTGCTATGCAGATAAAACTTTAAAAGTGTCAAAAGAGGCATTTGAAAAACCTGAAGGACTTACGATCGAAGTCGATTGTAAGAAATTTAAAGAAGCGATTATAAAGGATGAAAATCCAGAAGATGAATTTGGGTTTTAATGCAGAACATCTTTCCTTAAATATTTGTAAAACTTAGTAGTGTTCAAACGATATAGTTCTGTTTTTTTAGTACTTTTAGGCTGCTAAAATTACAACACTATGATTCGTAAAACGGTAAGCGGAGTTACCGAAGCTTTGCAGGGAGTCGATGATAATATGACTTTAATGCTTGGCGGTTTTGGGCTATGTGGTATTCCTGAGAATGCTATTGCAGAACTGGTTAGGCTTAATAATAAAGGTCTTACCTGTATTTCTAATAATGCTGGAGTCGATGACTTTGGATTAGGGCTTTTACTTCAAAAGAGACAAATCAAAAAAATGGTTTCTTCTTATGTGGGAGAAAACGATGAATTCGAACGGCAGATGCTAAGCGGTGAGCTAGACGTAGAATTAATTCCGCAAGGAACACTTGCAGAGAGGTGTCGTGCAGCTCAAGGTGGTTTTCCTGCGTTTTATACACCTGCCGGTTATGGTACAGAGGTAGCAGAAGGAAAAGAAAGCAGAGAATTTAATGGTAAGATGTATATTTTAGAAAAGGCTTTTGAAGCTGATTTTGCTTTTGTAAAAGCCTGGAAAGGTGATGAGGCAGGAAATTTAATTTTTAAAGGAACAGCAAGAAACTTTAATCCGTGTATGTGTGGAGCTGCAAAAATTACTGTGGCAGAAGTTGAAGAATTAGTACCAGCAGGAAGTTTAAATCCAGATCACATTCATGTTCCCGGAATTTTTGTACAAAGAATTTTTCAGGGAGAACAATACGAAAAAAGAATTGAACAAAGAACAGTTCGTAAAAAATAACAAATCAACAAGGTTAATAATACTTTGTTACAAATTAATATAACACACAAATCATGGCAGTATTACGATTAGGTGATGAAGCACCAAATTTCAACGCACAAACTACAGAAGGAGAAATTAATTTTCACAATTGGTTAGGAGATCATTGGGGTATTTTATTTTCTCATCCGGCAGACTATACACCTGTTTGTACTACAGAGCTAGGTACCGTTGCCAAATATGCAGATGCTTTTAATAAACGTAATGTAAAAGTAGCAGCATTAAGTGTCGATGGAGTAGAATCACATCACGGATGGATTAAAGATATTAATGAAACGCAAAGCACTACAGTCAATTTTCCAATCATTGCGGATGAAGACAGAAAAGTATCAGAATTATATGATATGATACATCCTAATGCGGATAGTCAGCTTACAGTGCGTTCTGTTTTTGTAATAGGACCTGATAAAAAAATCAAATTAACTATTACATATCCAGCTTCAACAGGTAGAAATTTTGATGAGTTACTAAGAGTTATTGATTCATTACAGTTAACGGCTTATCATAAAGTAGCAACACCTGCAAACTGGAATCATGGAGAAGATTGTGTAATTGTACCTTCGGTTACTAATGAGGAGATTCCAGAGTTATTCCCAAAAGGGCATAAGGAAGTGAAACCTTATCTAAGAATGACACCACAGCCTAATTTAAATTAAGTTAGAGGTTAAAAATGGAGTTGGATGAGGTTAGAATATACATGCGCAGGTTGTAAAAAACAAAATAACTTTACCCCAGTAACCACTACTAGAGGAGATTTGCAAATGAAAGTGGGAGATGAGGTGAATATCAATTGTGATCATTGTGGTAAAGATGATATAAAACATATCAATAGAATTGATGCTGTAGTAGATAATAGAAAAATATTGATAGCATTAGCAATAAGTGCAGTGATTACAATATTTCTTTGGAGCTTTTACGGAGCAATTGGAACGATAACAGGAACGATACCAATTTTTGTTTGGATCTATGAGAGTAGAGCAACCAACGATTTTAATTCATATAAGATAAGAAGAAGATAAAATTATGCTAGACAAAAACGGAATAGCAAGAAGAATAGCTAAAGAACTTAAGGATGGATATTTTGTAAACCTGGGGATTGGTATCCCCACTTTGGTTGCTAATTATATACCAGAAGGAATAGAAGTTGAGTTTCAAAGCGAAAATGGAGTTTTAGGCATGGGGCCATTTCCTTTTGAGGGAGATGAAGATGCTGATATTATCAATGCAGGTAAACAAACTATTACAACAATGCCTGGTGCATCATTTTTTGATTCTGCTACGAGTTTTGGAATGATTAGAGGGCAACATGTGGATCTAACTATTCTTGGTGCAATGGAAGTGGCAGAAAATGGAGATATTGCCAATTGGAAAATCCCAGGTAAAATGGTAAAAGGAATGGGAGGAGCTATGGATTTGGTTGCTAGTGCCGAAAACATAATAGTGGCAATGATGCATACAAACCGTGCCGGGCAATCTAAACTTTTGAAAGAATGTTCACTTCCATTAACAGGAGTGAACTGCGTGAAAAAAGTGGTTACTAATATGGCAGTACTTGAAATTACCAGTAATGGATTTAAACTTTTGGAAAGAGCTCCTGGAGTTAGTGTAGAAGATATCCAAAACGCCACAGAAGGTAAACTTATTATTGAGGGAAATATCCCCGAAATGATTTTAGATTAATAGGCAAATTCTAAAAATGTAACTACGATTATCTGCCTAATCTCTACGAATAATAAATTTTAAAAAAATACGTTCTTAGTAAATAGATTGTAAAATCATTGATTTTGTAGTATTTTTCCTTCAACATCAACGGTTTTTTTATGGCCTTAAAGTAATGCTTTAAGCAGTAAAACCGGTTATATCTTATCAAAATGTTAAAATTATGTGTATTTTATCGATTTTATCCGTACTTTAACCTTAATGTGTAAAATATTTTGCATATTAGTGATCCCTGAAAAAATAACCCCCGTTAGTGGTGTTTTATTTTTTAAACAAATAAATTTTTAAATTAACCACACATTTGCCCTATTATGAAGAAACGTATAAATCGCCTGCAGAAATCAGTAAAACCTACTGTCGAATTAATTTCTAACTGCATGTACCTGGCGAAAAAAGTATTTTTGTTGATGTGATTTTTTGTTGTTAATCAATCGCAGTTTCCCCGAATCGCGATGAATTAGACCTGTTAAACTTATAAAACAAGCTTAACAGGTTTTTTTATATCCCTTTAGGAATGGCATCAATAAGTTTTTGGGTATATTTCTTTTTTGGGTTTTCATAGATCTCATCAGCATCTCCGTGTTCTTCAATTTGACCCTTGTTCATCACTAATAATTGATCTGACATATACTTTACTACAGCAAGATCGTGAGAAATAAAAATATAGGTGAAACCAAAGTTTTCTTTTAATTCATTAAGTAAATTTAAAACACGAGCTTGTACAGATATATCGAGTGCGCTAACAGATTCATCACATATGATAAGTTTAGGTTGTAGTGCAATTGTTCGTGCAATACCTACTCGTTGCCTTTGCCCTCCACTAAATTCGTGCGGATACCTATCAAAGTGAACAGCTGTTAATCCTACACGTTCTAATAGATTAATTGTTTTTTCCTTTCTTTCAGCATCATTATTATATAATTGATGTGCCTGCATAGGTTCCATGATTGCTTTTCCAATAGGTAACCTTGGATTAAGCGATGCAAAAGGATCCTGAAATATTAATTGAATCTCTTTTCTAAGTTTTCTTATTTGAGCAGAATTGAGTTTGGTAATATCCTCGCCTTTATATAAGATTTGTCCAGAATTAGCTTTATCAAGCTGTAAAATAGTATTTCCTAAGGTAGATTTACCACATCCGGATTCTCCTACCAAACCTAATGTCTCTCCTTCATAAAGTTTAAAGCTAACGTTGTCAACGGCCAGAAATTCTGATTTGCCAAACAAACCAACTTTTGAAAGATAACTCTTTTTTACATCGACAACTTCTAATAATGGAGGTTGATCATAAAGTTCCTTATGATGCTGCTCTCTTTGCGTTTTGGTAATTATTTCATTCTGATAGTTAGTATTGTCAAGAAAATCTGCAATCGTGGGTAGTTTTTTTAACCTGGTATCCAGAGAGGGTCTTGAACTGATTAGTGCTCGGGTATAATCTTGTTTAGGATGATGAAATATTTCATTAGCAGAACCACTTTCTACTATTTTTCCCTGATACATGACCAAAACATTGTCGGCAATTTCTGATATCAAAGAAAGGTCGTGAGAAATAAACAAAATACTCATATTATAAGCCTTCTGTAATTCTTTGAGTAAACCTATAATATCTCGTTGTACAGTTACATCAAGTGCAGTAGTTGGCTCATCGGCGATCAATAACTTAGGTTTACAGGCAACAGCCATGGCAATCATAATACGTTGTTTCTGGCCACCACTGAGTTGATGCGGATAGGACCGAAAAGCTCGATCAGGATCGGGTAATTTAACTTTTTGAAATAAAGTAATTACTTCTGCTTTAGCTTCAGTTTTGGATAAATTAGTATGTTGAAGCAATATTTCTATAACCTGCTTACCACATCTCATAGAAGGATTCAGAGAACTCATGGGTTCCTGAAAAATCATAGCTATTTCATTTCCTCTAATTTTTCTAAACTCTTTTTCCTTTAATTCTAACAATGAAACATTCTTGTAGAAGATATTACCTCTTGGAATCTTAGCTGTTTTTTTTGGTAACAACCCTAAAATAGCTAATGAAGTTACAGATTTACCACTTCCTGATTCACCTACAACTCCCAGGATTTCATCGGTATGAATATCAAAAGTAATATCGTGTAAAACCCGATTCTCATTTCCTGAACTAGGAAAACTTACATCAAGATTTTGTACAGAAAGTAAAACAGTATTTTCCATAAATATAAGTGATAGGTAAATTTAGGGAATTCTATATTCTTTGGTATTTCTTTTCAAAAGTATTTTGGTGTGATATTTGTTATCTTTACCTACCAAAAAGTAATATAAACAAATCTACCTGTTTGGCCGGATCCATTATTTCTGTTTCATAAGAAATAACTAACCCTTTCTATATATGAAGTTGTTAAAACTCTCTCTTCGTACACGAATTTTTATTTCTATGACCTTTCTGGTTTTAATAGCATCAATTCTTATTGCGGCTGTTACAATTTATCAATATAGAGAAGAAGCTCAGGATTATCACAGAGAACGATTAGAGCGAAAAGAAAGTGCAATTAGAGAGAACATAGATTTAGTACTTAGAAATACCACTTTTCAAGTTATTACTGAGAAGGTGCCGTTTATTTTTAATGAGCGTAATCGTATTAATATTTATGAATTGTCGGCAATACACAAGTTGCCGATTGATATTTAT
Organism: Aquimarina callyspongiae; assembly: GCF_034322225.1. Lineage (NCBI taxonomy): Bacteria > Pseudomonadati > Bacteroidota > Flavobacteriia > Flavobacteriales > Flavobacteriaceae > Aquimarina > Aquimarina callyspongiae. The sequence continues at coordinate 901,023 of NZ_JAXLPA010000003.1, read as the reverse complement.
AATCTAGAGGGAGAGTTACTTATTAAATCCAAAGGTACGTTTGCTAATGATACTGCGGATTTTCAAATAGATACAAATGTTCTTAATGAGTTAAGAACAAATTTTGATAGGAGACATTTGGTTAAATTTCAGAAAGATGATATAGAATACCAATCTTCATATACCTATATAAATGATAGTAATTCAAAATCTATTGCTATACTAAAGCTTACCTATGTTCAAGATGATGATTTGATCACACGTGAGCTTCGAGAGTTCTTACAACGCCTGGGTGAAATCTATGTTTTAATGTTATTGATTGCTATCGCACTAGCGTACTTTTTATCAAAATATATTACAAGATCTTTGAAAACGATCTCGGAAACTATTGATCAAACTCGTCTGGACAAAAGAAATAAACGAATTGAAATTGGTGATGCTAGCGAAGAGATATATTCTTTGGTCAATGCATACAACAGTATGATAGATGAGCTAGAAGAAAGTGCAGCTATGTTGGCTAAGAGTGAGCGTGAAGCTGCTTGGCGTGAAATGGCGAAACAAGTTGCGCACGAGATCAAAAATCCATTAACACCGATGCGACTTACGGTTCAAAGTTTTCATCGAAAATTTGATCCTAATGATCCTAATGTTAACCAAAAAGTACAAGAGTATAGTGATACTCTGATACAGCAAATAGATACCATGAGTTCGATAGCTTCTGCATTTTCAAATTTTGCTCAGATGCCAGCACAAAAGAGCGAAACCCTGGATGTAGTAAAAATTGTTAGGCTGGCATTGGATATCTTTAATGAAGACTATATTATTTTTCCGGTCGTTAGAGATGAGGTAATTGCTAAATTTGATCGTACTCAATTGATACGAGTGGTTACGAATTTGGTAAAGAATGGTATACAAGCTATTCCAGAAGATCGTGTTCCTAAAATTTTAGTTGATGTATTTTCTGAAAATGGAGAAGTTGTAATTACAGTTGCCGATAATGGAGTCGGGATCGATGAAGAAAATAAAAAGAAAGTTTTTGAACCTAAGTTTACAACCAAAACTAGTGGAATGGGATTAGGGTTAGGAATGGTAAAAAATATTGTGGAAACCTATCAAGGAAGTATTACCTTTACTTCCAAAGAAGGAAAAGGAACAGTCTTTAAGGTTAAGTTTCCAAAGGAATATACTCCTTAATAAGTTCTGGTTTTAGTTCATTTTTATTCTAATACCTGTTATTTGTGAAAAAAGTTAAATGGAGAAAATACGCATTTGAATTTCTATCGATATTTATTGCTGTGCTATCTGCATTTACTCTTAATAAATGTAATGAAAACAGAGCTGATAGACTTTCTGAAGAGAAAATTCTTAAAGAAATAAAAAATGGTATCGAATTAGATCTTAAAGATTTTAATGGTAATACTTATGGTCATCTCAAGAGTTTAGAATCTAATCAATTATTTAGAGACTTGATTAATAATAAAAAAGTTAACCAAGACTCGATAGATATAGCATATATAACTCTATTTAGAGATTATGCACCTATTGTGAATTTATCAGGATATGAATCTCTAAAAGCAAGTGGTCTTAAAACGGTCGAAAAAGATGCATTAAGAATTGAGATTATAACATTGTATGATTATTATTATAAGATCATTACTATAATTGAGAATAATGTAGATGAAATGAAATCTTTTTCTAACTATTTTAAACCTGTAAATGACATTCTTAAAAAATACATGGTTTTTGATACAAAAGGAAAATTGGTTGAGATTAAGCAACCTATTGAAATATCTTTGAATCAAAAAAATGAAATTTTAAGTTATTTATGGCGTCTGGAGACAAATAGAAACTATAGATTGAAAAAATATAAATTGGTTGAAGAAAAGATGAAACTATTGAAACATCACATAGAACAAGAATTAGAATAAGAAGATTAAAACAAATAAGATTAACTCATGTATACAAACATTATCACGTCTCAAAACAATGGGATTACTACAATAACCATAAATCGTCCTTCAAAGTTAAATGCGCTTAATACTGAAACTATTCAAGAATTACATGCAGCTTTTAGAGTGGCAGATCTAGATGCAGATACCAAAGTTATTCTAATAACGGGTAGTGGAGAAAAAGCCTTTGTAGCAGGAGCAGATATAAGTGAGTTTGCAGATTTTACAGTAAATCAAGGAAGAGAACTAGCGGCAAACGGACAAAAAGTATTGTTTGATTTTGTTGCAAACCTATCAACACCTGTGATTGCAGCTGTAAATGGATTTGCATTAGGAGGAGGATTAGAATTGGCTATGGCAGCACACTTTAGAGTTGCTAGTGATAATGCCAAAATGGGGTTGCCAGAAGTTTCATTAGGAGTGATTCCTGGATATGGTGGCACGCAACGTTTAACTCATCTTGTGGGAAAAGGTAGAGCCATGGAAATGATTATGACAGCAGGTATGATTGATGCTAATCAGGCACAACAATACGGTTTAGTTAATTATGTAACTACCCAAGAAGAGCTATTACCATTGGCAGAAAAATTGGCAAGTAAAATAAAGCGTAACTCCTCTGTAGCTATAAGCTCAGCTATACGAGCAATAAATGCTGTTCATGAAGATGGAGTAAATGGATTTAATGTTGAAATTGAAGAATTTGGTAATTGTTTTGGAACCGAAGATTTTAAAGAAGGAACTACTGCGTTTTTAGAAAAACGCAAAGCTGACTTTCCTGGTAAGTAATAAGAAAAAAAGCCTTGAAGGTTTTCAAAATCTTCAAGGTTTGAAAATTACTTTTGATTAGCGATAAAAATTCATTTTATCAATATACTCCCAGGCTTCTATAGGTAATAAAGGCTTGATGTTTTTATTTTCTGCAATTGATTTTCTTATAAAAGTAGAAGAAATTTCCATTATTGGAGCATTGACTCTATGGATCTTAGGATGTTCTTTAAATTGGTTTTCTACTTTTCCTTCAGCAATTCTGGGATACACATAGATATGATGATTCTCTAGAATCACTTCATAGTTTTTCCACTTATGAAAGCTGTTAAGATTGTCTTCACCCATAATTAGATTAAACATATAATCAGGATACTTTTCTTGCAAATGAGCTAATGTATATACGGTGTAATTTGGTTGCGGTAACTTAAACTCAATATCACTTGGTTTAAGTTTTGGGTATCCTTCTGTAGCTCGATATACCATCTCATACCGATGGTGATTATCAAGAAGAGAGGTTTTCTTTTTAAAAGGGTTATGAGGAGTTACTACCATCCAGATTTCATCCAGATCAGAGAACTCTGCCATATGATTTGCAATAGTTAAATGGCCAATATGAATTGGATTAAAAGTGCCAAAGTATAATCCTATTTTTTTCATGAAAACGTAGTTTTCGTACCTGTTCAACTGCGATCAGATTACTTAAAAATAAACTTTTTAACCAATTGATACACCTCGCTTTTAGCTTTTTCCAGATCATCATTGGTTACAATAGCATCAAACTGAGGTGCAGTAGCCATTTCTGTAGAAGCTTTGGCTACTCTCATATTGATCTTGTCTTCAGACTCTGTCTTACGCTTTTTTAAACGAATTTTTAGTTCTTCTATACTAGGCGGTTTTACAAAAACAGCCAATGTTCGATCGGGGTATATTCTTTTAATATCTAAACCACCTACAACATCGATATCAAAAATTACATGTTTACCATTATCCCAAAGTCGTTGAACTTCCGTTTTTAAAGTACCGTAAAAGTTATCACGATATACTTCTTCCCATTCAAGAAATTCATCTGCTTTAATTTTATCTTTAAACTCGCGTAGAGATAAAAAATAGTAATCTTTTCCGTGAATCTCACCACCTCTTGGTTCTCGAGAGGCTGCAGATATAGAAAACCCTAAGTTCAATTCTTCCTGATGAAGTAAATATTTTACCAAAGTAGTTTTTCCACTACCTGATGGTGCCGAAAGTACGATAAGCTTACCTTCCTTCATTACACTATAATACGTTTAGCAGTTGTTCTTTAATTTTCTCAAGTTCATCTTTCATTTGCACTACCAGCTGTTGCATAGGTGCATAATTAGATTTACTACCAATAGTGTTGATCTCACGACCTATTTCTTGAGTAATAAATCCAAGTTTTTTTCCATTGGATTGAGAAGAATTTAAGGTAGTAGTAAAATATTCTAAATGATTGGCAAGACGAACTTTCTCTTCAGTTATATCAAATTTTTCAAGATAATAGATTAGTTCTTGTTCAAAACGATTTTGATCTACTTCTTCTTTTAGATCAGAAACGGCTTTATGTAATCGTTCTCTAACAGCATCCATACGCTCAGGATCCATTTCAATTACCTGATCAAGTAGCTGACCTATATTTGTTTTTCTAAGGTTAAAGTCCTTTTCAAGTGCTTTTCCTTCGTCAACCCTATATTCTTCTATAGCCTTTAATGCATCTTTTAGAGAGTTCTCAATAGCGGTAAACTCTTTTTCATTAATCTCTTCACGTACAGTTTTTAAAGCATCAGGCATGCGAACAGCCATTTTGATCAGTTCTATAGTTTCTCCAGAATTGTGAATTGCCTCTAACTGTTTTATATAATCTTTTACTACTGCTTCATTGATTTTTGTAGAAGTTTCTTCTGCAGTAATTTCTACATATAGACCAAAATCTACCTTTCCTCTTACAAGAGTTTTGGCAATGGTATTACGCATTTGTAATTCTTTTTCTCTGTACTGCGATGGAATTCGAGCGTTAAGATCTAGATTTTTACTATTAAGTGATTTTACTTCAATAGTAATTTTTTTTGTAGGAAGTTGAAGAATCGACTTCCCAAAACCTGTCATAGATTTGATCATATAATTATGCTAAAAGTTGCACGAAGATAAGGAAAAGTTGGAAGTACGAAGTAAATATGATTTTAGTTTTCAGAAACTTCTATAGACATGATAATCTTATCGATGTATTTTTGCTTTTCATGAAAGAAGTTCTTGATTCTTCCTACTTCTTTGAATCCAGATTTTTTGTATAGTGTTCTTCCTGCATTGTTTGTTTCGTAAACTTCTAACCAGATAGTCTTGAGTAAGTCATTCGTTTTGGACCAATCCATCACATTCTGAATTAAAAGTGTTCCTAAACCTTGATTTTGCCATTGTGTATGAATCCCCATTCCTATTACCGCAGTATGTTGCATTTTTTTTCTCCAACTTCCGGTGAGATCAATGTTTCCTACAATAATTCCTTTATACTCTGCTACTAATAAAATACTATTCTGTTGTTTATGATAGTTTTTAATCAATTCACACTCCTCTTTAATTGTATTAGAATACTCATAATCAAACAAGGGTATCGTATTGGTATCCTTTAGATATTGATGTTTTAGTTTTAATAATTGCGTTGCATCTTCAGGAATGGCTTCTCTTACCGTAATTGGTTTATTAGACTTGGTTTGATATGTTTTTGAAATAAAATCCAATATCGAGTAGTTAAAATGAAATTATAAGCGATTTTTTAAAAATTAAGCTTCGGGATTTTTATCTCTGATTCTTTTGTAGAGTCTAATTCCTAGCATTAATGCTATAGAGAGTGAGAGAATACCAATTACACCAAATATCCAGTTTACCGCGTCTCGAACAACAACCAAAAAAATTACAGAGAACAAAATAATGGTTGAACCTTCATTCCAGATCCGCATTTGGTTAGAAGACCATTTTACAACATCTTTTTGTAATTGTTTGTAGATATGATGGCATTTTAAATGATATATAATAAGTAATACAACAAATCCTAATTTTACGTGCATCCAAGGTTGTTGTAACCAGCCAGGCATTAAAATTAAAAGCCAAACCGCAAATAAAGTTGCTAATATAGCCGATGGCCACGTTATTATAAACCATAACCGCTTAGCCATTAGCTTAAGTTGTTTTCCTAATATTTCTTTTTCAGGAGAAGGTTTTTGAAAAGCCTCAATCTGATAAATAAATAATCTTGGAATATAAAAAAGCCCTGCAAACCATGTGATTACAAAAATGAGGTGTAGAGATTTTATGTAAGGGTAGTATTCTAGCATTCTTTGTTTTTAAGATAACAAACAATAAAGTTTAGTTTCAAAAGTAAGAAATCTGAAATGATTTACTACTGCACTTTTGCGAACCTGCTTAAAATGCTTGATCTGGACAACTCTTTATTTTGATTAACAGAATGTCATAAAGACAAGAAAGCCTTTGTAATTAGTATACAATGGCTTTCTTCTTTTTTTCCATATTAGATAAATATCTGATATTTTAGTTTGGTAATTCTTATTCTTTAATAGACAAGTAGTTTAATTGTAATGTATTAAATTGAGTATTAAAACTTTTGATTTCTTCTGAAATGAGTTTGTCAAAAGCATTTAATTGCTTATTTATTTTTTGGGTCAGTTCATTTTTTACAGCAATATCTTGTGCAGTTGGACCAAAATCACCCATACCAACTAATGAATTTAGGTGTCCTAATTTATTAGTCAATTTAATCGGAAAATTAAGAGGATCTTGCCCGCTTCTGTTTTTAGTTTGGTATAATGCTTTTTCAATTTCACCAAATTGCTTTTGTAAGTCTTTTGCTTTTTTAACGAGTTCTTCTGTAGCAGTGTTGTCTTTGTATTGTTTTGCAAATGCTTTAAGCTGTGTATTGATCTTTCGGATCTTTTTAATGGATTTATGTGCCCTGTCTACAGTTTCATTTACACTAGTGATAAAATCAAACTGTGCTTGCATTTGCTGAGGAGTAGATTCGGCTCTTGGGTCAGCAATAATAGTAATGGGTTGAGAAACTTCTGATCCATTTACATTAAGGCTTACCTTATAATTTCCAGGAACTGCTTTTGGGCCGTTAAGATTTGCCCACCATAATATCATTCCTTTTAATCGTTCGGCACCATCGCCTCTCATATTCCAGTTAAATTGATTACCCCCTTTTTTAAGATCTTTTAATTTATCTTTTTCCTCTTTTGCTTTATTACTGAAAGATTTAATAGTGTCATTTTTTGAGTTAAAATAAGTCAATGAAATGGTGTCTTTCTTTGCATCATAATTCTTGAGGTAGAAATAAGTTACTACTCCAGATGGATGATTCGTTCCTTCGGTTTTGGACCCTTTACGACTTCCACCTGCCATTCGATACGTTTGTTTTGGTTTGAATAAAATGTGATCTTTACTTTTTAATGTGGTGTTAAGTTGATGTAAAAGAGTGAGATCATCAATGATCCATAGGCTTCTTCCCTGAGTTGCAACAATAAGATTGTTTTCTTTAATAGTTAAATCGGTAATAGGAACGATTGGAAGATTTAACTGAAAAGGTTGCCAATTGGTTCCATTGTTAAATGATATATACATCCCGGTTTCTGTTCCGGCATAAAGTAACCCTTTACGTTTAGGATCTTCTCTAAGTACTCGAGTAAAATGTTCCGGTTGTATCCCGTTAGTGATTTTGGTCCACGATTTACCGTAATCAGTGGTTTTGTATAGATATGGCGCAAAATCTCCGGATTTATATCGTGTTCCCGCAATATAACAGGTGCCTTCATCAAAAGCACTGGGTTCAATACTATTGATCATCATCCATTCTGGCATGCCTTTAGGTGTAGCATTATTCCATGATTTTCCTCCATCTTGGCTTATATGTACTAACCCATCATCGCTTCCTACCCATAGTAACCCTTCTTTAAGAGGGCTTTCTGCGGCAGCAAAAATTGTACAGTAATATTCTACTGATGTGTTATCCTGGGTAATAGGACCGCCAGAAGATTTTAGTTTTTCCGGATCATTTCTTGTAAGATCAGGACTAATTACTTCCCAACTTTGTCCTTCATTTTCGGTTACGTGTACATGATTTGAGAATGTATACAATCGATTAGGATTGTGTTTGGAAAACAGTATAGGAAAATTCCATTGGAAACGATATTTCATGTCTTCTGCTCCGTGCCCCATTGGATTATCAGGCCATACGCTAATTGATCTAACGGTTTCAGTTTTGTGATTAACTCTCGTTAGAAATCCATCATAACTACCACCATAAACAATATCATTATTTTTTGGATCTACAGCTATATGCGCAGATTCTCCACCAGCAGTTCTTTCCCAATCATTTTCAGAAATAGAAAACCCTGTACTTCTGTGATTGATTCTTATAGTAGAATTATCCTGTTGTGCGACATAGATCCTATATGGAAAACTATTGTCTGTTGTTACTCTATAAAACTGTGAGGTAGGTTGATTATGATACGTACTCCAGGTTTTGCCACCATCATAGGTGATTTGTGCTCCACCATCATCTCCTATAATCATACGTTTAGGATTTTCAGGGGATATCCAAAGATCATGATGATCTCCGTGAGGTGCTCTATAACTACTAAAGTTCTTACCTCCATCCTTACTTTTGTGATACGATACATTTACCACATATACAACATCTTTGTCTTTGGGATCGGCATAAATCCTGGAATAATACCAGGCTCTTTGTCTAAGGCTTCGATCACTATTGAGCTGATTCCAGGTTTCTCCGCCATCATCACTACGATACACTCCACCTTTTTCTTTGTTTTCTACAATTGCCCACACACGTTCACTATCCACCGGAGAAACGGTTACTCCGATAATACCTAGTGTATCTTTGGCAAAACCTTTATTTTTTGAGATTTCCTTCCAATTTTTTCCACTATCTGTACTTTTCCATAAAGCAGAACCATCTCCTCCTGAGCTTAAACTGTAAGGAGTTCTTCTGGCATTCCAGGTAGAGGCATATAGAATTCGCGGATTATTAGGATCCATAATCAGATCAACAGCACCAGCATCTTGATTAGCAAATAAGACTTTGCCCCAGGTTTTTCCTCCATCTGTGCTTTTATACACTCCACGATCTTGGGTAGGCTTATAGATGTTTCCTAAAACTCCGGCATAAACTATATCTGGATTTGTAGGATGAATTGCTATTCTAGGAATATGCCTGCTTTTAGGAAGTCCAGATTCTGTCCAGGTTTTTCCTGCATCCACACTTTTCCAAACTCCATACCCTGAAGAAACATTACCACGAAGTGTTTTTTCTCCTCCACCAACATATATAACATTAGGATCGCTTTTGGAAACAGCAATAGCACCAATAGAACCACCAAAGAAACCATCAGAAATATTCTCCCAGGTTCTTCCGCCATCAGTAGTTTTCCAGATACCACCACCGGTTGCTCCAAAGTAGAATAAATTAGGTTTTCCTGGTACCCCAGTAACAGCGGCACTTCGACCGCCTCTAAAAGGACCAATTAGGCGATACTCTAGGGCATCATAAAGTTCTGAATTATAGGTTTGTGATTGTGAGGTAAAAAGACTTCCAAAGACAAAAAAGATGATGAAAATTACTTTGGTGAATTGTGAATTCATGTTAGTTGAGTTTTAGTTAAAACCAAGATATATAAGAGATAATTAGAACAAAAGTAGATTTGATGGGATACTAAAGTCAGGAATTAAAAATTATTCCAAAAGATTTTCACGTAATTTTAACCTTGATGTATGTATGAACCTTATACCATTTCTCAAATGAAATTACCTGCTAAGATCATATCTTTTTACTCTATACTTCAAAATAAAATACATCGATAGCGTTGCTAGCCCAGAATTTTCTTTTTTGTCTAAATCAAAAATATTTCAATTTAACCTACGGTAATTTCATATAAGAATTGGTATTACTATTTTTGAAAAATGTTGCAGCAAGGATTTATATTGGTATTAAGTTGTTTGGGATTGGCTCAAGCACTCTTTTTATGTTTCTACCTTTTTACTTTAAAAAAAGGAAATCAAAGAGCTAATAGGTTTTTGGCCTTTGTACTACTTGGCTTAACAATCAGGATCGGTAAATCGGTTTTTAATAATTATATGATATTAGATCCATTTTATCGCAATTTGGGTATTTCTGGAATCCTATTATCCGGACCTTTCTTATGGTTTTATGGGAGAGTGCTCTTGCAAAAGGTACATACATTTTCAAAATTAAATTATCTTCATCTGATTCCGTTTGGATTGTTTGCGCTCTTAAGTAAATGGATTCCTAATGCCAGGAATATTGAATCATATTTGAGCTACACTCTGGTATTATGTCATTTAGCTACATATGTTATTTTATCTTGGCTTTATATTTTAAAAATAAGAAAAGAAGCAAACGTAAGACTATTAAAATGGTATCGTGCAATAGTAATAGGAGCTAGTTTAATATGCTTTTTTTACTTGAGTAATTTTATTGGCTTTATTCCATTTTATATAGGAGGAGCTATTTTGTATTCTCTGTTGGTATATGGCTTTTCATACTTGTTGTTAAGAAGGCACGTTTTTGCTTTAGAAAAATATAGTAATTCTGCACTTGATAAGACAGCTTCAAAAAAAATACTAAAACAAATCAAAGAGATATTTGAAGATGATAATACTTATTTGGATCAGAATATTTCTTTAGTGATAGTAGCAGAAAAACTGTCAATTTCTCCGAGAGAATTATCTCAAGTGATTAATGAAAACGAAGGAAAGAATTTTTCTGAATTTGTAAATCATTACAGAGTAGAAAAAGCAAAACTTCTATTGGTAGATCCAGAATATTTTCAAGAAAAAATTGCTACAATAGCTTATGACAGTGGTTTTGGAAATGTTACTTCATTTAATTTAGCCTTTAAAGCCGAAACCCAACAAACACCTTCTCAATACAGAAAGCAATTCAAGGTTGCTTAGTTTTTTCGTTTTAAAGATCATGTTTTTTAAAGGAATTTGATGAGATCTTTATGATTTTGCGACTCGAAATCATCAAAACCATGAACCCATGAAAAAACTTCTGTTTTTATTACTTCTGATAACTATAAGTTGTAATAAAGTTGATCAATCTATTCGAATTTCTCAAAAAATATCTCCAATAAAAGAGGTGGTTGTTGACAGTCTTAAACACCCTTGGAGTTTGGCTTTTTTATCTGAAGAAGAAGTTATCGTCTCAGAAAAAGATGGTGATTTAATCAAAGTAAATCTACTTTCAAAAAAGAAAAAAGTGATTAAAGGGTTTCCCAGGGATCTTACAGACAGTATTAGGGTAGTTTGGCGTGGGGATAATTCAGGGATTTATGAAGTTGTAACAGATCCAGATTTTCAAAACAATAATTTTCTATATGTTTCTTATGCTGCAAAAAAAACAGGAAAAGGAAGTACTACCAAAGTAATTAGAGCAAAACTTAAAAACGATTCTTTGCAAGAGATTACCACAATTTTGGAAGCTTCTCCTTTTACCAGAGAATATTTTCATTATGGAGGAGGAATGACTTTTGGTCCTGATAAGAAGTTATATATCACCATTGGAGAACGTTTGTTTAAAGAAGTCGATGAACCGGCATTACCTATTGCGCAGGATGTAAAAGACAAAAGAGGAAAAATTTATCGTATTAACTCGGATGGGAGTATTCCTGAGGATAATCCAGATTTTGGAACGGATGCAGTTCCTGGAATTTATGCAATAGGAATCAGAGCGGCTCAAGGAATAGCTGTGCAACCAAACACAGGTAGTATTTGGTTTAGTGAACACGGAACCCGTCAAGGTGATGAAATCAATATTTTAAAAGCAGGGGCAAATTATGGTTGGCCAATTGTTACTACAGGAAAATACAGGAGTCGAGATTATTTTCCGCCTAAGCTTGAAGAAAGAACATTTACAGATCCGGTTTGGTATTGGCAACATACGGTAGCACCAACAGGGCTTATGTTTTATACGGGAGACGAATTCGCGCAATGGAAAAATGATTTATTGGTTCCTGGTCTTAGCCGAGGAAGCTTATGGAGATTTCAAGTAGAGGGAGAGGTTATCAAGAGTGCAGAAGAATTGTTTATAGATGATAGGGTGAGGTCCAGAAAAATTGCACAAAGCCCTCTTGGAAAACTCTATATGTTAACAGATGAGGATGATGGCAAAATTTTGAGAATAAAAAATAAGAATACACAGATAAAAGAATAATTAATTAAAAAACGAATGAAAATGAAAACCTGTTTATGGATAGTATTGTTTTTAACAACAATAAATGTAATTACCGCACAATCTGAAGAAGAAAAGATACGTATTACCATACAGAAATATTTAAAAGGTACTTCTTATAGTAATCCCGAAATGATCAAAGAAGCTTTTTATGAAGAAGCTGATTTATTCTTATCTCATAAAGAGAAAGAAATATGGGTTGTTTCTCCTGAAGAATATGCAAATTTATTTGTCAAAAGAGAAAAGGGAGTTTTTAATGGAAGAACTGGAAACATCATTTCAATGGATATAGAAGGTAATATTGCTACTGCAAAAGCTGAGATTTTAATTGAAAGTAAGAAGGTAAAGTATATAGATATTTTCCTTCTGAAAAAAATTAAAGGTCAATGGAAAGTAATCAGCAAAGCAGCAACGATAAGAAACTAAAATGAATTATGGTATTATGTAGCTTAATTGGTTTTTGAAGGAATCAATGTAGTACGTATTTCCCGATTCAGGAAATACCCAGTTACAATAGTTGCCAATACATCAGCGATTGGAAACGAAATCCATACTCCTAATTCACCATAAAACTTTGGTAGAATCAAGATCAAAGGAATAAAAAAGAATCCTTGTCTAGATAGCGTAAGTAATAAAGCTGGGATAGCTTTTCCTATGGCCTGAAAATAAGCAGCTCCTATTAATTGTAAGGCAATGATAGGAGTTGCTGCAAAAACCCAACGCATCGGTTCTGCAGTATGAGTAAGTACATATTGATTTAGGGCTAATTCTTTAGGCGATAAATTTGGATTATCACTTAAGAATAAGGCTGTAATTTCTGATGGAAAAATCATTAATCCAACAAATACTAATGTTGCAACGATTGCTGCATACTTAATAGCAGTATTTATAGTTTCCCTTACTCGTTTATAGTGTTTTGCTCCATAATTAAAACCAGCGATAGGTAAGAAGCCTTGAGTAACTCCAAAAACCGGAAATAAAGCAAACATTAACATTCTGCCAATAATGGCATAAACAGCTACTAACCCTTCTTGTCCTAAATCGAATAAGATATTATTCATTAATAAATAGGTGATACTAACTACAGCTTGTCTGGCCAGAGTAACTCCTCCTAACGATGATATTTCTGTAACAATGTTTTTTTGTAAACCTAAATGTTTGAATTTTAGTTTTAGCTCTGAGTTTTTTGAAGAGAAAAACCAAAAAATATAAAGAAAACAAGCCAGATAGGATCCTGTAGTCGCCCAAGCAGCTCCGTGCATTCCAAAATCCAGTAGATTAATAAATACATAATCCATAACCAAATTACTAACCGTAGGTATGATCATTGCGATCATCGCAAATTTTGGTTTACCTTCTGCACGTATTACAGTGTTACCCATCATCGCAAAACCTAGAATAGGAACTCCGTATAAGACAATAGTGTAATATATTTTTGCCGGATCAAAAATATCTCCCTTACCACCAAACTTTGGGATAATATCATCTGCAAATAATAGCCCGATAATAGCTAGTGAAACGGTAAATATTAGGGTAAGTACAATTTGATTTCCAAAAGTGTGTAAAGCCTTTTCTTTGTTTCCAGCTCCTAAAGCGCGAGAAATGATGCTGGATCCTCCTATGCCAATGGCCATACCTAAAGCAGCAATAAAAAAAGAAACAGGAAGAACCACATTGATCGCCGCGATGGCAATAGAACCAATCCAGTTTCCTACAAAAATTGAATCGATAAGGATATTGAGTGACATCACCAGTATCCCAATAGATGCAGGTGCTGCCTGTTTGATGAGTAATTTTCCTATAGGTTCAATTCCTAAGGCTTCAGACGAAACTTTTGCCATTATATCACAGAAGATTTATGGGTGCTCCATTCGTTTACCCAATTGGCCAATACATCAGCCCAATCATCTCGATCATTAAGACAAGGAACTGTTGTAAACTCCTTTCCACCAACTTCATGAAATATTTCTTCACCTTCCATAGCGATTTCTTCAAGTGTTTCCAGACAATCCGAAACGAAAGCAGGAGTCACGATGGCCATTTTTTTAGTACCTTCTTTACCCATACGTTCTATGGTACGATCAGTATAAGGTTGTAACCATGGATCAAATCCTAATCGAGATTGGAAAGAAGTAGAATAAGTTCCATTTTTAAGTTTTAATTTTTTGGCTACTTGCACTGTTGTCATCTCACATTGATGACGATAGCAAAACTCGTGTTGTTTTGATCCTTTTTTAAAGCAACACTTTCCATCCATTTTACAATTTCCATTGCTAATATCACTTTTTCTGATGTGTCTCTCAGGAACACCGTGATAGCTAAATAAAAGATGTTCGTATTCAACACCTTCTAGATATTCTGCGATACTGTTAGAAAGAACTTCGATATATTCAGCGTTTTTATAGAAAGCAGGGACATCTGAAATTTTCATATTAGGGAAATGCTCTTTGCGTAATTCTTCTGCCAATACAAGAATAGTTTCTGTAGTTGCCATTGCAAATTGCGGATATAACGGAATAATCATAACATCATCAACTCCCTGGTCGTGTAGCTCTTGAAGTCCTTTTTTAATGTTCATAGAACCATAACGCATGGCTAGTCCTATAGGGACAGTGGTTCGATCTGCAACTTTCTTCTGCAATCGTTCAGAAAGTACAATTAGAGGAGAACCTTCTTCCCACCATATTTTTTTATAAGCTTCAGCCGACTTTTTAGGGCGAGTGTTTAGAATAATACCTTTAACTAATAAAGTTCTTGCCCAAAGAGGAACATCGATTACACGAGGATCCATCAAAAATTCGCCTAGATATTTCTTTACGTCCTTTGGATCTGTACTATCAGGTGATCCTAAATTAACAAGGAGTACTCCTTTGCTCATACTTTTTCTTTTTCGTGTTTCGCAAAAATACAAATCTAGGATGAGCTTGAATACTAAAAACGATAGGACTTTTTGATACTGGTATTGTAATAAATATTAGCTTTCTAAAATTACAAAATCCAGAACGCTCAAACATAACTTATAATTACGTTAAATTCTGACAAACTGAAAGTTGAGTTGTTTTATTTTAGTATTTTTATAATGATCAAAAAAGCATATAAATGAAACGTATAATTGTAGATGTCGAAAAAGACAAACTACCTTTTGTCCTGGAACTATTAGAACAATTCGATTTTGTGTCAGTATTGGCTGATACTTCTGATGAAGATCGAGGTATGTATGACTCGATAGTATCTTTGCAAAAAGGTGTCGGAATCCCCAGAGTGGAGAGGTTCGACTAGGTTGCCTTTAATTGAGACCCATCACATATTTTTTTGGAGTAGTTCCAAACTTCTTTTTAAAAGCTGCAATAAAATGGCTAGCTGTGCTATATCCTATTTTTAAACCTACTTCGTTCACATTATGGGTTCCAGACGCAAGAAGTTGTCTGGCTACTTCCATTTTATAATCAAACAAAAAGGCATACACGGGTTCTCCGTAGATTTGCTTAAAACCGTCTTTAAGTTTTTTAAGCGGTAACCCTATTTCATTAGATAATTCCTGCAAAGTAGGAGGTTCGGCCATACGATTAATGATTATCTCCTTGGCAGTTTTTATCTTCAAAACATTTTCTTCATCTACTAAAAAAGGACATTGCTCTATATCTGCATCTTCCGGGCGATTAAAGTATAGGCTTAATAATTCATAAGCTTTTCCTTTAAAATATAATATCTTAATTGATTGATGTAAACCATAATTCATAATCTGATTTAATACAACTGCCATAGATGGAGATATACTGCCATCAGTATAATATTTTTTATCACGATTACCTTCTCCTAAGAAAGGAATATAATCAGCTTCTTTAGAGAATAATTGATGAAACTTTTTAATAGAAATTAGGAGTGTAATCAACCATGAATCTTTTTCCATTTCCAGGTTCATTGGTAAATCACGTTGTGGATTGTATAAGAGTAAAGAATTCTCTTCAGTGAGATTAAGAGCGTAACTCCCATTGTTAAAATTAAACTTTATAGCACCTTTGATACAAAAGTGAAATTGAATATAACTGCTATCAATATCTCTTATAACACCTTGACTTTCATTTGTTTCATTTTGGAATTTAAGAACGTAAAAACCTTCTTCTATTCTGGTTTCTTCCAATATCCCTGGAGCGTTATTTTTTAATTCAATTTCCATAAGCTATAATGTTATTATTTAGAATAAATCTAAATTGTTTAAAAACAAATCTTTTGAACCACTACAAAAATAGGTGTTTTTACCTGTTTTTACATAATTGAACCCTTAAACTTCTTTTTTCGACATTAAAAATTCTTCTGGCGTTATTTTTTAAAGGTAAGTAAAGATATTTTTGTCACTGAAATTTAGAATTTATTAAATGGAGCCTCACCTACGAGCGAAGGGAACAAATTTTTATACCATTGGACTTAGCTACAAAAAAGCTGATGCAGAGATCAGAGGACACTTTAGTGTTACTGACGAAGCAAAACATGCTATTTTGAAACAAGCTAAAGAAGAAGGTATTGAAGCATTATTAGTTACTTCTACTTGTAATCGAACTGAGCTACACGGTTTTGCTCAACATCCTTTTCAATTAATCAAACTACTTTGTGAGCATACTCAAGGAACTGTTGAGGAGTTTGAGAAGGTTGCCTATGTGCATAAAAACAATAAGGCGGTTGCACATCTTTTTAGAGTAGGAACCGGATTGGATAGTCAGATTTTGGGAGACTTTGAGATTATAAGTCAATTAAAAAAGAGTTTTAAAGCATCAAAAAAAGTTGATATTACTAACCCGTTTTTAGAGCGATTAGTAAATGCAGTAATTCAGGCAAGTAAACGCATTAAGAATGAAACTGAAATTTCATCGGGTGCTACTTCAGTAAGTTTTGCAGCAGTACAATATATCCTGGCTAGAGTTCCTTATGTTTCTGATAAAAACCTTTTGCTTTTCGGCACAGGTAAAATAGGAAGAAACACATGTGAAAATCTAGTAAAGCATACCAAGAATGACCATATTGTTTTGATTAATAGGACAAAGGTCAAAGCAGAGAAAATAGCTGGTAAGTTTAATCTTGTTGTAAAAGATTATGCTAATATTCAGTCAGAAATAAAAAACTCGGATGTTCTTATTGTGGCAACCGGAGCTCAAAAACCTACAATTTCTAAACAGCTAATCCATTCTGATAAGCCTTTATTGATTCTGGATTTGTCCATCCCGCGTAATGTATCACTTGATGTTACAGAATTGCCAAATGTGACATTAGTACATCTGGATGATTTATCTAAGATGACAGACAAAACCTTGCAACGCAGAAAAGAACATATTCCGCATGCAGAGGCAATTATAAGAGAAATACAATCAGAGTTTGAAAGTTGGCTTGAAACCAGAAAGTTTGCTCCGACAATTAAAGCTCTAAAAAATAAATTAACGACACTTAAGGAAACCGAAATAGGACTTCAACGAAAAAAGATATCGGATTTTAACGAAGAACAGGCAGATATCATTAGTGATCGTATTATTCAAAAAATCACCAATCACTTTGCAAATCATCTAAAAGATGAGAATGTTTCTGCAGACGAAAGTATTGAGTTGATACAGAAAGTTTTCCAATTACAAAATAAATAAAACCTTGAGTAAAACAATTCGTATAGGCACCAGGGATAGTGAACTCGCACTTTGGCAAGCTAATACAGTACAAAACCTCCTGGAAGATTTAGGATATAAAACAAAACTAATTCCTGTAAAATCAACTGGAGATATTATCTTAGATAAACCCTTGTATGAATTAGGAATCACTGGAATTTTTACTAAAACATTGGATATAGCAATGTTAAATGACGATATCGATATTGCAGTGCATTCTATGAAAGATGTACCTACCGCTTTGCCAAAGGGTATCGTAGAAGCTGCCGTTTTACCAAGAGCAAATGTGCAGGACATACTTGTCCATAAAGGATTAGACTTTTTAGACGATAAAGGAATCATTGCCACAGGAAGTCTAAGGCGTAAAGCGCAATGGTTACATAAATTCCCTGATCATAACGTAGAAGATTTACGAGGTAATGTAAATACACGTATGCAAAAGTTAAAAGATAATGATTGGAATGGGGCAATTTTTGCTGCTGCCGGTTTAGAGCGTATAGATTTAAAACCGGAGAATTATATAGATCTTGATTGGATGATACCCGCGCCAGCGCAAGGAGCTATGTTGGTAGTAGCAAAAGAGGAAGATGAATTCTGTAGAAAAGCATTATCACAATTAAACCATGTTCCTTCTGAGATGTGTGTACATATCGAAAGAGAATTTTTAAGAGAATTAGAAGGAGGTTGTACAGCACCTATTGGGGCATTAGCAGAAATTAAGAAGGATAAGGTTCATTTTTCGGGAGTTTTATTTGCTTTAGATGGTTCTCAAAAAATCGAAGTCACAAAAACTATTAAAGCTGATATGACAAAAGATTTTGGGAAACAATGTGCACAAGAAATATTAAATAATGGAGGAAGAGCATTGATGGAGAAGATAAAAAGGAGTTTAAATTAGAAAAGTACTTTAATTTCTTCTTCGATATAGATATGAAAACACTTTTGTCTACTAAAAAACTTACATTATCTCAAAAAGAACTTTTACTTAATTCTGGTATTGGTTTGGTAGAATATAGTGCAATCGAAATTGAAATATTGAAGGTTGAAATAGAGAATGTTGTCCAAAATGCAATTTTCACTAGCAAGAATGCTGTTAAAGCGATTAGTGATTATGGAATTAACATTTCAAATTGTTTTTGCGTTGGTCAAAATACCAAAAGACTTTTAGAAGAAAATGGCGAAAAAGTCATAGAAAATGCTCAAAATGCATCAGATTTAGCAAAAATTATACTAAAAAAGTATAAAAATGAATCTTTTGTGTTTTTTTGTGGAGATCTAAGAAGAGATGAATTGCCAGATCTTCTCAAGCAAAATAATGTTGATCTTAAGGAGCAAATAGTATATAAGACACATATAAACTCAAAAAAGATTGATCGTACTTTTGATGGAATTTTGTTTTTCAGTCCTTCAGGAGTTCAGAGTTATTTTTCTGAAAATAAAATTGGAGAAAATGTAGTTTTTTGTATCGGAAACACAACTGCTTCTGAAGCTCAAAAATATACTGATCGCATAATTATTGCAAATAAACCTACGGTAGAAAATGTAATAGTGCAAGCGGTAAAACATTTTAATAAATAGCAGGATATCGCAAATATGTTAAAGCTTGAATATTCTGGATAAAATATGATAAAAAATTAATAGCATCTCTTGAAATAGAGATATATAGAAATATGATAAAAAACGACCTATTTTTAAGAGCTTTAAAAGGAGAAACTGTAGAACGTCCACCAGTATGGATGATGCGTCAGGCAGGTAGATATTTACCAGAGTTTAGAGCGTTAAAAGAAAAATATGATTTCTTTACACGTTGTAGAACACCAGAATTAGCTTCAGAAATTACAGTACAGCCCATAGATATTATTGGTCCAGATGCGGCTATTTTGTTTAGTGATATTTTGGTGATTCCGCAGGCAATGAATATTGAAGTAGAGATGAAAGATGGTATTGGTCCTTGGCTTCCCAACCCAATACGATCCTTGAAAGATGTAGAGCAAGTTATTGTTCCTGATGTACACGAAGAATTGGGTTACGTTATGGATGCTATTAAATTAACCAAAGAACGTTTGGATAATCGTGTTCCATTAATTGGTTTTGCTGGATCACCGTGGACAATCCTTTGCTATGCTGTACAAGGGCAAGGATCCAAAAACTTTGATAAAGCAAAAGAACTCTGCTTTGCACAGCCAGAAGCGGCACATCAGTTATTACAAAAAATTACGGATACTACTATTGCTTACTTAAAAGCTAAAGTAGCTACAGGAGTAAATGCTGTTCAGGTATTTGATAGTTGGGGAGGTATGCTTTCGCCTGTTGATTATCAGGAATTTTCTTGGAAATATATTCAACAAATTGTTGATGCACTTAAAGAAGAGACAGAGGTTATTGTTTTTGGAAAAGGGTGTTGGTTTGCTCTGCAAGACATGGCAAAATCCGGAGCTTCTGCATTAGGAGTTGATTGGACTTGTTCTGCTAGAAATGCTAGATATCTTTCTGGAGGAAATATTACTTTACAAGGAAATTTTGATCCTTCAAGATTATTATCTCCACCTGCAGAAATCAAGAAAATGGTAAAACAGATGATTGATGAATTTGGGAAAGACCAATATATAGCAAACTTAGGGCATGGTATTTTACCTAATATTCCTGTAGAAAATGCAAGAGCATTTGTTGATGCAGTAAAAGAATACAAAATCTAAAAATGAGGATTTGGAGTACCTTAAAAAGGTTAAGTATACCACAATTGTTTAGATTGGCGAGTGTAGCACTTCAGAAACCGTTATTGATTAATCCTACATTAAAAGCTACAAAAAGTACCATGGCTATCTGTAATACATTGTACGGAACAATTCACCATGGTAACGGAAAAGAAAACGCTTTTAGACATGCACTATGGAATATTTTGATTTGTCAAAATACTTATTCTAGTACTAAGAGTGAATTAAAATCGGTGAAATGGGCAAAAAAGATTACTGATTTACATGAAAAACTTGCTCCCAATAAGCCTTTGGAAGAAGCAATGGATTTACATAATAATAGAAAGGGCAGAGAGTACTTTGAAGAGCTTAAGAGTAGTTCAGAAGAAGAAATTATCGCTTTTTTATCTGCAAAGACAGAAAAAGCAGAAAAGATTATGATGCTTAAGGAGATTGAAAATAAAAATGAATTGGTGTATCTTTCTTGAATAGATTTAAAAGAGATTATTCACTAAATTCTTATTGTCTATAAATCTATAAAGACTGTAACAAAAATCAGGAATAACGAACTTATAGGTGACTAAAATTTCAACACATGTTTAAAAATATCATTAATGGGGTCAAAGCTTATTTTGGAACATTTAAACTGATCTCAAAACTCGGACTATGGAAATATTTCTCTATTCCTATTTTGATAAGTATGCTTACCGGATTGCTTTTTGTTGCCCTGGCATATTTCTTTTCTGATAATTTAGGTAGGTTTATAGCAAAAGCTTGGATATGGGAATGGGGTTCTGAAACTTTCTCTACAATAAGTACTTATTTGGGAGGTTTTCTAATACTTGTTTTAGGATTAGTATTATATAAGCATATTGTTATGGCATTATCTGCGCCATTTATGAGTCCCGTTTCTGAAAAGGTAGAAGCTCATATCCTTGGAGAAACAAATCATACGCATAGAAACACTTCTTTTTCGCAACAATTATCAAGAGGTATTCGTATTAACGTTAGAAACCTTTTTAGAGAGCTGTTATTTATGATTCCTCTGCTAATACTCAGTTTTATTCCAGTAATAGGTATTGTCGCTACGATATTGATTTTTGTCATACAAGCCTATTATGTTGGTTTTGGTAATATGGATTATACTATGGAACGTCATTTTACTTATAAAGAAAGCATACAGTTTGTAAGAAAAAACAGAGGCACAGCGATTGGTAATGGTTTAGTATTTATGTTGATGCTTTTTATTCCGATAGTTGGCTTTATTATTACCTTACCGATATCTGTAGTTGCTGCTTCTACAGAAACGGTAAAAATACTAGACAAGAATAAGTTAATAGCAAATAAAATACCTTCAGAAGCTCCGGAACAAATAGAAGAATAATTTTTGAAAAGTGATTTAAAACCAATAAATGAAAGATAAATTTTATCAATATATACAAGATCTTCAAGACAAAATTACTTCAAAGCTAGAAGAGATTGACGGAAGAGCTAAATTTCAACAAGATATTTGGAAACGTCCAGAAGGAGGTGGAGGTAGAACTCGGGTGATCGAAAACGGGAATGTTTTTGAAAAAGGAGGAGTTAATATCTCTGGTGTGCATGGAGCATTGCCCAAAGCAATGCAGAGTTATTTTAACGTCGGGGAAGTGGATTTTTTTGCTTGTGGTTTGTCTTTAGTCTTACATCCTAAAAACCCTATGGTTCCAACGGTTCATGCAAATTGGAGATATTTTGAAATGTATGATAAGGATGGGACAATAGTTGATAGTTGGTTTGGAGGCGGACAGGATCTTACTCCTTATTATTTATTTGAAGAAGATGCTAAACATTTTCATCAGGTTTGTAAAACTTCTTGTGATAAGCATGATCCCGATTTTTATGAAAATTATAAAAAGAAGTGTGATGAATATTTTTATAATGCTCATCGTGGAGAAGGGCGTGGTGTAGGAGGTTTGTTTTTTGATTATTGTAAAGCAAAGGAAAATATGTCTATGCAAAATTGGTATGATTTTGTGACTGAAGTAGGCGATAGTTTTCTTGAAGCTTATGTTCCTATCGTAGAACGAAGAAAAAACGATTCATACACCAAAAATCAAAGAGATTGGCAAGAGATACGTCGCGGACGATATGTAGAATTTAATCTGGTTCACGATAAAGGAACCTTGTTTGGCTTAAAAACAAATGGTCGAATTGAAAGTATTCTTATGAGTCTTCCACCGCATGTGCAATGGCGATACGATCATCACCCAGAAGCTGGGAGTGAAGAAGAAAAACTAATAGATGTCCTTAAAAACCCAATAGATTGGGTCTAAGATTTCAGTTGTTATCTTAATTTTTGATGTTTAAACAGCTCTAAGAGTTTGTAAAAGATTTTCTGCTAAACTTTATATCATAAATGTTATCTAAAGCGCTATAAGATTGATTAAAATCGCTGTTAAAACATTAAGAGTGCTTTTGTAAGTATATGATTACAAACTCTATCGGTAAACTAGAAAAATACGAAAGGTGGTAATGCCATAATTTTTATTTAGACAAACATCTTTACCAGAACAATTTCTAAATAAATCGATGATTTCTTTCATAAAAATAAAACATAATTCATATTGTATCCAAAGAACAATGAGGGTGTATAATAGTGTTAATAGTAGCATTTTTTTGTTTTATTGCCTTTTTACCTATCTGCAAATCTGAAATTTACTCTGAGTTAGTGTTATTCGTATTATTTAGGTAATGCGTTGTAATATTCACTTATATTAAGAAAACTTATTTATCAACAATGAGAAGAAAATATAAATTTTAACGTTCAGAAATTTGTGATTATTCCAAAGCTTAAAATCTCCTTGAAGCCTTGGATTTATTGGGGATAAAGATTTATAGGGATAATTGAAAAACGGGGCTTGTTGCGGATAAACCAGATGAAATGCATAAAAAACCCGTTGAATTACTGTAGTTTAATTTTTTTTTATTAAATTGCGAAGCAGTCTGGGGCTTATAATATAACGTTAAACCAAAATTAACACCGTTCCCCCTATGAGAAAATTTCTACTATTATTTATTGTGGTCCTTTTAACAGGATGTGAACTACCAACTAATGGAATCATAAAACGATCCAGTTTTTCTGAGAACACAATTGCATTCAAAGACAGTATTATTGAACTTACAGATGGTTATGCTAAGATGGCTCCGGATGAGTTTTTAACACGTTTGGATAGTCTTAAGGACAAACCAATGTTTAAAAAGGTAACACTTCGAGAATTGGAAAAAGTTAAAAGCAAAAATGTCGAGTTTGAGATTTTTGTTGAAGACGAAAACATCGAGAATTATGTATTAGTGTATGCTCGTGATTACGTGCAGTTCGATGAATTCTCTGCTCAACGTTATGTGGCTAGATTAAATGATCGATTAAAAGACGAATCTAACGTTCAGGAAGTACGTTATAAGCGAATCCACGGAAGGTATTTTTACACACCAAAATCTAAAATTGTTAAGTTAAAGTATTTAAAAGCTCTTAAAAAGGAGCGTAAATTCCAAACAGAATACATTGTCTCGTCTCAATCAGGAGGTATGGGATTATTAGTAAGTAATCTTGATGACGTGGATTTTGAGGATCGAATAAAAAAATCTACTGTAAAGTAATATAAAATCGTAATTAACTCATATTAATTACGATTTTGTTTTTTAACCCGGAATGTATCCGGGTTTTATGTTATATCTTGGTATCAGATGAAAAACTTATTCTGTATATTTAAAACACAGGATACTCAGTTGTAATTGTAAAAACGGGATAATGCAAAGAGCTTTGTTATTACTGATTATTATATTGTCAAGCTGCGCTCGTACTTTAGAGCCAACCACCGAGAATATCAACAAAATTTTTAGTTCTAAAGACTTTACATTTGAGTTTAATAAGGTTAATGGTATTACAGAATCGTTGAGTTTTAGGAATGATTACGTTGTATACAAAAGTGAGAAACCAACTTTTCGACGAGAAATCAGTTATGATGAGGTATTACTTATCAATGATTTTATTCAAAAGATTGTCAATCTTCATTCTAATGATTTGGATATAGAGACACATTCATATTATGTCATCAAAAACACTGCTTATAAAGTGACCATTATACCAAATCAAGAAGATTTTTATTTTGAAGCTCTAATCAAAACTTTAAAACTCAATATTCAATAATAATCAGGGTTTACTCACTACTTTCTCCTTCCTCTTCTTCAAGAACAGTAAATCGTTTAATGGCAGTATTAGGTTCAATAATATTATATCCTTTCCAAAACTCGGGATCGTATTTTGATAAATACTGAGGCTTGATTGTTTTATCTTCGGTGCTATTATTATACTCAGATTCAGTTAATTTTTGAGAGTCAAAAACAACAATCTCAAATTTACTTAGGTTAGTATTAATGATATCCAATCCGAGAGATAATTCGTTTTGTTTACGCCTTCCTTTTACAAACTTATTTTTTTCGATCACTTTTAATGGTCGGTCAATCCCAAAAAGAGCTCCTTTTTCTTTTTCCAGATATCTCAAAGTATATTTGTTATCTGGACCTTTGGTGAAAATTGTCTTACCTCGATATAGATGCTCACGATACATTATACCTAATAATTTAAAACTCTTAAGACGCTTTACGTTTTGGTAATCAACTCTCATTATTGCAAAATCTTCTGTGTTTACATAAATAGTTCCTTTAAAATCTTCACTTCTTTTAGGTGAAAAATTGATAATATAAACACTACTATCATCGATATATGTATAATCTACTAATTCAAACTTGTACCTGCCTGATTTGTCGATAAAATTAAGTTTAGAATCTTCTTGAAAAAACATATGAGATAGTAATTGCTCTAATGTAGATTTGCGATACTTCAAGAAGTAATTTTTATCATCTTTCTTTTTGGTATCAATTTCATCTTTTACTTCTGCAGCATCTTCATTGCTTTCCAAAATAGAATCAACCTGTACTTTGGTACCAAAAATTCCTGATTTTATTTTTAAGTAAGAGTTGGGTTTTACATTGTCTTTAAATATTTTTTCCAATTTTTCTGACAATACCTCCATAGATCCGTCATTATTTTTATCATAAAGCTCTGCTGCTTTTACAATATTGAGTTTTCTTTTTTCGAAATTTCCGTAAAAATCCCCTAAAACTTCAGTATAATACGCAGCTTTTCTGGGTACAATAGAGATAACACTATCAATGAATTTTTTATTTAGTTCTTCTATAGTTGATTTTTTAAATTCGATATCCATCTTACTAATAGCATTGTTTTCAGATTGTCTGAAAAACAATCTTTTTTTAGAAAAATCTCTGCTATAGTTTTGATCCAATCGATCTTTTACGTTTTCTATAATCTCATCGATAGTTAAGTTTTTATTAGAAATAAATACGCCTTTTAGTTCTATAGCCTTAGGCTGAATGTAGATAATACTATCAGTAAGGTTTTGAACTGCAATACCAATCTTTTCATATCCCATAGAAGAGATATAAATAGAATCAATATCTGTTAACTTTTCATCAAGAGAGAGACTAAATCTTCCTTCTTCATTCGTGATTATCCCTTTGTTCTCTGATAATTGAATAGTGGCATATGGGATAGGGTCATTGGTTTTCTTGTCAACGATTTTAGAAGAGATGGTCTGTGCTGTTAGCATAGATCCCATAAAGAAACATAAAGCAGTTATATATATCTGGTAGTATTTTATCATGATTTGATTTTTATATCATTAAAAGCCCTTACTGTTATAGACGAGATTTAAAACAAAAAGGTTGTCTCATTTATTTATAAAAGTTCTTGTTTTAATTACGAAAACTCAAACGAGAACAAGTATTATAAAATGAAGACTGAAAACAAGACATAATTGTTACAAATAACAATTAAAAATAAGAATTGTTATAGTTTTTTAATTTTAGTTAGATAATAAAACAACATAAAGTGCAAGAGTAAGATTAAATTGATGACTAGATTTGTGAAAATTAAACGATGAGAAGAGTCATATTTATAATACCGATAATAGTGCTTCTATTTGCGTTTACAGAATTTACTTCTCAAGACGAAGAATGGGTGGCGCCAAAAGAAGCAAAAGAACTTAAGAACCCGATATCCAAATCTAATAAGGAATCTTCAATAACAATGGGGAGAAAAATATTTGATACTAAATGTAGTATTTGCCATGGAGAAACAGGAAGAGGAGATGGTGCAGCAGCACCAAGAGTAGGTCCGAAGCCTGCTAATTTTACAACTGAAGGAGTACAAAAACAAGAAGATGGTGAAATTTTTTGGAAACTTTCAAACGGAAAAGGATTTATGCCTAAATGGGAAATAAAACTCTCAGAAGAAGAAAGATGGAGTTTGGTAAACTATATTAGAACCCTTAAGAAAAATAAATAGTAATATACTCTAGCCATTATAATCAAAAAGAAAATCACAGCTAGAACAGCGCATTCTAACCGTGATTTTCAACATTTAACTAACTAAATTTATTCTTCAATATTTTTTAAATTGTCATCAGAGTTTCTGTCGATTAATTTATTATAAGGATCAATACCGGCTTTTACTGGTTTTTTATCTGTAATAACTGTAAATGTGTTTTCTCCAGACTTTAACCATTTTCTTTCTAAATAGAAAGGGTTTTTAAGAGGTACTTCCTGATCATCAACAATATCTTCACCAAACAGTCCTATCTCAATATAATTGGTTTTATCATCTGTGCGTTCTTCTTTTCCTTTATCATCATAATAGATTTTTTTAGAATCTACCGTAAAAGAGGTTTCAAATTTACCGTTATCCAGTTCTTTGGTTTTAGCACTAACAACGCGATTTTCATATAATACAATCTCTTTAAATCCATCTTCTACAGCATATTTTAAAGAATCCGGAGCTACTGTATACAAAGCGTCATATAGATTCTCTGAAGTAGGATATACACCTTTTTCAAAGTTTTTATACTCGTTGGTGAAATTTTTGAGTGCTGTATTGATTTTATTTTCTCCAATGATATCTTGTAACTCATACATAACCATAGATCCTTTACGATACCAGATATAACCACCAGTTTCTACATTTATAAGTGATCGCTCCGGTTTAAAACTAAAAGCTCTACTTCTTAAATAGGCATCTAATGAATATTTCAGGAAATTCTTGATTCCATTTTCGCCATATTGATGTTTCATGGTCATTAAAGAAGAGTATTCTGCCAGAGTCTCTGAAATGATATTAGCTCCAGAAGTTTTACTTGGGGTAACGAGATGTCCCCACCATTGATGTGCTACTTCGTGTGCTGTAACTCTAAAAGCATAATTAAAATCTTCTGCTCTATCAAAATCAGCAGCAAATCCAAAATCTTCTGAGTACGGAATTGTCGTTACAAAGGATTGTGCAAATGTAGAATGTGCCGGAAACTCCACAATTCTTATTACAGAATTAGGATATTCATAGAAGTTTTTAGAACAATACTCTAATGCAACCTTAGTTCCTTCTATAAAATACTCTAGATTTCGATTGTGTGATGGAGCATGGTAAATCTCTATGTCTACTTTTTTACCACTAGGTGCTGTCCAACTCGATTTCTCTACATTGTATCTTGCAGACACTACATTAAAAAACAGATCGGTTTGTGATTCTAGTTTATAATGATAATATGCTCTGTCATTTTCTTTCCATTCTTTTACCAATTTCCCTGGTGCCAAAGCAATTTGATCATTAGCAGTACTTAATACAGCTTCAAAATTAATGTAGTTAGCATCTTCATTAAACAGATTCTTTTTTAAAGCTGTAGAATCTGTTCTTGGGGGATATAGATAATCTAATTCTTCCAGGCCATGTTTTTTGCGTACTCCATTATCACTTAAACTTCTATCATAATGAAACCTTGGAAATATCGAATTATTAAGAAAAGATCCGTTGTTAAGAACTTCGGTCTCTCGTTGATTTGCAAAACCCTTGGTAGTTGCGCTAACATCTATAGTAAGATTGGCTCTTTCATTAGGTAACAATGCTTCCGGTAGTTTATAAAAATACATTCTATAGACAGAATCTGTAACTACAGGTTCTAATTCTTTACCGTTATACACTACCTTTTTTAATTGAGTATCAGCAGTTGGATACTGAACCTCTAATAACAATGTATCAATAGGGGTATCATAGTTATTAATCAATTTAAACTCTCCTTTGGCATTAACGTTCCTTTCTTCTGGATAAACATCGATATAGGCCTTAAGATCTGTTACCTGTGGATGTGCTTGATTAATGTACTTTGCATATTTTTTTTCGGCATCTGCATCTGTTTTTTCATAATAATCCCCGGTCTCTATTTTGTTTAAAACCTTAAGATTATAATAACTATAACTTGCAACAGATATAAATGCAATAATAACGATTGATAAAGCTGCTATAGTTCTGCCATTAAAACGTTGTTTTGCCAATGATAATCGTTCTTTAGCAGTAGCGAAGAAACCTCGAGTCCAGAATAATTTACCTACTACCATTAAAATGGCAGTCATTAATATCCAATATAGATTTACCCAGGTAAGACCTGCAAGATAATGACCAAAACCATTAAGATCACTTAGGAAAAACGGAGTTGAACCTCCGTAAATTAATAAAGGGTTATTGCTTTTAAAAGCCAGTGTGACTAGTAATGGAAGTCCAATATAAGCTAGGATTATAATAAAATACCCTAAAAACTTATTGTTAACCAAAACATGAATAAAGAACGATAACAATATTGTGGTTAAAAAACTCGGAAAAATCAGCGCAAAATTATAAATAAGATAAGTCCCTAATTCATATTGAAAATACCCATTAAAAGTTTGAAACAGTATTCCTATTACAATATTGGTTAAGGTTAAAACAATAGCCGTAGCAATAAGTGAAATAATTTTAGAAAAATATAAACTAGAATTACTTATGGGTAAAGCATCATAAAATACAAAGGTTTTGTTTTTACGAGTTCTATGTACTGCTTCTCCAGAATAAATAACTAATATGATAATAGAAAGAAGTGTGATACCACCAGATATAAAAGTGACTACATATCTCGTTAACGGGATATTAGGTGTTCCGTAAGTCTCATTTGCATTAAATATGGTGATTAATGAGATGATAATTCCTATAATCAAAAGAATAATGAATACAGGATCTTTAATGATGGATAAGAATTCAATTTTACTTAATGATAGTAAATTATTGCGTTCCGTTTTTTTAGTAAAAACTTGCGTTATTGAACTTATTAAAGAAGGTTGATATTCGTCATTATTGGTTTTTTTGCCTTTTTTACCGGATAGTAAAAATTTCTTATAATCAAACCTGAAATAAGTAAGCAGTAATAAAAACAATCCAACACCTAACCATAACATTCTGTTTACCAAGAATTTTCCGTAAATCGGAAGTTGATTTGTGTTTAATTCATTAACCGACCAATATTTTTTAACAAAGCTAAACGCTCTACCACCAAAAGGGTCGAGATATACACTCAACCATTGGTTTTCAAGACTTCCTAAAAGATCACCTGAGAGATCATACAGCAGAAAAAGACAAATACCGCCTAAATAAATGATAGGCATTTTTTTGAAAAATGCCATAAGGCAAAAAAACAAGGATCCAATCAATAATGCATTAATCTGTAGTAAAAATATAAACGGAAGAATATAAGAAGATAGGTTAAAAGTATCATACTCACCATAATCAGGTCTATCCATATACTCTCCAATTCCAAAACCAATCATTGCTCCTAGAACAATAAAAAGATTAAGTAATGTAACTATCGAGAAACTCCCTAGAAACCTACCTAAGACATAAGATTTTTGTTTGATAGGAAATGTAAAGTAGGTTTGAGCGGTCTTATGATCCTGATCTCTAAAGATAGGAACCCCCATTATTGCCGCATAAAAGAAAATCGAAATTATAGATATTGGTCCTATTAATTCCGCTATATTGTTAGAGCTATTGGTGAATTCGGCAGTAGATGAGGACGAAAGAGCAGCCCAGAACCCTGCCATTAATATACCCAAACTAATATATATCCAGGTAGCAGGCCTCTTAAGACGGTACCGTAGTTCAAATAAAAATACTTCTATCATAACGCAGCCTCCTGTTCTTCTTTTTTATTGATTGTATAAAAATAGAAATCTTCTAAATCATTATTTACAATTTCAAACCCTTCTCCAGGATGAGTATCACTATGAATATTTACGTGTAGTTCACCTCCTCTTAGGTAATTTGATAATACTGAATGATTGTTTTCGAAGTTTTCTAATTCAGATTTTGCAATATGTTTTCTGAATACTTTATTATCTAACTCTGATGATAATTCTTGAGGATTACCTTGTACCAAAATTTTACCTTCGTTAAAAACAGCCATGTTTTGGCATAAATTAGTAACATCATCAACAATGTGAGTACTTAATATCACAACGGCGTTTTCGCCTAACTCACTTAATAGGTTATGAAATCGATTACGTTCTAATGGATCTAATCCAGCAGTAGGTTCATCTACAATAATTAACTTAGGATTACCTAATAGTGCTTGAGCAATCCCAAATCGTTGTCTCATACCACCAGAATAATCACCCAGATTACGATTTCTAAACTTGTACAGGTTTACTTTATTAAGAAGATCTGCAACATATCCTTTTCGTTCATTTTTATTGGTTATCCCTTTTACTTTTGCAATATGATTTAGCATCATTTCTGCCGATACTTTAGGATAAACCCCAAAATCTTGAGGCAAATAACCCAATACTTTTCTTAATTCTTCGGGTTGTTTAAAAACGTCAATATCATCAAACTCGATCGTTCCCGAATCTGCTAACTGTAAAGTAGCGATAGTACGCATTAGTGTTGATTTTCCGGCACCATTAGGGCCTAAAAGACCAAACATTCCTTTTTCAAGAGTGAGGTTTACATCATTTAATGCCTGAGTCCCGTTAGGATACGTTTTGTTCAGGTTTTTTATCGTTAGCATATTCTTAAATGTTTTTCGAGTTTATGTACTTTTTAATTTGACGGCGTTATAGGATTTTTGTTACAAAACGCAGATAAAAACCTTTATATTTTTAAAAACTTAAAGGTTTACTAAAGCCAATGCAGAAAGATAAGATATAAAGATATATGCCTATCTTTACACCTCTTAAATTTTTATATTTAGAAATGCATCAACTTCGCAGAAACAGAAGATTAAGAACCAATAATGCGGTTCGTTCTTTAGTCAGAGAACATATAATTACTCCCAACGATTTTTTAGTACCGCTTTTTGTGGTAGAAGGTACAGGCGTAAAAGAAGAAATAGCTTCTATGCCAGGATACTATCGATATAGTTTGGATTTACTTAAAAACGAAATAAAAGAATTATGGTCTTTAGGACTTAAATCTGTATTACTTTTTGTAAAAGTGCCAGACAATCTTAAAGACAATAAAGGAACTGAAGCATTAAATCCTGATGGATTAATGCAACGTGCGGTTAAAACAGTTAAAGAAACTGTTCCGGAGATGCTTGTAATGACAGATGTAGCATTAGATCCATATTCTTCATATGGTCATGATGGAATTGTTGAGAATGGTTATATAGCTAATGATGCTACTTGTAAAGTTTTGGCAGAAATGTCATTGTCTCATGCGCAGGCTGGTGCAGATTTTGTTGCACCCAGTGATATGATGGATGGCAGAATTTTGGCAATTAGAGAGTTATTGGAGGAAGAAAACTATAAAAATACGGGCATTATGAGTTATAGTGCAAAATATGCTTCCGGATTTTATGGTCCTTTTAGAGACGCTTTGGATTCTGCCCCAGTTGATCTGATTGATGTACCGAAAGATAAGAAAACCTATCAAATGGATTTTGCCAATCGAGATGAAGCAATTAAAGAAACCCTTATTGATATTGAAGAAGGAGCAGATATCGTGATGGTAAAACCAGGGTTGTGTTATCTTGATATTGTAAGAGATGTTCGCGATGCGGTTGATGTTCCTGTGGCGGTGTACCAGGTAAGTGGAGAATATGCTATGCTTAAAGCTGCAGCACAAAACGGTTGGCTTGACCATGATACGGTGATGATGGAACAACTGATCGCTATGAAAAGAGCGGGAGCCCATATCATTGCTAGTTATTTTGCAAAAGATGCGGTTGCCTTATTAAATTCAATATAAAAAACCTGATGTATGGTAAGCAAAGATAGATTATATCAAACCTTCGGAGAGTTGCTATATGTATTAGCCATGAGCGACGGAATCATTCAGAAAGAAGAGGTTGAAACACTAGAAGAAATCCTAAAAGCTCATCCCAAAGGAGCTGATATTAAATGGTCTTTTGATTACGAAACAGATCACCAAAGCGATATCGAAGTTCTTTATAAAAAAATAATAGAGGTATTCTCAGACAATGGTCCTGATGAAGAATATGATTTTATGATCTATGCACTTAGTAAAATAGCAGAAGCAACAGAAGGTTTACATCCAAAAGAAGAATCTGTAATACAGAATTTTTCAAAAGATCTTTTAGAACGATTTAAAAAAGATATAGAAATAATAAAAGAACGATTTAATTAGAACCCCCATTATTTAACGCATGCAAAAAATACACTTGTTACTAATTGGATTTACTATTTTGATGGTAAGTTGTCAATCAGAGAAAAAAGAGAAAGAACAAATTTCTATTGGGGCTAAAAAAGAAAAAGTT
Source organism: Aquimarina callyspongiae (assembly GCF_034322225.1). Classification (NCBI taxonomy): domain Bacteria; kingdom Pseudomonadati; phylum Bacteroidota; class Flavobacteriia; order Flavobacteriales; family Flavobacteriaceae; genus Aquimarina; species Aquimarina callyspongiae. The sequence goes on along the minus strand of NZ_JAXLPA010000003.1, from coordinate 868,005 downwards.
TCTCCTTATGATGTTGGGAAGAATATTTTTAACGGAAAAGGGAAATGCTATACTTGTCATAAAATTGACAAGAAATCAATAGGTCCTGGAGTCGTTGAAATAATGAATATTTATAAGGAACAAAAAGGAGATTTAATTGCATTTTTAAAACAAGATGCAAAACCGATTGTAGACCCTGAAACCTATGTAGTCATGAAAACAAATTTTGCTATTCTTAAAACATTTAGTGAAGAAGAACTTAAGGCTATAGAAATATTTATGACAGATATTGCAAACGGAAAAAAGAAATAATGAACAAGTTAATCCTAATTCTCATTTTTATAATTTCGAGTACCGTAATGGCTCAACAACCTACACCCAAGGATGCTTTTCTTGAAAAATGGGAGAATTCTAAAGAATACCTGCTGGAAATTGCAGAATTAATGCCAGAAGAAAAATATAATTATAAGCCTACAGAGCGTGAAATGAGTTTTAAAGATCAGCTATTGCACATTCGTGGAAACATGCTTTGGTTAAGTACAACGTATTTTTCTTCAGAAACCTTTGATAGAGATAAGTTAAAGGAAAATCTGCCGAAAACTAAAGAAGAAACGCTACAATTAATAAAACAAGCTTTTGAAAAGGTGTATCAAAAAATAAAGAATTCAGACCCTGCAGATTTTAAAACAGAAGTCGATTTTTTTGCCGGACCAAAAACCAAACTTCAGATTCTGAATCTGTTGCAGGATCACGTTACACATCACAGAGGACAATTATTAGTGTATTTAAATCTTAACGAAGTAAAACCTCCTCGATATGTGGGGTGGTAAAGGTTCTTTTCATTTCATTTTAGAAATGCTATTCAAATCCTTACTTTAGCAAAACCAACCAATTAAAAATCATGGGATTACTAATTATATACGCTGTACTTTCTATTTTCTTCTCTTTTTTGTGTTCAATATTAGAAGCAGTATTACTGAGTGTTACACCAACTTTTATTAATCTTAAAAAGAAAGAAGGAAAGAAGTATGCAACTACTTTAGAAAATCTAAAGAAGGATGTAGACAAACCATTGATTGCTATTCTAACTGTAAATACCATTGCGCATACAGTAGGGGCAATTTTGGTAGGAGTGCAAGCAGAACAATTACCTTATAAGTTTGAAATTTTTGGAATTAATATTGTAGGGATTGTTTCTGCTATAATGACAATTTTAATTTTAGTGGTTTCAGAGATAATACCTAAAACTATTGGAGCTACTTTTTGGAAAAAATTATCAAACTTTACGTCAAAAGCATTATTAATATTAATTGCACCTCTAAAATATACTGGGATATTATGGGTGTTACAATTAACCACAAAGTTGATCGGAGGAAAAGGACATCATGGTAGTGTCTTAAGTAGAGAAGATTTTACTGCAATGGCTGATATTGCAGAAGAAGAAGGGGTTTTTGAAGAGTCAGAATCCAAAGTGATCCGAAACCTACTTAACTTTAAAGCAATACCTGCAAAAAGTATTATGACACCAAGAACGGTGTTGAAAATAGCTCCCGAAGATCAAAATGTTCAGGAGTTTTTTGAGGCAAATAAAAACCTTAGATTTTCAAGAATACCGGTATATAAAGATAATCCAGATAATATTACAGGATATGTTTTAAAAGATGACGTTTTCAAAGCAATGGCAGAAGACGAACATGATAAGAAATTAAGTGATCTGGAACGTAAAATCTTTGTAGTAGATCGCAATATCCCAGTTCCTAATTTATTTGAAAAATTAGTAGAGCAAAAAGAACATATGGCTCTGGTAGTTGATGAATATGGTTCTGTGAGTGGTATAGTTAGTATGGAAGATGTTATAGAAACATTACTAGGGTTGGAAATTATGGATGAGAGTGATACAGATGCCAATATGCAAGATCTTGCCAGAAAGAATTGGGAAAATCGTGCTCGAAAACTAGGAATACTCGAAGATAAAAAAGAAGATTGATTGATACTGTATATATAGAAACTCCTCTAGGTATTGCTTCTATTTCAGGAGATGAGAATGGTGTTATAAGTGTTTCTGTTACCAAAGAATCTTCTAACGAACCATCAGAGGATATTCCTGCTTCTTTACAAAAAGTAGTTTTTCAACTTCGAGAATATTTCGAAGGTAAACGTACTGATTTTGATGTAAAACTAAACCCATCTGGTACAGATTTTCAGAAAAAAGTATGGGATGAACTCCTAAAAATCCCATTTGGAAAGACAAGTACTTATATGGATATGGCAAAACGTTTAGGCGATCCTAAATGTATACGAGCTGCTGCTTCAGCCAACGGTAAAAACCCTTTATGGATTATAGTACCGTGTCATCGTGTGATTGGTAGTGATGGATCTCTTACAGGTTATGCTGGTGGTTTGTGGAGAAAAAAATGGTTGCTGGAACATGAAAATCCAGTAAAACAACAATCTTTGTTTTAGAATATCCGTTGTATCTTATAACTTTATAAGATAGCTATGAAAATCTTTACTTTTTTTTTATTGATCTGTATATTGTCAGTTTCTGGAATCTATGCACAGGATCCAATAGATCGAGAATTGAATAAATCGATAGTACTTGAGAATGACTCAGTTGAATCTTTAATCAAAAAAGCTGATAGTTTAAGTACGGCCAAAGACCTGAACTTGGCAGAAGAAGCATATAAAAAAGCTTTTCGTCTGGCAAGAAGAACAGGGGAGAAGGATTTGATGTTAGATTCGGGATTACGATTAGAAAGATTTCAATCTGCAATATTAGAAAAACATGATGAGGCTAAGGAAGTTATAGATTTTCTAAACAACTTTTGTACTAAATTAGGTGATGAAGATTGTGTTACTTTAACCATGATTCGTTATGGAGAATTAAATCAAAGGCAATCACAATTCATAAAAGGATTAAAATATTTTAATGAGGCTTTACAACGGGTAGAAGGTAAAGGCAATAAAAATTTACATTGGCAAGTACTTACGGCGAGAGGTATTTTACTTATGGATATAGGAGATCTTGATCAAAGTAAAATAGATTTTAAAAAAGCGGCTAATTATCTCACAGAAGAAGATTCTGATGACAATAGAAGTATTACTTACGTAAATATCTCAGCGTCTTTTTGGGATAATCAACCAGACTCTACAATATATTATTCCAAATTGGCTTTACGAAATTGTAATAATGATAAGACTTCCAGGAGATGTAACCTGGCATATAATAATATGGCGTGGTCCTACTTTCAAAAAGGAATGCCAGAAATGGCATTGGACTTAATTAATAAAAATATAGATTTTGATAATATAGAATATAGTGATCGAGATAGTCTATACCCTTCATTAATGCATACCTTGGGGTCTATTTATCACAAACTTGGAGATTATACAACAGCAATCAAATATTTTGAACTCGCCCACCAGTTTTTTATAAAGAGAAATGATATTACCAATATTATTCTTACCAAAGAGGATCTTTCTAAATCATATGAAAAAACTGGAAATTTATTAAAGAGTCTAGAGTTGCTTAGAGATGTAAAGCCATTAACAGCCAAACTTGATAATATAAGAATTAGTAAAGAAATTGCTAGAATTGAAAGCAAAAAGCTTCTTGAAATTAAAGAAGAGCAAATTTCGGATTTAGAAGAAGAAAATCTTAAGATAGGTAAAGCAATAAATAAAAATAGATTGTTTAGTTATCTTTTGGGCTCATTTTTGTTTATAGCCATATCAATTTTATTGTATCGAGGACACACCAATAAAGTTAGATTTCATCAACTCAATGAAGAACTTAGTTTAAATAGGTTAAAATCACTAAGATCTATGATGAATCCCCATTTTTTATTTAACTCATTTAGTACACTGCAAAATTATATTCTGAAAAAAGATAACCTTAAAGCAAATGAGTATATGACAGAACTTTCGGGATTAATCAGGAACGTTTTATCCAGTTCTGATAGTATCTATATAAGCTTTAAAGAAGAATTACAAATTTTAAAATCTTATATTAGAATTGAGCAAGAACGGTTTAGCGAAAATTTTAAGGTTGTTTATAATATTGATAACAAATTAGTAGATTCTAATCCTACCATTCCGTCAATGGTGGTACAACCATATATAGAAAATGCAATAATTCATGGGTTTTCGCATTCTGATAAAAAAGGATTGCTGACCTTGTCTTTTTATAAAGAATCAAATGCTTTGATTTGCAGGGTGTTGGATAATGGGATTGGTCGTGATAAAGCAGAACAATTACAAAAACAAGGAAATGATACAATTCACCTGTCCATAGCTACCAGAAATACTGATGAAAGATTAAGGATTCTTAGTAGAATAGGAGGGGATAATACGAGTGTTTTGATAAATGATCTTTTTGATGATTTAGGAAGAGCCAAAGGAACCGAAGTGATAATTAGATTACCGATATTAAAAGAAAATAAATGACAGAAGCGATCAAATGTATAATAATTGATGATGAGCAAAAGGACAGAGAGAATATTCGAATGCTTCTGGATTCATATTGCCCACAAGTAGAAGTTATTGGAGAGGCAAAAGACAGAGTTTCAATTCTTAGCATCCTATCTTCAATGAAACCTGATTTGGTTTTTATGGATATTCAATTAGGAGCGATATCTGTTTTTGATGTGTTGAATGAACTTGATAGTATTGATTTTAAAATAGTATTCGTTACGGCTTTTGATAAATATGCGATCCAGGGATATCAATACGATGCTATAGATTATTTATTAAAACCTGTAGATCCTAAACGCTTGATCAAAGTAGTGGATAAAACATTTAGACTTAAGGATCAATTAAAGTCTAAAGAGAGTATCGTAAAAGATTTTAAGGAGTTGTATTCAAGAGTTATGGAAACACCCAAAATATCGATTACAGATGCAAAAGGAGTACATATTGTTAAGGCAATTGATGTCCTGTATTGTGTAAGTGATGGAAACTATACCACTTTTGTAATGACGGATGAAACAGAAATCGTAATTTCTAAAAATTTAAAACACTTCGAGTCAAAACTAAAAGACTATAATTTTCTAAGAATTCACAAATCGTATTTGGTGAATTTAAACCATATAGATTTTCTGATCAAAGAACAAGGAGGATCTGCAATTATGAAAAATGGTAAATCCCTTCCTATTTCAAGAAATAGTAAGAAAGAACTTTACGAAAAAATGAATGTCTTGTAAACATCATCTCTTCTTTTTATAAAACATTAAAAATCAGTTGTAAGAGCAAACTATACCTTGATTTGCTTTAATGAATGGAAAATGGCCATTTATACATTCAAATCTGCCGTTAAAACAACTAATCGATAAAAAACTGAAGGTAGCTTATACTTTTATGTTTCAATTAACTTAGTAAAATACATACAAATGAAACTAAATTTTTTAAAAATTGGAGCAGTGGCGCTAACTTCGCTTTTACTAGTAACTACTTCCTGTTCTGATGAAGGATTAGAAACAGCAGAGGAGTTGAATTCAAATCAACTTCCAAAAGACATTCTAAGTAAAATTCTTGATCTTAAATTAGACCCCAAAGGATTTGAAGTAAAAGAAGTTACAAATCTAGATGGAACAACAAATCAAATAGTTATCACTTCTGGTGATATGGCTATGACAAAAGAAAGATTCTTACAGATTCCTTCTGATAAAGATGGGCTTTCCAGACAGTATCAAACAGAGTTTCTTATAAATACAGATATTCATGAAGAAGTGAATATTATTGTATATACAGGAGACCCGATTCTTAACGGAGATACTGTTGTAGTAACAGGTCTGTCTGAAGGTGCACAACAAGGAGTAAGAGATGCTGTAGAAAACTGGAATTCAGTTTGGGGGTCCAAATTGAGACTTAGAGCAGATTTTAGTTCATCGCCTAATTTTGATGCTGACTTTTATGAAACAGCTATTTCTGTAGCACCTTTTTTAAATGGTTTTGGAGGTTTTGCCGATTTTCCTGACGCTGATGGAAATCCAGGGAACTTTGTACGTATAAGTCCTGGAGCAAGTAATGATGCGGCTGATTTTCCGGATGCTATAGAGCATTTGATTACTCATGAATTAGGTCATGCTATTGGTTTCCGTCATACAGACTGGAATAGCAGACAGAGCTGTGTAGATCAGGGATTAGAAGATGAACCTTCTGTAGAAACCAACCCTCCAGCAATTATTTTTGGAACATTACCTAGTATACCTGGAATCCTTGAACAAGAAGATTCGATTATGAATGCTTGTTTTGGACAAACAGATGGAGAATTAAACTTCTTTGATGAAAATGGTTTACGTAATCTATACCCCGTTTACTAAGAACGAAGCGTAATACATAATGCATTAATTTGTGTTTGTTTTGTAAAAGCACCTGTTTTTCAGGTGCTTTTTTCATTATAAATGTTTTAAAGAGATAGAAATATATTTTCATACATTAGTAGAGTAAAAACCTAAAATATCATTTTGTAATATCTACTCTACATGAAAATCATTAAAAAATTCCTCAAAGGGTTACTTTTCATAATTCTGTTAACCGTAATAACATTATACATTTTTGATTATGAATATATTTTTAAAGGAGTTCGTGTAGTGTATATGACGGGTCACACTACAGCCTACATAGATGATTATACTCATTTTGATAATCGTACCATAAAAAAAGGGAACAATGCAATTTCCTGGGCACTTCATGAAGATTATAATAAAACACAAAGCACAGATAAATTAAATAAGATTAATGAAGAATTAGGTACTGTAGCTTTTATGATTATTAAAAATGACAGTATCTGGTATGAAAATTATGCAGATGGATTTGGTGTCGAATCCAAAACAAATTCTTTTTCTATGGCAAAAAGCATGGTAACAGCTATGTTAGGTAAAGCTATTATGGATGGACATATTAAGAGTTTAGATCAACCGCTTGGAGATTTCTTTCCTGAGTTTTCTAAGGCAAAAACAACAGTAGGAGACCTTTCTTCTATGGCTTCAGGATTAAATTGGACCGAGAGTTATACGAGTCCATTTTCTATTACCGCAAAAGCATATTATGATACTAATATCAGAGAGGTTCTTTTGGGATTAGAAGTAACAGAAGAACCCGGAAAAGAATTTAAATACTTGAGTGGGAATACTCAGTTATTAGGAATGGTTATTGAAAAAGCTACTGGCGAGAAATTATCAGATTACTTAAGCAAAAGTTTTTGGAAACCAATGGGAATGGAGCAAGATGCTTTATGGCAATTGGATAGTGAAGATAGCGGAATGGAAAAAGCGTATTGTTGTGTAGCTAGTAATGCAAGAGATTTTGCTCGTTTTGGAATAATGTTTAAAAACGGAGGTGTTTTTGCAAATAAACAGATATTACCAGAAGAGTTTACAAAATTAGCTACAAAACCTCGTTTTGAAGATGGGCAAGAATATGGATATGGTCTTTGGCTGTCTGATCATCTGGATAAGAAAATATTTGCGATGAGAGGGATTTTAGGACAATATGTAATCTGTATACCAGAAGATAATATAATTGTAGTAAGACTAGGACATAATCGTGGGCAATTCCTACCTGGAGAATCTTTTACCGAGGACTTTTTTGTTTTTATTGAAGAAGCTTATAAAATGCTAGAAAATGCTTCATAAATTAAATTTAGAACATATTCTGTTCCTGGATATTGAGACTGTTCCAGAGCATGAGAAATATGATGAGCTCACTGATGATATGCAATATCTTTGGGCAGATAAAACAAAATATCAACGCAAAGAAGAGTTTACGCCTGAAGAATTTTATGATAAAGCAGGAATCTGGGCAGAGTTTGGTAAAATCATTTGTATCTCGGTAGGATATTTTGTGCTTAAAGGAGAAACACGTTCTTTTAGAACAACATCATTTTATGGTGAAGAAAAACAGTTACTTGTTGATTTTAAGAATTTACTAGAAACACATTTCACGCGACCACATCATTTATTGTGTGCTCATAATGGAAAAGAATTTGATTTTCCATATATAGCCAGAAGAATGATTATTCATAATATTTCCTTACCACATAAGCTAAATTTGTTTGGGAAAAAACCTTGGGAAGTTCCTCATTTAGATACATTAGATTTATGGAAATTTGGAGATTATAAACACTATACTTCTTTAAAATTATTGACAAACATCTTGGGAATTCCTTCTCCAAAGGATGATATTGATGGAAGCCAGGTGAGACAGGTGTTTTATGAAGAAAAAAATATAGATCGAATTATTATTTATTGTGAAAAAGATACAGTAGCGGTTGCTCAGATATTACTAAGGTTACGGCAAGAAGAACTGTTAGCTGATGATGAGGTGATTTCTGTTTGAAAAAAAATAACGATAAAAACAAAACTCTGAAATATATACTTCAGAGTTTTGTTTTTAATATATAAAGATGATCCTAAATATTATTTAATTATAATTTTAGCATATTGATTTTTATCTCCTTGATTGATATCCATTAAATACATTCCAGTATTAAGATTTTGTAAATCTAAAGTAGTAGAAAATCTAGCAGTTGCATCATATGTTTTGGCATATACGTTTCTTCCACTTAAGTCATATAAACTAATACTAATATCATTATTTAATCCTTTTGGATTTAAGCTTACTTGAAGTGTTCCGTTTGATGGATTAGGGTGGTATGAGAAATTTTCAAATACATTTTCACCGACACTTAAAGTGTTATCCTCGATAACAAAATCATCTATAATTACTCCTTCTTCATTTACAGAGGCATCGGAGTGAAAAGTAAATCTAAAGATAATATTGGAAGCAGGTGAGGCCGAACCAGAAACAAAATCACTAAGTTCATAACTATATTCTTGTAATGTGGCATTTGTAGATCCTCCACTATTAGTGTCTTCTCCTTCTCCAGTCCATTGCGCTCCTGGGCAATTTTGACAATCATTAGCAGTCCCTGAGGTAGCATTGGTTCTGTTGCTATTGTACCAATTGGAATCAGCTGATGTTCCTAACACATTCCAGTTAGAACCTCCATCAGTAGAATACTCCATATATATGATGTCCCAATTTTCTTCTAAGTCAAACCCCATTCTAAACTTTAATGTAGCTGCTGTCATAGCAGATAAATCATAACATTGAGAAACCAAGTATGCTTTTGTGTTGTCTGGATGATTTCCTGCAAGATTAGTACCATATACATTATTAGTACCATCTTGTAATAATGTTCCTGAAGAAACTCCTCTTTCCCATAGAGCTGTGCTGGTATCACCTTCATTATATGCAATTAAGGCATCGTTAGCGGTTTCAAAAGAATTTACTGCATTTCCAGTACCATTATCATTTACAATAATAACAGATGATCTGGTATTGTTATCAGCTCTACCATCATTAGTAACCGTGGTAGTAACATTTAAAGTGTGTATTCCTCTGGAAAGCGCTCCTATTGAATTGATAGTATAATCTGATGTTTCACAAGCTGCAAGAGTTGCAGTAATTGTTTCATTAACCGGACTTCCTCCATCAATGGTATAGCTTAGATCTATAGAAGAAAAACTATTGGCACCACCATTTTCAATTTTAACAATGGGAGAGAAAGATGTTCCGCAATTTACATTTTCATTTCCTGAAACACTTTTTAAAACAACATCATCATTTACTGCTACGAATTCTTCTCCTACATTTACTGCATACCATGCATTTTGAACGTTCTGATATTCTGTACTGCTAAAACAATACAAATTGTTAGTTACGGTTAAAGAGGCATTTCTTGCTTCTAGATAAGTAGAGTTTGGGGTTAAATAATCTCTAAGTGTCAAGTAAGCTATTTCTTCTGCTTTTGTCATCCCAATACCAGTAACACTGTAGTTATCTCCAACATCATTGGTTCCTGTTTTTCCAGTAACTAAAATATAAAACCAATGATTTAAAACACCACTATTAGTATGTACACCACAAAAGTCATTACCTGTTGGTCCTCCGGCCGGAACACAACTCCCTTCATCACCTGTAGTAATCCAATTGGTTCCTAGGTATGTGTCAGGATCTCCAAAAGCTTTTGGATTACTCATAGAACGTATAGCTCCAATATCTTCTCCAATTGCCCAAACGTCAATATCTGGAGAAGTATCAGTACCCGTTCCATATGCGTAATGTTGAATTGCTGCACCCCATAGATCAGAGTATCCTTCATTCAATCCTCCAGATTGATTCGCATATACCAAATCTGCTGTAGTATCTGTTATTGCGTGCCCTATTTCATGAGCACATATATCAAAAGTAGTAAGAGGATTTGAAGATCCATCGCCATAAGACATAGCTACTCCATCCCAAAATGCATTATTGTAATTTCTTCCTACATGAACATAACTTATTAGATCAGCTCCATTATCATCATAACTATTTCTATTGTGTATTGTAGACCAATATTCTTTTACTTTTGAAGCTCCATAATGAGCATCTAATGCTGCATTATCTTTATCAACATTGTTATGCTCTGCAGCAGTCCAATTGTTATCATTGTCACTAAATTGTCCGTAATTTGTGAAATATGGTTTTGTGGTTTCGCTACCATTTAATGCATCTCGAGTAAAAACGTTATTAGCATCGTCATTAAGAGTATAAGTTCCATCAGATTCTGCTCTAGTTTCAATCGTCTGTTGTCCTAAATATCTAGTGTCTGCTGTTCCAGGAACAAACATATTTGTATTTAATGTTTTTGCAGCGTTATTTTTTTCGGACCCTTTACCCAACACTCTATTAAAATGTTTCATAATAGGATTAAACAATACAGAACTTCCATCATTGGCATTGATATATGAATTTCCTTTTAGATTAGGTTGAGCAGCAACTATTTCAAATTTATATGCTAATACCACGGATTTAAGGCCATCATTATAATTAGGAATAATTACTAATTGACCTTCAGGACTATATTCATTTATTGTTTTAGTGTCAGTGTTAAGCCAGGAAGCTTTTGTGATTTGAAGATGATTCACTGCTTTTTGTAGAGAGTTTTTACTATTTAAAGAGGGATTTAGATTTAATCCAGAAGCGTCATAAATCTCACCATTTATAGAACTAACTAATCCTTCTTGTTTATGAGTTATTAAAGTTCCAAACTCTACTTTTACCCCTTTATAATATTGTTGATATCTATTGTGAATGTTTCCCATTCTATCTTTGGTCGATCTAATGAGTTTAAACGTATTATCTGTAGATAATTTATTTTCAGATAAAAATTTGCTAATCGCATTATCTTCATTCAATCCATAATCGAAAGTTAATTTTTTCATTCCGTTATTATCACTTTGAGCATAGGTTTTTGTAGTAATTAACGCTATTGCTAATATGACAATAGAAAAGGTAATTTTCTTCATATTTGTTAAATTTTTGTAAAAATATGTTTTTTTAGTTAGTTCTTGGTTAATTATATAACAGTTTGAGTACGGTAAACCCTACAAGGTTTTATGTTTTTTTAGGAAATATAAATTTTCTCTGTAATAATTTTTTCGAATTGATAGTTTTGAAAATGAAAAACCCTGAAGTTATAGAATAACTTCAGGGTTTTTGTTTCATAATTTATTAGAGGTTATTTATTACTCTTTAATTAATCGTTTCGTTTGGCCATTTACTTTTAAGATATAATATCCAATTTGCAATTTTGAAACATTGATTGTATTGATGAATTCTCCTTGATTAGTGGCAGAAATATCAAATTCTACTGGTATTACTTCAAATATTATCTAAATTTTTTTCCTGAATAGGAAGACAGAGGGAAAAGCTTAATATTATTACTAGAATAGTATTAAGCTTTTTGAGTTTGTGTTAATTAAGTTATACTTAAGTCTCTTAAGTAATTGAGTTAGGGATTGAAATTATTAAAAGGAAGTAAATTTGGAGAAGCGTTTTATACTAAATACACAAAAATCAGTATGAAACGTTTAAAATATTGTTTAAAACGTAATAAATCTATTATAATGGTTTAAAAAATAGGGAGGGTAAACCGTTTTGAAAAGATGGTTTAAACGCAATTGAGTAAAGATTAAAAAATTGTTAGAGGATATTAAGGTATATAAGATTAATACAAAAAAATAAAACCCTTGAAACAATATTGTTTCAAGGGTTTTAGAGTTTGTTAATTTATTAGCTTTATTCTTTGATAAAACGAACAGTATTTGTGTTTACTTTTAACATATACACTCCTGTTTCTAAATTTTGAACATTAATTGAATTAGTAAATGTTCCTTTGCTTACAATCTGTCCTAACATATTGAAGATTTGATATCCTTGTGTTTCATTAGATTTTGTATCTACATTTAGAATATCACCCTTTAATGGATTAGGGAATACAGAAAGTACAAAAATCGGAGGTCCTAAAAGGTCATCAGCTGTTGTTGCTAATGAAGTAGTAGTACCACAAGGTCCAAGATTAGTCCATCCTGTAGCTGTTCTTTCATATAAATTACCTTGATATGTTACGCGATCACCAACAGAATAAGATGCTGTACTACTCCATTCTGCTACGCCAGCACACTGATCAACAGGTGTACTACCAGATGATAATGACACATTATCAATAGCTATATCGGCTTGCCAAGTACCACCAGTTATTCTGTTAAATCGTAATTGAACTCCTCCTCCTACATAAGAAGCAAGATCAATATCAGCATTTTGCCAAGAGTTTCCTTTATTTCCTGTTTGGCTCCAAATACTTGTCCAGGTAGCTCCATTGTCACTACTTGCTTCTACAGCAATACTTCCCATATCAGAAGATCCAAACATATGATAAGCAAATGTAAAGTTAGCTTGTGATAATGAACTCAGATCAAAACAAGGCGAAGTGATAATTGCTTGCTTATTAGGATACCCTGTTCCGTTACCTGAAGCTTCTACATATATATAGTAAGAACCTTGAGTAGCAGAAGATGGTCCTGTTCCGTTAGAAGGAGTCCCATTAGCATCTACCGTCCAGTTAATATCATCTGATGTAGATTGTGTCCAGTTTCCGATAGTATTTTCAAATCCTTGACTATAAGGGAAAGAAGATATTCCTGAAGTACATCCTCCTGTAGAACCACCTGTTGTAGTTACGTTCACTGTGTTACTAAAGCCTGATTCGTTACCAGCAGCATCTTTTGCCTTAACTCTAAATTGGTATGCGGTATCAGCTGTTAATCCGGTTATATTAGTAGAAGTACCAGTTGCTTCACCTAAATTAGTATTACCTTGATATACATCATAAGCGGTCACACCTACATTGTCAGTAGAAGCTGTCCAGGATAAAGTCAGCGTTGTCTCAGCAACATTTGAAGCCGCTAATCCAGTTGGAGCAGTTGGAGCTTGAGTATCTCCTTGAGATGCTCCAATTACTACTGTATAATCTTCTACTTCACCATATTGGAAAGATTCACAAGAAGTTGGAACCCCGTTGTACTTCATAGATACACGCATTCTTGTACTTCCTTCAGTGGCAGAAGCTGGTATTGTAAAGTTACCGCTTACTGGTGTAGTTTGTGTTGCAGCTTGTGACCACACTTGCTCACCTGAATCTGTAAAGTCTCCATCTTGATTGTAATCAATCCATACACTATAACCTTCGCTATAAGTAGTTCCAGTCCAAGTAGGAGTAACTGTAATTGTATTAGAACTTCCTTTAGAAAGATTTGTAGATATTGATGTAAAATCGGTATATCCACCACTTCCTGCTCCAGAAGCATTATTAATAGTTCCTACTTGTACACGACCTATATATTCATCGGCAACACTGTTACCGTTGGATGCACAATAGTTTAATTGTACCGCTGTTGTTGTAAAATTAACTGAACTACTATAAGAAGAATTAGTTCCATCAGGACATTTGCTTCTTACCTGAGCTTCATAGGACGTAGTTGCGGAAAGACCTGAAATCACGAAAGAAGTTCCGCTTTCTGCAGCTGTAGTCCATGTAGAAGCCCCGGTTTGACGATATCTTACATCATAAGTAGCTCCGGCAACAGCAGTCCAATTGATAGTAGCTGTATTAGATCCTACATTAGATGAACTTACTCCAGTTGGAGTTGTAGCATTACATACTACAGCAGTACCTGTTAATCCTGTTACAACTAAAGAAAAGTTTTGACTACCTCCTGTTAAACTACCTTTATGAGTTACTGTGATAGTATATGTTCCTGATGCATTTGCTACATCTACTCTTTCATATGGATCTACGCTGTTATCGCCAGTCCCATTTGTAGTAATACTTGTTAGTCTATAAGGGTTAAATGTTGAAGATCCTTTTGTTACTCTGATATCCAAATCATTTACTAATACTGCAGTGTTAGAATTGGTTGCTGTTATAGCCGTACCTGGTCTGTCTGTCCAAGAGATAGAGGCTAATAACGGACTGGTTCCATCAGAATCAACTGTAATAGTATAAGTTTGACCTTGAGATAAGGTTAGTTCTTCAATTTTAGATTCGTTTCCATTATTAGTAATAGCCTCAGCTGCTACTTTAGTGTTCATTAATCCCCATCCGTGAACTGCATCAGGTCCAGAAGGACCTATGTCATCAGCAGTATGTAAAGCAATACCTTTTAAGGTTGCAGCTTTCATTAAATTACCATTCAGGTTATTATAATGCTGTTGTAGTAATAATAAAGACCCTGTTACATTAGGAGAAGCCATTGATGTTCCAGTAATACTATTATATGCTGTATCACTATTATGATACGTAGAATAAACACCTGTACCATTACCTGTAATATCTGGTTTGATACGATAGTCATCAGTTGGCCCTTCACTACTTGAACTGTTAATAGTTACACTGTTAAGTGTTCCATTAGCACTTACATTGGCATCCTGCGCGTTAGCTACAACTAAGTTGTTTTTAGAGGTTGAATGCCCCGTTAATTTATCATAAGAAGAATTCCCGTCTAATGGTTGTCCGTTATAGCTGTTCTGATTACCATCATTACCTGCGGCAACTACCATTAGATAGAAAGGCGCATTAAACATTACTTCATCCCAATTTCTTGATTCATCGATATATGCTCCAAAATATTGATCAGGAACTAAATCACCTCTAAATCCATATGAATGATTAGAAAGAATCATACCATTGGAAGCTGCTGCAGTAGCTTCTGCAACATCATTATTCCACATATATCCTCTTACTTTTGCTTGAGAAGCCATACCTTTTGCGTTGGCTTGTACACCAGAAGCAACTATTGTTCCTGTTACGTGAGCAGCATGGAAATTAAGTTGTGTTCCTCCTTCTGAAGATGCATCTTCTACAGAAACACGATTATTACCACCAGCTCCATCATATTCTTGATGAGTAACACGTGCATGACCACCATCCCAAACGTGTGCAGTCATATTTTGTCCATCCAAGTTTAATCCTAATGATCCCCCAGAATTAAGATGATCTGTTCTTGTAGATCTTGCAGCAGCAACATTCGAAGTCATATAATATATAGGACTCCCGTCTTCTGCTATTCTTTGCAATTCTGCAATACTTCCGTCTTTAAGAGTCATTCTAACCTGCCATCCATTTGTTTTAGCGGCTTGAAGAGCTTCTTTCTTTTGTAGTTCAGCTTTTTGCTGAAAATCATTTTGTAATTGAGCAAGTCTTACTTGGTTACTTTGGCTAGCTATTTGAGCTTTTTGAGCGGCGTCTTGAGCAAATAATCCAGTTGATAAAAGTAACATCGATGATAAAACGAGAATACTCTGATTTTTGAGCATACTTGTTTTAAAGCCCAGTGAAGAAATGAGGCTTTTGTAGCTTTTTTTCATTTTTATTGAGTTTGAGTTAGCATTAATAAAGTTTTCTTGTCAAATAGTCAAGAAAACATCCAAAACTGCTAAAATATTCTTAATAAAAAAAAGTTTTTCGATAAAGTGGGAGAAAAAATCTTTATAAAACATTAACATAGGCTTAACATATGTTCAGTACAAAGCTTTATGTAAGAAAAAACTTTCTATTTCATTTTAGTGTTTCAAAAAATTCTAAAGCCCTATTTTCATTATAATAGGCACTTTGAGATAGATAAAAACCAACATGACCTCCATGGTAAGGAACTTCTAAAAACAGGTTTTTATTATTTTTTGCTTCTTCAATAGGATAACAATTACTACCTAAGAATGAGTCGTTTTTGGCATTAATTATTAATGTGGGAATATTAATTCTATGTAAGAATTGTTTGCTACTACATTTTGTATAATAGTCGATGGCATCCTTATATCCGTGGGCCTTGCTGGTATACAAATTATCAATGTCCAAAAGAGATTTACAAGCGTTAATCTCCTTTTTTTGTATTTTATCGGGGAAATTTGCCCATCTTTCGTATAGCTTATTTTTTAAATTATTTATAAACCTCTGTTGGTAAATGTAATTTTTTGACTTATTGAGTTCTAATAATGAGTTGTGCAAATCACAAGGAACGGAAATGGCAACACAGGATTTTATTTCAGAAGGGATTTGTCGTTTTTCTCCGATATACTTTAATAGTAAATTACCACCTAGACTAAATCCACATATAGATATAGAAGGGTATTTATAATTAGAGATAATATGATTAATAACGGCATTGAGATCTTCTGAAGCGCCAGCATTGTATGATTTATAAAGACGATTTACCTCTCCGCTACAATTTCTGAGATTAATAGCTACTGCATCCCAGTTATTATTATTTAAATGTTTAGCTAATCCTAGAATGTATTGACGTTGCCCATTACCCTCTAATCCGTGAATTAAAACCGCAAGTTTTTTTGATTTTTGATCCGGACTATAGCTCCAATCCAAATCTATAAAATCACCATCGTCAAGTTCAAGGCGTTCTCTTTGTTGATTTACACCTTTTACTATACGAAAAAGATTTGGGTAGATAGTAGAAACGTGACCATTTCTGAAGATAAATGGCGGAGTATATTTAGATTCTATTATAGGCATTAATACAATATATTATCTTTTGGTTTTTCTTTCTCAGGTAATTCTTTTTCGTCCAGCATGTCTTTCAAATCAATTTCTATGGTTTTACACAAAGCGGTCATTGGCACATCATTAATTCTTCCTTCAAATGGGTCTTCACTATTACTTCCGATTTTTTCCATGGTTGTAAATACCCAGGCAACCAAAACGGATAAAGGGATCATTAAGAATATAAACCAAGGCTGGAGATGTTGTGACATATCATTTAATTCACTCTCAAAAACATTTAACAAACCAAATGGTAATAATAATACAAATATCCAGGTAAATACGGTACTAAAATATGCATATTGTCTGGGAAAGGGAGTGTTTTTAATACGCTCACATTTACCTTGAAGATTGTAAAGTTCTTCTAATATGCCATGAAACAATTGTTTGTCAAATTCTGTTATTTTTTCTTTTTCCAACAATTCTTTTATGTGCAATCCTTGATTTTTTACTAAATGTGTTGCTGCATTTTTTCTTTGAAGCAAATCTTGATATTCCTCTGGAGAAACAAATGCCATAGTTGCATCGCAAGCAGGATTTTTTTCATTATGCTTTTTGACAAGTTTTTCGACCGAAGCATTTTCCTTGATAGAAAATGAGTTAGGTTGTCTTAATTGAATTCTAAGAGCGTTTATCCATGCGATATGTCGATAGATCAAAACCTTTTTTGTTTCATGATCATCATTAACAAGGCATAAAACCTGATTAGCCCAGGTACGAGAATAATTAACAATACCACCCCATATTTTGCGACCTTCCCAGAAACGATCATAGCTTTGACTATTTTTAAAACCAATGTAGAACGCAACAGCGATACCTATTAAAGTGAGCGGTTGAAAAGGAATGTCAATAAATTTTAATTCAAAAAAATAATACAATGAGAAAATACTAGCAGTATAAATGGTAAAGAAAACAATATTTCTCCAGGCAAAGCGAAGGATAAGTCCCCAGCCAATATTACGTTTGATATACATGAGCTGATAATTGTGTTGATAGTAATAAAGTGAAAATATAGATATTTTTGTTATAATTAGAAAAAGATAATGAAGTGAGGAAGAAACTTTTTAATTTTAAAGCTATGTATGCGTAATGAATGTTTCTTGTTTTTGTAACTCAAAATAGTAATTATGTGCTAAAAATGGGAAGTACAAAAACTGGTAGAAGTGCAAGTGTTATAAAGAACGTATTTAAATAAAAAGAGCCTGAAAAATTAATCTTTCAGGCTCTTTTAAATAAAACAATTAATTATTTTCCGCTTTTTATTACTGTAGAAATTTTAACTGTACTTTTAGATTCTATACGTATTAAGTAAGTTCCGGAGCTCACCTTAGAACCAAATGAAGTTACTCCTGGATTTTTATCATATCTTTTACTGTAAACTTCCATTCCCAGAAGGTTGTATGCACGAACAGTAACAGCTTCATCTCCAATACCAGAAAGATCAATATTTACTGAATTTGTAAAAGGATTTGGATAAATAGAAATGCCTTTTCCAAATTCCTTCGTTATTCCAGGCGATGGTGTATTATTTCTGGATGTAGTAAGGCTTTCACCTACAGTAGTATTGTATGCGTAGTCTAAGATTGTATATGACAATCCATTATTGGCTACTGTAGCATAGAACCAACCATAATGCGTTGCTCCATTAATCTTGAAGTTAAAACCTATATAACCAGATTTTCCATGCCAGTCTGTATAAGAAGATGAGCTTACTACAAAACTATTGCTGTTTGCTACAAAATTACTAGAGGCTCCAACCTGAACTCCTTCACCTAGTAAAGTTATATTGCTAGATGTTCCTTCACAAACAAGATCCTTGCCATATGTTACAAGTCTTAATGTATTCCCTGAATACCAAGGGCCAAAGTATTTTTCATCTCCCACTTCTATCTGGAATGGTAACCAAGTAGTTGAAGAATTTACAGTTTTATCTGCTATATCTACATATACAACGGTTCCATTATTAGAACAAGGCTCACAGTCAGGACCACCACAGTCGATTCCGGTTTCGTTTCCATTCTGGATACCATCAGTACAAGTAGGATTTGTTGTACAAGGCTCACAATCAGGGCCGCCACAGTCGATTCCGGTTTCGTTTCCATTTTGGATACCATCAGTACAAGTAGGTCCTGTCCCTATACCAATTGAAACCGTATAGTCTTCTACTTCACCAAATCTAAAAGATTCACAATGCGTTGGGATTCCATTATATTTCATAGATACTCTCATACGAGTATTACCATTTGTTGCACTATTAGGAACGGTAAAACTACCACTTACAGATGTATCTTTGGAGGCTGCCTTGGTCCAAACCTGTTCTCCACTATCAGCAAAATCTCCATCTTGATTATAGTCAATCCATACACTATAAGCTTCATCATATACAGTACTTGTCCAAGTTGGTGTAATTGTAATAGTATTAGAGGTTCCTTTTGATAATGAAGTTGAAATGGAAGTATAATCTCCATATCCACCACTAGAACCAATTGATGTATTATTAATAGATCCTAATTGTACATTACTGATATATTCATCAGCTACACTTTGTCCATTTGAATTACAGTATACTGGATTATTCGTGTCATCTAATGTTGTAGCAGAGGCAGTATTACTAAATCCAGATACGTTACCTGCAGCATCTTTAGCTTTTACTCTAAACTGATATGCTGTATTTGCGGTTAATCCTGTAACGTTATACGATGTACTAGTTGCAGTTCCGATAACATTATTTCCTTGATATACATCATATCCTGTAACACCTATATTATCAGTAGATGCGGTCCAGGAAAGAGATAATGTAGTCTGTGCTATATTAGAGGTGGCCAATCCAGAAGGATTAGAAGGAGCCTGTGTATCACCACCGGTATCAGTTCCTGCAAGTGGTGCTTTCCATATACCTCTACCATAAGTCCCTGCTATTACTACCTTGTCTTGATAATTAATTTCTAAATCGCGAACAGCGACAGTAGGCAAGCCTGGAGAATAATCTTGCCAGGCATTATCACCGTTTTTGTGATATACTCCTAGATATGTACCCAGGTAGATAGATTCAGTTCCTTTTTCATGTCTTACAATAAATTTACCTTCACCAGGCAGATTCCCGGAGATATTGGAAAAACTTCCTCCTTGGTTAGTGGATTTAAATACTCCACCATTAGAAGAACCACTCGTAGTAACAAATACAATATTACTATTATCATTATGCACTTCTATTGATGTTATATCTGTTTGAAAATTAGAAACCTGACTCCAGTTTACACCTTTATTTGTACTACGGTATAGATTTTTATCTCTAGCAGCGTACATAGTATTTTCGTTGGAAGGATCTATTTCAATAAAATCAATTCTTCCTCCAAAATTAAAGTTGCCTTGTTTTACAAATGAATTATTCACTAGTTTATAGAAGCTGGAGTATCCAGCATATAAATTTCCGTTACTATCAGATACTAACGGAGTTATCCAATTACCAGATTCAGGACCTGTTGTCACAAAGTTTTGATTAGCACCTCTATCCGTGGTTCTATATAATTGCTGACCACTTTGTATAAACCCATAATATGTATTAGGATTATTACCGCTTACTGCACAATCCATACCATCTGCTCCAAAGTAATTATACCAGGTAGCATCTTTTAATCCATATCCTCCATTATCTTGTAATCCACCAACAAGATTTGTAGAGCTTGCATTGGCTGCTACAGAAATTCTATAAAATTGACCAATTTGTAATCCTTTAGTACGATCAGCAAAGCTAGTACCATTATTATCAGAGATATATACACCACCATCACTACCACATAGTAATCTGCCTTTATGATATCTTAAGAAATGAATATCTGCATGTGTATATGATGCCTGATTAGGGGAAGACCAGTTATTAATTTTGGAAAAATTATTTCCTCCATCTGTAGACCTCCAAACATTAAGGCATCCTACGAAAACGGTATTTGCATCTTGATCAGAAACTCCTAAGGCAAGATCATACCAAGCTTGAGTGCTTTCGAATATATTTGTTGTTTCCGCTGTTTTAGTGAAGCTTGCTCCACTATTGGTAGATCTGTATAACCCTTGAAAAGCATTATTGGTTCTGGAGCTAAGTACATATACATATTCAGGGTTTGCGGGAGTAATATCAATTACTAATCTTCCAGAACTAGACGGTAACCCATTTTGCACTTGAGAGAAACTATTACCAGCATTTGTAGATTTATAAAAAGCTGAAGAGGTAGCTGCGTAAATAATGTTAGAATTACCAGGCTTTAATTTGATGTCTTTTATATTGCCATTTAATGTTCTTGTCCAGCTAACACCAGCATTGGATGTCTTATATACTCCAACACTAGTTGCTATCCAAAGAATATTGGAATTATTTGGATCTATATAAATATCATTACTAGAAGTGGAGGTATTGGTAAATTCCAGACCGGTTTTGGCCCAAGTATCACCTCCATCTGTGGATTTAAGAACCCCAATACTATAGCTATCACTTGCATCATCATCTCCTGTTGATATGTATATAATATTAGAGTTATTAGGATCTATTGCGATTCCTGAAACTCCTATTTGAGGAAAATCATCAATAAGAGGAGTCCAAGTCGAACCGCCATTTGTAGATTTCCAAATACCACCAGCTGGAGCACCAATGTATATGGTGTTATCATTGTTTGGATCAATAGCTACAACATTAACTCTTCCTTGTCCCGGCGACCAGGAGTTTCCAGGGTTATGATCAAAAGGACCCATTGAGGTCCAGTTAAAGGCAGCTTTATTGTTGTTGGTTAAAGCCATTTTTTTCTTAATCTCTAATTGATTCCATATGTATTGATGAGTAGGGAGTGTACCATCTGGTTGAATAGATTTTTGATGAAATTCCTTCCATCTCATACCAGGTTTATAACCACTTCCTTTAAGGTCAGGATTACGGCTTTCCCAGTATTTGTCAAAAGCATCAGAAATTTCCTGATATTTAACAGGACCTGTAATACCGGATTTATTTCTGGATACTTCTAATTCTTGAGCCCAAGGGGACTGATGTTGTGCTTGAATGCTGTAACCAGCAAGCAATAGCAGAATAATGCAAAATTTTTTCATTTCTGTTTGGTTTGTGTGTGTAGTTAATTTTCTTAGTTAGTGTGATTTGCTAAAATCACTTTTAGGTATGAAGTATCCGTTTAAATAAGAAGTATAAGTGGATGCCTGACTAGTTGTCAATTATAGCTGTATCAGATACAATTAAGCAGATTTTTTTGTGGAAAATTTATAATTTTCTATATACAGTGCGAGGATAAAATGCGCAATGAACACAATTTAGCTAGTATAGTTAGAACTTCAACTTTTAAATTAGTTCTGAATTATAAGATACTCTGATGATTTAATTAAGTTGAATAATGAGGATTTTTCATAAGAATTTGTGATGTTTGTGTTAAAAGAGTAGTTTTAGTTGAGGCAAATATGAAGAAAAAAATAATTGGAAATTTAACTTTTCGATAAAGAAACCGAAATACTCGTTAATGCAAGCGTATTGCATTTGTGACAGGTGTGGATTAGCAAAGGGGAGTAGTTTTTTCTTACTTATTTTACATATTTGCTTGAAAATTAACTGTATACGCTCTGTTTTTGTAAGGCAAATGGACTTAAAGTACCATTGTGTAAAGAATATTTAATAAAATTTTATTATGCATACATAGTAAATGTTTTATATTTTTGTAATTCAAAAAAGTAGTTATGTACATAAAAGAATTTGAAATAAGGTGGAATGATATAGATGCAAATCGTCATTTGGCAAATAAGGCATATATTGAATTTGCAGCTCATACCCGAATGTCATTTTTATCAGAACGAGGTTTTGATAGACGTTTATTGGGTAAATTTAATATTGGTCCAGTAGTGTTCTATGAGCATATTTATTATTTTAAAGAGGTATTTTATGGTAGACCTATTAAAGTGTCTTTAGAAATTTCAGGACTTAGTGAGGATGGGATGTTTTTTGAGTTCAGACATAACTATTATGATCATAAAGGAAGAAATTTTGCACAATGTGAAATGATGGGAGCCTGGATGGATTTACAAACAAGAAAATTAATACCACTTCCTGAAGAGATACGTAAATTCTTAAGTGATGTTGAGTTTCCTGAAGATTTTAAAACTCTTACCAAAGAGGATACTCGAAAGTTTAATAAAAAACCAAAAGATTTAGGTTAGTTTTTTAGATGGTTTGGTGACGAGGTATACACCAATAAAGACGAATAAAGCAGCTGTTATTTTTACCACATTTAACGAATCTGCACCCATGGTAATTGCAAAACTTATAGCAAGTAAAGGTTGTAAGTAAATAAAAGCTCCTATGGTCGATGCTTTTAATTCTTTTAAAGCGAATATATTTAGTAAATAGGTAAAGAAGGTAGTTCCTACAACGACAAAAACCATTTTCCAGACTACATCTATTGGCAAAGAAGTCCATTCGACTTCTATAAACTCAGAAATAGTAACGGGTAGGTTGAAAAATATACCTAATAGGAAAAACCATTTCATTAAAGTAAAAGAATGGTATTTTGCAGTTAGAGGTTTAACCAGGATGAGGTAAATTGCGTATGAGGTTGCATTAATAATAAATAAAGCATTTCCTAAAGGAATATTTGGAGCATCTTGTCGTGTTTCTGCACCAAAAAGAACTAATCCCAGCGCTCCTCCAAATCCCATTAAAATTCCAATGGTTCTTAATAATGTGATTTTTTCTTTTATAAAAATAGCAGATAAAATGAATACCAGAATAGGAGAAATGGTAATCATTACCGAACTATTAATAGGTGTAGAAAGTTGTAGTCCTTTAAAAAACATCAACATATTAATTGCCATGCCAAAAAATGTACAGGCAACTACTCTGGGCCAATCTTTACGTTCAATTTTTTGTTTGGGTGTCCATATAGATAATATCCAAAAAAGGATAGCGGCTCCCAAGACTCTCAATAAGATAAAACCAAAAGGTTTGATATAAACAGGCATTATTCCTTTGGCAAGAGTATGATTAATAGCATAAATCAAACTTGCACCAAAAGCAGCTAATAATGCCGCTGTTCTTTTATCCATTAATAGCAACATTAGCTGCTTCGACAACTTTCTTACTATTGCCGATAAAAATAGAATTGTCCATTATTATTACAGGTCGTTTAAGAAATGTATAATGTTCCAGAATTAAGTTTTTATAATCTTCTTCTGATAGATTTTGATTTTTGAGGTCACGTTCTTTATACAACCTTGCACGTTTACTAAATAATGCTTCATAGCTTCCGGATAATGAATGCATCTCTTCGATTTGATCAAGAGTCATCAATTCATTTTTAATGTCTTGTAAAACAAAATCTGAAGAAGGATTTAATTCATTAATAATTCTTTTACAAGTGTCACAGGTAGAAAGATGGTATATTTTTTTCAAAGCAAAATATTTAAAGTGTCAAAATCATCACAAAGGAAATTCTTTTCATAATAAAAATGATATTTTTGGCTAAAAATTAAGAACAACTATGCAAGATCCTATAGAAATCGCACGTGTTAATAGAAAAGCGCTTAAAAAGATTTTAGAAAACCATTCGTTGGAGCAACTTAATGAAGTGCCAGAAGGCTTTACTAATAATCTAATTTGGAATATTGCTCACGTTGTTGTCACACAGCAATTATTAATATATAAGCTTAGTGGATTACCCATGATGATTAATGATGAAATGGTAAACTTATATCGAAAAGGGACTAAAACAGAAAGATCGGTCACTGAAGCAGAAGTTTCAGTAATTAAAGAATTGTTATTTGCTACTTTGGATAAAACCGAAGAAGATCTGAAGAATAATGTTTTTCAAGAATATCAGGAGTATCCAACCAGTACAGGATTTGTATTAAAGTCGATATCTGATGCAGTAAATTTTAATAATTTTCATGAAGGGATTCATTTAGGGTATATTTTAGCTCTAAAAAAATCATTATAAAATAGTAAGAGCAAATAAAGAAGCAACTTCTTCTTTTCTTATTTTTAATTCTACAGGACCATCGGCAAATGAACTGATTTCATATTGATTGTAGTAAAGAATCACATGAATATCGGTAAATCCTATATTGTCTGGTAGTGTAAATAGATCATTCTCGAAAAAGAAACCAGTACTATTAATTGATTTTTCTTCAGAAATATTTTGCTCTTTTCTAAATATTTTTTCAGCATATTTTTTAAACTCTAAATGATCTTTAAAGAGATTTTTTGTAACAATTCTTTTACCATTTTTTGGGTTGATATTAATAAAAGATACCCCACCACTACCGTGGGCTCCGCCTGTAAATGTATAAGAATCCATGATTATGGATATTAAACTCTTATTCTGAAAACTAAGGTCACAGTTAATGGATGCTTCATAAGGAACAATCTCCTCAGGAAACTGCCTGCTCATTTCTACATATGAATTGTTAAATTGAGTAATAGCTTGTTCAATACTTTTGGCGGGACCCTTTTCTCCAATATTTAAAATTGCACAAACCGTATTTTCTACCTCTTGATTGATACGATTAGATACTTGTGTATTGTCAATAGTATGTAGTAAGTTAATTTCTAATAATGCACAGTTATTTTTTTTACAATCAAGAATTTCTGAAACCGTAATATTTTGTTTTTCAAAAGTCAAAGATTCTTCTGTATTACAGTTATATAAACTTATAAATAATCCCATAAAAAGGATCCTGATCAAAAGGGTGTTAGGTTTTGTGTTAATCATCTACTAAAGGTATTCATTACAATATGATTAGAACGAATTAAATCATACATTTGCTCAGTTTTTTAACATAAAAATGAGCAAGTTAAATTAAATGTTTGTTTTTATCGAAATATTGTTAATTCTATTGGATCAAAAACTATTAATATAAATGAAATTTAACACTAAAACAATCCATGGTGGTCAGGAACATGATCCTGCATATGGAGCAGTAATGCCTCCTATATATCAAACATCAACATATGCACAATCCACTCCAGGAGGACATAAAGGATTTGAATATAGTAGAACACATAACCCAACCCGAAAAGCACTTGAAAATGCTTTTGCTAGTATAGAAAATGGAGAATTTGGTCTAGCTTTTGGATCTGGGTTAGCTGCAATTGATGCAGTAATTAAGTTATTAAAACCAGGAGATGAAGTGATTTCTACAAATGATCTTTATGGAGGGACATATAGATTATTTACCAAAATATTTGAAGGGTTTGGAGTAAAGTTTCACTTTATCGGTATGGAGAATGCTGATAAAATAGAGCAATTTGTAAATGAAAACACAAAATTGATTTGGGTAGAAACTCCTACCAATCCAATGATGAATATTATTGATATTAAAGCAGTAGCTTCTATATCAAAAAAACACAACTTATTATTAGCTGTAGATAATACTTTTGCAACTCCTTATTTGCAACGACCTTTGGATTTGGGAGCAGATATTGTTATGCATAGTGCAACTAAATATTTAGGTGGACATAGTGATGTGGTGATGGGAGCTTTGGTAGTAAAAGATGAGGAAATAGCTGAGCGCTTATATTTTATTCAAAATGCAAGTGGTGCAGTTTGTGGCCCACAAGATAGTTTTTTGGTATTAAGGGGGATAAAAACCTTACATGTGCGTATGCAGCGTCATTGTGAAAACGGAGAAGCTATTGCGAGATATTTAAAAACACATCCAAAAATAGAAAAAGTATACTGGCCAGGTTTTGAGGATCACCCTAATCATAAGATTGCAAAAGAGCAAATGGATGGTTTTGGAGGAATGATCTCTTTTGTTACTAAAAATAGTGATTATGATGAAGCCATCAGAATAGTAGAAAATCTAAAAGTTTTTACTCTGGCAGAATCATTAGGAGGTGTAGAAAGTCTTTCAGGACATCCGGCAAGTATGACTCATGCATCCATTCCAAAAGAAGAACGTGAAAAGACAGGAGTGGTTGATTCTTTAATTCGATTGAGTGTAGGGATTGAAGATGTAGATGACCTTATTGAAGATCTTAGACAAGCAATTGGTTAAGACGTTATTAAATCAAAAAAAATCAATATACATTTTTAAGAATATCATATATTTGACACGGTAAATTAACCGGCAAATAAGAATCTATTAATTTAATTAAAATATGCAAGCAAAGATAGATGCGTTCATGGAAGAGGTAAAGGCTCGTAATGCCCATGAACCTGAATTCCTGCAAGCAGTACAGGAAGTTGCAGAGACTGTAATTCCTTACATTGCTACAAAAGAAATTTACAATGGTAAAAACATTCTTCTTAGAATGGTTGAGCCAGAAAGAGCTATCATGTTTAGAGTACCATGGGTAGATGACAACGGAGAGATTCATGTAAATAGAGGATATCGTATCCAAATGAATTCTGCTATTGGTCCTTATAAAGGAGGATTGCGTTTTCATCCAACAGTAAACTTAAGTATTCTAAAATTCTTGGCTTTTGAGCAAGTTTTTAAGAATAGTTTGACTACCCTTCCAATGGGAGGTGGTAAAGGAGGTTCTGATTTTGATCCAAAAGGAAAATCAGATGATGAAATCATGCGTTTTTGCCATAGCTTTATGAGTGAACTCTTTAGGCATATTGGCCCAGATACAGATGTTCCTGCTGGAGATATAGGAGTTGGTGGTAGAGAAATAGGATTCTTGTTTGGTATGTATCGTAAAATGCGAAACGAATTTACAGGAGTTCTTACCGGAAAAGGAATTACTTGGGGAGGATCATTAATCCGTCCGGAAGCAACAGGTTATGGAGCTGTATATTTTGCACAGAATATGTTAGAAACCAAAGGAGAAGCTCTTAAAGGGAAAACGGTTGTGGTTTCTGGTTCAGGGAATGTTGCACAATATGCTACTGAAAAAGCTACGCAATTAGGAGCTAAGGTGGTTACACTATCTGATTCTTCAGGATATATTTATGATGCTGAAGGGATTGATGAAGAGAAGCTTTCCTTTGTTATGGAGTTAAAAAATGTAAAGAGAGGTCGTATTAGCGAGTATGTTGATAAATACCCTTCTGCTCAATTTCATAAAGGAGAAACTCCTTGGGGAGTTGCTTGTGATATAGCTCTACCATGTGCTACACAAAACGAACTTAATGGTGAAGATGCTAAAAAACTAATCTCAAATGGATGTATCTGTGTTAGTGAAGGAGCTAATATGCCAAGTACACCAGAAGCGATTTCGGTTTTTCACGAAGCAAAAATTTTCTTTGCACCAGGAAAGGCATCTAATGCTGGAGGAGTAGCAACGTCTGGATTAGAAATGACTCAAAACTCTTTACGATACAAGTGGACAAGAGAAGAAGTTGATGATAAATTAAAGCAGATCATGAAAGAAATACACGAATCTTGTATGGAGTACGGATCTGATGGAAATGGATATATAGATTATGTAAAAGGAGCCAATATTGCAGGATTTGTAAAAGTTGCAGATGCAATGCTAGCTCAAGGAGTTATATAAAATTATATAAAATAATATCTAAAGGCCATTCAAATATAATTTGAATGGCTTTTTTAGTTAAATTTGGAATACACAATCATTTTACTTCCAGTAAATTAAATAACTAAACGTACTGCAATGGATCACCTTACTAAGCTTGAAGAAATGCTTCATAGAGCAAATGATGATATCAAGAATGGATACTATGATGAAGCTACAAATAAATTAGAAAAAATCATCGATATAGACCCAGATTTTGGGAAAGCATATAATCATTTAGGATATCTATATGAGGTAAAGTTTAAAGAATTTGATAAAGGAGAAACTCTTTATAAATTATGCTTAGAGAAAAGCCCGATGTACCCAAGTGTATATTATAATTATGCTGTTTTATTATCAACTTTAAGTAAATGGGAAGAATTGAAAGAATTATTAGATAGTGCAATGAACATTCCAGGTATTACAAAAGCGACTATATATAACGAGTATGCTATTATGTACGAGCAACAAGGTAAACTAGATGATGCTATTGATTATTATAAAAAATGTGGTTTAAATACGTTGGATAAAAATACTCTTAATAGAGCCAAAGATTCTCTTGAACGCTGTCAATCAAAAAAAGAATTGCTCTGATTAATAAATTTTGAAGTTAAATTTTGATGTAAAAAAGTATTCATTATAATATAGAATCGCTTTTTAAGTGTGATAACTGCAATAATTACTATTTTAGCGTGTTATCAAATCGTAGCAAAAGTTTCTAAAAAAGTTATGCGTTATTTTAAAGTATTATTAGTTTTTTTATTACCCTTATTTTTATCTTCACAAGATTTTAGTAATCAATGGACAGGGCATTATTCCTATTTTCAGATTAATGATTTATATGCTACTGATGATAAAGTTTATGCTGCATCAGAAAATGCGATATTCATTTATGATACTCAAAGTGAATCCATAGACACCTTTTCTACAGTCAACGGATTATCAGGAGAGATTATTTCTTCAATTTATCATAGTTCAGTTTATAATATTACAGCAATTGGTTATGAGAATGGATTGCTTGAAGTAATAACGGATGATAATGATGTAACAACATTTATAGATATTGTTGAAAAACCCACTATTCCTCCAACAGAAAAAAGAATTAACCACTTTTTTGAAAATGGAAATATACTATATGTTTCTACAGGTTTTGGTATTGTTGAGTTCAATTTAGAGAATATTGAATTTGGAGACACCTTTTTTGTCGGTCCAGGAGGCTCTCAGATTAATATTACTGGAACAGCCGTTTTGGATAACTCAATTTATGCAACGACTCCTGATAATGGAATATTAAGAGCGGATGTAAATAACCCTAATTTGGTGGATTTTAACCAGTGGTCAACAGTGGTTGGTGGTAACTTTAATGGAATTCTAAATTTTAATAATCAAATTATTGTTTGGCAAAATACGAATCTGATAAGTAGATTGAATGGAAATACAGTTACCACTGTAATTACAGCTACTTCTAATATTCAGGATTTTACATCTGATGATCAAAACCTAACACTAGCCTTGGGTAATAGATCGTTGACATATGATGTGAGTTTTCAGCAAATCACATCTGTCGTTAGTAATGTAGAAAATACATTCTCTCTTAATTCTTCAATAATTTTTAATAATAATATATATCTAGGAACAAATAGTAGAGGTTTATTACAGATTAATACAAATAGTTCTAACAGTAGTGTGTCAGTTACTCCAGAAGGCCCTTTATTAAATTCTCCTTTTGGTATAGAGGCTAATAATAATGATTTATGGGTGGTTTACGGAGAATATGATGCTTTTTATAATCCTTCAGGGGTATTGAGAGGTATAAGTCGATTTAAATCAGAAGGATGGATTAACATTACGGATGATAAGGTGTTAAATGCCAGGGCTCTAAGCGCGATAAGTGTTAATCCTGCCAATGAAGAACAAGTGTTCATTAGTAGTTTTCAAGATGGGTTATTAGAAATAAACAATAATGAAGTTACAAATTTATATAACAGTGTTAATAGTGGTTTTGAAACTTTAGTTCCAGGTTCAGAAGTGGTTAGACTTAATGGATCTGTGTTTGATGATAATGGTGATTTGTGGATTGTTAACTCTAGAATTGTGAACGGATTAAAACGATTTTCTCCCTCGACTGCTCAAACATTTAATGTGAATTTGTCCTCTGTAATTTCTAATGCTTTGGACGATTTGGGATTTAGTGATGTTGTTTTAAATAGAGAAGGTAATGTTTTTTTTGGAACAAATAAGAATGGAGTAATAGGTTACAATGTTGATTCAGGAAGATTGATCAAGTTGGCTGGTAAAGGAGAAGGAGCAGATCTGCCAGATGATTTTATCCAGGCGTTAGAAATTGATAAAAATAATCAACTTTGGATAGGTACACGACTTGGACTTCGAGTTTTATTTAATTCTTCAGGAGCTTTTCAGCAAGCTAATCCACAAACGAATCAAATTATTATTCTGGATGAAGAAGGAGTTCCACAGGAGTTACTTTTTGGACAAGGAATAACAGATATAGAAGTCGATGGGTCTAATAACAAATGGGTAGCTACAGGATCATCTGGAGTATTTTATTTTTCTTCTGATGGACAGGAGACTTTAGCCCATTTTACAAAAGAAAATTCACCATTACCATCAAATAATGTTAGAGATGTTACTGTAGATGATACTACCGGAGCTGTATTTTTTGCTACAGTAAATGGGTTATTAGAATTTAAAGGTACTGCTACAGGACCAGAAAGTGATTTAGAAAATGTAGTGGCTTTTCCTAATCCTGTGAGACCTGGATTTAACGGTAGAGTAACAATCAGAGGTCTTACGAGAAGAGCTAATGTGAAGATTACAGATATCGAAGGAAATCTGGTACATGAAGAAGTTAGTGAAGGAGGAAGTATACAGTGGGATACAACAGCTTTTGGAAGACATAAAGTTGCCTCTGGAGTATACTTAATCTTAGTTACTGGTGAAGACCAGGGAGAAACCACGGTTTCTAAGCTTTTGATTGTTCGTTAATGATTGTTAATACCAATGCCATAGTATTACATTCTTTACGCTATGGCGAAGCAGATCTAATAGTAAAACTTTTTACCAAAACCAGTGGGTTACGGTCCTACTTATTAAAAGGGATTTTAAAATCTCGAAAAGGAAAAATCAGATCTTCTTTTTTTCAACCTTTAACCTTATTAGAAATAGAAGCGGTACATAAGGATAAGGGTACGTTAGAAAGAATTAAGGAAGCAAAAGTAATTTCACCTTATAAAACCTTGCACACCGATTTTGTAAAGAGTTCAGTGGTGTTTTTTCTTTCAGAAATTCTAAAAAATGCCATACAAGAAGAAGAGACTAATGAGAGTTTATTTAAGTATCTGGAGACTACATTACTATGGTTAGATACGCATACAGTTATCGGTAATTTTCATATAGTGTTTTTAATAAAACTAACTCAATATTTGGGATTTTACCCAGACGTTTCTGAGATAGATTCAGAGTACTTTAATATGCAAGAAGGGTGCTTTCAACAAAATAGTACTAATGTATATTGTTTAAATGGAGGTAATATTTCTATGTTGAAAGAGTTTTTAGGCACGACATTTGAGGAAAGTATGAATATAAAGCTCTCTAAAACTCTAAGAAGTCAGATTCTTAACGTGCTATTAGTATATTTTGAGCTACATTTGCACGAATTTAAAAAACCTAAGTCTTTATCTATTTTGAATGAAATTTTTAATTAAGTAATGAGATTATTCATACTGTTTTTGTTGACTTCTTTTTTTCTGCCTACAGTTCATGCTCAGAAAATAACTGTATTTAGTAAGTCGAACAATGAACCAATCCCTAATGTTGCAATTTATAATAAGATAAAGTCTAAAAGTACTACCACAGATTTTGATGGAGTAGCCGATATTTCTATATTTTCTGATGAAGAAATATTGTATTTTACTCATATATCTCATATTACAACAAGCTTGTTTAAATCGAGAATCACAAAACTTGGTAATAATATATACCTTGAAGCAGATAAAAATCAACTCTCAGAAGTGGTTATTTCTGTTTCCAAATGGGAGCAGGAAACAAAGGATGTTGCTCAAAAAATAGTTAGTATTTCGGCAAATGAAATAGCGTTGTCAACTCCGCAAACATCAGCCGATTTATTACAAAGTACAGGACAGGTTTTTGTTCAAAAAAGCCAATTAGGAGGAGGAAGTCCAATTATTAGAGGATTTTCTACAAATAGATTATTACTGACAGTAGATGGAGTTCGAATGAACACCGCTATTTTTAGAGGAGGAAATGTACAAAATGTAATTTCTGTAGATCCGTTTACAATTGATAGAACAGAAGTAATACTTGGACCAGGATCCGTTGTTTATGGGAGTGATGCTGTTGGTGGAGTAATGAACTTTTATACCATGCAACCCAAGTTTGGTCTTAGTGGTAAAAATAAATTCAGTGGAAATGCTCTGGTACGGTATTCAAGCGCAAGTAATGAAAAGACAGGTCATGTAGATTTTAATTTTGGTTTAGAAAAATGGGCTTTTTTAACTAGTATGAGTTATACAGATTTTGACGACTTAAAAATGGGAAGTAATGGTCCTGATGATTATTTAAGAACTGAGTTTGTAGAGAGGATTAATGGGGAGGATGTAGTAGTGCAAAACGATGATCCTGAAAAACAAGTTTTTACAGGTTATGATCAAGTTAATTTTTTACAAAAGATTAATTATATGCCCAATGAAAATTGGGATTTTAGTCTAGGACTTGCATATACAGAGTCTTCGGATTATCCAAGGTATGATCGTTTGATTAGGCGAAGTGAAGGTAATTTAAGATCTGCAGAATGGTATTATGGTCCACAAAAATGGTTTATGGGGAATTTTCAAATATTTCATAAGTCAACCAATAAACTATATGATAAAATGAAAGTTACTGCTGCCTATCAATATTTTGAAGAAAGCAGAAACGACAGAAACTTTGGAAGTGAAATTTTAGAGAGAACACAAGAACAGGTAGATGCTTATTCGATTAACTTTGATTTAGAAAAGAAATTTAATGAAAATACATCTTTGTATTACGGCCTCGAGTATATTTTGAATGCTGTGTATTCTGATGGATCCGAACGTAATATTGAAACAGGAGAAATAGCGAATGCACCATCTAGGTACCCTGATGGATCCACTTGGCAGTCTATAGCTGCTTATGCAAGTTTAAAGCATAAATTCAATGAAAAACTAAGATTTCAGGGAGGATTAAGATATAATAGAATTATTCTGTATTCAGAATTTGATAACGAATTTTTTGATTTCCCTTTTACAGAAGCTAATATTGATACAGAAGCAGTTACTGGTACAGCTGGATTAAGTTGGCTTCCTAATGATGTATTACAATGGAAGCTTAATTTTTCAACAGCCTTTAGAGCACCAAATATTGATGATGTAGGTAAAATATTTGATTCTGAACCTGGTTCTGTAGTAGTCCCAAATCCAAATCTTAAGCCGGAGTATGCGTATAGCGGAGAAGTTGGTGTTATGGCTAATTTGAGTAAATCATTCACAGTAGATCTGGCAGGATATTATACACACCTTAATGATGCTTTGGTTCGAAGTGATTTTGATCTTAACGGTGAAACCGAAATCATATTTGGAGGAGAGTTAAGTAGAGTGCAAGCAATCCAAAATGCATCTAATGCTAAGATTTATGGTTTTGAAGCCGGAATCCGGTATAATTTTGCAAAAAACTTTAAACTGACTTCGCAATATACTTTTGTCGGAGGAAAAGAAGAATTGGATGATGGCTCCTCAAACCCATCGAGGCATGTGGCTCCTCAGTTTGGGAATACTCATCTTGTATATACAAATCAGAAATGGACGGTAGATGCTTTTGCAATTTATAATGGTAAGTTTGACTTTGAAGATCTGGCTCCTTCGCAACAAAGTGTTGCACATATCTACGCAACTGATGAAAATGGAAACCCATATTCTCCATCCTGGTATACGCTTAATGTAAGGATGCAATATCAATTTAACGAGAACCTTTCTGGAACTTTTTCTTTAGAGAATATTACAGATCAACGTTATCGATCATACTCATCTGGGATTGCTGCAGCTGGAAGAAATTTGATTCTTTCTCTAAAATATTCATTATAGATTAAAACCAATTATATCAAAAATACTCTATACATATTTGATATCGATGGAACCCTTACGGATAGTGTTCCTATGTACTTAATGTCTGTTACAAATTCACTGTTAACTATGGGAATTACCGATATTGATACAGATTATAATAATTACAAGCATCATACAGATAGTTATGCACTGCGATATAATTATGAACGTAATTTTGATAATAATATGCCAAGCCATTTATTGGATGAATTCGAATCAGATCTTGTAAAACAAATGCTGAAATTTGATCCGGTTATTGAAATTGAAGGAGCGCAATCCTTGATAGGTTTTTTTAGAGAAAATAGTATTCCATTTTGCTTTGCTACTGGTGCGTTACCAGAACCGGCAAAACTCAAATTAGACCAATGTAATATATGGTATGATGAATCATTGTTAGCTACCTCAAAAACACATGAATCTAGAGAGGGTTTTGTACTTGATGCAATAGAGAAATCAAAAAAATTCTACTCAAGAGATGGATTTGAGAATATTATATCTGTTGGAGATGGGATTTGGGATTTGAAAACAGCAAAAAATCTATCTCTTGACTTTGTAGGAATAGGAGATAAAAACAAAGAAAAACTATTGGATCAAGGAGCAGAAAAATGTTATAAGAATATCGAAGAGTTTAAAAGAACTTTGATTTAATTTTTGTTTTTGACCTTTCTTAGTTTTTTCATTAGTGTACTGTCAAAAGTACTTTTTAATGAAGTAACCTCTTTTACATTTTCGTTAGGGATTGCAATAGAAAGAACATAATGCCTTATTTTCCAACCTTCTTTTGTTTTTTCTAAGATACCACTACCTCGACAAATTCCCATCTGCGTATCTAATAATTCATCAAACCAAGCAAGGTTTGTATTTTTTTTATTAAATATGTTTCTTTCTAATGTAGTAAAGCTCCAGGCTTTTCCTTTATCAAAATATGGTTTTGCAAAAGCTTTAAATGCATCATAATTCCAATTTTCAGTAGGATCTGTTCCTATAAAAATTGAATTGGAAGTCATAAGTCCAAAATATGATTCAAAATCTGCATCAGAAGCAGCTTTATGCCATTTTTCAAGAGTGCTATTAATTTCTGAATGTTCTTTTTCTTGTGCAAAAGAAACTATACAAAACAATAGTAAAATGATAAGAGATAAATTGATTCGCATAAGATTTTGTTACATTTAGTTTTCAATATTTAATTGAGGGCTGTTTATAGAATCTCTTAAATTTTCATTATCACGAAGCAATTCTTTTTCTATGTTTTCAGGGATTGCTAGGGATAATTCATTTAATTGAATAATTAAACTATTATATGCAGTAATTAATAATGTATTTGCATCCATAAGTTTTTCTGCCTTTGGATGTTTTTTTTCTGCCAATTGTTTTAGTAAACCAGATTCAGTAGATAATACTACTAATCGCGAGGTGATTGTGTTTACTTTTAGATCTTTTGAAAGATTCTCTTCGGTAGTTTGAATTAGTACATCCATACTATCCGCATATTTACGAATATAATATGGATTAGCCTTACGAAGAGTCTGCATCAGTTTTTTGAGATTTTGAAAATCCTCAAAAGACTCAAGATCTTTTTCAGCATCAGAAGAAAGTTTTA
Source organism: Aquimarina callyspongiae (assembly GCF_034322225.1). Lineage (NCBI taxonomy): Bacteria > Pseudomonadati > Bacteroidota > Flavobacteriia > Flavobacteriales > Flavobacteriaceae > Aquimarina > Aquimarina callyspongiae. Next base: position 831,832 of record NZ_JAXLPA010000003.1, on the reverse strand, counting down.
ATAGATTAAGGTCTATTTTTTCTTTAGATAAACTATCTAATGATACAATTGGTACATCTTGCTGTATAGTGGTAGTATTTTCCTTTTTACATCCTATAAAGAATAGGGAAACTAGAGTTAAAAAAAGAAATAACTTCATGGTTGCGTTTTAAAATAAGGACTCAAAAATAGGGCATTTATTACGATCACCAAAAAATAAAACCTCGGATCAATTAGATTCGAGGTTTTTTATACACCTAAGCAATTTGACGATTTGTGTTTCAGTGTATACACTTTGATTAGAAATTGATTCGTTTTCAGTCCACGATATATAAATCGTTAGGTTGGATAGTAGCAGGATCAATTTTCATTGAGTTTGCGTTTTAGTTATTTATTAGCACTAAGGCAAAACCGTAAACCAAATAATTTATTATTAGAATGTTTAAAAATTAACATTTGTTAAGAGTGTTTAACAATTTTATCACAAAAAAATGATTTTTACTTGTATTATAACTTATTGAATAGTAGTGAGTTGATTTGGTTTATATAAAGCCGATTCGCATCAATTTTTTAGATATTTATCATAGCCATATTTATTTTTCATAAGTTTATAGTGCAATGAATTTTGATATCTGGTCCATACTTATTTTTATTATAATTTTTCAAGGATTATTCTTGTTATCAATACTTTTGATGTCCTCCAAAAGAAGAATGAAAAGAGAAAATAAATACCTTTTCTCTTTGATCTTGATTTTAATGTGGTTTTTATTTGAGTTTTTAGCTATTAGAAATACAATTAATATAAAGCTGAATGTTTTTTATGGAACCCGATATGGATCTTGGATGCTATTGGGCCCAATTACTTTTTTTTACTTTAAAACGATCATTAATGCTAACTGGAGATTTACAAAAAAAGAGCTATTGCATTTTCTACCTTTTATTGCTTCTGTAATTATCATACCACTATTTACAATGGAGACTATAAATAGTAGGCAGGTTCATTATGGTATGCTTTCAGTCTTTGATCACAGAGAAAAGATTATATCTCCATTACAATATATGTATTCTGTGATTTTTGTTTTACAATTTATTCATTTAGGATATTACCTTTTTAAAAATCTAAGTATCCTTAAAATTTATACTCTGAAGTTGCAATCAGAATACGCTACAATTGATAGACAAGTCAAATGGTTGAGGGGCTTTAATATAACATTGTTATTTGTGTTGCTTTTTTCAGCTATTTTCCTGTATGTTTTATTAGTAACGGATATATACCGACGGTATCTGGATTACATATATGTATTACCTATAGGAGTGTTGTTTTATCTGATTAGTTATTATCTTATGGATATAGCCTGGAAACCTGTTGAGACCAAAAACGGTAAATATGCAGGTAGTTCCTTAAACTCAGATGATATAGTGTCTTATGCTACTCAGTTGGATGATTTAGTTCGCAAGGAGAAAAGTTATATGAACCCAGAAATACGTCTGAAAGATCTAGCACAGATGATCAAACTAAGCAATCATCAGGTATCACAAATAATTAATCAACATTTTCAGCTATCATTTTTTGACTACATAAATAGGTATAGAATATTAGAAGCAAAAAAAATTATTGAAGAAAACCCTGAATTAACGCTGTTAGAGGTCGCTTTTGATGCTGGTTTTAGTAATAAAACCTCCTTTGTAAATGCTTTTAAGAAGTTTGAAAAAACAACTCCTTCTAAATACCGCGAGGCAATAATATATTCATAAAATTTTCCCAAATGAAGGCAATCTTTATAGCGATTGTCTGATAAATTGAGATTAGAAGCTATCATTGAAGAACAAAACAAAACTTCAAAATATGAAAGCTAGATTCTATATATTACTTCTACTATTGGCCTCTTTTATAACTATTAGTTTTAATACGATATACGATTCTTACGTATTGGACCCAGGTCATACTTATATAGGTTTTGATGTCGAACGTTTTATGGTGGGAGAGGTGTCAGGAAGGTTTAATGAGTTTTCAGGAAATGTAAATATTCAGGATAAAGATATATCTACATTGAAAGTTAATGTAAAAATTAAAACCAATAGTCTTGATACCAATCATAAAACGAGAGATGGGCATCTAAAAGGTCAAATATGGTTGTATACAGAGAAATATCCAGAAATTTCATTTATATCAAACACCGTTAAAAAAAATAAGAACAATGAGTATATGATGGAAGGAGATTTAACTATTCGAGGTATAACCAATACAATCCAATTTCCTATTGAAGTTTTAGGACCGTTTACTGATCCAACCAAAAAAGAAACTATAGGTATCAAAGCAGATATTGTAATTGATAGGTTTAATTATGGTATACAACTCAATAAGAAAATGGATAACGGTTCATTATTTATAGGTAAAGATGTTAAGATTAAAATAAGAGCATTAGCTCAAAGAGAATAGCTGAATCTACTTAAAATTTTATTTTTTAAATAAACATAAAATAAGAGCAAAATCAAAAAACCGAATAAAATGAAAAAAATTATACCAATGAGAACGCTTTTGATCTTTATCATTATTTCGGTTGGTTTAACAACGTCAGTTCGTTCTCAAACCGTTGAAGAAATATTAGATAAATACACTGAAGTTACTGGAGGACAAGAAAATTGGGATAAAATTACCTCTATGAAAATAATGGGAACCGCAAAATTGGTTTCTCAAAATATGGAATTGCCAATGACAAGAATCTTAATGAAAGATGGTAGACAATATACCTCTCTTCTTATCAATGGTATGTCGTACGTTAGTATCGCATATGATGGAAAAAGTGCTTGGGGATCAAATCAAGAAATGAATCCAGAGAATAAAGATCAAGAAACCACTGAAAATTTAAAACGGGCTATTAAAGAATTTCCTTACCCAATCCATAACTGGTATGAAAACGGATTCAAAGCAGAGCTCTTAGGAACTGAAGAAATTAATGGTGTAAGAACTTTTAAAATTAAATTTATCAAAGACCCTATTTTGATTGAAGGAAAAGAAAAACAAAATGTAATGATCTACTATATACATACTGAGAAATATGTTCCTATTCTAACAGAGACTGAAGTAATGACTGGGCCATCTAAAGGTCAAGTGATGAAAGCTTTTTTAGAAGACTATAGAGAAGTTAATGGTTATTGGTATCCATTTTTATCAACCATGAAATATGGAGATCAAATTTTCCAGGTGTTACAAACAGAAAATGTCGAGCTTAATATTAAAATAAACGACAATGTTTTTAAAATGCCAATGGGATGATTAGTGAGGGAGTGTTTTAAAACACTAATTTAATAAAGTATCCATCTATTAAAATCTACATATCCCAGGACAGTATCAGGAATTGGAGATTCTTGTAACTGTTCTTGAAGTTGTGCAAAAGCTTTTCTTTTTTCTGTAGTAGAATACTCTACTGTCTTTGATAAAAACTTCAATATTAATTTCTCATAGAGTTCTATGTTTTTGTGTTTTTTTAGATATCTTTTCATTGCATCTATCAAATATCGTAATGTAAATTCATTACTTAATTCATAATGTACTAATAGGTTTAACCAATACGTGTATCTAATCAAATCCTGTCGATCTTTTTTTGTTTGATGATTAAGGATGTCATTTACCCAGTACAATGTTTTTTTAATGTCTTTTTTTAAGAAATAGATTGTAGCAAACTGAAAGCGAAAGGATAGCCAGTAATTATCAGGAACCAATGTTTTGTTGTTGGTTATAAAATCCTGGATTTCTTTAATAACTTCATGAGTTGTGTGTATCTCTTTTAGGTTTCTGTGGATTTCAAGTTCAATATTATAGAGTCTAAGTTTTTCTTTTATCAAAGCTGCCGATACTTTGTCTACAGTAAGTGCTTTTTGTTTAATGAGAAGAATTCGTACAAATGCTTCTTTATATTGTTTTTTAAATACTAAAAACCCAAGAAGATTATTACAGACAGAAAAATACATTGGGAAATATTCTTTTAATAATTCTGGATTTTGCTCCCATTCTTTGATTAAAGATTCTATGATTTGTTTTGCTTTATCAGAGTTTTTGTCTAACAATGACTTCCTGTATTTATGAAGTGTTTTAAGGGTTTTGTTCTGTAAAGACACATTTTTTTTGTGGGATAAAGAAAATTGCGAAGGATCTATATTGGCGAGTAAGAGATTGATGTAATCATTGGTAGATTCTAAGGTGTTTTTTTGTTTCTGAATAATTGTTTTTAAAGCTGCAAAATCCTGCGGATTTAGAGCCTGATGTACTTTTCTTTTCCAATCTTGTATATGAAACAGGAGTAGATCGTGTTGAAAGTTCTTTGCTTTTTTTTCTGCTCTTTTTAACTCACTTTCACAAATGGCGTACTGTCCTTTATGAAACAAAATCTCAACATTTCTTATAATGTCCATTAATTCGGCATTTTTAGAAATTTTTGAATGATAGTTTCGTAGAGATTGAAGAATACGTTGCTTTAAATAGTTTTTTATGGTAGTTAGCTGATTGATAAAAGTTTTGTGCTTGAAAAGTTCTTTTATTTTAGCTTCGTTGTATGTTTTTTGGTCTTCAATGGCATCAAATAAGCTTAAGTATTCTGAAGATTCATTTCCTTGTACTGTGAGTTTGAAATATCGTTTTTCACTCTTGGTTAGTGATTGAATTAGATAAAATAATTCTTCGCTTTTTTTCATTTTAGAAACCTATGTTTTTTCAAAAATATAATTTTTTTTGAAAATACCTATTATCTATCTTTGAGTAGTTATTAATCAAAAAATTACAACATTATGTCAAGCGCAATTAGTTGGTTTGAAATACCAAGTACAAATTTTGAAAGAGCAATACAATTTTATAGTGAACTTTTGGATGCAGAACTACAACCCATGGAAATGGATTTTAAAATGGCGTTTTTTCCTTACAAAGATGGAGGAGTAGGCGGTTGTGTTACTCATGGTAATGGTAATAAACCTTCGCAAGAAGGAACTTTTGCATATTTAAATGGAGGAGATGATCTGTCAGTACCTTTAGCTCGTGTCGAGAAAGCAGGAGGGAAAATAATTATGCCAAAGACCTCTTTAGGAGAAAATGGATATATGGCAATTTTTCTGGATACAGAAGGTAATAGAGTTGCATTTCATTCTATGGCGTAACAGCTATCTTAAGTTTGAGAAAAATATTAGAAAGCAAGTAATTGGCCTGTCTTTCAAAGACAGGCTTGATTAAAGGTTTTTATGTATAGTTGTTTAATTCGTAATTGACAAATCCATGCAGTATTTTACAGAAGATTTCCTCAGTTTTTTTAAGGAACTGGCGCAGAATAATCATAAAGATTGGTTTCATGCCAATAAAAAAAGATATGAATCCAGTATAAAAAAACCTTTTGAAAGATTTATTGGAGATATGATTACGTCTATCCAAAAATATGATTCAGAGTTACAAATTGAACCCAAGAATTGTATCTTAAGGATTAATAAAGATATTCGGTTTTCTAAAGATAAATCACCTTATAATCTTCATTATACCGCATTTATCTCCAGAGCAGGTCGTAAAGACAAGAGTATTCCAGGGATTTTTTTACGTTTCTCTCCAGAAATGATTGGTATAATGGGAGGATGTTTTGGTCCTTCAAAAGAACAACTTTATAATATAAGATCAGCGATTAGTAAAGATTCGAGTACTATTAAATCTTTACTAAGTAATGAGGGTTTTATTGAAAAATTTGGAGAAATTAGGGGAGAAACGATGAAGCGTATTCCTAAAGAGTGGCAGGAGGCTTGTATAAAAGAACCACTTATTACTAATAAACAGTTTTATTTTGTTGCAGAAGAAACTCCTGATTTGATTACAAAAGAATCTCTTTTAGATACATTGATGGATTATTGGTTGGTAATGCGACCATTGAATGATTATTTAACCAAAATAATACAATAAACAAATGGCATATAATGAATATACGGCAGATCGTATTCATCAAATTTTTAAGGAAAAGAAAGTAAATTATTATGCAAAAAAAATGATGGGTGGTTTATGTTTTATGGTTGATGATAAAATGTGTTGTGGGATTCATTATGATAAAAAGAAAGAAACCGATCTTTTAATGGCTCGTATTGGAGAAAAAGCTTTTGAGAAAGCTATTCTTAAAGAAGGCTGCCAGCCTATGGATTTTACAGGTCGACCCATGAAAGGATATGTTTTTGTGACTCCAGATGGATTTGATCTTGATGTTGAACTGGAATATTGGATAGAGTTATGCTTAGAATTTAATCCGCTGGCAAAAAGGAGTAAAAAGAAAAAATAATAAAAATTAGTATCCTAATATGTAATTCCTTCTTTTACATAGATTTGTAATACTTCCTGAGCTTTCTCGACCTATGCAATATGCCTAAACAAGTTTTAAATAACACAAACATATTTATCGCCTTACATTATCTGGCTTCAAGAAAAAAACAAAGTTTTTTAGCAATTATAGGAGTATTGTTAGGTGTCACTACGTTTATTGTCATGATTAATTTTATGACCGGAGTTAATGACTTTTTAGATGATGCGGTTTTTAGTGGTAATCCAGACCTTGTTATTAGTGCAAAATCATCTATAAAAACCCCTAAGAATAAACAATTAGGGAACCAAACAATCTCCCCAAAAGAGGTAAAATCAATAGAGAACATTTTGATAAATGATCAAAACGTAGAATATTTTGCACATCAGATCATCTCTCCAGCCATCCTCATTAGTGATACTAAACAATTTCCGGGGAGCCTCAATGGTATTTTTCCTTTAAAAGAAAATAAAATGGTAGAATTGGACCGTAGATTGATTCAGGGTGAGGGGTTTGATAGTTTACAATCAGAAAATACGATTTTGTTAGGAATAAGTTTAGCCAAAAGATTACAAGTCTCTGTCGGTGATTCTTTAAAAATAATACTTCCTAACGGTAAAAATGAACGACTTAAGGTTACGGGAATATTTAGTTTTGGGATTACTACTATCGATAATGTAAGGACTTATGTGTCAGCCAAAACTCTACAGAGATTACTAGGTAAGGAAGAGTCGATAACCAATGTTCATATAAAATTAAAAGACCGAGATGATATCAATTTAAAAAACTATTTAGCTCAAAACATCGATACCATTAATGTTGAAGATTGGAAGGAGAATAATAAAACCATTGTTATTGGTAATAGGGTCAGAGATATATTAACATGGTCAGTATCATTTGCATTGTTATTGGTTGCAGGATTTGGAATTTATAACATTCTTAATAACACAGTAGTTCAGAAAAGAAAAGATATAGCAGTATTAAAAACAATTGGGTACTCAGGTAATGATATTGTATTTATTTTTCTACTACAATCTATTATTATAGGCGTAATCGGATCGGTTTTAGGAGTAACTTTAGGATATTTAATAAGTCATATGATCTCTACTACACCATTAGACACTTCGGATTTTATAATTGTAGATACCTATCCTATTAATTTTAAGATAGCATATTATGTTTTAGGACTGTCTTTTGGGATAGTAACAACTATCTTGGCAGGATACTTTCCTTCCAAAAAAGCGAGTAAAGTAGATCCTGTAACTATAATTAGAGGCATATGACACTTGTAGCAAAACATATCAATAAATACTTTACAGAACCAGAGAAGCATCAGGTTTTAAATAACGTTTCTTTATCGGTTTCACAAGGAGAATTAGTCTCGGTGTATGGAGAGTCTGGCAGTGGTAAATCTACATTATTATATATCTTATCGACCTTGGATACTGATTTTGAAGGAAGCTTAGAAATAAATGATCAAAACCTTAAAACATTATCTGCATCAGAACTTACAGATTTTAGAAACAAACATGTTGGATTTGTATATCAGTTTCACTACTTACTTCCAGAGTTTAATGTATTGCAAAATGTAATGCTTCCGGCGATGAAATTAGGAAAAAAGACGAAAGACGAGATTAAAAATGATGCATTACATTTATTAGATGAGCTAGGAATGAAAGGATATGAAAAACGACCTTCATATAAACTTTCTGGAGGGCAACAACAGCGAGTGGCAATAGCGAGAGCATTGATCAATGATCCGTCATTGATTATAGCAGATGAACCTACTGGAAATCTAGATCAAAAAAACTCTGAGATGATCTTTAACCTTCTTAAAGATATAACTGAAAGAAGAAATAAAACAGTAGTAATTGCAACACATGATGCTAAGATTTATAAAAATTCCCACCGTTCTATTGAAATGATTGACGGGTGTATACGACTATAATGTCATAACCTGTTAAAAGTCAATAAAATGGAAAATTCCTTATATAAAAGCATCATTGTATTTGATGGCGAGTGTAATCTGTGCAATGGAGTAGTAGGTTGGTTGATGAAATTTGCACCCGAAGATATTTTTCAATTTGTTCCTTTTCAATCTCCAAAAGGCCAAGAATTGTTGAAAGAATATAATTTTCCTTTAGAAAGATTAGACACGGTTATTCTTATTGACGAAAAGGGTTCACATACACATTCAGATGGTTTTCTTAAGATAATTTCCAAAATACCTAGATGGAAACTAGTTGCGGCATTATTGGCATTTGTACCTAGAATGATTAGAGATGGGATTTATAAATTAGCTTCTAGAAATAGAGTAAAATGGTTTGGACAATCTCAGAGTTGTACCATTAATTTCAGATAGTTTTTTGGATTACTTTCAACTAAAAAAATAGTTTAAAAAGAATCATTACATTTGGGTTTGCAGTTCACACCTAATTAGATGATTTTTTTTAAAAAGCAGACCTCCTTATATCTTATTCCTATTTCTTTATTCCTATTTTCTATTACTACAAGTATAGGTGCGCAAAAATCTATTTTCAATGTAGCAGATAGTCTTAAACATAAAACGCCTTATGAATTAGTAGACTTGATTAAGTCATCAGATACTGAAAAATCAGAAGTATATGAAGAAATACTCTTGAATTTACATAAAAATGATACAAGTATAGCCAAGTTGTATTATAAACTGGGATGGTTTTTTTACGGAGAAGAAAATTTCAAAAAAAGTATTGAATACGCTAATAGAATATACAAAATAGCAGATGAATTAAAGGACGAAAATTTTTTGTTTCGATCGCATATATTAAAAGGAGCTACATACCTTAGAGAAGGAAAACATCAAAACTCATTTGATTACTATGTTAAAGCACTACATCTTGCAGAAAAGGAGAAAAACCTTAAAAAAGAGATTATAGCAAATTCGGGGATTGTACTTGTTTCGCAAAAAATGAATCGATTAGATAAAGCACTCAAAATCTCTAAAGAGATGCTAAAATCTATTAATAAAACTTCTTATAAAAATGGAAAAAACCATGTTAGAATTTTAACTAATATCAATGAAATATATTTAGATAAAGGACAATATGATTCTGTAATGTATTATGCAGGAAAAGGGATCAAATTGAGTAAATCTCTTGACTATAAAGAAGGCCTTGTCGATTTATATATTAAAATGGGAATTGTATTTTATTATAAAAAAGAATATGATCTGGCTTTTAATTATTTAGGGAAAGCAAAAAGTATTCTAGAAAATCATAACATTGATAGTAAGTTGTTCCCAACTGTAAAAATCAACTATTTTATGGCTAGTTGTTATTATGAACAACAGTTATATGATAATGCAATTTTTTATTTGTGTCAAACAATGGATTTTATAGAAGTAAATGACTTAAGTAAGCTGCCAGTAATCCAATCGCACCTGCTATTAGCAAATTGTTATTTTAAAAAGAAAGATTTTGAGCAAGCTCATTATTGGGAAAATGTATATGTAAAACTAAATAGCAATTATCAAGAAGATAAAGACAAAACAGTCGATAAAATTTATGAAAGAGAAACAGATAAGTATGAACAGGAAATAGAAAATCTTAAAAATGAACAAGGTATTACAAAGTATATATTGATGATCTCAATAGTAATATCGTTAGTCTTTATTTTTATAGCCTTCAGACATTATAAAAAGCAAAGATCCAATAAAGAAGTGTTTGATGAATTGATTGAAAGAATAAGTCGTTTAGAATCAGAAAAAAATAAAAAAGAAAAGAAAAAAAACAGTACCAAAATTATAATTGACGATAATAAAGTTAATGAAGTGCTTAAAGGTTTGAGTAGATTAGAGCGTCAAGAATATTTTTTAAAATCAGAATGTAATTTAAGAACAACCGCTAAAAAAGTTAAAACCAATTCAACCTATTTAACTAAAATTATTCATATTCATAAAGGGAAAAATTTTAATGATTATTTGACCGATTTAAGAATTGAGTATGCATTACAGAGACTAAAAAATGATAAAAAATTTAGAGCTTTTTCCGTTAAATCAATTGCTGTCGAAGTAGGTTATAAAAGTGATGATGCGTTTGCAAAACGTTTTAAAGCAAAAACGGGTTTAAATCCATCATACTATATTAAAAACATAGAAAAACTAAAGCAAGAGGAAAGCTAAATAACGATGCATAAATGCACTCTATTTTGTCTAATATCGGGTTCTAATATTGAGATAATACCCTCTAAGATATATATATTTCAATAAGAATAGAATAACAGAGGACTCTTTAAAATCATATTAGAGTCAGAAATAATAACTAAATAATTTTATTTATGAAGAAAGAACAAGTAAAGAAAATTAGTCTCAAAAAGCTGACTATAGCTAGAATCAACCTCGATACGATGCATAAGATTAAAGGAGGAAGTAGTCTTCCCACAGTTTTTCCAACAGATCCGAAACTATGTAATGCGGATAATTGATCAGATAGAAATTATTAAGTTACTAGACCCTGCAAAATGTGCAGGGTTTTTTTATGACCCTGTTTTAGATAAAACAGGGTTGTTTAGTTTTTTACCGTGTTTTTTCCATACTACTTTAGTATCACAATCAAGATAATGTCGACAACAGATTTTGATAAGGGGGAACCGAAAACCTTTTACATAGAGTAGGTAATTAAAACATACAATTATGATTAATAATATTTTAAATTTAGAAGGAGTAGTTAAACTAGAGAAAAGTGAGCAACAATCTATCAAGGCAGGAATAGATTTTCTTGGAAGTAGTTGTTGGGCATTATGTGATGGTACCTGTGTAGGAGGGTATTGTTATCAAAATCTACATTAATTTAGAAAATCCCTGAAGTATTTACTTCAGGGATTTTTTAATAAAACCTTCAGAAAACTATTCAAGGAGGAGATAGTGATCTAGAAATATATTTACCAGACGGTTAAATAGATCTTTATCAGTAACAAGTGTTTTAGAAAAGTAATTATTACATTTGAAGGTATAGCAATATCCTGATATTAATGTTTTTGTTTAAAAGGCCTTCGTTTGTAATTCTTCTCCATCTCTTAATCTTGCCTTTCTTTTTAGGTATAAAGTTATATGCACAACAACATATAATAATCCCAGATAGCGTTAAGAATAAAACATCTGAAGAACTGGTTAATCATATTAAAAAATCTTCTTCAGAAGAAAGTGTATTATATGAAGAAGCATTAAAAATACATCCGGATCCTAAACTCGATCTTGCATCAATTTTTTATGATATAGGGTATTCTTTTTACAAAAAAGGTAATTTTGAGAGAAGTATAAAGTATCTAAATCAAGCAATAAAAATTGCCAGAAAAGATAAAAATGAACAACTCCTTTGTAGAACGTTTCTGATTCAAGGAAATGCATACCTCCAGGATTGGAAAAATCAAAAAGCGTTGGATTCCTATTATAGTGCGTTGGAGATGGCTCAGAAAAAAGGAAGTTTAGAAGACGAAATAATTGCAAATTCAGGAATTGTAATTATTCGTAGAAGAATGAGACAGCTGGATAAAGCCCTTGAAGTATGTAAACACGCACTAGAAATAACTGAAAAAACATCTTTAAAAAAAAGCTCAAATCATGTTAATTTATTGACCATTATAAGTGAGATATATTTAGATAAAAAACAATATGATTCAGTACTGCACTATGCAGAAATCGGTATAGAAATGAGTAAGCCTATCGAGTATCACGCCGGACTTATTGATTTATATACTAAGAAAGGAGCGGTCTCTTTTTATAGAAACGATATTAATAAAGCACTAACTTATCTATATCAGGCAGAAGAAATTATAGAAACTCATAAAATCGACCGTAAAAAATTATTGAAAAACCTGAACTATTTTTTTGCTTATTGCTTTTATAAACAGGAACAATATGATAAAGCTATTTCATATTTGCAAACAGTTATTATTTCTACAGAAGAGAAAGATTATAGAGATAAAAGAGTTCTGGAAATTTACAGACTAATGGCAGATTGTTATACGGCATTAGGAAATGAAAAAGAATCGGTTCATTGGCTACAGAAGCATGCTGCATTACAGGATAAATTTCTACAAGAAAAAGATAAAACAGTTAATAAAATCTATGATAAAGATACAGAAGAACTAGGAGAGCAAATAGATACACTTAAAAACGAACAGGAAAAAGGTGAAAAATCTAAAAACTATGTTTTAATAACACTTCTTCTGGTGTCGGGAGCATTAATTTTTATAAGCGTAAAATACTTTAGAAAACAAAAAAATAATAAAGCGCGTTTCAAAAATCTGATTACAAAAATAACCGAGTTAGAGTCTAAAGAATCTAATCAAGACATAAAAATAAAAATTAAAGACACTACCAATCAGATCGTAATTGATGATCAAAAAGTTAATATGGTATTAAAAGGGCTGGATAGATTAGAAAGGCAAGAGTATTTCTTAAATTCTGATTGTAACTTAAGAGCAATAGCCAAAAAAGTAAAAACAAATGCAACGTATCTATCTAAAATAATTAATACACATAAAGGAAAAAATTTTAATGATTACATCAATGATCTTAGAATTGATTATGCACTCAAAAGATTAAAAAACGATAAGAAGTTTAGATCTTTCTCCATTGCATCCATTGCTACAGAAATAGGGTATAAGAGTGACAATTCTTTTACAAAACATTTTAAAACAAAAACAGGTCTCAACCCTTCTTACTACGTTAAAAACATTGAAAAGTTAGAACAATAACCATAGGTAAATAAAATAGGTTTAAAACTCCGCATTTTGTTTAAAATGCGGTTTACTAATTATGATTTACCTAACATAAAAAGTATCTTACATCTATATAACCTTATAGTTCTTAGGCCTTTAAAAGATCTAAGAATACACTTAATTATTATAGTCATGAAAAAACAAACAAACAAAAAAATTAACTTTAAAAAGCTTACTATCGCTAAGATTGATAGCAGCACAATGAAAAAAGTTCGTGGAGGAGATTGTATACCTACTGAGCCAACGCATGACGGGGAGTCTGATATGTGGTGTAACGGTAGTTTAGTTCCTTAACGGAACGTATTATTGTCTTTGAAAAGCTCTATAATTTTTATAGAGCTTTTTTGTATCCGTATTTCATCCAAAATGAGGAAGCTTAATTTTTTACCCCCTTTTTTACATTCTAAATTTAGATTCAAAATCAAACCATGGTCATAATTGATTTTCATAAGGGGAAACCGAAAACCTTTTAATAGAGTAGGGATTTATTTAAAAACAACATCATGAAAAAATCATTGAAAACTTTAGAGCTTAAAAAAGAAACAATCAGTGACTTAAATTTAAGTAAGATAAAAGGAGGAGTAGATACTAGGTTATTATCTGATCCAGGAATATGTCTTACGTGCATTGATTTGCCGAATGGAGGTCACGCGTATTGTTATTAATTCATGACTATAAGCTGCCTGGATTCCGGGCAGCTTTTTTGTTTTATGAAAAAATGATTGAAATAGTTAAAAGCACAAACCACAGAAAATTTCGACAATAAACAATTTGAATATAAGATCATCCTTCTACTTCACATAAACGCCTTTAATTTCTTAATGTTCTTTGTTTAAATATCTCTTCAACTTCTCTTTTTAGGATTTTTATTTCCCTTATTTTGTTTAATCTAGGGTGTTAAATTTTTCATTTATATCATAAGGCATTACATTGGACATAAATTAGCTCTAATTCATTTTAATAACATTTATGAATAACAATAAGATTTCAAGAAAGAAACTGGAAAAAAAACTAGCAGAAGTATATGAAATCACAAAAAATGACTTTGAAAAAAGTAAACACGTTGGAGTCTTATCAGGAATTTCTGGAGTTTCTTTATTTCAATTTTATTATGCAAAATTTCTTGATAATGATGAATATGCAGACGTTGGAGCAGAGGTTATAGCTCATACCATAGAACGGATTAATAGTGGGTATACATACCCAACTTTTTGCACAGGTATTGCTGGGGCCGGATGGACGATAGAATTTCTTAATAAAGAAGGATTTATTGAGATAGATAATGATGCTCTTTTATCGCAGTTAGATTCTTTTCTCCATGAGGTTATGAAAGAAGATATTAAGAACGAATATTATGACTTCTTGCATGGCGCTTTAGGATATGGATATTATTTTTTAAAACGATATCAAAACACAAAATCACCCGATTTAAAAAATACATATAAAGAGTATTTGACTTTTTTAATAACTGAACTTAAAAACTCTTCAAGAAAAGGAGAGAAAGGGATCTATTGGGAGTATGAATTAAGCAAAACACAAGGTTTTAGAGGAGCCAATTTGAGCTTGTCTCATGGAATGGCAAGTATTATAAATTTTTTATGTCGATTATATCCTTATGAAGATTTTAAAACATCAGTAGAAGATTTATTGAAAGGAACCATTGAATTTGTAATTCATAACAAATATAAAAATAGCAATAACCCTTCTCTTTTTCCTAGCTGGATTCATGATCAAATGAAAGAATATGCAACTAGCCGACTGGCTTGGTGTTATGGAGATCTAGGAATGGGTATTTCTTTATGGCGAGCAGGAAAAATATTAAAAATTAAAGCGTACCAAGAACTGGCTATAGATGTATTAAAACATTCTGCAAAAAGACGAGATAGAGAAGAGGCCAGAATACAAGATGCAGGATTATGTCATGGTGCTTATGGAGTCGTTACAATATTTAATTATATTTATCAGGAAACTAAAGATCCCCTATTTAAAGAAACAGCAGACTTTTGGATGTACGAAGCTTTAGAAATGGATATTCATCAAGAAAGCTATGCTGGATACAAACAATGGAGAGGTGATCTTGAAGAGTGGCATAACGAAATCAACTTATTAGAAGGAATCACAGGAATAGGGTTAGCTCTACTTTCTTACTTGGCTCCAGAAGAAGCTAACTGGGATGAATGTCTAATGATTCACTAATTCAAATAAAATAGAGCTCAATAGCATTATGACGTATAAAAATTTTTCTAAATATGTTCTGCGTACATCATTATTTTCATTTTCATTTTATAAAAAATTAACCCAGAATGATTCTATAAACGAAGAAGAATTAAAACAAATATGCAACGATGATATAATCAAAGAAGCTATTTTTCTCGCTTCTCCGTCTTTATATAGTGAGTTTGAAAAATGGTTGTCTGGAGATATCAAAGACAGTAACAAATCCGATAGGATGTTGCACTCTGTTCTTAAATATATAAGTCGTATGTCTTCTAGATGTACTCCGTTTGGATTGTTTGCCGGAACTGCTGTGGGTGAGTTTTCCGATGAGACTTCGATAGCACTTAAACATAAATCACAAAACAAGAGGCACACACGATTAGATATGAATTATCTGGTTGCTTTATCTCAGGATATTGTCAAAGACTCTTCAATAAGAGAACAACTACTTTTTTACCCTAATACAAGTATCTACAAAGCCGGTCATCAACTTAGGTATGTAGAATATACTTATGTAAACAGTAGAAGAGTTCATCATATTATTGCAGTAGAAAACTCTGAATATTTGCAAAAGGTAATTGAAAAGGCAAAAAAAGGAGCTTTATTACTGGATCTTGCAGAGGTATTGGTGGATGATGAAATCACTATTGAAGATGCTAGAGGATTTATAGACGAATTAGTTGATAGTCAATTACTGATTAGTGAATTAGAACCTTCAGTTTCAGGACCTGAATTTTTAGAACAGATTATTCCGGTATTAAGAAAATTGAAAAATACAGAATCCATTATTTCTACATTAGAAAATGCAAAAGAAACTCTGGATAGCATAGACAATAAAATAGGAAATTCGTCAAAAGATTATATTGCTTTAAGTGAAGCATTAGAAAAGTTAGGAACAGGATTTGAGTTAAAATATATGTTTCAGACAGATATGTCGATCAATCCCGAAACAAATACAATTGATAAAGAAATACTTCATAAAGTAAGAAAAGCAATAACACTTCTTAATAAAATCACTTTCTCTCCTAAGGAAACATTAGTGCATAGATTTAGAAATGGATTTTATGAACGATATGAAGATAGAGAGGTGCCATTATCCATGGCTCTTGATGTAGAACTTGGAGTTGGATTTAAACAAGGACAGGACTCTGGAGACGTTAGCAAGATTATAGATGATGTTATACTTCCTATTAAAAAACAGGATACGGATATAGATACGATTCATTGGTCACCAATTCATGCGATACTTCATAAAAAATTGCTGAAATCTATAGAAGAACAATCAAGTGTAATTGAAATAAAAGATGATGATTTTGATCAGTTCTCTGAAAATTGGGAAGATTTGCCCGATACGATTTCTACTATGGTAGAATTAGTAACCATTGATGATCAGGAAAAAATAGTGATGTCAAATATTGGAGGTTCTAGTGCTGCAAATCTCCTGGGAAGATTTTGTCATAGTGACCCCGATATTTTTAAATACACTCAAGAGATGATTGATCTTGAAAAACAGATGAATCCCAATAAGATTCTAGCAGAGATCGTTCATCTTCCAGAATCTCGTGCGGGCAACATATTGATGCGTCCAGCATTAAGAGAATATGAAATTCCGTATCTGGCAAAATCAATTTTAAACCCAGAAAATCAACTTAGTTTAGATGATCTGGTTTTATCAGCCCGACCTTTAGGTAAAGTAAAACTGATATCTAAGAAACATAAGAAAGAAGTGATACCTCATTTAACCAATGCACATAACTTTTCAAGCGGAGCACTTCCCATTTATGAGTTTTTGGCCAATATGCAAACTCAAGGACAACGAGGA
The DNA here is from genome assembly GCF_034322225.1 of Aquimarina callyspongiae. NCBI lineage: Bacteria > Pseudomonadati > Bacteroidota > Flavobacteriia > Flavobacteriales > Flavobacteriaceae > Aquimarina > Aquimarina callyspongiae. The sequence goes on along the minus strand of NZ_JAXLPA010000003.1, from coordinate 814,741 downwards.
GGTGTAGGGTTTAATTGGGGTCCTCTGGTAAATGAGTATAAATTTTTGCCTAGAGTAGAATATAGAGGAGTGGTATTATCAAAAGCTACCTGGAATATTTCTGAAAAAGAAATTAAACAGTTGCTACAGTATTTTGATGATGAAGATTTGCTATTACAAGAAATGCAAAAAATTAAAGAGAAACGAAAAATACCTAAATATGTTCTTTTAATAGAAGGAGATAATGAACTACTGATAAATACAGATAATAGTACATCGATAAAAATGTTTCTGTCAACGGTAAAAAAGAGAACCTCCTGTACTCTTAAGGAGTTTTTACATACTGAAGAGGGAATCGTGAAAAACAACGATGAAACACATACCAATCAAGTTGTTTTATCATTTTATAATGCGAAAAAACTAAAAAGAACAACGGCAAATGGCAAATAACATTCAAAGATCTTTTATCGTTGGTGGAGAATGGTTGTATTATAAAATATATACGGGTCCCAAAACATCTGATGTTGTACTTACAGAAGTTATAAAGCCAATTGCTGAACATTTGTTACAAAACAAAGTTATTGATCAATGGTTTTTTATACGATATGCAGATCCAAAACATCATATCAGAGTTCGTTTTCATTATAACCAACCTGAAAAAGTAGGAGATATCATAAATGCATTCTATAAATCTTTACAAAGTTATAGTGACGACGATTTAATTTATAAAATACAAATTGATACATATCAAAGAGAACTTGAACGGTACGGATCGACCACAATGACGCAATCAGAAGCTTTGTTTTTTTATGAAAGTAGCATGATTGTTAGTTTTCTTGATATGACTGATGGAGATGAAGGAGAAGAACTTAGATGGTTATTCGGTATACGAGCTATTGATACCTTGCTTAACGATTTTGGATATGATGAAGATAATAAGTTAAGATTGTTAGAAAGACTTAAAATTGGATTTGGAGCAGAATTTGGGATGGATAAAAACCTCAAAAAACAATTAGATAAAAAATTCAAAGATCAACATGATAAAATCAAAGCCTTTATGACTTTTAGTGCCTCTAATAATCCTGATTATGCTCCTATGATTGATATTCTTGAAGAAAAAAGTGAAAATTGTAAATCTTTGACTCAGGATATCTTATCTAAAACTGATAACAAAACGTTAGATGATCTTATGAGTAGTTATATCCATATGTTGATGAATAGATTATTTAGATCTAAAAACCGAGTACATGAAATGGTAATTTATGATTTGCTGTACAGAACTTACAAAGTAGCGTGGGGTATCCGTAAATTCAAAAAAGCATAAAACATCTTTATTGAAATATGTTTTTAACTTATTGATTTTTAATGTATTACGATTTTGGCATGCTGTTTGATTTATATGAGAAGGAAACAAAACAAGTAAGTCATGCAAACAACATTACAATTACAGAGTACGTATATACCAAAACGTAAAACAAAAAACGTACAAGATTGGCTTTGTTATATTGAAGCTAAAACCAGAGAAATCAGATATGGAACGCATCATTCTATCTTGATAAAAAAGTAGCTAAGTTTTTAGTAATAAAAAAAGATAATAGATAACGAGACTGCCTAAAAAGGCAATTACATATGTCAAACTGAGCCTGTCGAAGTTTTTAACACCTTGATTTTAATTTGTCTTCGACAGGCTCAGACTGACAAAACCTAAATATCAATACTTTTTAGGTAGTCTCATTATTCAATAACGGACACTATTCTTTCCTGAATTTTTGATCATAACCGCTTTGTTGTAGAAATTCTATAGGATCTGTGAGCTCAATAATATCTATAATAGCTTGTTCTTTACTTTTAGCGTTGTTATAATAAGATTCGGCAATTTTATAACCTATATAGTATCCCAGATCAGCAGGCTTTTCTTTTGCGGTACTATAATTATACATCCATTTCCTGAACTCATTAGAGCATAACTGCGATTTAAATTCTTTCCATAATTCTTTTTCGTGTGTATTTCCATATTCATGAAGCTCCTGATTAATGTTTTCACCTACCAATAATTCTCCAATAAAATCACAGAACCCTTCCTGCATGGTTTGCTTAAGAAGTGTACATTGTATAGCATCAGGATTAGACTCAAATATTTGCTGACTATGTACGCATTCATGTGCGACAATATTTTTAAGCTTTTGAACAACATCTCCTTCATACGACAGAAACGGAAGTAAATTGCTGTAGGGAGGTTCAGAAAATTCTGATAAATCTGTTTCTATTGTTGAGGTACTCATTTCACTACCAATCAAAACAAACTCGTTACTGATAGTCCCGCCAGTACGTAAAATACCTATCGCAAAGCAAACCTTAAAAGGCTTAAAATTGGGATATAATTTTTTAAAATTCTGAAATACTTCCTGGATTAGAGGCTCCGCTTCTTTAACCTTATATGTTTGTTGTCTGATCGAGTTATAAAACTTGGGAAATGACCCCACAGCTTTTACATAATTTTCTGCTGTCAATGCTGGTCGAACGCGTATAAATTCTTTAAACCCATCAGTAGCTCTATCGATATATATGCGCTGGAACGTACTGATGCTATCTTTTTGGGTTTTGCAGTTTTTTAATGCATCAAATGCTTTCCAGAAATGATCAATATCAAGAGTTTGTACATTTTTAGCATTTTCTGGGGCGAGTTCTAATCTGATCTTTTCTCTTTTCTTAAGTTCTGCTTTAGAGAATTGCCTGATATATATAGAAATATTGCTATGACTATCAGTTTCAGTTACGTCAAAAGGTTTTATTTTTAAAAGATAAGAGCTTGTTTTGTCAGTAGCAAACTCAAATTTTTCTTTTCCGTTTTTGCCTGTAGGACTATCATGTTTTATGAGTTCTGTTTGTTGCGCATCTTCTAAAAAAACTACAACGTCTACTGCATTTTGCTGTATATTGAATTCATAGATCTCTCCTTTTTTTAGATGAAGTTTATACGATAACATTGCCTCTTGCATAGGAATACTATCATAGACTTTACCAACTTCAATAGAAGAAGATTTTTGACCAAAAAGAACATGGCAAAACAGTGTAAAAAGCAGAAATACCTGGAATTTTTTCATAGTAAGATGATTGACGATGATAAATATATTCTTTTTAAAGATTTGTTTTAATTGAGATTGTTACATTTTTAAAGGATGTAATGTGTTTTCTTTAACTAGAGATTAGAATTGTTAACATTGTGGGATTTCAATTGATTTTGTCGTAATTTTCAGCTTATAGCTTTAAAAAGTGGATATTACGCGAAGAAAATTTGTAAAAAACGCTTCATTTGGGATGTTATTGATGACACTACATCCCGAAACTTGCTTTGCAAATAATCCTGATAAAAAGAATTCCTCTTCTCAATTTGATTTAATAAAAAATATACATCTTCTAACCAGTACTTCTTTGCAAGAGATGAAAGAGTTTTATGTAAATAAGCTTGGGTTAAATATATTAACAGAAAAAAGAGATAAGGAAATCACGTTTATTGCAGGAAAATCTACATTGACGTTTACAAAAACTAATCAGGATTTAGGAAACCCTTGGTATCACTTTGCTTTTAACATTCCAGAAAATAAAATACTAAAAGCAAGAGCTTGGCAGCTAGAACGATCAGAACTGATACTTACCCCCAAAAGGTTGAGAGATCCTAATTATCCAAATGATGTGCGACATTTTAGAAACTGGAATGCTCACTCTGTATTTTTTTGGGATCCCGCAGGAAATGTGCTGGAGTATATAGCCAGACACAATATGAAAAATCGAAGAGAAGGAGCATTTACCTCAGATGATATTTTAAATATTAGCGAAATAGGTTTTGTGGTAGACGATCAACAGGAAGAAGCAAAAGGTTTACATAAAAATTTAAATCTTGATGAGTATCCTAAAGGAAGTAGTTTTTGGTGGTCAATGGGGGATGAAAACGGGTTATTATTGTGTCTTCCAAAAAGGATTTGGGGCGAGACTACAGATACTCCTAAGAAGTTTGATGTGTTTAAAACGGAAGCCACTATTATCGGAAATAATAAGAAAGAATATTATTTTTCTAATTTCCCGTACAAGGTAAATATGATTAAATAAAATATATGTTAGATAAGTACAATGAACATTTATTATTAATAGGAAGAAATTATGCCTTTATATTTTGTGCAGCACTTTTATCCTTAACCTCCTGTCAAGAAAAGAACAGAGCCTATGAGATAATTGAAAACTCATTACAAGCTCACGGAGGAGTAGAGAAGTGGCAACAGGCTACAGAACTCTCATATAAAAAAACGACTATTCTGTATGATAGTGTTGGTAATATAGAGAAGAAGATTATTCAAAAACATACCAATACATTTCAACCAGTTTTCTCTGCAGAAATGCAATGGATTGAAGATTCTATTTCTAAAAAAGTGATTTTTAAAGATAATCAGATCTCTGTTTTATATGATAATGTACTTCAAAATAACTCAAATCAAAAACAACAGTATCGTAAAAATATTATTGCAGCTAATTATGTGATTTGGCAACCGTATAAACTACTTGATACAGATGTTACATTAGATTATTTGGGGGAAGAAAATATTGACGACAAAACAGCTCATGTAATTCAAGCTTCGTATTATAATGATGATGATTCTCCTGCGAATACCTGGTGGTATTATTTTGATGTTGAAACCTACTTACTCCTTGGTAATATGGTTCATCATGGTACTACTTATAGCTATATCAAAAATATTAAATACGAAAACCAAACTGGTTTATCGCTTAATGCTGAGAGAAAAAGTTATATGACCGATAGTCTTAGAAATATAAAATTTCTAAGAGCTAATTATTTTTATGAAATTTTTGATTTAAAATAATTTTTGGAATAGATTAAAAGACCAATGTTTAAGCGTGTATTCTTATCGTTTAAATATTTTGATCTTTAAATTGTTTAGGTGTTAAGCCAGTTTGTTTTTTAAAGACTGTATAAAACACTGATTTAGAATTAAAACCTGCCTCGTAGCCGATTGATAAAATAGTATATCTGCTGAACTCTGAATCTAAGAGCATTCTTTTTACCTCCTCGATTCGATAATCATTGATATATTCTGAAAAGTTTTTATAAGTAACCTTATTGATGACTTGTGATAAATATCCTGGACTAATACCTAACCTTTCTGCAATGATATCTAAACTGATATCGGCATTTTTATAGAGTTTCTTTTTTGTCATTAAAGACACTAACTTTTTGTACGTTGGATTGTCTTTTGAGAATGTGTTATTGTTTTTTTTGGCTTGATCTTGAGTTTGTTTTTTTATCACTGGTATAACCGGTGTATCTTTTATTTTATAAAAATGATTTAACCCAGAACGATAAATCCAATAGAAGGTTAAAGGTACGCTTAACCACAAAGGATAGGATCGCCAGATACCTTTCTGATTTAATAGTAAAGCCAGGATATAAAGAATACAAGATAGTAAAACAAAAAAAAGAGCAGTTTTAAGTGATATAATTCTGGAAGATAGAAGTTGTATAAGCTCTTTTTGTCTAATAAAGAGCTCTTTAATTTTTCCAGATGAAATTGTAATAGTATTCATTTTTTTGACTGACTACATTAATGAATAGTTATGCTATAAATACCAGAAATACGATTATCCTGTATAACACAACATAGCTATATATGCAAATGAGATAGATACCTCTAAGCTTTCTTTACAAAAGTCAAATGTATAGCTTGAAAAGTGTTATTTCCCCACCCGAAATGGGTAGTATTTTATTTTTTGAATCCCAAGGATTACAGGTGAGAAGAGGGATCTTTATGATTTACCTTATAGAAAACAAAAAACCCACAACATTACTGCTGTGGATTTTTTATCATTTGTTTAGTATTCTTTCTTGCCAATCTTTGATACTATTAGTTTTGAAAACTAGCAATAGTCACACTATTGGGCATTAAGGGTTTTCAAAAATGCCTTTTTACGTGATGTAAAGTAGTTATCGCATAATCAAAAAACAGTTACAGGCATATATGCCTGTAACTGTTTCCGTTTATTTACTCTTGTCGACCAAACTATCAACTTTATAGCTACTAACCGGAGACTAGAGGTAGATAGGATTTTTATTTTCGCTTTTCAAAACTATAAATATCTCCAAGCATTTTTTCATTTTCTTCTTTACAATGAATGAAAATTTCATTAGGGATACTATCCTTGAGGTTAATTTTAGTAATCTGATTACAATTATTCACTTCATTTCTAATCAACAACTTGCTTCCATCAACTGTAGGAACACTATTATAAACACCGCTAATAAAGAATTGCCCTAATTCCCTCCCCTCTTTTGAATAAAATATAATTGATGAGTTTGCCCTCTTTGAATCATCATACAATCCAGAATAAATTATGCTGTATAAAATCTTAAATTGAGCTGAACTGCTTTGAGTTTCACCTATATATGTGATTTTTCTTTCCAGTACACCTTTATCCACTGGCTCTTTTAAAAAATAGGTTTGACCTATTTTACCCTCACTTAACACCAATTCTTCTAAAGAAGAGCCAAAATCTTTTTTAGTCTTAATATTTTTACTCTTATCGTTACAGCCCAAGAGGATGATCAGTGGTGTGATATATTTTATCATTCTCATAATCTTTATCTTTAATAATTAGATGATTTGGGTTTTTTGGACTCATTTACCATAGTCTTAACATTACTTTTGTAATTTTTTACTCCATTACCGTTGTAATTATGGGTAGCACTACTCCAACCTTTGAAAGTAAATGTTGAGACTCCTGTGTTTTTATCATATGTAACCCCTCCTTTAAACCCTTTAGTCGCTAGTATTCTTATGCCGTAATAAAGAGATTTTGTTGCATTTAAGTCATCCGATTTTTTCATACCATAGGCTGATTTAAGCTTTCCATCTCCCCAATCTCCTGGATTGTTAGCGGTTAATATATCATCACTTTTCACACCTGCGTGGCTTTCCTGGATTGCAATAGCCTTAACCAATGTGGGATCCAAATCAGGTAAACTCTTTACAACATCCGATGGAATTTTATTACCACCTTCGGTGTAAAGTTTAAGCGTGCCATTTTCTTTACCTTGATTGAAATAGCCAGTTCTTGCAGCTATGAAATAATCATTTTCTTGATATTTAGAATCCGATACATCTTCTCCGGTAGCAGTTCTTGTTTGAATAATATTAGGCATAGGAACTTGTTTCCAACCCTTCGATAAATCATCTACAGATGCATAATTAGTAGTCTGGATATGAGTTTGAAATACTTCATCAGATTTTATTCTATGTGCTTCTTTACCATTTTTATTTATATATACAATATCTCTACCATCAGGATCGACCGCATTTATTAGATTATTGGCTACATAGGCATAAGGAGAGATGCTGTGATACTTCTCCGCCAATGGATCAACATTCATCCACCTACCCAGGTTAGCTTCATAATTTCTGGCTCCATAATCCAGCCACTCTAAACCAACTTCATTATTTTCTTCTTTTCCATTATATCCGTAAGGGTGTTCTGTTCCGTTTATCGCATTATTATACCCTTTATGACGTAACCCAAAAGGATAGTAGTTCTTTTCTTGGTGAATGGTTAAGTTTCCTTTAGAAAAGCTTACTTCATCTACATAAAAATAGGTAGTTTCATTGGTATATGTATCGTCCTTATCTATATGGAGTGAAATCTTGTTTCCTGCTTGTACTGTATATGGGATTGAGTAGGTACCTGTTTGTAGGTCATAATCTAATCCGGTATATAATAGATGATTGCCATCGCTATCTCTTTCTCTTATATACAGTCTTACTTTTGCATTTGTGTTCCCTTTATCAAAAGTACACTGCACCGTAAATTGATCTCCAGGTTGTACGGCAATGTCTGATAATTCATGTCGTATTCCTTCCCATTGTCCATTAACAGTTACTTTAAGTCTTCCATTAGTTATTTCAGTTTCTACATCGCCTTTTAGCCATCCTTCCATATCATTTGTAAAACTGGAAGCGACTATATTTTGGTAATCTCCATCACGATCTGAATATGACAAGCGGATGTTTCCTAAATGATCTGTGTATTGATATACATACTCAAAACCACCAAGTCCATTAGGTTCTATATACCCTTCAGGATGGTTTAAGAACTCTAATTGTCCATTTTTATAGATATAATTGCCTGCATACTCTGTTGTTGTCACAGAACTTCCCTGGGTTACCGTTTTCTTTAATTTGGTTCCGGTGGCGTCATAAATATACTGAATGTTTCCGTAGGTAGTAATATTAGATACACTTACGCTATTGGGTAAATTCAGGTGATTATAAGTAATTCCTGTAACCCCTTTGTTGGCATCGCTGGTCATATTACCATTTTGATCATAGGTATATTCAGTGGTAAGGTTCGCACTATCTTTAAACCCATACGTTGTATTTCCTCCTGGTAGTTCTTGTACACGGGTTAGCTTGTTTCCTTCTTCTACATAGGTATATTGTAAGTTATCCATTAACCCAAAATGAGTTGCTTGCTCATTGATATGTCCTTTACGTTGTAAAGATGTGATGTTCCCGTTTTTATCATAAGCGATAGAACTTAAACTGTACCTATCTAAATTATCAATACCACTTTTTATCCTGTTAAGCGCATCATAACTATATCGATACCAACGTAAAGAGTTATCACTAGCTGTTTTCCATTTGGTTTCTGCAATATTTCCATTAAACAGTGCCGTACCCTGATGTGTTGGTGAATTATAATTGATGCCAAAAGCAAATAAGTCGTTGGTCAGATCATCCGGGTTATTGATTTCTTTTAGCCATCCTCGAACATTGTATTTATAATCTACAGATTGTAATCGGTTTTGATCTACTTTTCCTCCAACACCTTTGTTTTGTAATTGTCCTAGCTCATCATAGGTGTTTTCAAAAATCACTTCTTCAGCTTGGTTATTTATTTTTTGGCTTTGTTTTTCTAACCTTCCTGTGTGGTCATGTGTAAAGGTATCTATGATTACAATGTCTGCGTTTCCATTTTTTGTATGCTTTGTTTTTGTTTTCAATACCTTGCCCACAAAATCTAATTTACTTTCTGTAATAGTGGTTGTTTGCAAATAATCATTCTTACTATATACATATACCGGACGGGCTTTTTGGTCATATCCTGTAATGGTAGTAATCCAACTTTCGGATGTACCTAAAACTTTTACTTTTGAGGTAGTAGTAAGTCCTTTTATCCTATCCGTTAAAGCAACTCCAAAACTATTGGTAGCCGGGTTGCGGGCGTCTGCATTCCAGTATACATACTTGTCATAGTAGTTAATGGTATAAACATCGTAATAAGGGATACCTGTTGGGAACGCATGATCGGTATAAAAAAACAAGGTATTAGGTTCTGTAGTTCCTACGTATGATTCGCTGGTTTTATCAGAATCATTGGCACTTGTTTGTACTTCAGTCCGGGTTCTATTGTCTTTATATATACCTGTATAGATAACCCTTCCCAGTTGATCGTACTTGGTAAACAACCATTCTTTGTTGTTTTTGGCCCTTTGTTCGGCATCTTGTGTTAAAATATGTCTATCTAACCTGTCGTATACGATATATTCCCATCCTTTTCCCGGGATTTTCTTTTCTACCAATCGATTTCTATTGTCGTAGACATATTGGTAACATAGTTCTGCAAGCTCAGTATCAGAGATACCATCGGCAGTATTGACCTTAGGAGGGATTACATAGGTAAGGTTTCCATAATCATCATATACATAATAGGTATCATGATCGGTAACGATATTATTTACTTTAGCATAGGTTCTTTTTAAAACTACTTGTCCTTGTTTGTTTTTAAACTCCGCTGTAGTATGTAATTTCCCACTAGCATCCGTATGATTTTCATCTTTGGTAATCATTTTATATAATGTCCCTACTCCATAATGCGTATCATTATCCTGTAAAGAAGGGATATAAGTTGTTCCTGTAAGAACGGTTGTAACAGCATACTTTCTTACTTCTTGGAGGCTGTTAGTATTATATTCAAACTCTATCTCATGTCCATTTCCTAATTGCCAATCGGTGCCTGGAGCAGCTTGTTTGGTGACTCTATTTAGAGGAGAATTATCAAATTCTTTTTCAGAATATGAAGTGATCAGGTTAATATCAGTTATTCCTGGGAAATCTTGAGAATAAGCTGTTTTATAATACGCTTGTGTAGCATTTTTGGTTCCTGTTTTTATTCCACCACCACTTGATAATGATGGATAAGGAAGGTATTCTTTATTTTGCCTTCCTAAATCATCATACTCAATATGGGTTACAATATCTTTTTCAGAACTACTTTGATTAATAGCAATAGCTTGTTTTGCTCTACCCAATCCATCAAAATAAGTAATGTTTTTAATGGCATCCTCATTTTTAGTAAGGTTTGCAATATCAGATACTGCTTTTTGGGGCACAATAGTATAGACATAATTTTCATTACTTAACTCAATACTTGGGCAACCATCTGCATTTCCTTCTCCGTGTGTTGTTGGGCAGGAATCATCACTATTACTTACATAACCTAATGGTTGTGTACATTGTACAACAGTATCATTAAGATCTCCTAATCCATCTCCATCAGTATCAGCATACCAGGTAACTTCTACACACGGACATCCAGTTACAGTCCCTCCTCCATGTTCAGTAGGACATTGATCATTAGCATTACTTACATAACCTTGCGGTTGTGTACATTGTACTTTTGTAGCGTTAGGATCTCCTAATCCATCTCCATCCGTATCAGCATACCAGGTTGTTCCTCCTATAATACCAAGAGTAACATCTATATAGCTTGATTTGATACTCCAGGTACCGCTATTACTCCTTGCTCTCAGGTAATACTTTCCTGAAGTCGTAGCAGAATAGGTAGTATTAGCGTTGGATGTACTGGTACCATTGTTATTGGTTCCTTGCCAATACCAGGTAACCCCACTTGGTGTATTCCCGTTTTTTTGTAATACAGCCTGGTTACAATCCTGAGAAGCAATGATAGGATTGGTTGGCATAGCAGGGGCAACTTCATTTACCGTTACCCTATAAAAACCTTCTGCCAACCCACCTCTTGTTGTAGAACCTACATAATCAATGTATTTGTTCCCGGTACTTGTCCATTTGATGGTAACAGTGGTTGTATTTTGATCTATTATGGTAGCTCCTTGTACGTGCCATCTTCCGGAGCTTAGGGCAAGACCCGAAGCAGAGGCTCTATAGGTGTTAGTATCATTAAGGTTGACATTGTTTTGTCCTGTGATGTTTACTTGTACAGTTCTTCCACCTGATCCTTTTCCTCTATCTTCTGATTCTATTGATTCAATAAGTTCTCGCTGTTGTGCTTTACTGATGGTAGTGCTCAATAGCAGGCATAACAGGCATAGCATCCTGCTAAGGGTATATATATTGTTTTGCATGACTCCTGGATTAGTTTTTGTAGTGGTATTTGTTTTTGCTTAAGATGTTTCCCTGTGCGTCTTTGATATATTCCAGACGGTTAAAGTTGTCATAGGTATAATACATCGTTTCTTCTCTGGGATCTGTAACGCTGGTAAGTCCTATTAATGGATCATAAGTATAGGTGATTACCAGGGTACCTTCTTTTTGAGAATAAACCGCTTGACGTAGATTATTAAGCCATACTCTCAGGGTATCTTCTGAAGCTGTATCATTATCTAAATCAGACAATGTTTGTAAATCTTCAATGTTTTTACCATAGGAATTAAGTAACCATTGATCTACCTCATTATAAGTGACATTTTCTATTTGTGCAATAGGAGAGGTTTTATTATATCCCCAGATATATACAATATGGGTACCATCAACTTGTGAAACTTCTAGTGGATTTCCATAACTATCGTATTTATGATAGATAAGTCTGTCTTCTAAAGCATCTTCAGGAGTTGTTGTATTTTCTGTTTTTTTGGCTCCTGCTTGTACTTTTTCCAGGGCTATTATATTACCGGGCGTAAATTCTTTATATTGTTTTTTAACCTGGTCAATAATTTCTCCATTTTTATTTTGTTTAATAAACAATGGTTCATTGATCATGTTTTTAGATGCTAATAAGGTTGAAGCATAACCAGGATTTCCAACGGCGTAGAACATCTCATTGGTATAAGTATCCGTAACACCTCCTTCTACTATAGTTTTAGTAACCTTTTTAGGTTGATAATTTATAGGATTGTACTCATACGTTTCTTTATTCTCAATTACGGATTGATTTCCTGAAGCATCGTAAAAATAGTCCTTAGTGACAGATTCTTTTAGTTGTGCCCAACCCGATTTTAGGTTATCTTTTATTATATAATGAGGTCCTCCCGCTCCACAGTTATAATAAAAAACAAGGCAAGATCCTAACGCACCACACATAGGAATATTTTTGGAAGGATTAGTATCTACATATCCTTGATATGAGTCATAAAATTGTATCCATTCGCAATTTTCATTACTATAAGCTTTATACGAAGGAGCTATAGTATTTTCTATAAAATTGTAGTTTGTATTCTCTACTTCTTTTAGTTTTTTATTGTCAGCATCATAAATTTCACTCTTTATAAGTAATCCTCTTTTAAAATCCAAGTTTGGAGAAGGGTGAAATGGATAACCAAAAACAGTTGCTGGTGTCGGATAATCCTGAGCAGTGGTATAGGTAAAACGTGAATATCCATTATTTTCTTCAGAAACCGTAACGGTTTTGTATCCAATATAGCTTCCCTTGGATAGTTGTGCTATTGTACCTTTAGTAACGACATCATATTGAACTGTTCTAGGAATGAATGATCCGGCAATATTTTCTACTCCTCCAAATAAATATTTTTTGGTATTGATATGATATCTGTTTTCTAAACTACCAATTTTACTATCTGCTACTCCTGTAGATTTATTTGGATTTATAGGATCTGAATAGGAATATGAGAATCTTCTAGTTTCTATAGGATCTTCAGGGTAGTTTTTATAAATAACTTCTTTAATTCGAACACCGCCACCAAATAAAAATTCTAAAAGAGTTCCTTGATTTGCAGAATGGTAGTCTATCCGTATATTTCCGGTAATAACAGGAAGATCAGGTGTTAACCCAAAAGGCACATATTTTAGATATAAATAATAATCCCCCGCACTTAAGTTAAGGTAAGTAGTTTCATTTCTTAACAACACACCTGTATCGTTAGGATCATTATTTTTGGACAAAATGACTTTAACTTTATCATTGTTGTTCACAAAATTGGTAATATTGGATAAGGTAATACTAACCCTTTGATCATGAGTAAGTGAGATTGTAGGTCTTCGTGCTATAGTAGTAATATTCAAAGGAGCATTAAATGTATTAGTGTACACCTGTTCCTGATTCGCATTATATGGATTCTCCAGATAATCTTCTTCAGTGAGTTCTACATCTCCCTTAAATGAATAAGTATTCTCTTCAAAAACAAACTGTTTTACTCCTCCTGTTGGATATTGAATTTGTGATAACAACCCTGTTTTGATCGTTTCAGGAGAATAAGTATCACTATGGTTATATCCCCAGGAATCACTTTTTGAATCAAATGGTGCTAAGTTATTTTTATTAGTATATGAGAGTTTATATACATTTGATTTTCCTGTGACGGGTTGTTCTGAAACTTGGGTCAACCAAAGCCTATCTGTTTGCTCATATGTAAATGAATATCTCTTGTTTTCTACTCCGTTAGATCCTTTGATAACAACATCGGTAAGCATCTCTCCGTCAGTTTCAGGGTGGTTTCCTCCTAAAGTAAAAGTAATAGAAGTACCATCTCTAAATACCATATTATCTAGCTTTTGAGTAATGGATCGTATTGTAGAATATGATAATGTCCTTTTAGGTTTTAGGATAGATTGGTTATAACTATTGTTTAAAAAACCTGTAGCATTACTTCCTAAAGACGTAATAGTATTAGAAGTTCTGGATGACGAGGTGATATAGTTTTCTAAAGAAGATTGGTAGGTGAGACTTGCAATTTCCTGATCATTACTAGTTGTAATCTTAGATAAATGCCAGGCTGATCTTACAGTATAACTACTGCCTGATGAAGAAATGATCCCTGTACTGTTACTTCCTTGTGGAACCGAACCATTAAATGAAATGGTTTCAGAATATTCTACTGTATCAAAATAATACTTATATCCTTTAGTATCGGTTACAATGAAACTGTTTAACTCAAAGGTAGAGGTGTCATAGTCCAGTTCAATCTTTACATTAGGATCATTGGACAATAATTTAGGGGTAAGTGTACTTCCGTTCTTTACAATTACAAATCTTCCTGAAGCTGATAGGATACTAAATTGATATAAATCTAATTCTGTATCATAATTATATACAGACGTTCCAATAGCATTCCAGGTAAAATCAGATTTATCAAAAGCATTGAGGTTATCATAATTCCAAAAATCAGGATTATGTAATACTCCTAATCGATTATTTATAAAACTTTCATCAGGAGCCCCTCTAACCGTTCTTGATATAGTACCTCCAGCAAATAATGACCATCCAGTGCCAGTCCACCCTGATCGACTATCTATCTTAATACCTTGCGTATTATATTGTAATGACAACCCTAAACTCAATCCCTGATGTATGTTTTTAGAAAATAGAGGGATTCCTATACTGGGTTGTCCTGTATAATTTTCGACAGGAACTTCTTCGAATTGCATTAAAGAAGCCACAGTTGGTGACGGTGGTACAATAGTAGGCATCCCAAATGGATTATTCCCTGAGGAGTTATCCTGCCCTCGTGTCAGAAGCCCAATGGAGAGCATCATTACTAAAAGAATGTTTTTTTTCATGTACTTTAATTGTTAAATATTCAAAGTTTTATATGAGGTTATAAGCTTAATGGAATGAGGATAGTACGTATGATGTGTATACTTTATGAAAATTCTTTTACTGGCTTTACGAATTATATTTCAGTAACAATAAACTCTTAAATTACCTTATGTAAAACAGTAAAGTAAGACTTGTTTTTTTTCTAAATACTCCTTAAAGTAAACAAGCATAATTTAATTTGTCCCCGGGCAAAATTAGATAACCGGTAATTAAATTCTCCCACCCGAAATGGGTAGTATTTTATTTTTTTATCAGGATTACGGATAAAGAGAGGGGGCTTTTGATCTGCCTTATAGAAAATAGAAAATCCACAACATTACTGCTGTGGATTTCTAATCATTTGTTAATGTTCTTATTTGTCTATCTTTGACGTCCTTAAGTCTTCAAAACTAGGGACAGGCAATATATAATTGGACTCAACAATTTCTTATTGTTTCTTAGTTTTTTGAGTTAAAATAAATTTTTCTTTATCAGAACTAAAATCAGTTTGATAAGTCAATTCCTTATTTGTTTTTATTGAACTACGATCTATTTTCTCTGATTCATCTAAACTTCTAGTCTCCAAAAAGCTTCTTTTTTGTAACAAGTAAGAATAATATTTATGCCAACCTGTTAATGAATCATAGTATTGATAAAAAAAGATTCCATTAATTTCAAACGAAAAAACTAAATCATCACTATCAATTGTGTATAATATAATCATATCGATTAAATCGACTCCTTTCTTTATATATAAAAAATTTATAATAGGATCATTGGAATGCTTATTCCTAAAGCTGTCATCATTGTTCAATTTCAATAAGCAATATTCTACAAAATTATTTGTTCTTGATTCGTAGGAAATTACTTTTTCATTAGGATATTTGGCATCTATAAGTTCTTTGGATTTTAAAAATTCAATAGCTTTAAGCTCATTTTCTTCCAACTTTTTAGATTGAATATTGAAATTAACATTATTATCAATAATATTTTTGTTTTCTAATTTACTTTTTTTCGTTTCAATAACTTTATTCTTAGCAATATTATGACAAGAATTAAAAAACAACGTATAAATTGTTAATAGTAGGGTATGATAAATATTCCATTTCATAGTAAACTATATTAATTAAACCTTCTATTGTTCAATCTCAAAATAACTATAAGTTGGTTGCTCATCAGAACCGTTATTAGTAGTTGAACCATAATTTTGCCTTGTTGTTTTGAATTGAAGATAATATTTCCCATTTCGAGGATTATACTTTAATGAAACCTCTGTCTTAATAACACCTTTATCGCTTTGATTTGTGGCTTCTGAATCTTGACTATGAAAAGAAATATTCTTATATCCTGTATTAGCGTCCAAAAGAGAGCTTTTCTTAAGGAAAGGACTGTTTTCATTTCTTAATTCGGTTCCAATTTCAAAGTGTAAATGTTCGTTATCTCCGGTTGATCCAGAAGCATTACCAGAAACTCCTGAAGTACCAATTTTCTGACCTGCTGTTACTGTGTCACCCTCTTCAACAGAAGTACTTTCTAAATGCGCATAAAATGTATAGTAAGTATCTGTTTGTTCTATTGTTTCTCCGTTCACAGTTTCAGTTCTTGTATGTGTTGTTTTTATCGTAATGTAATTTCCGTACGAAGAATTCGTGCCTTCTGCAACAACTTCTCCAGCCATAGATGACCTTATATTTGTTCCTTTTGCAGCATATAAGTCGTGACCAGCATGCCATTTACTTCCATTATTTCTAGTATATCCAGCTCCTAAATTACTTGCTCTATTAACTCTTATTCTTTCCATGTTTGATAAAGGGTTCTCACAATCAACTCCCGGTGGACAAGGAGATTCCCCATCTGGATCAATAAAAAATATTGGATTATCCCAAGCGTACGCATAAGGAGACTTATTATACTGTGTAAGTAAATCGGCCAATGGATCAACATTCATCCACCTACCCAGGCTAGCTTCATAATTTCTGGCTCCAAAATCCAGCCACTCTAAACCAACTTCATTATTCTCTTCTTTTCCATTATATCCATACGGATATTTTCTACCTGCAATGGTATTGTTATACCCTTGATGTACTAACCCAAATGGATAGTAATTTTTTTCTTCTACAATTTCCAAGGCATAATCATTATCTCCGTCAATATCTATATTATTACGTAAGATATCAATTTTTCCATCCTTATCCTTATCAGAGTACGAAAGCCGTATGTTTCCTAAATGATCTTTGTATTGATATACATACTCAAAACTACCAAGCCCATTAGGTTCTATATATCCTTCAGGATGGTTTAAGAACTCTAATTGTCCATTTTTATAGATATAATTGCCTGCATACTCTGTTGTTGTCACAGAACTTCCCTGGGTTACAGTTTTCTTTAATTTGGTTCCAGTGGCGTCATAAATATACTGAATGTTTCCGTAGGTAGTAATATTAGATACACTTACGCTATTGGGTAAATTCAGGTGATTATAAGTAATTCCTGTAACCCCTTTGTTGGCATCGCTGGTCATATTACCATTTTGATCATAGGTATATTCAGTGGTAAGGTTCGCACTATCTTTAAACCCATACGTTGTATTTCCTCCTGGTAGTTCCTGTACACGGGTTAGCTTGTTTCCTTCTTCTACATAGGTGTATTGTAGGTTATCCATCAACCCAAAATGAGTTGCTTGCTCATTGATATGTCCTTTACGTTGTAAAGATGTGATGTTCCCGTTTTTATCATAAGCGATAGAACTTAAACTGTACCTGTCTAAATTATCAATACCACTTTTTATCCTATTAAGAGCATCATAACTATATCGATACCAACGTAAAGAGTTATCACTAGCTGTTTTCCATTCGGTTTCCGCAATATTTCCATTAAACAGTGCCGTACCCTGATGTGTTGGTGAATTATAATTGATGCCAAAAGCAAATAAGTCGTTGGTCAGATCATCCGGGTTATTGATTTCTTTTAGCCATCCTCGAACATTGTATTTATAATCTACAGATTGTAATCGGTTTTGATCCACTTTTCCACCAACACCTTTATTGATTAATTGGCCGAGTGCATCATAGGTGTTTTCAAAAATCACTTCTTCAGCTTGGTTATTTATTTTTTGGCTTTGTTTTTCTAACCTTCCTGTGTGGTCATATGTAAAGGTATCTATAGTTACGATGTCTACGTTCCCATTTTTTGTATGCGTTGTTTTTGTTTCCAATACTTTACCTACAAAATCTAGTTTACTTTCTGTAATAGTAGTGGTTTGCAAATAATCATTCTTACTATATACATATATCGGACGGGCTTTTTGATCATATCCTGTTATGATGGTTGTCCAACTTTCTGATGTACCTAAAACTTTTACTTTTGAGGTAGTGATAAGCCCTTTTATCCTATCCGTTAAAGCAACTCCAAAACTATTGGTAGCCGGGTTGCGGGCGTCTGCATTCCAGTATACATACTTGTCATAGTAGTTAATGGTATAAACATCGTAATAAGGGATACCTGTTGGGAACGTATGATCGGTATAAAAAAACAAGGTATTAGGTTCTGTAGTTCCTACGTATGATTCGCTGGTTTTATCGGAACCATTGGCACTTGTTTGTACTTCAGTTCGGGTTCTATTGTCTTTATATATACCTGTATAGATAACCCTTCCCAGTTGATCGTACTTGGTAAACAACCATTCTTTATTGTTTTTGGCTCTTTGTTCGGCATCTTGTGTTAAAATAGGTCTATCTAACCTGTCGTATACGATATATTCCCATCCTTTTCCCGGGATTTTCTTTTCTACCAATCGATTTCTATTGTCGTAGACATATTGGTAACATAGTTCTGCAAGCTCAGTATCAGAGATACCATCGGCAGTATTGACCTTAGGAGGGATTACATAGGTGAGGTTTCCATAATTATCATATACATAATAGGTGTCGTGGGCTATTGAATTATTGTATGTTCTCTTCAAAACTACCTGCCCTTGTTTGTTTTTAAATTCTTCGGTTGTATGATTTTTAGTAGTACCGCTGTGGTTCTCATCGCGAGTGATGAACTTATAGAGCTCTCCTTCAAGATAGTATCCATTATTATCAGAAGGATCAGTATCTGTTTTTAAAGTTGGAACATACACTCCGTCGGTATATGCTGTAGTTACATAATGTAGTTTGACTTGATCAGTATTAGTGTTGCTCTGATAGCTAAACTCTATCTCATGTCCATTTCCTAATTGCCAATCGGTGCCTGGAGCAGCTTGTTTGGTGACTCTATTTAGAGGAGAATTATCAAATTCTTTTTCAGAATATGAAGTGATCAGGTTAATATCAGTTATTCCTGGGAAATCTTGAGAATAAGCTGTTTTATAATACGCTTGTGTAGCATTTTTGGTTCCTGTTTTTATTCCACCACCACTTGATAATGATGGATAAGGTAGGTATTCTTTATTTTGTCTTCCTAAATCATCATACTCAATATGAGTTACAATATCTTTTTCAGAATTACTTTGATTAATAGCAATAGCTTGTTTTGCTCTACCTAATCCATCAAAATAAGTAATGTTTTTTATGGCATCCTCGTTTTTGGTAAGGTTTGCAATATCGGATACTGCTTTTTGAGGGATAATCGTATACACATAATTTTCATTACTTAACTCAATACTTGGGCAACCATCTGCATTTCCTTCTCCGTGTGATGTTGGGCAGGAATCATCACTATTACTTACATAACCTTGCGGTTGTGTACATTGTACAATAGTATCATTAGGATCACCTAATCCATCTCCATCAGTATCAACATACCAGGTTGTTCCTCCTATAATACCCAGAGTAACATCTACGTAGCTTGATTTGATACTCCAGGTACCACTACTACTTCTTGCTCGTAAATAATACCTTCCTGAAGCCGTAGCAGAATAGGTAGTATTAGCGTTGGATGTACTGGTACCATTGCTATTGGTTCCTTGCCAATACCAGGTAACCCCACTTGGTGTATTCTCGTTTTTTTGTAATACAGCCTGGTTACAGTCCTGAGAAGCAATGATAGGATTGGTCGGCATAGCAGGGGCAACTTCATTTACCGTTACTCTATAAAAACCTTCTGCCAATCCACCTCTTGTTGTGGAACCTACATAATCAATGTATTTGTTCCCGGTACTTGTCCATTTGATGGTAACAGTGGTTGTATTTTGATCTATTATGGTAGCTCCTTGTACGTGCCATCTTCCGGAGCTTAGGGCAAGACCCGAAGCAGAGGCTCTATAGGTGTTAGTATCATTAAGGTTGACATTGTTTTGTCCTGTGATGTTTACTTGTACAGTTCTTCCACCTGATCCTTTTCCTCTATCTTCTGATTCTATTGATTCAATAAGTTCTCGCTGTTGTGCTTTACTGATGGTAGTGCTCAATAGCAGGCATAACAGGCATAGCATCCTGCTAAGGGTATATATATTGTTTTGCATGACTCCTGGATTAGTTTTTGTAGTGGTATTTGTTTTTGCTTAAGATGTTTCCCTGTGCGTCTTTGATATACTCCAGACGGTTAAAGTTGTCATAGGTATAATACATAGTTTCTTCTCTGGGATCTGTAACGCTGGTAAGTCCTATTAATGGATCATAAGTATAGGTAGTTACGAGAGTACCCTCTTTTTGAGAATAAACCGCTTCGCGTAAATTATTAAGCCATACCCTCAAGGTATCTTCTGAAGCTGTATCATTATCTAAATCAGACAATGTTTGTAAATCTTCAATGTTCTTACCATAGGAGTCAAGCAACCATTGGTCTACTTCATTATAAGTGACATTTTCTATTTGTGCAATAGGGGAGGTTTTATTATATCCCCAGATATATACGATATGGGTTCCATCTACTTTGGATACTTCTAAAGGGTTACCTTTATTGTCATACTTATGATAGGTAATCCTGTTTTCTAGAACCTGATCTCCTTTAGAGGATTGTATATTAATTGGTAGTAAAATATTGGGGAAAGGCTCTAAAAATTCGGTTTTTTGCTTACTTAATGACACAGAAGAGTTAGGCCCCGTATTATCAGTTATATTCCCTTCGTAGATATTCGTCTCTAAAGGAATAAATTGATGTAAATCTTTTAGCTTTTGTTCTGTTGCTGATAAGTTCGATTTGTCTTGAGGATATACAATTTCGGTATAATTTGTTTTCCCGTTGCTTAGCGTTTTTTTGATATATTTAGCCTGGTGGTGATTCTCATAATTATAAAAATATTCTGTCGAATTGTTTATTTCTTTGGAGCCATCATGATTTATTAATTCTGTTTTCTTTAGCTTAAAAGTCCCCATATTTAAATAATATGGAGTAAACAAATTATGACTATTCGCTGGATTCCAATTGGGGTCATATATCCCATTCCAGGCAGCGAGTTTTATAAAGTTATAATTGTTATTGTCTAATGTTAAAGTACCATCTGAGGAATATTCAGGATATAATAAATGCGTATTGGAGCCTGTGAAACCACCGTATTCATAAGTATTTTTTGTTTCTGAAACTAACTCATAATTTCCACCTACGTTTCTGAAATTTTTTATTTCCAATGGTTTTCCTCTCAACCATTCGTTATCAGTTGGTAAGAAATAAGGAAACTTATAAAAATCACCTGTATTATCATCTACCGTAAATTTATATTCAGTTTTACCTCGATTATTCATTTTGTCACCATAATATTCGGTAACAAACTCATAACCTCCATGATTTCCCTGTTCATATGTCAAAGTGTTGGCCGGTTTTGAAACTATCGCTTTTAATGCTCTTATTTGTTGGCCGCCGGTAATAGTTACCGTATAAAACTCATAATAAGAAGGTAATGAGAATACTCTTCCTGATGTTTTTCCTGATATATCGTTGTATTCATATTCCTTGGTAATAGTTTCTTCGTCACCATTATTAAGCGTAATTTTCTTTATTCTATTACCTCCAGTGTAAACTACTTCTTCCTCGGATTGATCAGAATTGTCATCGATTAATTCTTTCCATTTAAGAGAAACTCCAAAACCATTTTCAAAATCCAAAGGATCTTCATTGTGAGGATCAGTGGGAATAACTTTAAGGATATATTCTCCTTCTTCAATAGTTATTGAAGTAGTTCCCTTATGTAGTATCCCGTATACCGAACCGTTCGTATTGTATATTCGAACCAGATACGGACAATCGGTATTTTCTACATTGGTACAAGTAGAATATGGTAGAAAAACACTTGTTTCTAAAGTTCCTAAAGAGGGGAATTGGGATATGATTAAGTTAGACCCTACAGAAAAAGGAATAGCATACGTTTTTGTTTGAGAATCATAAAATTCAAGATCTTTCTCTAATACTACAAATTTGTCTTGTACAGGGTTATTATTATTGGCTGAAAAAGTAATGATATCTTTGAATTTTTCAGGCAAAATAGCTCTATTACTTTCATATTCATAGGTGGACCAACCACCTGTAGGGTATTCAATTTTTTTAAGTAAACCTGCTTGCATTTTTAACACATCTACTGATCTACCTGCTATCTCATCAGTATTTTCACTAAAAACTGCAAATTCTCCATTATTCTTTCCGTTATAATATCCCCATTTATCATGTGATGTAGAAAATCGGTTGGGCAAAACGATCGGATCATACGTAAACTTAAATGGTGTTAAAAGTTCATTATTAGTTCCCTGTTCAGTAATAGAATTAAGAAATAAACGTTTTCTTGCCTTAGGTTCAAATTGATATAAATCATATATCATATTAGTACTACCATCTTCTGATTCTGTATGAAAGTAATCAAACACATACTTCTTTATTCTTTGATTTTGTTTATTAAGAATCTCTATATTACTAAGTGCTGTGGAGTTATTCAAATCTTCTCTTACGAAGGAATAATCAAAATTAACCTCGCCTAAGTCAAATATGATCGTGCTTAACTTCTTTTGATAAATTCTAGTTTTTGAGAAATAGGCCGTTTTAACGAATCCATTACCACTTAACTCTGCAACCTCCTGGGATTTTCTATAGGTTGTAGAATAAGCTAAGGAAGGTGACTCAGATTCATAAGTAAAATTAATTGTTCTACCTAATAAATCAATGATCTCCATAAGATACCATGATGTAAATTTGTTACTTGGAGTAGCAGCACTTGAATTTAAGCCATTATAAGTATATGTATAGTTGGTTACCGTATGATCAGAATCTCTTGCAATAGAAGAACCATCTTTAGATTTTCCAAAATAGTATTTTGTTCCATTAGTGTCTGTGATTATAAAACCTTGGATTTGAGAAGCAGGATCCCCAACGGTCTCTACTTGTATATCATCATACGTCTGAAGTATAGGTTGATTTGTATCACGATCATATATGAACTTTCCACTGAATCCTAAAAAATTGAACATAAATAAGTCTGGATCTCTATCAAAATCTCCATTTAGATCTGCTTGGTATGCACTTTTTCTAGTATTGTCGTCGTCTAAATCAAAAAAACCATCATAATGAGATTGTCCTAAATACCCTTTGCTTTGATCATCTGCTCTTCCTCTTGTTTGTCTGGTAACAGCACCACCGGCATTTAATGACCAGCCAATACCATAGTTGGAAGCTATTTGTTCTACTTTAATACCTCTGGCATGATATGAAAGCCCTATCGGGACTTCAATACTTCCAGATTTTAATGTGTATAAAGGAATATTAATAGTTGGTAACCCCGTGTAATGAGAGACAGGCACTTCAACATATTGAGCTAATGAAGCTGCATTAGGAGCAGGAGGGACAATTTTGGGTAAGTCTTGACTCTGTATATGATGAATAATCAATACAAAGAAAATAAAGAATGTCTTTTTCATGAATAGATCTTAATAGAATTAATTAATGCTCAAAAATCCAGTATGAAAAAAGAATACGAGTTCTAAATCTTAAGAAACTTTAAGAATCCGAACCTTTTTGTACAGATATTTTACCCATAAAAAAGATTGTTTTTTTTAGATTGAGAGATAGGAGTATAACGATCGTCAGGCGTTAGAGGATAAGTGATCTATTGTATGAGAGAATTCTTTATTTTTTTAGAAAGAACCTTATTTTGGTAGAAATTATAATAAAAGATTTGGTGAACTATAATGATATAGAAATAGATTCTAAAAATTTAGACTAGGGCAAAGAAAATACTTAAGATATAATTATCAACTCGTGTTAATGATAAAAACACCAATCCAAATTTGAAATCCTAATGTTTCAAACTCAGATTGGCATTCCCTGAAACCACATATGTTTACTATTAGAATGTCTAATTTATAAATGGATCACTCCATTTTTCATTTGTATAAACGTCTTGACCAGATAATGTACTGATAAAAGCAATAATATCATTCATTTCCTGATCAGTCATATTTAAATTTTGCAGGTTGTTTCCACCTGGACGTAATCTTTGATCTAATTGTACATTATTTTGATTTATTGAATTGTAATGATTTAAAACATCTTCTAAAGTAGCCGCTGAGCCATCATGAAAAAATGCACCATTTGAGGAACCACTGTTGTTAACTGCATCTCTTAAACTAGGTGAGCGAGTAATGGTTAAATCAGATTCATTACTATTATAAATGCCTATAACGCCATTGTTTCGACTATTGGGATCTATATCAAACTCAGGCGCTCTATGACAACCTGCACACCCAAAACCTCCTCCGACTCTGACTCCTTGATCATTAAACTGAGGTCTTTCTGTAAATAATGTTTTTCCGTTATTTTCATTTTGTGTGAAATTTGGGAAGTTTTGGTTATCATTCCCAACTTGGGCTCTTCCTGCATCATATTTGCTATCAAAAGATTGAATACTTCTTATAAATTGAGCTAAAACATTTTGAATTCGTGGTTCTGTGATTTGATTATCACCAAATACCATGGTGAATAACTCAGGATAGTATTCGGTAGCTGCTAATTTGGCGATTAAATCATTAAAATCAGGATCACCTTCGAGTCCACTATATCCCATTTCAATGTGATCCTGGATAGGTCTTGTTGTTTGGTCCTCAAGTGATATTGCACGTTCATCCCAAAAAAAGCGAGTTTCTGTAGAAAACCGAGCATTGATTAAACGCATAGAGTGCCTTCCTGTGAATCCATTTAATCCTGTACTTACAATATTGTTATCTCCAAATGCAAAAGCCTGTTTGTGACAAGATGAACAAGAGATGGTATTGTTGGCTGATAAATTTTTATCATAAAATAAAACTCTACCCAAGATAGCTCCCAAATCCGTAATAGAATTATCTGCAGGAGTATTATCTTTTGTTATATAATTAGGGATTGTTTGATTGGCATAATTTGACAAGTTTTCAAAATCTATATCAAAATAGGTAGATAATACCTCAGAAGGAGTATTTTCAACATCAATAGGTACATATTCATCATTAGAAGAACAAGCAGTTAAAACAAAGATAGAAAGGAAAAAAAAGACTTTTTTCATAAACGATTTAGGTTAATTGATTTCTCCTTAGACTAAGGTTTTTAAGAAAGGTTTAACGATATGCTAAAAAAAATGTAAAATAAGGACTACATGTCTAGAGATTAGTAGGATAAAACCTTTTGGATGTAATTGTCTCATTTTTGTAAATATCTGATAATGAGTTGTTTTTTTAATGGGCTAATAAGCTTTCTTTCGAACATACTTTTCTTTTTTGTGAAATTTCTTCGTTTCTTTGAGTATGAAATTTGACTATACAAGCATTAAAGATGAGAGTACTTTTGTTCTAACAGATTTTAGTTGTGCCTCATCTCGACTCCTCTTAAAAAATAAAGGATTGTATAAAATTATATGGTGTAGAGAGGATAATGCGTTTGTAATAGTTGATGGGTATAAAATTGAGTTAAAAAAAGATCAAGTTATTTTTTGCACTCCTGTTAATGTCTTGGAAATTGATAAAGATATTAAGGGTTTGATTTCCATAGTTTTTAACAGAGAATTTTACTGTATAAGGGATCATGATAAAGAAGTTTCTTGTAACGGCTTTTTATTCTTTGGATCTTCGCATCCACCAGTGATCACTTTATCCGAAAAAGATAAAAATAGCTTTGAGATGATGGTATTTTTCTTTGAGGAAGAATTTGAAATAAGAGATCATTTACAAGGAGAAATGTTGAGAACCGTTTTAAAAAGAATGCTTATCAAATCGAGTAGGCTTATAAAGATGAAACTCCCTGATCCTGAACTTCCAAGTTCTCAATTGGATATTATCAGAAAGTTTAATTTACTTCTTGAAAAAAACTTTAAAGAAAAACATCAGGTAGCTGATTATGCAGAAATGCTTTTTAAATCCCCTAAGACACTATCGAACTTATTTCATAAATACAGTGATAAATCTCCATTAAAAGCTATTAATGAGCGAATTACTCTAGAAGCTAAGCGCCTTTTAATTTACTCTGATAAAACGGCAGAAGAAATTGCTTACGAGTTAGGGTATAAAGAACCGGGACATTTTTCTAAGTTCTTTAAAAAACAGGTAGGTAAATCCCCGATTGAGTTTAAAAAGGAATCTTTTTACTAAAAATTACTAGGTTAATCACCTCATTATGGGAAAAATGTCCAATAAATAAAGAAAAATGTCCATTCTGATAGGGTAGTTTGAAAAATACATTTGTAGTCAACTAATTATCGACTAAAGATGTTTTCTCAACTACTAACAACCCCATCAAGCAATGACAATGTCAGCATCAGGACATTTAAAGGACCTCCTGCATTGATTACAGCAGAAAATGCGTTCACCATTGTTTTATTAGAATATTCAGGAACTATTAAAGTTAACTTCAAGACTTCAGAAACAGAAGAATTTGCAATTCTCTTTTTATGTCCGGACGAAGTAGTTGAAGTACCCAATTATAAATCGTTGAAAACAATTGTGTTTTCAGGAGATTCTACTCTTAGAAATACAGTAGGCTTTAATTTTGCTTTCGGAAATATTCATAAACTCTTTCCTCTTTCAGGTGAAGCATATGGTGAACTGGATAATTTTTATAACAAAATTTCTGAGTTGATTACGCAAGAAGCTATGGGATTTGATTTTGAGATTTTACAAGCTCTCAATTCAATGCTTGGACTTAGTTTGGCGTACACTGGTTTTGGATTTTCTAATAACAGGGATTATTCTCTGGTGCACGACTTTATTAGTTTAGTTCATGAACACTATACCATGAATCATCAAATGTCTTTTTATTCAAAATTATTAAATGTTCCCTCAAAAAGAATCACTGAGAAATTCAAAAGTCTTGATGTAATGACTCCTCACGCATTTATTAAAAATAGAGTGATTACCGAAATCAAAAGACAACTTCTTTATACTAATAAAACCGTAAAAACTATCTGCTTTGATGTGGGGTTTAATGATCCAGCATATTTTGCAAGATTCTTCAAAAAAAATGAGGGGATAACAGCTACAGATTACAGAGAGAGGTGGAAGGATAAAATCCCAGACGAGATTAATTTAGACTGATTCTTAATACTTTAAAAGAAGATATAAAAGAAAAATGTCCACGAATAATGTTTAACATCCCCTTAATTTTGATAATATGTCAAGTATAATACTCCATAAATTTCTGAATTATGTTTACCTCGGAAAACTGGAAGATGTATTGAGATTGTTTTATACATCAAATACATTAATACGATTAAACAAAGACGGTATTTACCTGGAACCAACAAGTGGTAAAGAAGCGATAAAAAAAGCTTTATCTGCATTTAAAACGATACAGTATAAAGTTGAAGATGTGATTTTTAATGAAGAAATTATTAGTTATAAAATATACCTGATAACAAAAAACCTGGAGAATCAAATAGATTTTTCAGAACATATTATAACCAATAAATGGAAGAATAATAAAATCTATGAACATCAACATAATATAATAACTCATTAACTACTAGAAATATGAAAATTAAGTTTTTATTACTTGCCTCAGTTGCAAGTTTATGGTTTTTTAGCTCGTGTAATCAGGCTAAAGAAGATTATAAAGAAGTCGCTTATTTTACAATGAATGGTGACGAACTAGAACGACCAAAAGATTACAGAACCTGGGTGTATGTTGGAACACCAACAACTCCTAATGATATGAATAATGGAAAAGCAGCTTTTCCAGAATTTCATAATGTTTACATTGACCCGGTAAGTTATAAGTACTGGAAAGCTAATGGAGAATGGAGAGAAGGAACCATATTAATTAAAGAATTAGTAAGTGTTGGTTCTAAAGCAGCAGTTAGTGGAAATGGTTATTTCATGGGTAAATTTATTGGGCTAGAAGCTACTATCAAAAGTAGTAAGCACTTCCCTAATGAACCAGGAAATTGGGCGTATTTTAGTTTTACGAACCCTAACGGAGGTAATGTGGCTGATAAAGCAAAAGCTTTTGAAACTAATCAATGTAATGGTTGTCACGACGCAAGCGCTGCAGATGATTTTGTCTTTACACAATACTATCCAATTTTAAGAGATGCAAAAGGTGTTGGAGAAAATCAGATTCCTGAAAATAGCGCAAATAGAAAAGCACCTAAAAAAGATCCTTGGCAGCCTTCTGCAGCAACTCCAGAAAACATTGATATCGGAATCCCTTTGGATACCGAAGGATTGTTTGCGTATCTAAAAGAGGGAAAATACAAGTCATTTAAAAATCGTGAAAAAGAAAAACATCCTTCAACAGGCCCTCATACCAAGCTAGGACTACCTGTTCAAGTATATATGAATGATGCAATTGCAACTTCTTTGGCAGAGAATAAAGAAGAGCATCCAATGGGCTCAACGATTGTTAAAGAGATGTACAGCGAAGATGGAACCCTTGCTGGTTGGGCTGTAATGGCAAAAACTCAGGATACTACCGATGGAGGAAATGGTTGGTTTTGGTATGAGGTAACCAGTACCGAAGACCCTAATGAACTTGCCGCAAAAGGAAATGGAGTAGTAGGGTGTATCAGTTGCCACAATGCTGGAGGTAGAGATATGGTACGTACAGCATTTCCTTTTAAAGGTTAACAAATAATAAGTATACACACAATTCAATTAACAATTAGATAAAATTAAAAAAATGAAAACAAATGTATTGAGATTGTTAGTAGTCGCTCTAATAGTGGCTATAACAACGGTGTCTTTTAGTAAAAAAGAACCTGCAAATAAAACATATGAAGATCCCACGTTTTTTACAATGAATGGAGATGAACTAAAACGTCCAACAGATTATCGTTCTTGGGTATATGTTGGAACACCTTTAACTCCTAATGATATGAATAATGGAAAAGCAGCATTTCCAGAATTCCATAATGTATATATAGATCCAGTGAGTTATGACTACTGGAAAACAAAAGGAAAATTTAGAGATGGAACTATTATTATAAAAGAGCTTGTAAGTGTAGGATCTAAAGCTGCTGTAAGTGGTAATGGTTATTTTATGGGAGAGTTTATTGGTCTTGAAGCTACAATCAAGAGCAGTAAGCACTTTGCTAGCGAACCAGGAAACTGGGCGTATTTCAGTTTTACAAACCCTAATGGCGGTAATGTAGCAGATAATGCAAAAGCGTTTAAAACAAATCAGTGTAATGCGTGTCATGCAGCGAGTGCAGCAGATGATTTTGTTTTTACACAATATTATCCAGTATTGGCATCTGCCAAAGGCGTAGGTAAAGAAGCTCCAGAAAATTCATCTAAAAGATAAATGTTATTTATAATAGATGGTTTTGGCGAGAATAATGAATAGAGATATATGGTTTAAAGAATCAATAATCGCTTTAATCATTCTTTTTGGATCAATTGGTTTTGATAATGTATGGGCTCAGGAAATAACTAACCAACATCAACAACATACGGTTGATAAAGAGCCCGGTTGGGAGTTTGTAATCTCCCAAATTGTACAATCAGATTTAGAGGGCGCATATGATCCAGCTACTGAACTGCATATTACATATTGGACTACGCATCAGTGGGCTTTTGGGTTAGGATACACCATGGTATTTGAAAATGAAGATAGAATAGGTCATGAATTAGCGGCTTTGGTAAGTCATAAACCATGGCAAATCCTAACAATTAATGTAGGGCCTTCTTTTTCTTTTGAGAATTCAGAAGAAGGTGCTTCATTATCGGGATACCTAGAAGGAGAGATTAATATAAAGATAGGTAAGTTACATACCGGCCCGGTGCTGGGAGTGCTTATCGGAAGAGAGACCTCGGCATTTGGCGGGATTCATTTGGGCTACGAATTGTAGACCAAAAATAGTTAATGGGTAACTTTTGAATGAAACCAATTCTAGTTAATTCTAAATACATATAGATGATATATCGCAGTTGATAGATAGGTAGAGAATTAGCAAAAGTGCCGAGGTTGTTCTTTATAGAAATACCTCTAAAATATGGCTCTGCATACATAAATTGTAGTAAACGTATGAATACTAAATATAATATATAAGAAAGAGAGTTGTGCGAATGCATAGCTCTCTTTTTGTTTGTTCAGAACTGCGAAGTGAAAAATTGACAAGCATATAGGAAGTATGAACCTTATTCTAAACGTAGTTATAGAATATCTTTGTGGTAAGAAATAAAGAGTTCATAAACCATTAAAATTGAAGAGAATATGACTTGGAAAGATGTAATTAAGTATGCAAATCATGGAAACCTCGTGCCAGACAAACGTGTGGAAAAAACAATGGATGAGTGGAGAGAGTTATTGACTCCTGAACAATTTAGAATTACTCGTGCAAAAGGTACAGAGAGAGCATTTACAGGAGAGTTATGTAGCATTTTTGAAGAAGGTAAATATCAATGTGTTTGTTGCGACACTCCATTATTTGATTCTGTAGGTAAATTTCACTCAAGTTCAGGGTGGCCAAGTTTTACAGAACCAATAAAAGAGAATGCCATTAAGTATGAAAAAGATGCTTCATATGGAATGATACGAGTAGAAACTGTATGTAATACGTGTGATGCTCATTTGGGGCATGTTTTTCCTGACGGTCCAGAGCCTTCAGGATTGAGATTCTGTATAAATTCAGAAGCTATAACATTAAATAGATAACCTTTTAAATTACATAGACGTACAATGAGTAATATGAATAATACAATAGCTACAGCAATTTTTGGAGGAGGATGTTTTTGGTGTACAGAAGCTATTTTTCAGGAGGTAGAAGGTGTTGTTGAGGTGTTATCCGGATATAGTGCCGGAAACGCACCAGGAAAACCTACCTATAGAGAAGTGTGCTCTGGCCTTACAGGACACGCAGAGGTCATTCAGGTAAAGTATAAGCCAGAAGTAATAACATACGGAGAGCTTTTGGTAATTTTTATGACCACACACGATCCTACTTCACTTAATAGACAAGGAGCAGATCGAGGAACACAATATAGATCTATAATCTTGTATAATTCTGATGAAGAAAAAGAGATAGCAGAAGAAGTGATAAAACAATTACAACCACATTTTTCAAATCAGATAGTAACAGAATTGGCAAAGCTCACGATATTTTATGAAGCAGAAGTTGGACACCAAGAATACTATAAAAACAATCCTCAGTACGGATATTGTACTGCGGTAATTGAACCTAAGCTAGTAAAATTTCGTGAGCGATACCAAGAAAGATTAAAAACAGATAAAGTATAAAAAAAGAATATTAATCTAAAAACAGAAACTATGGTTAAGAATTTTTTAATTGCAATAAGTGTTGTTTTCTTAAGCTTTACTCCTAATACAATTGAAGTAGAGGATAAGGATACAAAGGAAAAAGAAATTAGTATTGAAGTGGCAGCTGAAATAGATGCTTTCAATAAAATAATTGATCTCAAATTAACTAAAGCTGTACAACTAGAAGAACAAGCAGAAGAGCTTCTAAAAGTGGACCAAAATTCTGAAAAAGCAATTGAGTTACGTAAAGAAGCTCAATTACAAAGAATGATGACCTTAAAATATCAAGCAGCCATAGCTTGTAGAACAAAATAAATTTATAATATGCTAATGGCAAAAAAGCCGTGATTGTAATATAATCACGGCTTTTTTTATTCCCAAAATGCACGCTTTTATGTGTTTTAGGGATCATAAACCTATTAGACTCCTCAATGTTGTTGTCTTTTTCAAAAACAACTCCTTTTTTTTATAAACATTTAAAATACAAGTAGGTGGCTTTTTTTGATGTTGACGAATAGTATTATTTTATTAAATAATGATTAATTTTTAGATTAATTTTTTGTTATTAATATAAATCAATTTTATTTTTAATGATCTGATTATTATGAATTTAACTAAAAAATGGAATCGTTTAAAATATCTTTTTATTAATATGAAAAAAGATTTTTAATAGAGAATTATTCCCTAGTTTTGTATTAAGAAATTAAAACCTAAAACTTGTAATAAATAGATTTGACCATTACATTTTCATTATAGTAAAAGCGAACTCTTCAAGATCATAAGAAATATGATCAGCGCGTAGTATAGACCAAGGATTTTATTAAGATTTATCAGCACTATTAAAAGTAAATAAAACTCATGAGGATGGGGACTCAAAAAAATGTTAGTTTATTCAGCTATATAAAACCATCCGAACCAATTGTGTAAATATTTTAAACCGTAATTAAGGAAGAAAGTACTTAATCGGTCCGAAAAGCAAACACACCTATTAACCTTATCGTTCAATAAAATAATTTTAGAATAACCAAAAAAACCTTGTCAAAGCCTGATAAGGAAGCAATAAGTTATTTTGTAAAAACATTAAATCTATAGGATTAATAGGTTAATATTAAATTATACAAACACTAATCAATTTTTAAGCAATGAAAACAACCAAAAACTTGCTAATACTTTTTATATTTTTTTCATCATTTCAGTCCCTTATCGCTCAAGAATCTGAGTATTGCGAGGTTTTTAGTCCAGAAGAAAATAATTATATAACCAATGTGACTTTTGCTAATCTAAAGAATCCTTCTGAACTTGGAAACAATGGATATTCTGACTTTACTGATAAAAAAGCCTATATCCAAAAAGGAAGAGAATATCAACTAGAAGTAACTACTCGATGGACGCATTGGTCTCATATCTCTATTCAAGCTTGGATCGACTGGAATGGAGACGCTTCTTTTGAATCATCAGAAAGAGTGTTATATAAAATCGGAACCGGATCTATTTCTGGCACTGTAGCTGTTCCTGAGAACGCTCAATTTGGAGTAACGAGGATGCGAATACGATACAATTATGATGCAGAACTTGGAGCTTGTGAAGTCAATAATCGAATCGGAGGAGAGATTGAAGATTATACCATAATGATCTCTGAAATAAATGGGCCTTTAAGCCGCTTTAAAGCTTCTTCTAATTACATAAATGATGATAAAGATCTTGTAGAATTTGCAGATGCATCCACAAATACTCCAACATCGTGGCATTGGGAGTTTGAAGGAGGGATTCCATCTGTAAGCACACAACAGTTTCCTTTAGTACGATATATAAGATCAGGTAGGTTTTCTGTTAAATTGATTGTCAAAAATGAATTTGGAGAAGATGAAGCGTATATAGAGGATTTTATGACTGTAAATATTCCAAATGAAGTAACCGCACCCATATGTAATTTTTCTACCGTTTTAACGCACGTTACCGATGCCAGCCAATATGTAAGATTTGATGATCTGTCAGAAAACAATCCTACTTCCTGGAATTGGGAATTCGAAGGAGCTACTCCTGCGACTAGTACAATGCAGACTCCTCAAGTTAAGTATGATAAATCAGGAAGTTATTCTGTGAAATTAACTGTAAGAAATAGTGGAGGGGAAGATGTTATGGTAAGAGAAAATTATATCGTTGTAGACCTTGAAGAGGAGCGCTGTACTAGTACTAATGAGAGACCAGTTGGACAATATATTACTAATGTAAATTTTTCCAATGTAAATAATGCATCAACATATAATAGTGGATATGAATATTATAGTTTTCCGGGTACAACTGTCGAAAGAGGACCAATCGTATATCCAAACGAAGCTTCGGTGATTGAAGTGAAAACAAATGCGGTATGGTATCAGACAAAATTGGGTGTTTGGGTAGATTGGAATCAGGATACTATTTTCTCACCTGGAGAAAGACATAACCTAGGAACACCGTCTTCTTCAAATGGATCCTGGATTTCTTTTTTTGTAATCCCAGAGAATGCAAAGCTCGGAAAAACAATACTACGAGTAAGAACGGTTTATGGAGAAGAATTGTCACCTTGTGGTAATGCCTGGTTTGGAGAAACCGAAGATTATGAAATAACCGTTGTAGATCCTAAGAATAGAAATAAAGCGTTAGGAACTGAGAATTCAATTGTTTCTCCTAATCCTAGTAATGATGGTTTATTTAATTTTACGTTTAACCAACCTATTGAGAACGTTTCTTTTGAAGTATATAATAATAAAGGAATCAAAGTTTATACCTCTTCAGGGCACTATAATAAAGCAAATATCACATTGGATCTGTCAAAACTGAATAAAGGACTTTATACGGTTATAACTACAGTTGATAATAAAGTAGAAACCACTAGAATTGCAATTCATTAATTGATTTTCTATAAATAATTATAATAAAAGCTGCCGTTAGGTGGCTTTTGTTGTTTTTGTGCTTGAGGGAAGAATTTTTATACCATCTCAAAGTGGTTTATAAGCTATTTTATAGAGTGTTTTACTGACAAACAAAAGTAATATTCGCAATTAAAAATAAAATGCCTTATATTCATAACATCTTAAATAACTGTATAGTAATTAATTAAATCAAAAGAATGGAGCTTATTATAACAATTATCATTGGAGCAGTAGCTGGCTGGTTAGGTAGTACAATTTACAAAGGAACCAGTCTAGGTATCATCGGAAACATTGTAGTAGGTATTCTAGGAAGTTTTCTAGGATATTGGGTTTTAGGAAAACTTGGGATCAATTTGGGTTCTGGATGGATAGGAACAATACTGACAGGTGCAATAGGAGCAATAATTATTCTCTTTCTGCTTAATTTGATATTCAAGAAAAAATAGATAATTGTTTCACCAGGTTAACGTATCCTTTGACCTGTGACTATTAGATATAAAAAACACAAAAAAGTCCAACAGAAATGTTGGACTTTTATTCTTTCTTTTAGGTTATTATCGGACCAGTTTTTTTGTACATATAAAACTAGCAAACGATGTCGTTTATTCATACCCATTACCCTTTATTTTTATGAAAAAAATTAACCTGAATTTAAATAAAACATTTATCTGCAACTTTTTTTAAAGTATCCTGTCTAATGTATTAATCAGGTAAATGAAACAGGACCACTCCATAGATCAACGTTTGGTAAAAAAGGTGCTAGAAGGCAATTCTAATGCCTTTAAAACCATCATTCTTAATACTC
The DNA here is from genome assembly GCF_034322225.1 of Aquimarina callyspongiae. Classification (NCBI taxonomy): domain Bacteria; kingdom Pseudomonadati; phylum Bacteroidota; class Flavobacteriia; order Flavobacteriales; family Flavobacteriaceae; genus Aquimarina; species Aquimarina callyspongiae. Next base: position 779,572 of record NZ_JAXLPA010000003.1, on the reverse strand, counting down.
AGGGATTGGTGATTCAAATCATTTATAAAATGGTTAGAAGCTCAGAAGATAGAGAAGATTTAGCCCAAGAAGTATATTTAAAAGTTTTTAACAACCTTGCTGGTTTTAAGTTTAATTCTAAACTTTCTACTTGGATTGGGACGATTACTTATAACACTTGTTTAAATTTTCTGGAAAAGAAGAAAATACCCATCCTTAATGTAATTGACAAAGAGGGAAATGAATCATGGGATATTATAGATAGTACTATAATTGATAATGCTAGCAATCAAACAGAATCTTATATTTTCAAGAAAGAAAGTTCCCAGGTACTTGCTCAGGAAATAGAAAAGCTACCTCCCTTATATAAAACGATTATTACCTTGTATCACAATGAAGAATTAAGTTATAAAGAGATTGGTAAAATTACCAACTTACCAGAGGGAACATTAAAGAGTTATTTATATAGAGCAAGAAAGCAATTGAAAGAAAATCTATTACTTAATTACAAAAGAGAAGATTTATGAAAACTATACATGTAAGTGATTATGATATTCAACAATTTACATTTGACTTGTCAGAATGTGAAGCTGAGGTAGTAAAACATATAAATTCTTGCGAAATATGTAAAAGAAGAGTAGAGGAGTATCAGTTGTTGTCAAATACAATAAAAAGTCAACCAGACCCAATATTTGAATTTAATTTATCAGATCAAGTTTTAGAACAATTAGAAATATCTCCAGAGAAAGAATCCACCTATGGTTATTTTATTTATGTTCTCATTGTACTAAGTATTGGGGTAGTTACTTCCTGTTTATTCTACTTTAAAGAAATCTTTATTGATCTATTTAAAAGTACGGCAGCAATCTCAACTTATTTAATTATTAGCGTTACTGTTTTAATTTCTTTGGTGATGGTATTTGATATGTTTAGATCTTTCAATAAAAAAATAGATCTTTTGAATTATTAACGTCTTTTTTGCAACATTTATTTAGGTAATCGATCTAATTTATTATAATCTAAAAATATAAAAATATGAAACCAATATTTATAACATCCTTATCAAGAATTGATCCTGACATTTATAAAGTAATCGTTGTTATTTTTGTTATTCTTTTAGTGATGAGGTTTATAATAGTCATTCTACATAAAATGCTAGATCATAAATTAAAGAATAAAATTATTGACAAAGGAGTAGATCAAGACTTGGCTTCTTCTATTTTACAAACAGAATCAAACAACGAGACACATAATAGCATTAAATGGTTTATTATTTTAATGACCACAGGAGGAGGTTTGTTTCTAACAAATCAATATTTGCCTTTAGGTCTTCACTCCATTGGGATAATGACCATAAGTATTGCCATAGGGTTTCTAGCGTATTATGCTTACCTGAAGCGCTTCAATAAATAACCAAAATACCAATACCACTCTTTTTTAATCATTTTTTTAATGACTTCATAAAATTGAAGCAATAGAAAAGTACGTCCAATTGTAAACAAAATTAAATAGAAAATCATGAAAAAAACACTAATAATAATATTCAGTAGTATTCAGTTTTTAGTACCATTAACTAGAGCAAATGCGCAAGTAAAAGAAGATCATAAAGCTCTTAAAAGTAAAATTGACAATTACTTAAAAGCAGGAGTCAAAAATGGTTTTTCTGGATCCATACTCGTTGCTAAAAAAGGAGAGGTAATCATTAACAAAGGTTATGGAATGGCCAATAAAGAAAACAATATCGCCTATACTCCAACCACAGTTGCTACAATAGGATCGGTTACCAAGCAGTTTACAGCAACGGCTATTTTAAAACTAGTAGAGTATAATAAATTAAAACTTACAGACCCATTAAGTAAATTTTTTAAAGGAGTTCCCAGTGATAAAAAAGAGATTACAATACATCAGCTATTATCTCATACAGCGGGGTTTATAGATGTAATTGGTAATGGTGATTTTGATGACATCCCTATGAAACACTTTTTTAAAACCCTATTTACAACACAATTGCGTCATAAACCAGGATCCAAATATGCTTACTCAAATTCAGGTTACAGCATTTTAGCCAGAATTATAGAAATAACCTCTGGTCAAGAATATGAAAGCTTTTTAAATAAACACTTATTTCAACCTGCAGGAATGACTCATACCGGGTATTTTATTCCGGAATGGAATGATCATTTGGTCGCTACGGGATATGCTAGAAATATTTTTAATATGGGAACCATGATATCACGTTTTCAAAAAATGAAAAAAGTTACGTGGACCTTAAAAGGTAATGGAGGGATTCATTCTACAACTGGAGACATGTATAAATGGTATCAAGCTTTAAAAAATGGTGTCATTTTACCGAAGGAATTATTCGAAAAACTGACTACTCCTTATGTATTAGAATACGAAGGGGGATCAAGTTATTATGCTTATGGATGGGCGATTTACAATTCTGATAAAAACACAAAAATCATCAGTCATAATGGGGGGAATTCCATTTTCTTTCATGATTTTATATGGCTACCTAAAGAAGATGTTGTCGTAATACTATTTACGAATGCAAGTAGTAGAGAAGTAGAAGTAGCTTGGCCTATTGAAAAAATGATTTTCGATGAAAATTATCATGCAGCACCCATAAAAAAGAATCTACATAATTTGGTCTTGGATGTCATAAAGAACAATGACTCGCAGCAGGTAAATAACATCATTACTCTTATTAAAAAAGACTATAATTCTTACCTTAAAAATTCTGATAATTTAAATGACCTTGGGTATGAGGTTCTAAAAACAAATAGAAATCCTGGACTAGCAGTAGCTTTGTTTAAATTAAATACCGAGCTCTTTCCTGAAGAAGGAAATCTTTGGGATTCACTGGGTGAAGGTTATCTGGTACACGGTCAAAAAGAAGAAGCTATAAAAAGCTATAAAAAAGCATTAGAATTAGCTCCTGAAAAAGACTGTTATTGGTGTAAAGGATCCGCAAAAGCTCTTGATAAGTTAGAAAAAGCAAAATAATGAATACAATCTCGAATTCTCTTGTTTGATATAGCTTTTAATCTTGTGTTTAATGACTTTATGTGTATGAAGTTATAGAAAAGTCCAACATTTATGTTGGGCTTTTCTATAACTGCTAGTTCTATATTGAATTGTAATCTTGTGATTTAATATTTTATGTTTAGAAACACAAATATCCACAACCCTATTGTGATTCTTAAAAAAGTTTAAACCACTTCGACTAAAAAATCACTGAATTTGTTTAATAAGTTCTTTTAATCTTTTCTTAGTTAATCCACCAATTTGAGAAGTTACTAATTTACCTTCCTTGTTATAGAAATAAGTAGTAGGTCTCGAATAAATATTATAAGCACTTAAGTTTTTCTTACTTCTCAAGAATGTAAATGTATAAGATTTGTTCGAAGCAAACGAACTTATCTTTTCCTGAGATTCGTCAGAAATCATAACAAATTCTATTTGATCGTTTAATTCTTGCTTTACCTCCTCAAAATGAGGGAATTCTTCAATACACGGAGCACACCATGTAGCCCAATAATTGACTACCATTGGCTTTTCTGTATAATTTTCTATCGAAATGACGTTGCCCTCTAAATCTTTTAATTGCATATTAGACAATTCTAAACCAGGAGCTTTAAATGCTATAAAATATATTATTGCACTTAATCCCAAAAACATCATTATTCCCGAAGGGAACCCTAACCAAAACATTTTTTTATTCATAACTTAACTAATTAATGATAGATTAAAGAATACCACACCTATAACAATGGACACTAACAACGTGCTAAAAAAACCAGCCATCAGTCCCATCAAAAAACTACCTACTTTTCCCATGATTCAATTTTTAAATTATTTTTAGTATCGTTTAACTCTTTGATACGTATCTTCCTTGGTTAGTTTATCTAAAGCGAGTAAAATATTTTTGCTACTTAAATCTCTTTCATTTTTTAATGCTTGAAACAGTTGAATGATAATATCTTCACCATGATCATTTACTAAGTCTATAAAAAACAATAACCCAGCTCCATATTGTGGGGTACCTCCTTTAAATTCATCTTGTTCTGGGTTTTCCGAAATTCCAGTCCCAGTCCAATTTAGGAGGTTTGCATTTCCCTTTACTTCTTGGTAGGATTCTCTTCTTTTTTGTAACATATTTTTTGCTGTCTCTGGACTTAGTTTTTTACAAACTTTGTAAGCCATATATTCTGCTAAACCGTCTCGAAACCAACGTGTATTAGCAGCTTTAATACCTTTTAAAACAAGATGTAATTCTGTTACTTCATGGAAATAGACCCAATTCAGGAACAATTGTGTTTCAAAATTTGCTTCAAAATCTTCTTCTGTTTTAAATACAACAGGAATTACTGGCTGATCAACTTCCATACTTTGTAATTCTCCTTGTATGAGAACGACACCAAAAGGCAGTGCCAGGTTCCACCCTAGTTTTTTTTTCTAGTATTTCAATTCCTGAAAGTTGTTTTCTATGAATGTCTTTTGCTATACCTTTATATTTAGTTTTATAAAAGGTTTTAGTATTTTTTGTAGTGATTGAATCAAATAAACTAAGATTTAACCCATTAGCTTCTGTTTCCCCTTTTTTATCATCCTCATCGACCTCGACACTGACTTGCATATCTAATTTTAAATGAAAAAAATAGACATTCGAATTTTCGACTATCATTTTAAATTTTATAACCTTATCAACTAATTTTTCATTAAAATCAATAAAAAATTTGCACTTAACCGATAAGATATTTCCTTTTGTTTTAGTGATTTTTACATTTTCAACCTTTTTTAAAGGTATTCCCACTATCATTGTCTCAAAAATTTGTCTTGACATACCTGTATCAAAATCGTTTACAGTAAAATCAGGTGAAATATAGTCTTCTACAACCGTAATATCTCTTTGTTTAATAGTCTCCTCCAACTTTTGAAAAGCTTCTTCTACCGATCTCGCAACGGTATCTGTTGTTTGTCCCTGACAGATACCTAGTGTCAATAATAAAATAGCTAAATATTTTTTCATAATTTATAATATTTGATTCATAATCGTCTGATAATCATTAGCCGAAATTATTTATCCCCATTAAAATTTGAAAGTAAACATGCTAGTCTGATTTACTCTCATGATAAACAGGACCAAAACCATGATAACCTGTGTTTGTCATTATTAATTGCTACTTAAAAAACTATTATCGACCTTTATACTATGGTGGGAAAGCAACTCAATTTGAATAATTTCTATACGCAACCACGGTTTTGGAGACATGTTGTTGCCTGGATAATACTTGGATTTCTAGGTGTTTTTCTTTTTTATATTGGTCGGGTAGAAGAAGTTCCTGGTATAGAAAACAAATTGCCTAGTTCTAATACTTCTATTTTTTTTATATTTCAATTGTTTTTTTTGGTGTATGCCAGTTTTTACGCTTACAATACTTTAATTCCGAAAAAAAAATATCTTCTATTTGGTTTAACACTTGCAACAATAGTTGTAGTCGTATCCATTATAAACGAAGTATTAGATGAGTCAGTATTTAGTGTTGGAATGATAACTGGATTTTGGGCGAATGTAATCGTACTGCCATTTCTTTTATTGACCGCTTTTGGAGTTAAGCTTATTCACCAAACGTTAAGAAATTTTCTGACAATAGAAAGGTTAAAAGCAAGTCAAAGGAATTCTGAACTACGTGTACTCAAATCACAACTGAATCCACATTTTTTATTCAACACCTTAAATAATATATATTCCACCAATCTAAATGATTCTGAAAAGGCAAATGATATTATCCTGGAACTGGCTGATATATTAAGATACCAGTTAGAAAGCTCTAAAAAAAACTACATCCCATTGATTGATGAAATCAAAAATTTGGAAAGTTATATTTCTCTGGAAAAAATCAGGGTACGTGATTGCAAGATTACAATCCAAAAAGATGGCTATTTTGATAATGTTGAGATTATCCCTCTTCTTTTATTACCTTTTATTGAAAATGCGTTTAAGTATGGTACAGGTATAAAACCCGGTAAGATTGATGTTTTGTTTCGATTAGATGAAAATCGGCTTTTCACCTTTGTTTGTGAAAATAACATTGTCCAAAATAAGAAAAATTTATCTTCGGGAGGGATTGGTTTGGAAAATGTAAAAAAGCGATTGGCACTTGGGTATCCAGATAAGTATAAACTTGATATTAAAAACAATAATAATATTTTTAAAGTTAACCTAACGCTACAATTATGAATCTAAAATGTATGATTATAGATGATGAACCCCCTGCTCATCAGGTTTTAGAAAAATACATTTCAAAACTGAGTAGTCTGAGTTTAGCAGGGAATTGTTATAATGCTATAGAAGCAATCGATTTTTTACATCAAGAATCTGTAGACATTATTTTTTTAGATATTAACATGCCTGAAATGACAGGACTTGATTTTTTAAAAACCTTACATAACCAACCTTCAATTATACTGACAACCGCATATTCTGAATTTGCCCTAGAAGGATATGAATATGGTGTACAGGATTATCTGTTAAAACCTATACGATTTGAACGTTTTGCAAAAGCAGTTAACCGAATTATTGAAAACAAAAAAACTGATAGTCCATCACAAAAGACTTCTAATAATATTCAAACAAAAGAACTCTTTTTCTTTATCAAAGCAAATGGCATAAAGCATAAAGTCAATTTTTCAGAGATTCTTTATGCTGAAGCTTATGGCAATTTTGTAAAAATTCATTTACCAGAATCTACATTAACTACAGCTTCTACGCTTACCAATATGGAAGAAAAACTAAAAACAAATGGTTTCTTAAGAATTCATAAATCTTTCATCATTAATATTGAAAATATCAATTCAATACAAGGTAATCAGGTAATCATCGGAAATATGAAAATTCCAATCGGACAATCTTATCGACAAATTGTTTTGAATGTTTTAAGTTCAAAGAAGTAATACGATATAGAATTTTATAGAAATCCTTTTTGAACCTCAATAAATTCCATAAAAAAAGCCTTGATTATCTCAAGGCTAATTTCTAGTTAAGCTCCCCCTCTTGGACTCGAACCAAGGACCCTCTGATTAACAGTCAGATGCTCTAACCAACTGAGCTAAGGAGGAATTTACTCCTGCAATCGAGAAGTGTTTTTCTCTTTTGCGAGTGCAAATATATACTATTTTTTATATCCCAAAAAGAAATTTTTAATTTTTTCTTCAGAAATTTTAAAAAACTGGATTTATTTAAAAATTGCGCGATAAATATCATTCCCATTTGCAAATAATAATAGAGCAATAAGGATAATAAAACCAACTAGTTGGGCATACTCCATAAACTTATCATTCGGTTTTCTTCCAGCAATAATTTCATATAATAAAAACATTACATGACCACCATCTAAGGCAGGAATAGGTAAAATATTCATAAAAGCCAGAATGATAGATATAAAAGCCGTGGTTCCCCAAAACGCTTTCCAGTTCCAGGCATCAGGAAACAAGTTCCCGATCGCTCCAAATCCACCTACCTGAGTGGCTCCTTCTTTTGTAAAGACGTATTTAAACTGCGCGATATAATCATTTAATGTCCAATACCCCAATTCTAAGCCTTTAGAGATGCTTTCTCCAAAACTATAATCAACTTTATGCTGTTTTATAGCTTCTTTGTCTGTAGCGACCATTACCACTCCAATCTTTTTATCTTCGCCAAGTACTAACTCTACTTCATTGGTTATACCATTTCTTTCATAAGTAATAACAGCAGTACTATCATTTTTTCTATGATTGTTTAAAGCATAACTAAAATCTGTTTGATATTGAATTGGCATACCACCGATTTTAAGGATCTTATCAGTTTTTAATAATCCTGCTTTTGCTGCCGGCCCTCCTTCTGCTATAGAATCTAATTTAAAAGGATATCTAAATGTCATGGCATTAAATTGCCCTGATTTAAAAATCTGCGTACCTATATCTTCTGGTAATTGTATCGTTTGATTTTGACCATTAGGATGTTTTACAGTAACTGTTTCTACATCGCGAACCATTAGATATTTACCTATTTCGGTATCATCAAATAAAGATTCTCCATTTACGGTAACAATTTTATCGCCTTGCTGGAATCCATAATCTTCTAAAAGTTTAGTAACTCCAAAACCATATTTTATATCATCTCCCTTAGAATAATATTGTCCCCAGGAAAAAATTATTAATATATAGATTAATACTCCAAGAATAATATTTACTGTAACACCACCAAGCATGATAATTAAACGTTGCCAAGCGGGCTTAGATCTAAATTCCCATGGTTGTGGTGGACCTGCCATTTGCTCCTTATCCATGCTCTCATCAATCATCCCCGAGATCTTAACATATCCACCTAGAGGAAGCCATCCAATACCATAGACAGTTTCTCCAATCTTTTTCTTGAACAAAGAAAATTTTACATCAAAAAACAGGTAGAATTTCTCTACTCGAGTTTTAAATAGTTTAGCTGGAATAAAATGTCCTAATTCATGGAGAATGATTAGAAAAGATAAACTTAATAATAGTTGTATCGCTTTTACAAAAAATGGACTCATACGTCTGACTTCAAAATTTAATCACGCAAAAGTAACCTTTTAGATGAGCATATAAAAGAAATCCGATGTAGAGATCAGGGTTTTAGTATTTTTTTAATGAAAAAAACACGTTTTATAAACTTTAATCCTTGTAATTTTGCCGATCGATAGGATTACTCAAATGCTTCAATTTTTTTCTAAATACAAGTTTTTTGCTGCTGTACTACTGGTACTATCGGCTATTATTATTTCTATTATTTATTCTATTCTTAAACCAGAACGAGTATTACCTATATACGAACCTGATATGGTGAATACTGAATTAGTGGATAGCACAGTTCAATATATTCGTAAATATCATAAAATTGCTGATTTTAGTTTAACTAATCAGAACGGAAAGAAAGTAACGCAAAGAGATTATGAAAATAAAATTTATGTGGCCGATTTCTTTTTTACTACTTGTCAGACAATATGTCCTATAATGACTGGGCATATGAAAGAGATACAAGAACGACTTAAAAACGATAATGAGGTTTTGTTGTTGTCACATTCTGTGACTCCGCAAATCGATAGTGTCGCCAGATTAAAAAAATATGCACTTGATAAAGGGGTAGATGATGCTAAATGGAATCTGGTAACAGGAGATAAAAAACAGATTTATGATCTGGCCCGTAAATCCTATCTGGCAGCAAAATCTGATGGAGATGGCGGACCATATGATATGGTACACACAGAAAATTTTGTGTTAGTGGATAAGAAGAAAAGAATTCGTGGATTCTACGATGGTACCAATCCTGAAGATATAGATAGATTACTTGAAGATATTCATATTTTGAAACACAAATCTTCAAAGGATTAAAAAAACAAAACCTGAATTTGATTAGACAACTCAGGTTTTGAAATTACAGGGTAATTAGGGGTGTTTTTTATTCCAAAAATATCACTTCAGAGCCAATGTCAATTAATTGAATCATTAATTTAAGAGGTTCATTAAATACTGTGGGTTGATTATTGGCTAAGGGATATTCAAAATCCCAATTGTTACTATTATTTTCACAATTGTCAAAAGGACCTGAAAACTCTATACCTGCTAAAGCATAATTGAAATCCCCATAATTATATAAATCTCCAACTTTGTTAAAAGTGGTGTTAGCTACCACTTCATTGTCACTATTCATCCATTGAAAATTATCGGCGCTCATAATTCTTATACCACAAAATTCTTCTGGTAATACAATTCCTCCTTCATTATTAAAATAGGCTTCTAGTGCACCTGAAGGAATGGTTATTTGGGGACTTGGTTGATCATCAACCATAGAGGTGAAATCAACAATCATGTAAGAATCATTGCTTACACTGATATAATCTGGGATAACAGATCCATCATTTCCTGATCCACCACCATTTCCAGTGCCATTTCCGCCATCACCACCACCAGTAACTACATCCACACGATCCATCATAAAGTCGAATTGATCTTTACCCATAGCGTTTTTAACTCTTAAACGGAAAGAAGTGTTAACATTCGTTTTCCATGAATAGGTATACACTTTAGTGGTATTTGCAGGAACCTCAAAGCCTTGAGGGATAGCAGAATTAGGGTTTTTCATAGATTTCCACTTTCCGTTAGCAAAATATTCAAAATATAACTCTGGCCCTCTATAAGAACTACACGGTGGGCTTTGACATATACTACCCGAAGGAGAATTAGATATGTAATGATCATTTGTACTGTTCTGAACCGCTTTACTACAGATTTTTCCTTTCCATTTTTTAATACCCCGCATAGTAGCATGAAGCTTATATCGTGGCCCTTTGTTACAAGCAGAAGGAGTAAGACTTGCACAATCATTTACAAAACCGTCATAATTATTAGGAGTTTTGTCTAAAGCAATAAATTCTGGAGTTCCTAAAAAACCACCAGCGATAGAACTTGTGAATTTTGAATTTGTACAAGCAACAATTCGTGAAGAACCACCAGTGCCAATCGGAAAATCTCTGGATATACTTCTAGCCCATCCCTGTGCTTTTTTTGTTTTAAAAACAGATTTATCTTTTAATCTCAAAAATGAAGGAATAGGAGTATCGGGTTTAGAAATAGCCCAAAAGATTTCTTGTGCTGTAGGATCCTCTATTAGTTCACCAATATTTGTTAGAAATGAACATTGTTCACAATCACTTTCTTCTAATAAAAAAGTGCCTTTGAGCTCACCATCATTAATGGTTTGAAAACTTATTTTGTTACCGTTTTCTAAAATCACTTCAACTTTATTATCTGAAGCTTGTTGATCAATAATTGCATCTTCTGGAGAACTATATTCTGTTTTTTCACAAGAAATTATGAAGAAACCACAGAAGATCATAAATACGAAGGTTTTAAAATTTGAAATCATCGTAAGGTTTTTTGAGTAAATACCTACTCTGTTTAAGGCTTTTCGGTTTCCGCCTATTTCTAAATTTAGATATTGATGAAAATACTCTGGCCTGAGTTTGAGGATATCCGAGAATGTTGATTTTCAAAGATTTCGGATAGAAAATGGGGTATATGCCTTTAAATGAAAGGTGGAAAAACTGAATTGCAATACAGAATATTCTGATGTTGAATGAAAGACTTTGATTTATAAATCAAAGGTTTTGAAAAATTTAGCTTTTTGGATACAATTTTTTCCACTACTTTTGTCTAGTTTAAAATTAATCTAAATAAACGCTTGAAGACTACAATTGCCAGCCTCAAAAGAGGTCAAAGAGCTTTAATCAAAGAAATTACTTCTGATACAGTACCATTGAAGTTATTAGAAATGGGATGTTTGCCTGGAAATGAAGTGCAATTATTACACACAGCTCCTTTTCAATGCCCTATGTATCTTACTATAAATGGTAGCCATCTTGCAATAAGAAGAGAAATGGCCGCTCAGATTGAAGTTCAAATTATATAAAAACATATTACCCCTTTTATGGCTAAGCAAATTAAAGTTTCACTTATTGGTAATCCTAATACCGGAAAAACATCGGTTTTTAACTTGCTTACCGGTTTAAATCAACAAGTAGGAAATTATCCGGGAATAACAGTAGAGAAAAAAGAGGGAGTATGTAAGCTTTCCAGAGGAGTCAAAGCACATATTTTGGACTTGCCTGGAACGTATAGCCTTAACGCCTCTTCTCTTGACGAAAATGTAGTCATAGAATTATTGCTGAATAGAAATGACAAAGATTTTCCTGACGTTGCTGTTGTTGTAAGTGATGTAGAAAATTTAAAACGCAATCTATTATTATATACTCAGATCAAAGATTTAGAGATTCCTACCATTTTGGTAATCAATATGGCGGATCGTATGAGTCGAAAAGGAATTTCATTAGATATTCCATTACTTGAAAAAGAGTTAAATACCAAAATAGCGCTTATTAGTGCTCGTAAAGGAGAAGGTATTGACGAGCTTAAAAAATTGATAGAATCATATAGTTCATTGCCTAAAAGACCTTGCGTTGATGCATTGTCTTTTGCTCCAGATTATTTTGAAAGATTACAAAAAACATTTCCCGATCAATCGCTATATAAGCTTTGGTTGGTCATTACACAAGATGTAAACTTTAGAGCAATAAATAAACAAGAGATAGCTATTGCTCCGGATTTTGAAATTAAATCTGAAGGAGAATTAAAACGACTACAGCAAAAAGAAACCATAAAGAGATATCAATTTATTAATAACGTTCTCAAAAAAGGTCAAACAATAGATGAGAAAGCAGCTACCGGAATGCGTGCTAGGTTGGATCGAGTTCTAACACATAAATTCTGGGGATACTTTATCTTCTTTGCAATATTGTTATTAATATTTCAGGCGATTTATGATTGGTCTTCTTATCCAATGGATTTAATCGATGAAGGTTTTGCTTGGTTAAGTGAGGTCGCAAAATCTACACTTCCTTCTGGGCCAGTAGTAGATCTTATTACCGAAGGGATTATTCCTGGATTAGGTGGAATCGTAATTTTTATCCCACAGATAGCATTTTTATTTCTTTTTATTTCTATTCTCGAAGAAAGCGGTTACATGAGCCGTGTTGTTTTTTTAATGGATAGAGTAATGAGAAAGTTTGGGTTGAGTGGTAAAAGTGTTGTGCCGTTAGTTTCAGGTACTGCTTGTGCAATACCTGCTGTAATGGCTTCTCGTAATATCGAGAATTGGAAAGAACGTTTGATTACCATTCTAGTGGTTCCATTTACTACTTGTTCAGCAAGATTACCAGTATATCTTATTATAATAGCATTGGTTATTCCGGATGAAAAAATAGGATGGGTGTTTGGTTACCAAAGTCTTACGCTTATGTTGTTGTATTTTCTAGGCTTTGCTACTGCGGTTGGATCTGCTTGGATACTTAATAAGATCTTGAAAATAAAGAGCAAATCTTATTTTGTTGTAGAAATGCCAGGATATAAAATGCCTTTATTTAAAAATGTTGTAATCAATGTGATCGAAAAAACAAAAGCTTTTGTTTTTGGAGCAGGAAAAATCATCTTAGCGATTTCAATTATTTTATGGGTTCTTGCAAGTTTTGGACCTAATGAAAAATTTAATAATGCTGAAGAAGTGGTTGCTTCAACTTATACAGATCTATCTCAGGAAGAGTTGGATCAAAAAGTAGCATCTTATAAACTAGAATATTCTTTTATTGGATATGCAGGTAAAGGAATAGAGCCAATTGTAGCTCCTTTGGGGTATGATTGGAAAATCGGGATTGGGATCATTAGTTCTTTTGCTGCTCGCGAGGTTTTTGTAGGAACGCTCGCAACAATCTATAGTGTTGGTAGTGATGAAGAGGAGACAATAAAAAATAGAATGGCAGCAGAAGTTCATCCGGTTACAGGAGCTCCATTGTTTAATTTGGCTAGCGGAATTTCTTTGCTATTGTTTTATGCTTTTGCAATGCAATGTATGAGTACTTTGGCAATAGTAAAACGAGAAACCAATAGTTGGAAATGGCCAATGGTGCAACTAATATCTATGAGTCTACTGGCATATACAGTGGCACTTATAGCATACCAAATTTTAAAATAAAACAAATACGATAAGTTTTCGTATTTTTATACGACACATATGATATGAATATCCTTATCCAAAATATAATAGTACTTTTAATCTTCGCGATAGCAGTGGGATTTTTGATAAAAAAGTTCTTCTGGAAACCTGCTTTCTTATCATCAAAGAAAAAATCAGATTCTTCTTGTGACAGCACTTGTGGAGGATGTCACTAGTCATTATCTTAATCGCTTATTATTTAGATTATAAATCTGATAAAAGTCAATTTATTTCTGACTTAAAAGGAGGGTTATCTTTTTTGTTTATTTTATTTCTGACTTTTCTTATAATTAGTTATGTACTAAGACTAGGCGTTCTTTATGCTATTCTTTCTGTTGGTGTGATAATTCCAGCTAGCTTATGTATAAAACAGCTTTTCAAAAGAAAATAATTTACTTTTTTAACCAACTTATTGGTTTACTACTGATTAAATATACTCCTGCAAAAATTAAAATACAACATAAAAGTTTAGTGACAGTAATATCCCCTTGATATTGGCTGTTAACCACTAGATAAGAAATTAACCCCACCAATAGCATCGCTACAGCTGGTTGGACATAGATATAACTACTAGAAACTGTTGGTTTTACATATTGCAATGCAAACATATTAAGAAAATATGCTAAAAATGTCGGCCCCAAAATCACATAGAATAAAGAAGTCCAGCTAGAAAAATCAAATGCTGTAAAATCAGTCTGAATTAATTTTTCTATGCAGAAGGGAAACATGAAAATAAACCCAAACATAAAAGTCCATACGATTACGGTAATGGGTTTGTACTTAGACATAAGTGGTTTAACGATTACCAGGTAAAATGCAAATGACAACGCATTAATAAAAATAAAGAGATTACCTAATAAAGAACCAGTTCCTAAACTTGAATTACCCAGATAAATTAATAATACTGCTCCGGATCCGCCTATAGAAATCCCAAGAACACGTTGTAAGGTTAGAGGCTCTTTAAGTAAAAAATAACTTATGATGACTGTAAAAATAGGCATCGCTGTTACGATGATAGCTGCATCTACAGGAGATGTGAGACTTAATCCGTTCATTGAAAAAAACTGATTAGTAGCTACTCCCAAAAGACCACATAATGCCAACCGCGGAATATCTTTTCGATCAACCTTTTCTTTAATAAAATATTTAATAATAAAAAACAAAAAACCTGCACCAGCTATTCGAAGAAAAACCAGGGCAGAAGCTTCAATTTTGTTGGGCATTAGTCCTTTTGCTATTAAGTAATTAGCACCATAAATAATATTGACACTTAATAAGGAGAGATGAGCTTTTGCCGTATTAGAAATCATCAGGCAAAGAAAAGAAATACAATAGTATTCATTTGATAAGTAACATTTATTTAACGACTAGTTCCAGAAAATAATCAGTTGCTTCAATTTTTTGGCCAAAAGAAGGATAAGGGCTAAGAGTATATCCATATACTTTAGTTTTATCTTGATCCAATAATTCTTCCATGTTATTAGGATTTATACTGCTGCTTCCAAAAACATAAACTTTTTGCTCAATAAGTTTATCGTTTTCATAAAAACCTATCACAGCTTTCGCTTGACCTTCCCAAACACAACTTACTCCAGTTGGGCATCGCGAATCTTCAGTTACACCCATAAACTTGATACTTTTTTTATCCAGATTCAATGTTTTTCCAGATTTAAGTTTTGTAACAATCATTGGAGGGTCAACCTTATCAGTTTCTTGAGCATTAATACTAATAAAAGGTGCGATAAATAATATAAAAATAATAATCTGTCTCATAGTATTCATTTATGGATGTTAAAGATATATAAAAAACCGTTCCAAATTTTTTGAGATATAAACGGATTACTATTTTTTACTTATATATTTAACATCTGAATATGCAAAAATATGACTACATAATTACTGGTATGGGCGCTTCAGGCTTGCTGTTGGTGTACCATATGGTTTTAGATCCTTTTTTTGATGAAAAGAAAGTCTTATTGATTGACAAAGACAAAAAAAAACAAAATGATCGTACTTGGTGTTTTTGGGAAACAGATGTAAGAACTGGAACAGATTGGGATAAGTTAGTGAGTAAAAAATGGAATACTATTTTTTTTGGAAGTTCTTCTTTTTCTAAAAAAATAAAAATAGCTCCTTATCATTATAGAATGATCCGAAGCAAGGATTTTTATAGCTTTATTCTTGAGATTTTGAAGGATAAACCAAACATTACAATTTCTGAAGAAACTGTAATCACTTTAAAAGATAAAGGGACATTAGTTGAAGTAAGCACAGATAGTAACTTGTATCAAGGAAATAAACTACTGAATAGTGTTGTCTTATCTCAAGAATACAAACAACAAAACCAATACCCTGTTTTGAATCAGCATTTTGTAGGATGGTTTGTGAAGACAAAGGTCCCTTCATTTGATGATAAGATTGCTACTTTTATGGATTTTAGGGTGGATCAAAGAAGTAATACAAGATTTATGTATGTGTTGCCTACTTCTAAAACCGAAGCATTATTTGAGTATACGTTATTTTCTGTAGATTTATTGAAAGAGAAGGAATATGAAGAAGAAATTGTCAAGTATTTACAAGAAAAGGGAATAAAAGAGTATTCAATTGTAGAAAAAGAAAAAGGATGCATACCGATGACCTGCTACGAGTTTAGACATCAAAATTCTAAAAACATCTTGCATATAGGTACCGCTGGAGGATGGACAAAGCCTAGTACAGGATACACTTTTAATTCTTCTTTTAAGAAAATAAAAAAACTGGTCACTTTTTTGAAAACAGATACTGATTTTACCGGGTTTGAGAAAAGAAGCCGTTTTTGGTATTATGACCTGTTGTTTCTAGATGTTTTACATCAAGACAATTCATATGGAGCTACTTTGTTCTCTAAATTATTTCAAAAAAATAAAATAAGTAAGATTTTAAAATTCTTAGATGAAGAAACAACCATCTCAGAAGAGATTAAAATCACAACAAGTTTACCTTGGAAAAGATTTTTGAAAGCACTTAAAAAGAGGGTTTTTAAAAATTAATTTTGTAGTAGATCAGAATTTAACTCATACCTCTTTCTTTCTTAATTTGATCATAAGCTTTCTGAACCGATCTGAATTTTTCTTCAGCACCTTTGATATGTATTTCATCCATGTGTTGTACTTTATCAGGGTGATACTTTTTGGCCATGGTTCTGAAAGCTTTTTTAACTTCAGAGTCAGAAGCAGTTTTCTCGATCTCAAGAATCTTATAAGCGTGATCTGCGGTTTTGAAAAACATTGCTTTTATACTTTCAAAATCCCTGAAGTTTATACGTAGAAACCCTGCTATTTTTCGAATTTCTTCAGCTTCGGACGTACTAACACTTCCATCAGAATTGGCGATTCCAAAAAGAAAATGTAAAATTTGCAATCTTGCAGGATATCGAGTATGCTGATTAATATATAAACAGATTCTATGAGGAGAAATCTGTCTTTTTTTTATAATCTCATTAAAAGTCCTGAAAGTGGCATTCGCCCTTTCTTTTCCATAAGCACTCACAAAGTATTGCCTTACATAATCTAACTCGGTTTGATTAATTTGACCATCTGCCTTTATGACAATAGAAGAAAGAGAGAGTAAATTAAGTTCAAAATCAGCCGGAGTAACACGTTCTTGTTGCGTAAATACGGTTTTAAAGCTACCACCGCTTTTTTTGCTGGTAGTAGTATCTACAAGACTGCCAAGAATAAATCCAAGTATTGCTCCTGGAAATCTAAAAAAGACATATCCTAATATGGCGGTAAACCATTTAATCATTTAATTTTTTTTAAGGTTGTAAAGATAATCGTAATTAATCAAAATCTGGTTTTTTTGATTTTATACTATATAAGTCCACAATGTTTTGAATTTGTTACCAAAATAAAATTTAAATATAATTATGCGACTACTTGACAGTTGAGTAGTTATGGTACATAATTTGTACCTTTGTACAAAATTGTAATACAATAAAAAATAAGAAATATGTATCCAGCAGATTTAGTAAAACCAATGCGCGAAGATCTTACAAATATAGGTTTTGAAGAATTGCATACAACAGAAGCGGTAGATTCAGCAATAACAAAAGAAGGAACTACTCTTGTAGTAGTGAACTCTGTATGTGGTTGTGCGGCTGCCAATGCTCGACCAGGAGCAAGAGCTTCTCTAGAAAATGACAAAAAACCTGATAATTTAGTTACCGTTTTTGCAGGAGTAGATAAAGAAGCAACTGATAAAGCTAGAGGATATATGATACCTTTCCCACCTTCATCGCCATCAATGGCTTTGTTTAAAGATGGTGAACTGGTTCATATGCTTGAGAGACATCATATTGAAGGTAGACCTGCAGAAATGATTGCAGAAAACCTTAAAGATGCTTATAATGAGCACTGCTAAAAATCTATTATTTAAGTGTTAAAAATAATATTAAACCGTTTGCAGTAGCAAGCGGTTTTTTTAATAGAAAAAACAGATTTTTCGTACTAAATCTATCAAAATAAATAATAAATTAACTAAATTATTTTGATTGACTTATTAGAATTAAGATGCTAAGATTTTTGGCGTTATAATTAAGTTAATAAACTGTTGGCTAACTGAAAATAATATCAGACATTGCGGCTTCATAAAGCATTTATTATGATTTAAATAAGTTGATGCCTTATGAATTCTATTTTTAAGTACAACAAGACTTTAAGGTTGAATTAACCTTGCTTTAAATGATCTTGAAAGGTTGTAATATGGAGTTAATTAAAAAGATAATATCGTATCCATTAAGCATATTGTTTTATCTGTGCTTTGGGCTTGTTTTAGTTATATTTCACCCTATACAATGGTTAGCGATAAAACTTGGAGGTGTTAGAGGACATAGGAAATCCATAAATTATTTAAACTTATCCATTTTAGGGTGTCTTTATTTACTGGGATGCAGAGTAAGTTATAAAAATAGGCATCAGTTACCAGTAAATACTCCATTGATTATCGCATCTAATCATCAAAGTATGTTTGATATCCCGATGATTAGCTGGTTTATGAGAAAATATACGCCTAAATTTATTTCCAAAATTGAATTAGGGAAAGGGATACCAAGTATTTCTTTTAACCTTAGGAATGGAGAACACGCTTTGATTGATAGGAAAAATCCAAAACAATCAATTCCGGAGCTATCAAAATTTGGGAAATTTATTGCTAAAAATAAACTCTCAGGAGTTATCTTTCCTGAAGGAACTAGGAGTAGAGATGGGAAACCCAAAAATTTTGCTGCTACAGGGTTAAAAATACTATTTAAAAATGCACCAGAAGCCTTAGTAGTGCCGGTAACCATCAATAATAGCTGGAAACTTGTTAGGTTTGGTAACTTTCCTATGGGAGTGGGCCTGCATTTAACATTAGAAGTACAAGAACCTATATCTGTTGACTCAATGAAAGTGGAGACTTTGTTAGAAACTGTCGAAGAAAGGGTCACATCATCTATTAAAACATAACCATACAATATACTATAATGGCTTTAGATAATATAAGATTAGAAGTAATGCAATTGCTGGAAAAGAAGGTTGATTCTTTTATAGATAAGTTTCTAATTCCAGTAGATAAGATATGGCAACCAACTGATTTCTTGCCTGATTCTCAGAATGAAGAAACTTTCTTTGAAGAAGTAAAAGAACTAAGAGAACTTGCCAAAGAACTTCCTTATGATTTTTGGGTAGTTCTTGTAGGAGATACCATAACCGAGGAGGCTCTTCCAACCTATGAATCCTGGCTTATGGATGTAGAAGGTATTAATCAACATGAAGGAAGCCAAGGTAATGCTTGGTCAAAATGGGTTAGATATTGGTCAGGAGAAGAAAATCGTCATGGAGATGTATTGAATAAATACCTTTATTTATCTGGAAGAGTAAATATGATCGAGGTAGAAAGAACCACTCAATATTTGATTAATGATGGATTTGATATAGGAACAGATCGAGACCCATATAAGAACTTTGTATACACAAGTTTTCAGGAATTAGCCACATATATATCCCATAATCGTGTGGCAAAAATGGCAAAGGAATATTCTAATAAATCTCTTGCAAAAATGTGTAAGATTATTGCAGGTGATGAAATGAGGCATCATAATGCTTATAGTGAATTTGTAAGTAGTATTTTCGAAGTAGATCCAAGCCAAATGATGATAGCTTTTAAAGATATGATGAAGCATAAAATTGTTATGCCAGCGCATTTTCTTAGAGAATCAGGTGAGGCAATAGGAACTGCATTCGAAGAGTTTTCTAATTCAGCACAACGAATAGGGGTGTATACAGCTCAGGATTATATAGATATTATGCAACGATTAATTGATCGATGGGAGATTGATAAAATAGTTGGACTTACTGATGAGGCAGAAAAAGCTCGCGATTTTCTTATGAAATTACCGGCAAGAATGCAAAGAATCAGTGAAAGACTGGTGGTTCCTGAAGAAGTTTTTGAATTTAAGTGGGTAAAGCCTGCATTAGTAAAGTAATTGTTGTTTTGTTATGACAAATGATTTGTTGATAGCAAAAACTGTAGATTTTGTTAAGGAAAAACTTAAGGGAGCAGAAGGAGGCCATGATTGGTTTCATATAGATAGGGTGTATAAAAATGCCAACCTAATAGCTTCAGAGGAAGATGTAGACCTCACAATCGTTTCTTTAGGTGCATTGTTGCACGATATTGCTGATTCTAAATTTCATAATGGTGATGAAACAGTAGGACCCAAAGTGGCAAAAGAATTTTTAGAAGAACTTTCTGTAGATAAAAATATTATTGATCATGTAATTCACATCATTGAAAATATTTCTTTTAAAGGTGGAAACACACTACAAAAATTTAAATCTCCAGAGTTAGATGTAATCCAGGATGCAGATCGATTAGATGCTATAGGAGCTATTGGTATAGCAAGATGTTTTAATTATGGAGGATTTAAGAACAGGGCATTATACAATCCTGAGATTGAACCTAATTTGAATATGAGTAAAGAAGAATATAAATCTTCTACAGCTCCTACTATCAATCATTTTTATGAAAAGTTACTCCTACTTAAGGATAGGATGAATACCGAAACCGGAAAGAAACTTGCCTTGGAAAGACATTCTTTTATGGAAGAATTTTTAGAACAATTTTATAAAGAGTGGGAAGGTAGGCGCTGATGAATCGCCTACCCGTTGATATCTTGATGCTCATTTTTTGATCGTTTTGTCTTTATTAAAATAGACTTATTACAAATTCAATAAGTAATAAAAAATAGTTCAAAATTATATTCAATAAAATTTTTGTTAGTGCTATCATAATTTAATAATTGATTTTTCCATTGTTAATGGTTATTAGATTTGTCTTATTTCGATTTACAAACTCCAATGTAAAACGATCAATATCTTCATAACCTTTTACTTTATTTAATAATAATTGATTGATGCGATCAGCCTCTTTTTTTACATCAGAATATTTACAATTCTTTAATTCATATTCTGCTGTTTCGGTTGAGATTCCTTTTTCAGAAACTTCTAAACCTCTTACATATAAAAATTGATTAATTTGATCACATTCACAATTTGATTTCAGCACTTTTAGTATAGCATTAGATTTATCTTCTACAGTGTTAAAAGTGAAAACTCCATACACTAAAAGACCAGCAAGTATACCTAAAGCGAATAAACCAATTTGTTTTTTCATTGTTAATGTCTTTACTAAGGGAATTGTTCCTATAATACTTTATCAAAGTACCTTCAAAAAAAACATAATAACAAGTAAAGCTACCCCATATTGAAGAAAAAAGGGTGTGATTATGCAATGTAAATAACTGTTTATCAGTAAATTAATATCATTGTTGAGTTAAGAGGTATAAGGGAGTCTTATGAAGCCTATTTTTATAAATTTAGGGTGAATTTAATGTAGGAAATCTTGAAATCAGCTTTTTGATTTTAGCTGTTTAATATAAAACGAAGGAAGTAGACCTGTATGAATTTTAAAATACTTAGAAAACGAATCTGCACTTTTATATCCAACTTCACCAGCGATAGATTTTATAGAATAAGATCTAAACTTAGTATCATTTTTTAAACGTAAAATGGCATAATTAATCCTTAGATCATTTATATAAGTATTGAAGTTTTTATCAAAATGTGCATTAATAACTTTAGATAAATATGATGTATTGGTTCCTATTTTTTTGGCAACATTATAGAGGTTACATTCAGTTCTAAGATAGTACTCTTGTGATTCCATTTTTTCAAGACCTTGCAAAATCTGAGCATATAATTCGTCATTAATATCTAATTCGTTGGAGTGAGAATCCAATAAATCATCTTTAGTGTCTATTATAGGTTTTTTAGAAATGTTTACAGTTGATTTATCTTCAGGGGAATCTTGTTTTTCGTGTTTTTCAATTTTTGAAAGTAGAGAATCAAACTTTTTTCTGTTCTTCTTTTTAACCTTTTGAAAAAATACCAAAGCAAGAATTAGTCCTGAGCCAAAAACTGCCAATCCAATTTGAGAATATGTCAATCTACTTTTTTGCCTCTTTTTTTGACTTTCGAGTGTTTTAATCTCATTCTTATAATTGTCAAAAGTAACATCGCGTACTTTTTTTGAAGCAGAAGTTTTTTTATTTGTAAGCTTACTTAGACTTAGAATGTGCTTCTCGTAAAAATCATTGGATTTTTCAAGATCTCCCATTTTTTTATATGATTGACCAAGAAGTTTATAGCATTTACTTAATTCGTCAGAATTAGTAAAGTTTTTGTCCAAAATTTCTAGAGACTCTGAAAGTATCTCGATACTTTCATCATACTTTTCCTGAACATATTTACATTCTGCTATTAAATTTAGGATTTTACCTAAAAAAACTACATCATTGGCTTTAGAACATAGTTCTTTTGCCTCATATAAAAACTGTAAGGCAGTTTTATAGTCCTCTTTTTGCATATAAAGTATGCCACGATGCATTAATAAATCGATGTGAATATTATCGACTTTTACCAGTTTTGTAAGGGCTAACCCATCATTATTGCTTTGCAATGCAGAATCAAGATAGTTAAGTTTTATATACGCTTCACAGATTCTGGCATGAGTTAACATCGTATTTTGCCTATCGCGCTCTAGGTTATCTTTTGGAAGTTTAGGGATTAATGAAAGACTTATTTTTAAATCTTCTAATGCTTTTTTATGATCTCCGGATCTCAATTTTATAAAACCCAAATTTGTCTGTAATGCCCATAAAGCGTATTTATCATTGATTTCCTGCGCTATTTCAAGGGATTCATAATAGGTAATTGCGGCTTTATCATATTCTTCAATATCAAAATAATGATTGCCTTTTAACCTTAGTAAGCTTGCAATTACTTTTTTATCAAGATTACTATTGGTCGCAATAGTAACAGCCTTATCCAGATAATCAATAGAAGAAATCGTGTTACCAGCATTTAAACTAACGGTACTTAAGTGTTGTAGAGCTTCAATCATTCGTTCAGCATCATTATTCTCGAAAGCTGTTTTGTAAAGAATATTACTCAGGGATGTTATTTCATCTATCTTACTTTGATCTAAAGCATTAAGCTCTGTGATAAGATCTTCTGCGGTTTTATTGGCCAAGATATCATCTAACTGAGCATATGATATGTTTACAAACAATAATAGAGAGAATAATAAAACTCGAGTAGGGCACATAAATGCTTTTAAAACGCTGTTGACAATTCAAAAATAACCAAAAAACCTTCAAAACAAGCGCAATTGCCCATCTTTATAGGATTCATGAAGATTACAGTTTAGTTCTATTTTCTTTCTTTCAGGAAAATACTTTTTTCTGGCCAGTGCAAAAAGTTGATGAATCTGTTCTGCTAGATTGCCTGATCCCGACATTCTTCTTCCAAAATGATTGTCATTAAGCTTTCCTTCATGACATTCTTTGATTTGATGTAAAATTTTATCTTTTCGATCTGGTAATGTATGTTCAAGCCATTTAGTGAAAATTTGACCAATAGCACCATTTAATCTTACAACAGTATATCCGATACTATGAGCTCCGCGTTTTGCTACTTCTTTAGAAAGAGATAATATTTCGTGACTATTTATCGAAGGTATAATAGGAGCCATCATAACTCCAACAGGAATTCCAGCTTGATTTAGTTTTTCAACGGTTTCTAATCGCTTTTTAATGCTTGCTGTTCTTGGTTCTAATATTCTGCGTGTTTCTTCTTGCAAAGAAGTAATAGATAAAAATACAGCAACTAGATTATCTTTAGATAATTTGGTCAAAATATCTAGATCTCTTTGGATTAGTGCATTTTTTGTGATGATTCCTACAGGATGTTTATACTTTAGAAAAACTTGTAATAGCTGCCTGGTTATTTTTAGTTTTTTTTCAATTGGCTGATAACAATCTGTATTGCCAGAAAGCGATATAGGGTGTGCTTTCCAATTTTTACTTTTAAGCTTTTTTTCTAATAGTTCAGGGGCATTTTTCTTTACAAGAATCTTGCTTTCAAAATCTAACCCAGCTCCATATCCCCAGTATTCGTGAGAATTTCGTGCATAACAATATACACACCCATGTTCACAACCCTGGTAAGGATTTAAAGAGAACATCATTCCCACATCCGGACTAGTTACCTTATTCACAACAGTTTTAGGAAAAGTTTCAATATATGTAGTTTGATTTTGATGAGAATCTTCTCCTTGTGCGTGACAATAGTTTAAAAAGTCATTTCTAGTTTCATAATGATTTTCAAAGAATTTATTATGAATTTTCCCTTGAGCTCCTCGCCCTTTTATATGTTTTTTTGGTTCCAAAAGTATCGGTTTTTTACGGTTTAAAAGTAAAACTTTTGTTGGAATAATTCCTAATAAAATAGGAATATTTCCAAATAAAGAAAGTAATTTTGTAATAGCAATGATTTTACAAAAAAAAGAGTCGGTTTTTACGTTAAAAAATAGTCAGTGATGAAGAATAATAGTTATGAATATGACGTTGCACTTTCTTTTGCAGGAGAGAATAGGGCATACGTGGAGGAGGTGGCAAATAGTTTAAAAGAAAAAGGAATAAAAGTATTCTATGATTTGTTTGAAGAAGCAAATTTATGGGGGAAAAATCTATATGATTACTTATCAGAGATTTACCAAAACAGAGCACAGTATACGGTCTTATTTATTTCGGATTTTTATAATAAAAAATTATGGACAAATCATGAGAGAGTATCCATGCAGGCAAGAGCTTTTCAAGAGAGTAGAGAGTATATTTTACCTGCAAGATTTGACGATACTGAAATTCCGGGTATTCTTAAAACTATCGGCTACATTAGTCTTAAAGATAGATCTCCTGAAGAACTTGCAGAGTTGATTGAAAAAAAATTAAAGAAAGATCAAACCTTTCTAAGAAATAAATGGTCAAAGCTCTCGACAATGATAAGCCCCAAACCATTTATTTTTACTATCAAAATAGTTGATCAAAAAGAGAAGGCTATAAAACATGCCAAAGTAGTGCTAGTAGCTAATAACTCAACATATCTAGAAGGGTTTTCTGATGAAAATGGGCTGGCACATTTTATTATCCGTTCAAGAAAACAGTATACTGTTCTGATAGCGCACTCAGAATATCCAGCAGTGCTATTTCGACATATAAACCCTAAAGAAGATATAAAGGTCATTGTTGAAAAAACAAATGGTTCAGGATCTATAATTCTTAATAAATCGGGTTCAATTCCAGAAATAAATGGTAAGATAGAGCCTGTTTTTAAATCGGATAATGAAATGTATTTATATGCTGATAATATCGCTATTAATCAGGGAAAAGGTCAACCATATGATTTCGAGCTTAATAAATCAATTTCTTTAGAAGATAATGAGGGAAAAGTTATACATTTAACCTTCAGATTTTTCCAGGGAAGAATCGCACTAGTTGACTATAGTAAACACAAATCATCTTAAATTAAGACAAAACATGAAGAAGCTAATCATTTTTTTAGGGTTTATTTTATTCCTTGCCTGCAAGGAACAACCCAAAGAAACTGCCGAAGTATCAACCTCTGAGGTTGAAAAAGAAGAAGTTCAAAAAACTGCCAACACCTTTGGGATTGTAATTCATGGAGGAGCAGGAACTATTCTAAAAAAGAACATGACTCCGGAAAAAGAAGCAGCTTATAAAGCAAAACTTGAAGAAGCGATTAAGGTAGGGCATACTATTCTTAAAAATGGAGGAACCAGCTTAGAAGCTGTAGAAAAGACGATTAATATTTTAGAAAATTCACCTTTGTTTAATGCTGGTAAAGGAGCAGTTTTTACCAGTGCCGGAACGAATGAATTGGATGCTTCTATTATGGATGGAAGTACACTTAACGCAGGAGCGGTAGCAGGAGTTACAACTGTTAAAAACCCAATAAATCTAGCAAAAGAAGTAATGCTTAATTCGCCTCATGTATTACTGTCGGGAAATGGTGCTGAACAATTTGCCAAAGAAAGAAATCTTGAACTGGTGGATCCTTCATATTTCTTTACAGAAAATAGAATGAAAGCCTTAGAGCGAGTAAAAAAGAAAGAAGCAGAAAAAGAGGCAAATAAAACCACTGCATTTTATGACCCTATTATTAAAGATTCGAAATTTGGAACAGTAGGTTGTGCAGCGTTAGACAAAAATGGAAACCTGGCAGCAGGAACTTCTACCGGCGGAATGACCAATAAAAAATGGAATCGAATAGGGGATTCTCCAATTATTGGAGCAGGAACATATGCTAATAATGCTACTTGTGCAGTTTCTAGTACAGGTTGGGGAGAGTATTTTATTAGAGGTATGGTAGCTCATGATATTTCTGCACAAATGGAATATAAAGGAGCATCTCTTAAAGATGCAGCTAAGGATGTAATCCAAAATAAACTTACAGACTTAGGAGGCACAGGAGGTATTGTTGCTATTGACAATCAGGGAAATGTGACTATGGAGTTTAATACTGCAGGAATGTATAGAGCTACAATGAATGCCCAAGGAGAATTAACGGTTGGAATTTATAAAGAATAGTTAAGTAGCATCTATCGATATAATATCTGACTAGATCAAAAAAAGGAGATAACGGAAATTGCAAATAATTTCTGTTATCTCCTTTTTATACGGTTTAACTATTCAATATTAAGGCCAAGGATAAGGGCAGGTAATAGTGTCATAACAACAATTTAATTGGTAAGACCAGCAACATCGTTTAAGAGGATTCCATTCAAATCCTTTATCTTCTCGACAACCTCCGGGAGTTTCAGATCCCCCATTAATTTGTCTTTGTTGTGCTTTAGGTAGGATTTTGCCTAAGCAAGAAATTTCTTTTAACATAATTTTAGGTTTTAAGATGTGGTTACTATGATGATTTATAGACATTCATAGGTTATGTCTTATCTATTATAAAGATAATATGAATATAAGTATTTTAAGTGCAAAAACCCTGTTTTCAGGGGATTGTAGTTTTGAAAATCATTTTATTTTTATCAAATAAGAAGTTGTGTTATCTTATTTATTATGATAACAACTCTGTTTTTAAACTAAATTCTAGATAGATTAATATTTTCTTAAATTTTAATTAATTAGAATTATCCATTACACACTAAAAATGTCTTATTTTTATAAAGTCAACTAAAATCAATCCATATGCGATTATCACGAATATTCTATTCGTTACTTTTTGTAACACTTATCTTCTCATGTAAAAAAAAGGATGTCCAATCTATTGCCGAATCAAATGCTTCAGAACTAAATAAGTATAACGATTATATCTCTGATGTCTCTTCTGGAGTAATATCTGTAATGGATAACGTATATGTTGTTTTGCAAACACCGGTTGCCGAATGGGATGATAATCAAGAGTTATCAAAAGACCTTCTTGAGGTTTCTCCAAAAGTAAGAGGTAAAGTAATTGCTGTGAATAATCGCACAATTTCGTTTCAACCAGAGGATGGTTTTAAAGAAGATACAGCGTATTCATTTACTTTAAATCTCGAAGATCTGGTAGAAGAATTAGCAGAAGGATTGGATGAAGATTTTGTTTTTAGTGTAAAAACGCTAAAACAACAATTTTCGGTAATTACAGACAATCTACAATCATATAGTAAAGATTGGCAATATATTGATGGGACATTGACGTCAAGTGATCAAATGAAATTTGATGTTGCTAAACAATTGATTACAGCAACTCAGAAAGATAAAAACATATCAGTAAACTTTAGTGAATCTGCAGAGAACAGTAGACAGTTTAGTTTTAGAATAGATAGTATTCAGCGTTTTGAAGATGATTCAGAAATTACAGTTAAATGGTCTGGTAAACCTTTTGACATAAGTACAGAAGGAGAAGATATTCTTTCTATTCCTGGTAAAAATAATTTTAAAGTAATTAGTGTAGCAGTTGCAAATGTTGACAATCAATATGTAGAGATTAATTTTACAGATCCACTTAAGAAAAATCAAAATTTTGACGGCCTTGTTACCATTACTGGAGCAAGAAATATTAGATATACTGTGGATGGAAATGTTCTAAAAGCATATCCTAAAAAGGAACTAAAGGGAACATTAAATGTAACAGTTTTTGAAGGAATACGTAGTACGGATAATTATAAGTTAAAAAGTACATACACAGAAAATGTATCTTTTCAGCAACCAAAACCCGAAATACGATTACTACAAAGTGGTGTGATTTTACCAACATCTGATAATTTAAAATTTAATTTTGAAGCAATTAATCTTCGTGCTGTAGAAGTACAGGTAATCAAAGTATTCGAGAATAACATTCTTCAATTTCTTCAGCGTAATGACTTAAATGGTTCTGGTGATTTAAGAAGTGTGGCAAGACCTGTAGCTAAAAAACTGATTAATCTTCAAGAAAATGCATCTTTAAACCTCAGTAAATGGAATGCTTTTGCAATTGATCTAAAAGAACTAATAACGCCAGATCCTGGTGCGATATATCGTATAGAACTAAATTTTAAAAAAACATATTCGCTTTATAAATGTGAAGGAGAAACAGCAGATCTTAAACCTATCGAAGAACTGGCAGAAAATTATGATGAAGAAGCTTCAGAATCCAGTTTTTGGGATAATGCACAATATTATAACGACTACTATTACGATTATGATTGGAACGAGAGAGATAATCCTTGTAGCAATTCTTATTATAATGATCGAAAAATAACTGCCAACGTTCTAGCTTCAAACTTAGGTGTTGTTGTAAAAAAAGGACTGAACCATTCTTATACCATATCAGTCAATGATATTATAACAACCAATCCAGTGTCAAATGCCAGAGTTACCTTTTACAACTATCAGCAGCAAGAAATAGGAGTCGCCACAACAGATGCAGAAGGATTGACCGGTTTTGATAGTGATGGTCCTGCATTTTTTGCAATCGCCAGTTCAGGAAGACAACAAACTTATGTAAAACTCAATGATGGTAATGCTTTATCAGTAAGTAAATTTGATGTATCCGGTGTTCGTTTACAAAAAGGAATAAAAGGGTTTATCTATGGCGAACGTGGAGTTTGGAGACCAGGAGATACACTATTTCTTTCGTTTATGCTAAACGATAATGCAAATAAACTTCCAGTTGGACATCCGGTAAAATTTGAATTAAGAGACCCTTACGGAAAAGTAACCTATCAGGAAACTAAAACCAAAGGCGTTAATAATTTCTACAAGTTTATAGTGAATACTTCTGATGAAGCGCCAACGGGTAATTGGCAAGCAAAGGTACTTGTAGGAGGAGCAAGCTTTGCCAAGACATTAAAAATAGAAACAATCAAACCAAACCGTTTAAAAATCAAGACTACATTTGATGATGAAGTATTAGGTGCAAATAAAAAAATTAATGGTAATCTTGAAGTATTATGGCTACATGGTGCAATTGCCAAAAATCTACAGACAGATATCAATGTTAGGTTTACGCCACAGAAAACTAGTTTTAAAACTTTTCCTGGATATTCATTTGATGATCCTTCAAGAAAATTTAGGACCGAAGAACAAGAAGTGTTTCAAGGTAAAATTTCTGAAGAAGGAAAAGCAAGTTTTAACTTAACACCTACGCTTAATAATAAAGCGGCAGGAATGCTTAGAGCTTCCTTTATTACCAAAGTATATGAAAACGGCGGTGATTTTAGTACTGACGTGATCTCAAAAGATTTTTCACCGTATAATACTTATATAGGATTAAATACTCCAAAAGGTGATAAAGCTCGTGGAATGCTATTAACAGATACTAAACATAAGTTTGAGGTAGTTTCTGTTGATGAAAACGGAAATCCAAAAGCTGTTAAAGATTTAATAGTGTCCATTTACAAAGTAAAATGGAGATGGTGGTGGGATACATCAGAAGATAACTTATCGTCATATAATCAAAGTTCGTATAGAGAACGGGTTTTTAATACAAAGGTGAGTACAGATAATAATGGAAAAGCCAATTTTAATTTTGAATTAAAATATCCAGAATGGGGAAGGTATCTTGTTCGAGTAGTAGATCCTAATGGGGGTCATGCTACCGGAAAAACCATATATATTGATTGGCCGGGTTGGGCAGGAAAATCAAGAAAAAATGATCCTTCTGCAGCAACAATGCTTTTATTTTCTACAGATAAAAAAACGTATAATGTAGGAGAAAAAGCAATTGTTACTTTTCCTTCTAGTGAAGGAGGAAGAGCGTTAGTAACAGTCGAAAACGGGACCGAAGTATTGTCATCGCAATGGGTAATTCCTCAAAAAGGAGAAACTAAATTCGAATTACCTATAGAAGAACTATATACGCCTAATGTATATATCAATATCACCTTATTGCAACCGCATAGCTCGACAGCCAATGATTTACCAATAAGATTGTATGGGGTGGTGCCTATATCTGTAGAAGATCCGCAGACCAAAGTACAACCCAAACTCAATATGCCAGATGTGCTTAGACCAGAAGAGACGATAACTCTTAAAGTAGGAGAAAGTAGCGGCAAAGCTATGACGTATTCTATAGCAATCGTAGATGAGGGATTATTAGATTTAACCCGATATAAAACACCAAATCCCTGGAATAGTTTCTATGCCAGAGAAGCGCTAGGAGTAAAAACCTGGGACATATACGATGATGTCATAGGTGCATATGGAGGAAATATCAATCAGATATTTAGTATTGGAGGAGATGCTGAAGCAGGTGGAAGTAAATCCAAAAAAGCAAATCGTTTTAAACCAATGGTGGTTTATAAAGGACCTTTTGAACTTAAAAAAGGAGAAACCAGATCACACGAGATCAGAATCCCGAAATATGTAGGATCTGTTAGAACTATGATTGTTGCTTCAGATGCAGAAAATGCTGCTTACGGAAGTGTGGATAAAACTACACCAGTGCGTAAACCTTTGATGGTACTAACTTCTATACCACGTAAAATAACTCCTGGTGAAAAAGTAACAATTCCTGTTACTGTATTTGCCATGGAGAATAAGGTGAAGAATGTAAAAGTGACATTAAAGCCGAATAAAGGGTTTACCGTGATTGGAGAAGCAAGTAAGAATTTATCTTTTTCTCAACCTGATGAAAAAATGGCCTATTTTGATATAGAAGTAATAGAAGGAGCCTCAATTACAGATATAGAAGTAGTAGCCACCGGAAATGGAGAGAAAGCTTCTTACAAGGTGCCTATAGATATTGTAAACCCTAACCCGATGACTACCGAGGTGACATCTATAATCCTGGAACCAAATAGTCAACAAGAAATTAATTTTGCATCCTTTGGAGTAGATGGAAGCAACAGTGCAACCATAGAGCTTTCCTCACTGCCACCAATGAACTTTGAAAGTAGACTGCAATATTTGATTCGTTATCCGCATGGATGTATTGAACAGACAACTTCGGCAGCATTCCCACAGTTGTTCCTGGATGAAATATTTAATTTATCTTCTGATAAAAAACAAAAAATTCAATACAATGTCGAAGCTGCAATCAATAAGATGAAGCGTTTTATTCAGCCCAATGGAGGCATGTCTTATTGGCCTGGATATAGTAATCCTAATGATTGGGGAACCACATACGCAGGACACTTCTTATTAGAAGCTAATAAAAGAGGATATGTATTACCTATTGGATTTAAGAGTAATTGGATTAATTATCAACAACAACAGGCTAAACGATGGAGAAGTGGTAATAATGATCTTGCACAGGCATATCGATTATATACGTTAGCATTTGCAGGCAGCCCTGATTTATCTTCTATGAATAGACTTCGAGAAACATCAAGATTATCGAATGATGCGAAACTTAGATTAGCAGCAGCTTATGGATTAATAGGGCAGAAAAGTGCGGCGGATAAGTTGCTGAATTCAGCAAGTATAAACTTTGAATCATCCAAAAAGTATTACCATTATACCTATGGTTCTCTAAATCGTAATAGAGCGATGGCACTAGAAACATTAGTGTTATTAGATCAAAAAGCCGAAGCACAAAAAATAGCTGTAGAAATGGCAAAAGAACTTTCTTCCAAAAAATGGATGAGTACACAAACTACATCTTATGCGTTAATGGCTATGGCAAAATACGCCACCTATGTTGGAGGTAAAGGAATTCAAGTGAATTATACTCTTAATGGTAAATCAAACAATGCCAATACAGATAAAACTTTAGAAAGCTCAGGAGAATTAGCTATTTCTAAAAACAATAGTTTACTCCTCAAAAACAATAAAGATAATACCATATTTGTTCAATTAGCAACCAGTGGAATCCTTCCTGTAGGGCAAGAAAAAGTAATTCAAAGTAATTTTAGAGCAATCGTAGATTATAAAACCAGAGAAGGAAGAATATTGGATGTAAATCAACTTACGCAAGGAACTGATTTTGTAGCCGAAGTAACAATTACCAATACAACGGATTCCAAAGTAAAGGATATTGCTTTATCAGAAATTTTTCCATCAGGTTGGGAGGTAGTTAATACACGATTTACTGATTTTGGATCGTTCAAAGCTAATAAAGTAACACATACCGATATTAGAGATGATCGTGTAAACTTCTATTTCGATTTAAAACCTGGAGAAAGTAAAACAGTGACAATTTTGCTTAATGCTTCTTATTTGGGTAAATATTATTTACCAGGAATCCAGTGTGAAGCTATGTATGACAATGATTACCTTGTAAGAACACAAGGAAAATGGGTTGAAGTGATAAAGTAACCTTGAGGATTACACTAAAACAAGTGGTCATTTAAAAAATAAAAATGATTTTAGAACAAGCTGTTTTAAACATAAAACCTGGAGAATCAATTGCTTTTGAACAAGCATTTAAAAAAGCCCAGAAGATTATTTCATCCAGGCAAGGGTATATACGACATGATGTATTAAAATGTATCGAGGAGGATGATAAATATCTGCTTATTGTTGAGTGGGAAACTATTGAAGATCATGAAATTGGTTTTAGAAAATCAAAAGAATACCAGGAATGGAAAAAACTATTACATCATTTTTATGATCCTTTTCCATTGGTTCAACATTATGAATCTGTTTTAAAATAAAAATAGTAGTTAATAACGTTATTAGTAGATTAAAAATTAAATATATGAACAAAGGGTTACTGATTATTCTATTGATAGGCTTCTCTACCACAATTATATTTGCTCAGGATAGTGTTATAATAGAGCAAAAAGAAATACTATCAGTTTTAACAGGAAATTCAAAGGTAAGTGATAATTATACCCTTAAGAGTAGGTATACCAAAGAGGAAAGAAAAACAGTGAAATCCTACCTTAGTAAAATGATAAAAAACCTCTCTCTGGAGGTTGAAGAACATTCCTATAATTTTAAAAACCCTTATCCTAATAAATCTCCAAAATATTTTGAAGGAAGCAATATTTATACAATAATTAAAGCAACTACATCTAGCGATGAGTACGTTATTTTAGGGGCGCATTTTGATTCTGTACAAGACTGTCCGGGAGCAAATGATAATGCTACGGGAGTTGCTTTGGTTTATAGTGTAGCTAAAAAATTAGCCGTGTTAAAAAAGAGGAATAAAAACGTTCTAATTATCTTTTTTGATCAAGAAGAATGGGGATTGATAGGTAGTAGAGCTTTTTCAGAGTATATAAAGAATAAGAATTTAAACGTACATTCTGTACACACTATAGATCAAATGGGTTGGGATGAAGATGGAGATCGGGCTATAGAGTTAGAATTACCAACCACAGCACTTAAAAATTTATATGCTAAAGAGGCAAAAAAAATGAATATTCCGGTTTATACAACCGAGGTAAACTCTACGGATCATCAGGCATTTAGAGAAAGAGGTTTTAAAGCAGTAGGGATTACAGAGGAGTATGAGAATCATGATACTACCCCATTTTATCATTCGACTGGAGATATCTATCAAACTGTAAATTTTGAATATCTAACTTCAACTACAAATCTGGTATTTACTGTTCTGAAAAATTTGATTACTAAGATTGATTAAGTTCATTTGGATAAATTTAAAGACAACGTAAGTTTAAGAAAAACCATTAAGCATCCTTATTTCTTACTTTTCTTGTACCTGTGTGATCAATACCTTGTTTTCTCTCTAACTCAATCATTTCTTTTGGCCGAAAATTTAAGATTAAAGCTCTTCTTTGAGATGAGGTAGTATTTCCTTTACTAAAATGAAGTGTGAATCCATCATGAAAAGTACATCCTCCAGCTTGAATTGGAATGCATTGAGCTTCACTGGTATCAGTTTTGCAATGAAGAGCACCTCCTTTAGAATATAAACTATGAGGTTTGATTATTTTTTCTTTTCTATGGATAAACCACATGCATCCATTATTTTCATAAACATCATCTAGAGCTATCCAACAACTTACCGATCTTTTATCAGGCATTTTAATCCAATAGGCAGCATCTTGATGCCAGGGAGTAGGAGTGTCAGTATATGGAGCTTTATTGATAAGCATATCAAAGTCTAATGCCATATCATCACCTAGCATCTTTTTAGCGTGATTTAAGGCAAATTTGTAAGCAATACTTTCTAATAATTTTGGTTCAATCATGCTAGGACGCATAATTTGAGTTATTTTCTCAACAGTGTCTTGTGTTTTGCTTTGACCGCTTAAGTCACTTCTTAATCCTTCAGTACGTTGTTCGTCATTTAGAAGTTCATCGTATAAAACTCTAATTTTCTCAACTTCTGAAAATGGTATTAAAGCATCCAGTTTAATAAAACCATTTTTTAGAAACTCCTTTTTCATCATTACGGGGTGTTTATAGAAAAATTATTACCAGGAATAAATGGTTTCAAACGATAAATAGGTAAACCTAGGACAGTGTAAAATATAAAATTTTCACAATAATTGTTTATCTGGGGGGTTATAATGTAGTTAACCATCAAATAAATAACATGAAAAAAACCTACCTCATCGTCATTTGTGTCGCATTTGTAGTGATGCAATGGTCGTGTAAAACCGAAGAAGATAAAACTATAGAATTCCCCCTAACACAAAATCTTCAGAAAGAAAAAAAAGAAGATAACCCAGACAAAAATGCAATATGGACAGCTGAGCAAGCAGCACGTCATCAAAAGATACTTTCTAAATTATCAAACGTTTCCAAATCTTTTCAGAAAAGTAATTTTAATAATACATATGCTAATGGAGAATTGGTAGGTACCTGGACAAATAGAGGTCCTAAAAATATGCCGGGAGCATTTAAGTTTGCCGAGATGCTCGATGGAACTGACATTATCTATGGAGTAACACATAATCATTATGTGGGGGAGTATAATTCCAAATCCTATATTTTTAGAGGAACAATTTATAACCCCAACACAGGAACAGGTGGTGATGATTTTGTTTTATTAACTGCTAACTGGCCTAATCGATATCAAAACTTATTTGCTTTTAAGGTTAATGGCACAACAAGGTTAATAGCTCACGTAGAAAATGGTCCATTATATTATTCTGATGATGAAGGTAACTCCTGGACACGTTCTAATGGTCTGCCATCCTCAAATACCAGTTCAGCAATTAATAGGCAAGACAATCATACTATTTATGTGACTAACAATAGTGCCGTATATGTATCTACTGATTTCGGAATAAATTTTTCTTTATTAAAAGATTTTGGAGCTTCAGCAAGTTCTTTTGTCTATACTCCTAGATATAATAATCAACCTCAATCTAATCAGGTATATTTAGCAAGAAGTGGATCTTTTTATGTTCTTAATAGTGCAAAAACCGATTTTGATTTTAGAGGTTCTTATACTTCCAATCACGGGAGTAGAGCTTATAGCATAGGAGGTGATTCCAGAAAACTTTATGTAACAGAGGATAAAAATTATTGGGTTTCGTCTGATGGAGGAACTAACTGGGTAGAAAAATTTCCAAAAGGGAATTGGTATGGAGATAGAACAGGAAAAATGTCATCAGGAATGTTCTTGGCTGTTCATCCTGAAAATACAGATATTATGGTAGCTGGTTATGCACAACCCGTAATATCTTTGGATGGTTTAGATAATACTTTATCTGATGCTACAGGTTGGGGAAGATATCAAAACGGCACAAATTTATCAGCACAGGATTATTATAATCGTATTCGATTTAATTATCATCCAGACTTTCAATCTTCTCATTTCTTTTATAATAGTAATGGAGATCTCTTTTCTGCACGTTGTTCTGATGGAGGAATATTTATTTCGTATAAAGAGTGGTCTGATTTTCCTGCGGCAGGCGTTGGTTACGATAATTCTGGATATGCCAATGCACATTTTATTAATCTCAATGTGCTTAACACTATTAATCCACTGATTTATAGAGAAAATGTGTTTACAGGGATTAATAACCCTAATCATATTAATTATAGTACTCAGGATCAAGGAAGCGAGAGTATTATCCCTGGAACAAGTGGTGATGTACTTGATTTTTATCAAAGCATTGGAGGTGATGGCCCTCCTTTGGATAGTTATGATGGAGAGAATGTATGGAAATGGGCGAGACAAGGAGATAAAGTGTATGCACCGGTAAAAATGTATACTAATAGTGGCGGGTTTAGATCTGTTGGTCAGATGAACGGACAATTTAATTCAAGTCCTACAGTTGATTTTACCAGGAATACAGATATGGGCTGGGTGCAAACATACATTGATCATAATGAACCTGATAAAAGGATATGGGTATTGGCTAAAAATCTGGATAGAGCAACCTGGAATGGTGCAACTATGCAAGGACATACTATAAATAAAGGAACCAATCAAGTAGCAGCGATAGCACAGGCTTGGACAAATCCAGATAAAATTTTTATGCTTCAGGATGGAAAAATCTTTATCTCTAATGATAGAGGAACCAATTTTGGTTCGGCAATCAATACACCTTTTACCAAAACCCCTGGCGGTTGGGGTCGAGGTGATATAGGAAGCGGAGTAGTTTTACCTAATAATGATAACTGGATATTATTTTGCGGTCCTAGTAATAATAACGTCGGATCGATATTATCCAAGGATGGAGGAAATTCTTGGGTAGATGTAACAGGTGATTTTCCTGCTGATAACGATGCGCAAACAGGAGGGATGATCGTAACTCCGGATAATAAATTTGTTTTTGCAGGAACAGATATCGGTCCTTATGTTTTTGATGTATCCCAGGAAAAATGGTACTCTATAGCAGAAGGTATTGGATTTTTTAATGCAATGGATGTAGATTATATATCTTCGACTAATACAGTTCGTTTTGGTTCGTGGGGATCTGGGATCTTAGATTTTAAGATAGAAGAAACTTTAGGAGTAAATGATAATCTTATAACAGAAAACTTTAGCATTTATCCCAACCCTGCAAAAGAATTTGTTACTGTAACATCCAGCTTGAATAACCTATCAGATCTGGTAGTTGGTATTTTTACAATAAAAGGGGAAAAAGTGTATTCTAAGCATCATGCAATGAACCCAGATAAATCGTTGCGATTAGATGTGACTAATTTATCTGCAGGTTTATATATGATTCAATTCAGAAATAAAAAACAAACAATAACAAAAAAAATAGTCATAAGATAATTCTTGATTTATTATAATATTATAAAAACTAAAGGCTTGTCAATATATAGAATTATTGACAAGCCCTTTTTTGATTAATCTTTTGCTATTTCGCCACATCCTATTCTTGCACCGGCAGCACCAGAAGGTTGAGAAGAGAAATCATCAGGTCCAGCATGAACAATTATGGCTTTCCCAACAATGTTTTTTGTCTCATCATCACAGCCAATACACCATAAATTGGTTTCCCGACTAATAGATCCGTTACCATTACTATTAACAACAATATTCCCAATGTCACCAATATGAAAAGGGGCGGTTCCCCAAGCACCGTGAGATACATTGGTAGGATTCCAATGACCACCAGCCGAGGTACCGTCAGCTGCACTACAATCTCCTATCTCATGAATATGAATTGCATGATTCCCTTCTGAGATGTTACTAATAGTCGCAGTCATAGATACCACTCCATTAGTCTCAGTAAAAATAACAGTTCCAGAAAGTCCGCTATCATTCTTTTCAGATAATTGTACAGTGGCTCTTACAGTATTTGGAGCATCATCATCATTATTACAAGAAGTTTGAATGACAAGAAAAAAGGAAATAAAAACTAAAATACGTACTTGTTTTTTCATAATAAATAGGTTTTAAGATATTAAAAAAGGTTTGATAAAAAAGTTACAAATTCCCCATTTTTAAAACTAGTTTTTTTGTAATATTTAACCTTAATTTCTTTAACATTTCAATGAGGTAAACAGATGTTGATTAATCTTTATGAGAAAGAATTATTTTGGAACCTACTTTTTTTAGTTCATTATCTTTTAATTGCCAAGTATCATTTCTTATAGCTACATTTGATTTGCAACAACAATTTTAAATAATACTATTGAAAAAAGGACTAGCATATATAATTGATCGCCCTAAGCGATTTATCGTTTTAGGGATTTTACTTGTATGGTATTATTTTTCTTTACCAAAACCACTATTTAGTGACCCTACAGCAACCGTGATAGAAACACATAAAGGAGAGTTGTTAGGAGCTAAAATTGCTACAGACGGTCAATGGCGGTTCCCGGTAACAGATAGTGTTCCAGATAAATTCAAGCATTGTATTGTAGCTTTTGAAGATCAGCAATTTTATCGCCATGTTGGATTTAATCCAATAGCAATGATTGAAGCTATCAGTGATAACATTAAGGCAGGCAGAGTAGTTCGAGGCGGAAGTACAATTACACAACAAGTTATCAGGTTATCTAGAAAAGGTAAAAAGAGGACTTATTTTGAGAAGCTTAAAGAATTAATCTTGGCGACAAGACTAGAAGCAGGGTTTTCAAAAGAAGAAATCCTGAAATTATATGCATCCTATGCTCCTTTTGGAGGTAATGTGGTTGGTATTGATATGGCGGCATGGCGGTATTTTGGATTACCACCGCATCAATTATCCTGGGCAGAAAATGCAACGCTAGCCGTGTTGCCTAATGCTCCTGCACTTATATATCCAGGTAAAAATCAAATACGATTAAAAGAAAAAAGAGATCGATTGCTTAAAACATTATTAGAGCAAAAAACTATAGATACTTTAACTTATGAATTGTCTATTGAAGAAACGTTACCGCAAAGACCTTTTCTTTTGCCTCAATCAGCACCGCATTTACTGGATAAGCTGGCAAAAGATTATAGTGGGAAAAGAATACAAACCACCATTGATTTAATACTTCAAAAACAAGTTAATCAAGTGGTAAAGCAACATTATGAAGTGCTGCGACAAAATGAAGTACATAATATGGCAGTCATGATAATGGATGTTCATACTAGGAAGGTGGTGAGTTATGTAGGGAATACTCCAACAGATAAAAACCATCAGAAAGATGTAGATATTATTCAAGCACCTAGAAGTACTGGTAGTACATTAAAACCATTGCTGTATGCAGCTATGATGGATAAAGGAGAGTTATTGCCTGAGCAATTAGTGTCTGATATCCCCACAGAAATTGCAGGATATAATCCTAAAAATTTTGATGAAAGTTATAGTGGAGCAGTACCTGCCAATAGAGCATTAGCGAGATCGTTAAACGTTCCTGCAGTAAGGTTATTGCAGCAATATGGTTTGCAAAGGTTTAGAGATGAGATTAATGTTTTTGATATCAAAGATATACGGTATAGCGCGGATCATTATGGGTTATCGCTAATCGTGGGTGGAGCAGAAGGAAATCTCTGGGATTTGTGCAAAACTTACGCGGGTTTTGCAGGAACGCTGAATCATTATCAAAGTACGACAAGTGAATATTTTACCAATGAATTTAACGAGCCAATTGTATTGGCAAATCAAGAAGTGAATTTTGGAAGAAAAACATCCCAAAAACCAACATATGGTGCTGGTAGTATATGGCTCACTTTTGAGGCCATGAAAAAAGTAAATCGCCCTGAAGGAGATGAAGCGTGGGAGTTTTACGATTCTTCAAAAGAAATTGCCTGGAAAACAGGAACCAGTTTTGGTAATAGAGATGCCTGGGCGATCGGAACCAGTCGAGATTATACAGTTGGGGTATGGATCGGAAATGCAGATGGAGAAGGACGTCCTGAACTCACTGGATTAAATTCAGCAGCGCCAGTATTGTTTGATGTATTTAATTTGTTACCCTATTCAAAATGGTTTGCGGCTCCTTTTGATGATTTGGTAGAAGTAAACGTATGCACTAAAAGTGGATTTTTGGCCAGTAAGGATTGCCCTCAAAAGCAGGTATATATTTCTGTTTCAGGAACCAAAACTAAACCGTGTCCGTATCATCAACTCATTCATCTCGATACCACAAGAAAGTACCGTGTAAACTCCTCTTGCGTACCTGTAGCTGACATAATACATGAATCTTGGTTTGTATTATCGCCATTACAAGCATATTTTTTTAAAACGAATAATGCAGACTATAAATCTTTGCCACCATATAGATCTGATTGTAGTAAAGAAATACAACAAAGAATGGATTTTGTTTTTCCCAAAGATAACAGTAGTGTCTATTTACCCAAGGGGTTTGATGGTGAAACCAATGAACTTATACTTAAAGTTGCACATACCAATTCGGATATTAGAATATTTTGGTATTTAGATAACCAATATATTGGTACAACAAGACAATTTCATGAAATGCCGATTTTGCCAAAACCAGGAGAACATATTATCACTATTTTAGATGAAAAGGGAAATGAATTAAAACGAAGAATTGAGGTAAAAAAATGATTTTACTTCTTAAAAATATTTGATATGATTAATGTAGAGTGCGACGAACAATCCATCTCTGAAATAAAAGAAATATATGCTTTGCAACAATCCTATTATAAACAAATAGGGAAGACCAAAGCTTCAGAGCGAATTAAGAAACTTAAGAAGTTTGAACAAACGATCTTAAAATACAGAAAAGAACTTCAAGATGCAATGCTGAAAGATTATAGAAAACCTGCCGCAGAAGTTGATCTTACAGAAATTTACCCCGTATTGACAGAGATCAGGTTTGCCATAAAACACTTAAAAAAGTGGATGACTCCAAAATCAGTAGCACATCCTATAACTATGACAGGTACATCTTCATGGATTCATTATGAGCCTAAAGGAATGTGCCTTATCATTGCGCCCTGGAATTACCCTATGCAACTGTTATTTGCACCTTTGATTTCAGCTATTTCTGCAGGTAATTCTGTAATTCTTAAACCTTCAGAATTTACTTCTAATACTGTAATGGTGATGAGGCAAATTATAGAAGAATCTTTTGAAGCAAAAGAGATTGCCATTGTAGAAGGAGGAGTGGAGGTTTCAACTACGTTATTGAATCTTAAGTTTGATCACATCTTTTTTACAGGAGCTCCAGAAATAGGGAAAATTGTTATGACCGCTGCAGCCAAAAATTTATCAAGTGTAACCTTAGAACTAGGAGGTAAATCACCAACTATTATTGATGAAACAGCAAATATAAAGGCAATAGTATCAAGAATAGCTTGGGCTAAATTTACTAATGCAGGACAGATATGTATTGCCCCGGATTATATATTGATTCATAAAAGTAAAAAAGAAGAGTTCATACAAAGTCTTTCAGATCAAATTAAAAAACACTATGGAGAAGATGCCATAGAATCTCCAGATTATCTTAGAATTATTAATACAAAACATTTTTTACGATTAAAAGGATATCTTGAAAACGCTATACAGTCTGGTGGAAAAATAATGTATGGAGGTAAGTTAAATGAATCCGAAAATTATATTGAACCAACATTAGTTACAGAACTTTCGTTAGATTCTGATTTGATGCAACATGAAGTTTTTGGACCGATACTTCCAATTGTTACATATGAAAAGAAAGAGGAGGTTATAGAATTAATTAATTCTAAAGAAAAACCTTTGGCTTTGTATATATACAGCCGTAATAACAAAAACATTAAGTATTTTGTGAATAATACAAGTGCAGGAGGCTCTTGCATCAATATGTCTTCCGTTCATATCGGAAACCCTAATCTTCCATTTGGAGGTGTTAACAACAGTGGAATTGGAAAATCAAGAGGGCATTATGGGTTTATAGAATTCACTAACGAACGATCTATGTTTAGACAGAGAATACCTAGTGCGATTCAATTAATGACTCCTCCTTACTCAAAATTTAAACAAAAACTAATTGATTTAACCTTGAAATATTTTTAGAATAAGATGTTTGTTTTACCTCAGAGGAAATCCTTTTGCTGCCCACCAGGGATGCACTTCTATGATGAGACGTCCAGCTTTAACCATTGGATCTAGATTTGCCAGGCTATCTGCCATTTTAAAAGTTGGAGTATTATAGATAGTGATTCCTCGTATATCTCCGTCATCTCCAAAAGGCCCTGAAATATCTGCATATCCTGCTTTATACATTTTGCCTAAGTGAGCTAAATGTGCTTTTTGTAAACTATCTGTAACCTCCTTAGAATGAGATCGATTAGGTCCACTTTTTAAGAAAGCGATAAAATACTGTTGCATTATTATAGTATCACCCGTCTCTTGATCTATATAATCAAAAATTTCAAAACCATTCTTTACTAACTTTTCTTTAATATCCTTAGCAGAAGGTTTTACAGATTCAGCCATTTCTTTTTCAGTTTTAACTTCTTTTATTATTTCCTTGTTTTCTTGTTGACAAGAAAAGGATATCATTATAAAAAAAAGAAGTAATACCTTGATTATGAATAAACGATTAAAAGGTTTCATAATATTTTATTTAAAAAATCACCATCAAATATAATTCATTTGATGGTGATATTAATACCAGGGTTGGTGGTTGGACTATCTTTAACGAACTGTATATACTAGTCCAAGAGAAAAGGAAGATTCTTTATTATAATTCTGGCCATCCATATTGATAGCGTATCCAGAAGAAACACCTAATGTTTTTTTATAAAGAGGAACATAGAGATCAAAATATACGTTGGCAAAATCGACTTCGGTTTCAGGTAGTGCGGCTGCACCACCTGCATCTACAAAAGCTTGAGAGCCAATATCAAAACCGCTTAAAGAGTTTTGAACACCTATTTTAGCGTGAGCATAGAACCAGTTATTGTAATAACCGAGTTTTGCGCTATATACAAATGCATCTGGAACATCAAAGTCAGAATTGTTTTTTAAGCTATACATCGCTTGAAGCTCAACAAACAAATTAGAAGAAGTAGTAAATTGTACAAATCCACAACCATCTACTACAGTAGCTCCGCTACCTAAAGATAAGATACCAGCTTCTTCATATCCTCCTACAGGAACCGTAACTCCGGTAGCTCCTCCAATTGCAATTTTTGAAGCGTTCTTAAAACTTTTTTCGAGAATCTTGGCTTTAAAAAAAACGTTTAAATCCTGAATTCCATCAACCTGACTTACTCCTTGTACAGGGTCTAAAGCTCCTGTCTCATTTTCTATTGATATATAAGGCATATTTGCTGAAGCAGATAGCCAATCTAAAATACCATATTCGCCATAAATACTATAAATAGATGAAGAAATCTCTCCCATATTGGCAGGATTACCAGGTGTAAGAATTTCTCCTCTATAAAAATTGTCATAACTTTTTGAAGAGTATGACGAGGCAACCGTAAGTTCGTTCTTTTTAGGAAAAAATCCGTTAACAACGGTTTGTGCAGATATCGCTGAAATGGATAATAAACATAAAATCCACAGTATTCTTTTTGGGGTGATTAGCATAGATATTATTTTATGATTAGCACTGTTAAATTACGAATTATTCACGTTTTTAACTAAAATTAACGTTAATAATGTGTTAAATATGCTAAATAATTAAATTATATCTAAAATTTTACGGTCTAACTGTTATAGCGTTAAGGGATACGAGTATCTTTGCTTAGTTGTGAATTATAATACCTGGGATCGCCAGTAACTTCTTTATCCAACCAAGTGGGTTTTAAGAATTTTTCATCCTCACTTGATAACTCAATTTCGGCAAGAACAAGTCCTTTATGTCTTCCTAAAAACTCATCTATTTCTATAATATGTTTACCAGATGACACCTCATGTCGTACTTTCTCTATGATTCCTTCTTCGCATAATTTGATAAGAGCTTTAGCTTCTTCTAAACTGATTTCTTTCTCCCATTCAAATCGTGATGTCCCAGATTCATTGCTTTTTCCTTTAATGGTCAAAAACCCTTTTTTACCTTTAATTCTTATGCGTACTGCACGTTCTGGATGAGAATTTAAATATCCCTGTGTGATGTTAGTACTTTTGTGTACCTCTGTTTTATAAGAATCATCAGATACCAGGAATTTACGCTCTATTTCGATCATGAGTTATGGTTAGCTTACATTTTAGTATATCGTCAAAAGTATGTTTTATTTGGATAATTTTTTTATCAGCTTTTGATTTAACCTAATAAAATCTTTGTTGTTTGATTTTTGAGATAGTT
Organism: Aquimarina callyspongiae; assembly: GCF_034322225.1. Classification (NCBI taxonomy): domain Bacteria; kingdom Pseudomonadati; phylum Bacteroidota; class Flavobacteriia; order Flavobacteriales; family Flavobacteriaceae; genus Aquimarina; species Aquimarina callyspongiae. Next base: position 735,056 of record NZ_JAXLPA010000003.1, on the reverse strand, counting down.
TCAATGACTTTTGGGCGGCTACAATAGCTTCTTCATTTCTGTTGAGATCTCTAAGAATAATAGCTTCTCTATACACTTGAAAAAACCTGGGGCTATCTCCTTTAGTTACTTTTTGTATATATTCCAAAGCTTTGTTTAAATCTAATTTTGCTTCGTGAAGATAGACTGCAGATCTAAAATAATCATTGTCACTTGGACCAGATAATGTATGCTCAATATTTTGAAGAACTTTGTCTGTGTTATTAATAATTACAGGAATAGAAACTTGTGTAGTATCCCAAGTGAATAATAGATTGGTGCTGTTCATTGAAAGCCCATCAAAAGAAATTGTAAAAGACTCTAATTTTTCTGTAACCTTTAAACTATTAACAGCTATTGTAATCACTGGTTCTTTTGTTACATAGGTATTCCAATTGCTGGATTCATAATTATAAAAATTGATTTTCCATTGAGAATTATCAGGTATTGTAAGAATAGAATAACTTCCTTTTTTGAGAGGTTTATTGGCAATGGTTACATCTTCCTGAAATATGATTTTTGTTGCGGCGTTAGCACCAGTTCTCCAGAATTTTTTGAACGGTAATATTCCTTCTTCTCCAAATAATGCTCTACCTCTTAAACTGGGTCTTGAGTATTCTATTTGAATATCAGAGAGTCCAATAGTTTGAATAATTTTTGCGTTCGGACTTAAAGCAGGAGTTCTTAATTGTGCATTTATAGGGTTGATGAAACTAAGAATATATAGTAATAGGATAAATATGATTTTTAACATTGTTGCGAATTATAAATTGTTTTGATTGTTTTTAATATGAGCATTTGTAAAATATGCTCTAGGTGTAGTACCCATAAGATTTTTGAAAGATTTATTAAAAGTGGTTTTAGAATTGAACCCCGCTTCTTGAGCAAGTCCAAAGAAAGTCATATTCTTTGCTTTTTCTGATGCAGCTAATTCTATGAATTCTTTAATACGATAATAGTTAATGTATTCAAAGAAGTTCATACCAATTCTTTCATTTAATAAACGGGCAATTTCTGGGTTACTTACTCCTATCATTTCTGCTAACTCAGACTTAAGTAGTTTTTGATTGAGATACGGTTTTTTTTCTTCCATTAATTCGTCTAATCTTGTTTTTAGCAAGGTAAGATCATCATTAGATAATTTTGATTGTGTGTATTTTTTTGCTTTTATAATAGAAGTAATTTTAAACAATTGTGGCTCTTTCATTCCATAAAAAGTAATGAATAGAATAATAAGAGCAATACTTATCCATATGACTTGCCAGCTTACTTTGCTAAGACCTGTGAATCCAAACATCCAATAAACAAACATGGTAGACCAACAGATTAAACAGATTCCAACTGCAATTAGGAAATTCATGAAAAATTGAGATTTTATGTGGTAGCTCAATTCATTTTGAAGATTTTTCCTGAACTTTAAAAAGATCTTTAGACTCACAATCCAATAGGAAATATTAAATAGTAATCCAACCGCGATAAAAACCAGTGTGATCTTGAATTGTTCTCCGCTTTCACTCCTTGCATGTAATACTGAATCAGAAGGCACTATCAAGATAAAAACCACTAGAGTGTTATATATCAAAGCTGGTATATAATGCACCAATTCACGATATGAGAATGGCTTATTTGATAAACTGGATCGAGTAAATAAATAAATCGTTGAACCAAATAATAACGTAGCGAATTCAGAAAAAATAACCCATCGATAATTATCACCAAAAAAGCCCGAAATATACAATACACGCCCTGTTAACCCAATAGCTAGAACAAATACTAAAAAAGCCACATATCCATTGATTGTTTTCCTTTTTTTAGGAGAAAAAATATAAATAAACAGTAAAAATAGACTTTGAAAATATCCGAAATAAACTAATTGATTTAGGAATGATTGCATATCTATGGGATCTGTTTTTTGGTTTAATATACTAGTTTAAGATAAATTGGTTGACGTGCAATACACCTTTATGATTCATTGCTAGGTTTTCTTTGTAAAAAGTATCAAAATCCTCTTTACTGTCCCATTGGGTAATAACCAGTAAATCGGGATTGTGATAATACCCTATTGGTGATTTTCCGTTAGAGAGTTGTAGAATGTTTTTTCCTCCTTTTGATTTTGACTTTTGTAACCAAAGTTCTGTGAATTTTTTAAAAGAGGTAGCATCTTTTTTCCAATAAGATGTAGCCACATTGTATTTATTTTTATCGATTTTAAAAGAAATGTCTTTTTGTATTTCGTAGTAGGTTAAATTAAACAAAGACCAGATATTTCTGCGTTGTAAATGAAAATCTGGGACTACTCCTTCAATTTCTGCAATGAATTGTTCTCGATTCTTTAAGTCATTCCATTTACCAAGTATAAAAGAGGAAGGTTGAATATTTCCTTGTGTGGTTTCCTTAATATTGAATCCAGGTAATGGTTTATACGTTTTTTTGAAAGCAATCGGAAATGCAGTTTTTCTATATTTTTCATAATCTTTTTCAGTTCCTGATTTTGTAGTTAACAAAAGAATATCCAAAATTTCTCCTTTCTTAAAGTTAAAGGATTTTATATTGGATTGCGCAAAAAGACCTGTCGTCAATACACTGGTAAAAAATAATAAAATAAGGGTTTTTAATAGCTTCATAATTTTTTGTTTTTGAATAATAAATATGTTCAGACAAATGTAGAAGGCATTAAAAGTAAAGAAGTAAGGATTCAGTGGGAAAAGGTACGCATACCGTAATTGTACTGGTCTTAGAGAAGGAATTAAGTAAAAAACATATTTTTTCCTTGTATTTAGTGTTTTTTGGAGATCTGAAAAATCATATCAGAAACAATTCTTTTCTGATCAAATTTGTTGTTAGCTAACCACACCATGTTTGAAACGATCGTTTCAGGGTGTATAGAACGGTATTTACGAAGTTTACCTAGCAATAAAGGATTAAGAATCTTCATAAGTTGTTTAAAGAAGTATTCACCAGCACGTTTTTCATCTCTTTGTCCTCCAATTAATGAAGGCTGTAGAATATGTGTTTTAGGAATATGTAATTTTAATACATCTTCTTCCATTTCGCCTTTGGTACGATTATAAAATACTCGACTTTTAGGGTTTGCTCCCAAAGCAGATATAATTATCAGGGTTTTAATATGATTTTGTTGACAGAGTTTGGCTGATGTAACCGGAATACCATAATCTATTTTATGATATAACTCTTTATCAGACGTCTTTGCATTAGTGGTTCCTACACAACAGAAGACTTCGTCAGCTATGAACTCTTTAGTACTATTTTCCAGTTGGAGCATATCAACCAGATGCTCTTCGATTTTTGGATGAGTAATTTTAACGCTTTTCCTGGAGAACAATTTTATTTTATGGTATCTATCGTCATGCAGTAATCTTTGTAACAGAATCCCTCCTGTTAATCCTGTTGCGCCCAATATGATAGCTGTTTTTGACATTTTTTACGTTAATACTATGTAAAGGTATGTAAAGCTTGTTAGTACTTTATGCAAAGAAGTATAAATTTGTAACCTATATTCTTTTTTTGGAAACGCAATTACCACATAGAAAAATTATTCATGTCGATATGGATGCATTCTACGCTTCTGTAGAGCAGATGGATGATCCTGAGCTAAGAGGAAAACCTCTGGCTGTAGGTGGTGGTGGTAAACGTGGTGTGGTAAGTGCAGCAAGTTATGAAGCACGTAAATTTGGTGTTCGATCTGCAATGCCTGGTTTTACAGCAAGAAAACTATGTCCGGATCTTATTTTTGTGAGACCCAGGTTTGATCGATATAAAGAAATTTCAGATCAAGTACGTAAAATATTCTTTGATTACACAGACCTGGTTGAACCACTTTCACTAGATGAAGCGTATCTGGATGTCACCGAAAATAAAAAAGGAAATCCAAGTGCAACAATGATTGCACAACAAATTAGGAAACAAATTTTGGATGAGGTAGGATTAACAGCTTCTGCCGGGATATCAATTAATAAATTTATAGCCAAAGTAGCTAGTGATTATAATAAACCAAACGGACAGAAAACGGTAAATCCAGAAGAAGTATTAGAATTTCTGGAGAATCTGGATGTCAAAAAGTTTTATGGAGTAGGTAAGGTAACTCGGGCAAAAATGTACCAAATGGGGATTTATACCGGGAAAGATCTAAAATCTAAAACCGAAGAATTTCTAACAGAACATTTTGGGAAATCTGGGGGACATTATTATCGAATTGTTCGAGGGATTCATTTAAGCGAGGTCAAACCCAATCGTGAACGAAAATCTCTTGCTGCAGAACGAACCTTTAGTGATAATATCTCTTCAGAGATTTATATGCTGGAACGACTAGAAAATATTGCAGAAGAACTGCAAAAACGTTTAAAACGAAGTAAAGTAGCTGGTAGAACTGTAACCTTAAAGATCAAATACAGTGATTTTTCTGTACAAACCCGAAGTAAAACGTTGCCTTATTTTGTAAACGATGCAGCTATTTTACTGGAAACAGCCAGAGAATTATTGTATCAAGATAAAATGAAAAACTCCGTACGTTTATTAGGGATTTCATTGTCAAACCTTAATACCGGACAGGACAAAAAGAAAACCACAAAAGAAGAAAAGGAGTTTGAAGTGATTCAGTTAAAGTTTGATTTTTGATTTAAATCCCACACAAAACCTCTGCTGCTTTTTTTAACGTCTCCTCGGTCTTAGCAAAACAAAACCGCAATACGTGATCATCTTGTTGGTTAAGGTTAAAAACCGAAACAGGAATTGATGCAATTTTATATTCTTTGGTTAATCTTTCGGCAAAAGCCACATCACCTTCATCTGTTATATTGTTGTAGTTTAATAATTGAAAATAAGTTCCTGCTGCAGGAGTATAAGTAAACCTTGAATCTTTGATCAAAGAAAGAAACAGATCGCGCTTTTGCTGATAAAAATCAGGAAGCGATAAATAATTTTCAGGTTCTTGTAAATAAGAAGCCAATGCATGTTGCATAGGGTGATTCGTACAAAACACATTAAACTGATGAACTTTTCTAAACTCTGCCATCAAATCTTTTGGAGCAATACAGTATCCCATTTTCCAACCAGTGGTATGAAATGTCTTTCCAAAAGAAGCGGTGATAAAGGTACGTTCTGCCAACCCTGGGAATCGTGCAGCACTCTGATGTTGTTGTTCGTCAAAAACTATATGTTCATATACTTCATCACTCAATAAAATAATGTCAGTACCTTTTAAAAGCGATTCTAATTGAAGCATATCTTCTTTAGATAAAATGGCACCACTTGGGTTATGAGGAGTATTGATAATTATCATTTTTGTTTTTGAGGTAATTTTTGAAGCAACTTCCTGCCAATCTACTGTAAAACCAGGAGTTTTTAATTGTACTGGAATGACCGTTCCTTTGAATAATTCTATAGAAGGTTCATAAGAGTCATACGCAGGTTTAAACACAATCACTTCATCTCCCGGATTTATAAAAGCTGCAATAATCGTGAAAATAGCCTGCGTAGCACCAGCGGTTACGGTCACTTCGGTTTCGGGATGATAATTACTACCATATAATTGATTTGTCTTTTTTGTGATTACTTCTCTTAATGACATTAGACCCGGCATAGGAGCATATTGATTATATCCTTTCTGCATTGCCTGAGTCGTTAGGTCGATAAGCTTTGGACTTGCTTCAAAATTCGGAAAACCTTGAGAGAGATTAATTGCATCATATTTAGAAGCCATTTGGCTCATTATTGTAAATATGGTAGTAGAGACGTTAGGCAGTTTTGTTTGGATATTTCTCATAGATATAATTCAAAAAAAGAAGGTATAAAAAAACCCTGAAAATTTCAGGGTTTAAAGATGAGAAATAAAATCTTAAAGAGGTTTACATATTTTATGATTTGCATATGGATACGCTGTAGCACATATCCAATCCCATTCTCCAGTCACTATAAAACAATCTCTTCTTGTTTGACATCCAATAGGGTATTGTATCGTACCCCCATTAATACCTTGTTGTTGTTTTTTGTTCAACTGCTCAACATCTTTTAATTTTAGAATTTTAGATAACATAATTATTGATTTAATTTACCTACTCTATTAAAAGGTTTTCGGTATACCCTTTTTCAAAATATGGTGTAAAGAACACAGTGATTTCGAATTCAAGGTATAGTGAAATGAATCTGAAAAAAAATGAAACTTCCGTATTTTACGTAAAATACGGAAGTAAAAAAGAATGCTAATTTTGAGTCTAAATTTTGTACTATTTTTAAAAGACATTAGGACAATTACAATGGCTCCAATGTGTTCCTGTATCCGGTTCTGTAGGATCACAATCCCCACCATTTATTTTTTTCATTCCATCTGTAGTGATCTTAGCTATAGTAAGCTTTTTAAGAGTAATAATCTTGTTTTGTTTTGTTTTCATGACTTTAAAATTTTAATTAAACCTTTAGTGTATAAAGGAAAAAGTGAATAGTTATTCAATGTACCTTTAATACTCCTTAAATCATAAATTAGGTGCCGTATTTTAAAGAAATTAAGGTAATGGATAATGATTGTTAAAGAGTCCTTTTTTTTGATTATAACTTTGTTAGATATTTGGAGAGATATAGTGATTTGATTTAAGTATTTTGATTTCTAAAACCTCTTAGGAGCTGGAATCATTTGTACTTATTTTTTTTATGTAATAAGAGGGGTTTAAACCTGTTTTTGATTTAAAATGTTTAGTAAAAGAATTATCTGTTTTATACCCTAATTCTAAGGCTATTGATTTAACGGAGAAAGATCTAAACTTTTTGTCGTTCTTTAATCTTTTTAAGGCATATTCAATTCTTAGATCATTTATATAGTCATTGAAACTATCGGCTTTATGTTCTTTTATAATCTTTGAAAGATACGTAGTGTTTGTCTTTACTTTTTTAGACATTGACCTTAAATCACAATCGGTATTTAAGAAATATTCTTGATGTTCTAGCTTATGTAACCCATTAAGAACATCATTCACTTTTTTATCATTAATTACGACCGTTTTGGATTGATTTTTTTCTTTTGTTTCTAGAGCATTTATTCTTTCGATTAATTTATTAAACCGAACGGTGTTATTTTTTTGCTTCCTGAAATATTTAAAAATGATAAAAATAAGAGCAATACAAACAGCAATTAATATGAAGAATGTATATTCTTTATATTGCTCTTCTTTCTTTTTTTGTTCTTTAAGAGCTGCGATTTCATTTCCTAATTCCTGTGTGTTTTTATGATGTAATTTATTTACGGTCTTATTTTTTTCATCCTGGAACTGATCTTGCAATTTCATTAGCTTTTGTAACCAGTAAATAGATTTTTCTTTATTGCCTATTTCTAAGTAACAATCAGCGAGTAGTCTGTAAACTTCTATAACACGTAGGTTTCTTGAATCTTTTTCTTCTAAGATAGAAGTGATTTTTTGTAAGTATGAAATAGCCTTGTTGTGTTCTTTTTCCGCATAAAAACAACGGGCCAGGAAGTAGTTTAAATTTAGTATCGATTTTTTCTGAGTAACCTTTTCTTTAACCAGAATATCTTCTGCTAGATAAAAGTATGAAAGCGCCTCGGGTATTGTATCTCTATAAAATGATACGATCCCTTTTTTAGTATATAAATCAATTTTTCCGATTGGATGATCCAGAGATTCACCCATCGAAATACCTATATCCGCATAATGCAATACCGAATCATATTTTTTTTGATCCAGATAAATCTCACTAATTATAGTAAGAAGATTAACATGATTAGTAGTGTTTTTATCAGAAGAATTCTCAGTCAGTAATAATGATTTTTTGCAGACATCTAAAGCTTTATCATATTGCTCCATTCTTCTATGAATAATGGCGATTCCAGAATTAGCAATGAGTTCATGTCGGATACTTCCTTTTTTTTGAGCAATGTTTATTGCCTGATAATAATAATCAAGAGATTTTTGATGTTTCCATTCTTTTAAATAAGCATTTCCGGATTTTATAAAGTATTTACATAACAAAGAATCATTCTTGATTTCTTTGGCAAACACAACAGCTTTGTCTAAATAATAGATACTTCGTTCATATTGTTCTTCATTGTAGAAGAATGAAGCAATGTCATAACTATGTTGCGCTAAACTAAGAGCACTATCTGCATAATTATATAGAACGTTTTCATAAATTTTGCTTTTAGTAGAACTTGATGACTTTATACGATCTATAAGCTGTTTAGAAGTTTTTTCTGTTAGACTATCAGGAATCTTTGATTGTAATTCTTGAGCAAGTACGTTTTTTGTGCTCAATGCAAATAAAAAATAACAGGATATAGGCAGAAATTGTTTTATAAAAAAAATCATTTTCTCAAAAAGTCGGTAATTATCCAAAAGTAATGTTTTTCGTTTTCTAATCTTTTCTATAACAAGTAATAAGAATAATTTAGAATTTTATTGCTTTTAAATGGATGTTTTTTTTACGATATAGCATACTAATATAATTTGATTAAACAATATCACTTAAATATGGTGGGATACTGATAATTTATTATTCAATCATGTCATATAAAGTAAAATTAATACAATTCTGAAAGAAAGTCCTACCTTTTGTATAAAGTTAGTTTTATATTTCAAAGGATTTCGGGAGTTGCTATACAAATACGTTTCTCTTTTTTATATTCATTATAAATAACTAAATAAAGAGAGACTAAAGCTTGGCTAAAATGGCCCCGAGTCCTATTTTTGTTTCACAACTAATAAAACATTTTAAATAATGGGTGGATTGATAAAATCTTCAATAGCTAGAAAGGTTGCCATGGCACTTTCGGGACTTTTCTTAGTATTTTTCTTATTACAACATTTTACTATCAATTTTACTTCAATTTTCAGCGCAGATACGTTTAATGAGCTTTCGCATTTTATGGGTACTAATCCTGTAGTGCAGTTCATATTGCAGCCGATATTGATTTTTGGAGTGATTTTTCACTTTGTAATGGGATTTGTTTTAGAAATAAAAAACAGAAATGCCAGAGCAGTTAAGTATGCTAAGTATAGTGGAGGCGCCAATGCTTCCTGGATGTCTAGAAATATGATTATTTCAGGATTAGTGATTTTAGCATTTTTAGGATTACACTTCTATGATTTTTGGGTTCCGGAGATCGTTCATAAATATATAGAATTTGCTCCAGAAGACCCTTCAAGGTATTATCACGAACTTGTTCTTAAGTTTGAAAGTCCGATACGTACCGGACTTTATGTTTTATCTTTTGTGTTTTTAGCATTACACCTATGGCATGGATTCGCATCCTCATTTCAATCTGTAGGATTCAATAATAAATTTGCTATCGGTGCTAAGAAGTTTGCTAAGGCTTTTGCAATAGTTATTCCAGTAGGTTTTATCATTATTGCTATAGTATTACACTTTAATCATAATTACTAAAACCACTATTATGTCAATTTTAGACTCTAAAATACCAGAAGGTCCACTGGCAGATAAGTGGACAAAACATAAAAATACAATTAACCTTGTTAACCCGGCAAACAAACGTAACATTGATGTTATCGTTGTAGGTACTGGATTGGCAGGAGGAAGTGCTGCCGCGACACTGGCAGAACTAGGATATAATGTAAAGACATTTTGTTATTCTGATTCTCCACGACGTGCGCACTCTATTGCAGCGCAAGGAGGTATTAATGCAGCTAAGAATTATCAGGGAGATGGTGATTCTGATTATCGTCTTTTTTATGATACAGTTAAAGGAGGAGATTATCGCTCAAGAGAGGCAAATGTTTACCGTCTTGCAGAAGTATCAGCAAATATTATAGATCAATGTGTAGCTCAAGGAGTTCCTTTTGCACGTGAGTATGGAGGACTATTAGATAACCGTTCTTTTGGAGGGGTATTGGTATCTCGTACTTTTTATGCTAAAGGACAAACTGGTCAGCAATTATTGTTAGGGGCATACTCTGCAATGAACAGACAGATCAATAGAGGGAAAATAGAAGCATTTAACCGTCACGAAATGTTAGATCTTGTGAAAGTGGACGGTAAAGCACGTGGAATTATTGCTCGTGATTTGGTAACTGGAGAAATAGAACGTCATTCTGCTCACGCGGTCGTTTTAGCAACAGGAGGATATGGTAATGTATTTTTCTTAAGTACAAATGCTATGGGTAGTAATGTGATGGCTGCTTGGAGAGCACATAGAAGAGGAGCTTTCTTTGCAAATCCTTGTTATACTCAAATTCACCCAACTTGTATTCCGGTATCAGGAGATCATCAATCTAAGTTAACATTGATGTCAGAATCATTGCGTAACGATGGACGTATTTGGGTGCCAAAAAGAATTGAAGATTCTGAAGCTATCAGAGCAGGTAAATTAAAACCTACACAGTTATCTGAGGAGGAAAGAGATTATTATTTAGAACGTCGTTACCCTGCATTTGGTAACCTTGTACCACGTGATGTAGCGTCAAGAGCTGCTAAAGAACGTTGTGATGCCGGTTTTGGAGTAAATAAAACAGGAGAAGCTGTTTATCTTGATTTTGCATCAGCTATACAACGATACGGAAAAGAGAAAGCACTAACTTCTGGATTGCATAATCCTACGGCGGATCAAATCAGAGAATTAGGTGAAAAAGTAATCGAGGATAAGTATGGAAATCTTTTCCAGATGTATGAAAAGATCGTTGATGAGAATCCATATAAAACACCGATGATGATCTATCCAGCAGTACATTATACAATGGGAGGTCTTTGGGTAGATTATAATTTACAAACAACTGTTCCAGGATGTTATGCAGCTGGTGAAGCTAATTTCTCAGATCACGGAGCTAACAGATTAGGAGCATCAGCATTAATGCAAGGTTTGGCAGATGGATATTTTGTATTACCATATACCATAGGAGATTATTTATCTCAGGATATCAGAACAGGAAAAATCCCAACAGATAGCCCTGAGTTTGATCAGGCAGAGAAATATGTAAAAGAACGCATTGAGAAATTAATGGGCGGATCTGGAGAGCATTCGGTTGATTATTACCATAAAAAATTAGGTAAAATCATGTGGAACAAATGTGGGATGTCTCGTAATGAAAAGGATTTAAAAGAAGCCATTGATGAGATTGCTGCTCTTAGAGAAGATTTCTGGAAAAATGTAAAAGTACCAGGAACAACAAATAGCATGAATCCAGAATTAGAGAAAGCGGGAAGAGTCGCTGATTTCTTAGAACTAGGAGAGTTATTTGCAAAAGATGCTTTACATCGTAATGAATCTTGTGGAGGTCACTTTAGAGAAGAATCTGTAGAGCAATCAGGAGAGCAAAAAGGAGAAGCGTTAAGAGATGATGAAAACTTCAAATACGTTGCTGCCTGGGAGTATAAAGGAGAGCCTAAAGATGCTGCACTTCATAAAGAAGAATTAACCTTCGATAATATTGAATTAAAAACACGTTCTTATAAATAAAAAGCTATGAATCTTACATTAAAAATATGGCGTCAAAGTGATGCTAAGTCTCAAGGAAAGATAGTAGAATATCCAATATCTGGAATTGAAGGAGACATGTCTTTTTTAGAAATGTTAGACGTGTTAAATGAAGAGCTTATTAATAAAGGCGAAGAACCTGTAGTATTTGATCATGATTGTAGAGAAGGGATTTGCGGAGCTTGTTCATTACAAATCAATGGAGAACCACACGGTCCTGATCGTTTGGTAACTACTTGCCAGTTACATATGCGTAAGTTCAATGATGGAGATACAATTTATATTGAACCGTTCAGAGCAAAAGCTTTTCCTGTAGTAAAAGATTTGATGGTAGATCGAAGTTCTTTTGATAGAATCCAGCACGCAGGTGGTTATATTTCTGTAAATACATCGGGAAATACCATTGATGCTAATGCGATTCCTGTAAATAAAGATGATGCTGATGATGCATTTGCTGCAGCAACCTGTATCGGATGTGGAGCTTGCGTAGCAGCTTGTAAAAATGCTTCTGCAATGTTATTTACGTCGGCAAAAGTATCTCAATACGCTTTATTACCGCAAGGTCAAGTAGAAGCGACAGATCGTGTATTAGCAATGGTTAATCAGATGGATGAAGAAGGTTTTGGTAACTGTACAAATACAGGAGCTTGTGAGATCGAATGTCCAAAAGGTATTTCTTTAGAAAATATTGCTCGTATGAACAGAGAATATTTAAAAGCTAGTATGAAAGGATAATTCCTGATAGATACATCAATAAAATAAAAAACCCATGCCTTTCTAGGCATGGGTTTTTTATTTAATAATATTTACTTTTCGATAGAACTAGATTATATAATCCATCAATTAGATTCTTCTATATTTTTAACATAATTTTGAGGAAATTTCCCTCAAATTATGGTAATACTTCACTTTTTTTACCGTTATTTAATAAAAAAATAGAGGTCTATATTTTTATGCCCTTCTTTTTTTAACCATCCCCATATACTAAGATTGATATTGTTCAATCATAATGCTCCTATTTATAAATAGTTAAGTGATATATCATTCTGATCAAAGTATGGATTGGATATAAAATATTTGTTGTTAAACAAATAGGCGGAAACCGAAAAGCCTTAAATAGAGTAGGTAATCTTAAAACCTAAAAAAAGATGATTAATCTATTAAAAAGTGAAGGACGTATCTTGAGCAAAGAAGAATTAAAAAGCTTAAATGGAGGAAGAGCAGCAATAGCACTTCATGATTGTGATGATGGAAAAATCCACTGTACATGTAATGGAGCTCATTCTTGTGTTAGCTCGGTTCAGGAATGTTGGGATGCGTGTTAATAGTTAAATTAAATCGCCTCAGTTTGAGCAAAAACAAACTGAGGTTTTTTTTAATCATAGATTTATGAGATTACTCTTTGTAATTGCGGTATTGCTTCTTTCATGTAAGTCAGAAGATAAAAAAACTACTTCAATAACCCCGATAAATAAAAAAGTAACGATTCAAGGTATTATAGAAAATGCTTCAGATAGCACAGAAGTTGCTTTTTGTAGATTTATAAATGAAGATCCCGGTAATTATTTTTTTATGCTGGATAATTCATTGGTACATGATAAAGCATTTATAAAAGAATTTGATTTAGAAGGAACGGGTATTATTACCATTGCTCCTAATAAATTTATGCCTAAAACTTCAATTATTTGTGAAGAAGGATCCAATATAAAACTCAATGTAGTTAAAGGCAATGATGATAAACTGAGGGTTGTTTTTAAAGGGGATCAAGAGGCAGGTCTTAATTTAATGCAGACATCACTACTCTTTAAAGGAACAAATTATATTAAACCTGTTTTAGATACATACCTTTTTAAATCTAATACAGATCAAAAGAGATTAATAGATATTGTTTCAAAAGTAAAGGACAGTTTGTTTGAGGACTTTGACAAACTTCTCAAAAAGGATAGTATATCTTTATCTTTTCATAGACTAGCTAGGTTACAAACCGAAATGAAAATACTTTCAGCTTCTTACAGTATCATAAAAAAACAAAAAGCACATGATAGTCTTGCTCAAAATAAAGAAATATTAGAAAGGTTTGCCAAAGATCTTTTTGAGAAATACGATCCTTTTTCTGATCGTTATAAAAACACAGATTTAGTTTTGAGGACTAATAACGCAAAATATAAATGTAAGCTTATTAAAGAAGGAATATTACAAGGCGAAAAAAAGGAACTGAAGATATGGGAAGATAAAAACAATCATTTTTCATACGCTCCTGGCGAATTACAAGAGAAAATGAAAGCTATTGATATTATGTTTAATAGGGTTTATGAGGTAGGAGAAATAGAGAAAGATTTTCAGAGCTTTGAAAGATTAAAAAAATCCTTTCCTCAAAGCGTTTATGTAAAGCCTTTATCCAGATATTTTAAAGATCTTGAAAATACTGATGAACTAACCGTTTATTCTTTTGGAAAACTGACAAATAATAAAAACTCTTTTAATTTAATTAATGAGAAATCAAATAATTCTTTAAATGCTTTGGTAAAAGAAGAATTTAATGGATTCCCGGTATATGTAGATTTATGGGCCACTTGGTGTACACCTTGTATTCAGGAATTTGGTTATATGGATAAGGAGCTTTCTGATTATTTGGATAGTCATAAAATAAAAAAGTTGTTTGTATCAATCGATAATAAACGCTCAGGTAAAAAATGGAAAAAGGCTATAGAGAAATTTCAGCTTTCGGGGTATCATTTCTTCGCTACGGATCAAGATTTTATTGATAGAATGAAAGAGCTCAAAATTAAGGGAGATATAGGGAGTATTCCTAGGTATTTACTCTTTGATAAAAGTGGTAAACTAATCGATGATGATTTACCACGCCCGAGCTCTAAAAAAGAATTGATCGAGAGAATAGAAAAGTTGCTTTAGCTTAAAGCCTGAGAAAATTGATAACCTAGTTTTTCTGTAATTTTCTTAGAATCAATTATTTTTCCTTTAGACAAAGTTTTAAAATCATAATCGGGAGCTGGTAACCCTAATTGCTTGCAGACCTTAGAATAATATACTGACTTTTCGGGATGACTAGGGTAGGCTGCGTTATAAATGTCATTCCACGATTGAGTTTCGATGATTTTTTTAATGACTCCAATACAATCATTTAGATGAATGAGATTAACTGGTGCTTTAGGATTTTTGATATTCGTTTTTCTAGACAACATATTTGCCGGATGTCTTCTGGAATCAAATAAACCTCCAAACCTTAAGATGGTGACATTAAACTTGGTGTTTGTTTGTAATAGTTTCTCGACTTCAAATAGTTGTTTACCAGCATTAGAAAGAGCGTTAGGGATCGTTTCTGATAAAATCAAAGGAAATCCTTCTTCATCTTGATAAACAGACGTAGAACTCACGAAAATCACATTTTTAACGCTTGATTTTTCTATATGCGGTATTAGGTTGCGAATTTTGGAAACAAAATCAATGGTTGGATTTCGTCGTAGACCTGGAGGAATATTGATAATGAGTAATTCACTATCTCTTAGGAAGGCTTGAACCTCACCTGCCACACCTTCTTCTTTTATAATAATATGATGGGGTTCAATAGCATTACTTTTTAATTGTCTCAATTTTCGTAATGACGTGGTACTTCCTTTAATAAAATACCCTTGTTCGATCAAAGCAGTCGCCAAGGGTAATCCTAACCACCCAGTTCCAAGAATACTAATCTGATTATTCATCTGTGTTTAGATTATTTTCTGAAGGTACTATTTCCAGGGTTGTACTATCTATAATTTTTTCTACATATTCTAATCTCAGTGTTTTTTTTGTCATAACAGCATCGTTGACTACAAATGGCTTAGGAATCATATTTTCGGTACGTTTAGGCATAGAAAACAGATCATTCTCAAGTAAATCATACGAAGATTCATATAAAACAAGCTCAGGAATAGAATCTTTATGAAACTTCATTCTTAACTCTAATGGTTCATTATCTTTTACATAATACGTTAATAATCGATTGTTCCATCGTTTTGTAAATGCATTATATGTAGATCCATCTGTATCAGTGACATCTTTAGGAGATACTCCATTTGCTTGTAGACTTTTAAAATTAAAAGATTTATCCATGAATAAATCGATACGATTAATATTACGTTGAGGGCGTAAACAAATATCGATATACCTTGTATCTCCCTGTATTGTATCTATAGAAGTTTCTGCAAGGGCAGATTTAATTTCTTTCAAAGGAGCTTCATTAATAAAATTAAAAGCATCATTGTATTTACTCTCTATAGTGTTTTGATTCCAATCTTCGGCAATGTTCTTGGCGGGATCAATATAATTTTTGGTCCATGTATCGAGAACGTAATCATAAGATCCCCAATAGGCTTTATTCGTATCTTGATGTACCACATATACCAAACTATTAGGTTTTGGTTTTTCAGAATCAAAATCTGCGTCAAAATGAGAAGATACCAAAAAGATGACTGCCAGAATAAAAGCAATGTTTCCCAGCATACTTCTTTTAGAATAAAACCCAATAACAGGTAACAATAAAGTACACAATAAAACAGTCAAAACTGATGAAACGAATAGTATTTTTAATCCTAATGCTACGGGAAAAGAAGCAATAAAAGGCACAAGAATAAAAATAGATGGAAGACATAATATCAGCATTAATATAGGAAAAGGCCTTTTTTGATTAATCAATACAAACTGAGAAACCAAAGCTAGAAGTACCGGAATAATAAAATAACTAGCTCCTTTTAAATAAAACGCAGCGGCACCACAAATGACAATCCAAAAGAATAATGGAGCAATTAAAATACTTGGTAGTTCTTCGACCTTATCAAAAATACTGTATACTTTAAAAAATGCAGCGATACCAATAAGAACGGCTGCAGCAATATAATAATACCCCATATACGGAAACCCGTGAAGAATGTCATTATATTCTGGATATATGATCAGAATCACTTTCCAGAGACCAAAACCTAAAACGCCTGCTAATCCCAAAGCTATAATGAAGGCTAAAAAACCGCTACGTACTTCGCTGGAATTAATGCGATACCTCGCTCGTCCGTATACAATTAACCCTATAAATAATAAAATAGCAATAGCTAACATAGGGTAAATCCAGCCAAAAGGATATTTCACAATTTTAAAAACAGGAACATTAAAATATAAAAAATCCTCATCGGATTTAAGATTTGAAATGTCCGTTTCTGAAAAATGATCCAATAGAGGCATCAAATAACTTCCTTGATGTTGTAGCGTGTTTAGATCTAAGTTTTGCCATGTATCATTAGCCGTATGATAATCAAAATGATCATCAATAAATGCAAAATTAAAACCTTCTATATCTCCGTGCTTTCTAAAAACGGTAAGATCGGTATCATTAGGTAATAATTTATAAATACTATATGCAAGTGAATTAGTAACAGGAAATTCAGGGTCGGCTTTGATAAACTCATCAATCATTTTTCCATTTTTACTATTGGTTTCCATAAGCATATACGAGCTTCCTCCACTACCTCTAGCTTCAAAATTTAAAACAAGCCCAACATCTTTGGCCCAAGCGTGTTCTGATACAAATAGATCCGCACCATTTAGACCTAATTCTTCGGCATCAGAGATACATATAATAATATCGTTTTTAGGCGTTTTATTTTGATTTAGATAAGCTCTGATTCCTTCTAAAATAGTAGCTACTCCACTACCAGCATCACTTGCTCCATAAGAAGAATGCGGATTACTGTCATAATGAGAAAGTAATAGTAGAGCTTTATCAGGAGACGAACCTTTGATTTTTGCAACAATATTTTGAGGTTTGCTTAGATTGGCACGATCTCCAATCGAGAATCCTTCTTGTATCTCTGGGGTTAATCCAAGTTTCTTAAGTTCATCAACAATATATGCTTTTGTCTTTTCATGAGCTGGACTACCTAAGTAGTGAGGGTGTTCAGAAATTCTTTTTACGTGTTCTAATGCTCGTAACGTAGAAAACTCCTGATCTGGAGTATCTAAGCCCGAAATATTTTGAGATTTACTACCGTAAAAAGTATACCAAACAGAGACAAGGATCAATACAAAGGTGAGGACTGCGAGTACTTTTTTCATTAATTGAGTGGTTTGTTTATGTTAGTTGAATGCGAAGTTAGGGGTGCATTTTTGATCAAAATAGTGTTGAAATAAAAGGACAAAAAATTATCACTTCTCATAAACGGTTTTATTAGTGGGTTTGTTATCTTGAAGAGATGATTTGTTTTTCATACCGAACCAATTATTGTCAATTATAATATGATTAAACCGTTTTATTGTTGTAGCTAAAGGTAATAAAATAAGATTTTACCTACATAAATATCAAGAATGCATTTGAATAAGTTCGTGAAAATGACTATATTGAAGATTCACTAAATCACTGAATATTATGGGAATAATAAGTTTTCAAGGAGCACGTTCGAAAACCAAAAAGCAGAACGAAACTCCTATAAAAGTGTCAGATTATATGTCTCGAGACTTGATTACCTTCAGGCCTGACCAACCTGTTATGGAAGTCATTGAGACACTTGTAAAACACAAAATATCAGGAGGACCAGTTGTCGATGAGCAAAATCAATTGTTAGGGATCATTTCTGAAGGAGATTGTATTAAACAGTTAAATGAAAGTCGCTATTACAATATGCCAATAGACGATGCCAGAGTAGAGAAATTTATGGCTAAAAATGTAGAGACTATTGATGGAAACCTCAATATTTTTGATGCTGCTAACAAGTTTTTAGAAACTAAAAGAAGAAGATTTCCTATTATAGAAGATGGAAAACTTATTGGGCAGATTAGTCAGAAAGATGTTATGAAAGCAGCGTTAAAACTAAATAGTCAACATTGGAGAGATCTATAATTCGTTACTTTGTTTTAATAGCTTTAGGGTCATCTGTGATCAATAGTTTATTTGTCTTGTCACCAGATAAAAATAAATTTTTTGAGGAGTACCGATCAAAACTTTGATCGGTTTCTTTCCAGTTTCCTATTCCCATAACTGCAATGGTTTCTCCTATTTCTATAACACCTTCTCGATAACGTATCTTTTTATTAAAACCGAATAACCCAGTACTATCTTTTCCGTGCGATTTTAAGTAGTTCTCAAGAAACGCTGGAGAATCTTTCCAGAATCCGGATTTGTGTTTTACATCTTTAATGATATAAACTAATTTGGCTTGCGATCCGGTATGAGGTTTTATAATTGCTTTTTCTCCTTTTGATTCAATAATAAAATCGATTGCTTTTTCTTCTTTTATGATTGTATGCCAATGTTTGTTTTTTCCACCTCTTTCTTCTTCGACTTTAATTTGATAGTATACACATTTTCTTTTACCGATAGGAGAGATTAAAGATTCGTCAATATGTTGGGCTTTCCCTATAATTTTTGCATACTCATTCTCTTTAACTAATAAAATTCTTTTTGCAACAACACTTTTTAATTTTCTAAGAATTCTGTTTCGATCACTGAAATAGTAGGATATTGCAACTATAGAAAGAATTACTATAATTCCAATAATAATGTAAAATGTCTTGTCTGTCAATTGAAATGAAGAAAACAAAGAACTCATATTAACTATTTCTTTTTACAAGCGCATAAAATTCATTTTCTAACGGGAGATATCCTTGATCGTATACAAAATAATAGATGTTTCCGGTCTTAGTGGTATAAATGCTAGTAAAATAATTGAAATCAAAACCTTTGGCAATCATTTTTGACTTGGTTGATTTGGTCTTTTCATATGGATTTAGTTCTTCCAGAATACGATAATTTTTTCTGAGTCGGTTGTTGATATTTCTTACCAGGTTTTTACTGTCTTTATTGAGTTTGTTATTAAAAGCATTTCTACAATAATCACTGCAGAATTTTTTATCAACTCTTCCGATAATTTTGTCACCACATTCAAGACATTCTTTTGGCATATCTATATAATTGGAGTTCTAAGATACAATTAATATCCGTTTACAAACGATTAAAAACATGTGAGTTAGAAGAAAAAAATTTCCTGAGCCAATCTATAGGTATTAGCATGAGCTTCAATAATAACTTTAATATCTGGTGAGTATCCGCCACCCATAGAACACATCAATGGGATCTTAGCATCTTTACAGGTTTGTAGTACAAAGCGATCTCTTTCTTTACATCCGTTAATTGTACACCCTAATTTTCCTAACTTATCTGTCGCTAGAATATCTACTCCTGATAGGTAATAGATAAAATCTGGTTGTTGCTGTTTGATAAGGATAGGGAATGTTTCTTTTAAGATTTTTAAGTACTCGTGATCACTAGTATGATCGGGTAATTGTATATCAAGATCAGATTTTTCTTTTTTAAAAGGGTAATTGTTTGCACCATGCAGAGAAAAAGTAAAAACAGAAGGGTCGTTCTGAAAGATCTCTGCGGTCCCGTTGCCTTGATGTACATCAAGGTCAACAATTAGAACTTTTTTACATTTCCTCTTTTGTGTTAGGTATCGCGCAGCAATTGCCTGGTCATTTAATAAGCAAAAAGCTTCTCCGTGATCGGTATATGCGTGATGTGTTCCTCCTGCTATATTCATAGCAATCCCGTACTTAAGAGCATATTCTGAAGCTTTTATGGTACCATCAGCAATCAATAGTTCTCTATCTACAAGTTCTTTTGATAAAGGGAATCCTGTTTTTCTGATCGCTTTACGTTCTAGTGATAGAGAAATTAGATTGTTATAATATTCTTGAGTATGTACAGCTAATATATGTTCAGGATTCGGGATTTCAGGTTTAAAAAAATTATACTCAGTACAAGTTCCTTCAAGTAATAATTGTTGAGGTAATAGTTCATATTTAATCATCGGAAAACGATGCCCCAACGGTAACGGATGTGTATAAATAGGATGGTATGCTATTTTGAGCATAAAGAATTATTCTTCGAATCGATATAGGTTATAAGTTCTAAGTTTCTTGTCAAAAAAACCGTAATGCAAAAGATCTTTATGCAAAAAAACAGTGACAGCTTCGGGTTCGTTTTTAAGGCTATCCTCAAAATCTGTAAGAAGATCATATTTGTTTTTTTGAATATCTCCTTCTAAATGATCAAAATTCTTGTCGAAAAGACAATTGATATATGTTGATTTGGTCGAGGTATATCCTCCATACCCATAATAAGTTGGGTTAAAACTTACGGATAACGCCCCAGAACTTCCTACAGTCCCGCCAAAACCTACACCTACCCCAAAATGTGAAACGCCGCCATTGTTAATTTCTTTGGTTCCACCGAGTATGACATTGTATTCATTATCAACCTTATATACCGAAATCCCTAAGTTAGAGGAAGATATTTTTCGTAAATATTTAGATGTTTTTTCCATTTCACGAATACGATTCTTTGAAAAATCTGAAAAAGCACCTCCTCCTTCTTGTATGATGGGAGAGTTTTTAAAAGTTATAGAATCTTCTTTAGTAATTGAGTACTCTTTGATTTTCTGTTTAGTTTCCAAATCTTTAATAGTAAACCTCATTTTTTTGCTGGAACTGGCAATTTGAAATATTTTATCATCAAAAATATAAGAATTGCTTTTTACAAACCCTTTTTCAGTGTTAGAAGGTTTTTCAATAGCTTTAAAAGTTAATTCAAATGTGTCCAGATTTACATAGAATAATTGAGTTTCTTTACCGCGATGATCAAAGCTTAGGATTAATTGATTATCTAATACGTATATTTTTGTTTTCTTAGATGTGGTTTCAATCACGTTTGGATTGCGCGGTTCTATTTTAGCAATATCATAATATGATAATGTGTTATAAGCAGTAAATATTGAACCATCAATAGAATTTTTATATTCTAACGACTTTAATGAAGAGGTGTTTTTAGATACTTCAAAATCTTCATTAAAAGTATAGATATTTAAATCAGAATTGTTTTTACTTACCGAGAGTATATAAATTTTATTTTGATAATTGATAGCATCTATAAACCATTCTTTTTTTAATTTGAAATCTAATGATTTAAGTGATGAGGTCTTATTTTTAAAGTTAAATGTTAGAATTTCGAATTTGGTCTTTCTATTGTTTGTAAAAAATAAGGAATAAACATCTTCCTGTACATTGTACCCTATTAGGTTTTGGTATTTAGAAAACCCATCAATGTATATTTTTGATTCTATATTATACTCTTTGTCTATCAAATAAGCTAGAAACTGCTGTTGCCCTTCTAGTAAAAGCATCAGTTCACCATTTACTTGATTAGGAAGGGTATAAGATTCTTTTACCCTAATGCCTGAATTTGATGAGAATTCAGACAATTCTAATACTTTTTCTTGAGCCTGAAGCGAAATAGTAAGACATACTATCCCAATAAATAATATAACTTGTTTTATCATCTTACTTTTTAGGTTAGTATCCTGAGTAATTAATTTGTTACCCAGAATTTTAGGATTTTTTTTACTAATTATCCTCTTGCCGCAACAATATACGCTAGCTTTAACTTACTACTGCTCCTGGGTTCACGTTATCCTCATCCGGGTTAAGAAAAACGATTTTTCCCTCTGGATTTTCTGTCATCAGGATCATACCTTCGCTTTCAACGCCTCGCAGTTTTCTAGGAGCTAAGTTTACTAATACAGTTACTTTTTTACCCACAATTTCTTCTGGTGTAAAATGTTCTGCAATACCTGAAACGATCGTTCTGGTATTAATACCCGTATCTACTTTTAAAACCAATAACTTTTTAGCCTTCGGCATTTTTTCTGCCTCTATGATAGTTCCGATTCTGATATCAAGTTTGGTAAAATCTTCAAAAGTAGCAGTGTCTTTTTGAGGTTCTACAGTTTTGTTTTCAGCTTCATTAGCTTTTTTAGTAGCTTCTAGCTTATCCAATTGTTTTTGAATATCCGCATCTTCGATCTTAGAAAATAGTAATTGACTCTTTTCTATTTTATGTCCGGCAGGAAGTAATACTTCTCTGTTTGCAATTTCATTCCAATTAGTTTGTGTATCCAATGTAGAATGTGCTAGTATAGATTTTAATTTATCACTGGTAAAAGGTAAAAAAGGTTCTGATAAAACTGCTAAAGCCGATGCTATTTGCAAAGCAACGTACATAATCGTCTTTACTCGATCCTCATCCGTTTTGATAAGCTTCCAAGGTTCTGCATCTGCAAGATATTTATTACCTAATCGAGAAACGTTTAATAATTCCTGACTTGCTTCCCTGAAACGATAACGCTCAATAGAACTACTGATAACAGAAGGATACGCTCTTAACTCTGTTAACGTTTGGATATCCACCTCAGAAAACTCTCCTGGCGCAGGTATCACACCATCATAATATTTATTAGTCAATACTACAACGCGATTTATAAAATTACCAAAATTGCCAACCAGCTCGTTATTATTTCTATCCTGAAAATCTTTCCAGGTAAAATCGTTGTCTTTGGTTTCTGGAGCGTTTGCTGTTAAGGCATATCTCAGTACATCTTGTTTTTCTGGAAATTCTTCTAAATACTCATGCAACCATACCGCCCAGTTTTTAGAGGTAGACAGTTTATTACCCTCAAGGTTTAAGAATTCATTGGCAGGAACATTTTCTGGAAGCACATAGCTACCTTCGGCTTTAAGCATACTTGGAAAAATGATACAATGAAAAACAATATTATCCTTACCAATAAAATGCACTAGTTTAGTGTCTTTGTCTTTCCAGTAAGGTTGCCAATCTTTTCCTTCTCTTGCCGCCCATTCTTTGGTAGAAGAGATGTAACCAATAGGGGCATCAAACCATACGTATAGTACTTTTCCTTCTGCTCCTTCAACTGGAACAGGAATTCCCCAATCGAGATCTCTGGTTACTGCACGAGGACGCAATCCATCATCTACCCAAGATTTTATCTGACCGTATACGTTGGTTTTCCAATCTTTTTTATGACCAACCAAAACCCATTCTTTTAAGAAATCTTCGTATTGATCTAACGGTAAAAACCAATGCTTTGTTTGCTTTAATGTAGGCTTAGCACCTGAGATAGTTGATTTTGGATTAATAAGATCTGTAGCATTCAAAGAACTACCACAATTTTCACATTGATCCCCGTATGCTTCTTCATTACCACATTTTGGACAGGTACCTGTAACAAAACGATCCGCTAAGAATTGATCTGCTTCAGGATCATATAATTGTTCTGAAGTTTCTTCTATAAACTTACCGTCTTCATATAGTTTTTTGAAAAACTCTGAAGCAGTTTCATGATGAATGGCTGCAGAGGTTCGTGAATAATTGTCAAAAGAGATACCAAAATCTTTAAAAGATTTTTTAATGATTGCGTGATACTTATCAATAATCACTTGTGGAGACACTCCTTCTTTTTTAGCACGCATAGGTATAGCAGCTCCATGCTCGTCACTTCCACAAATAAAAGCAACATCGTTTCCTGTAATTCTCAGATATCTTGAATAGATATCTGCAGGAACATAAACTCCTGCCAAATGTCCGATATGAATAGGCCCGTTAGTATAGGGTAAAGCTGCTGTAATGGTATATCTTCCTTGTGTGCTCATAAATGGGTGTAAAAATGAGGCACAAAGGTAATAAAGACTGGCAAAATATAAGTATAAGGGCAGATGTAATTATTCTTAATATACATCTACCCTTATTACTTTTTATGAGATAATTATTGATCTGCTATAGTTACCGCCACCTGTTTGGATCTGATATACATAAGGACCTGTACTTAATCTGTTATCTGCAGATTCTTTTACATTGATCACATGTTCTCCTTCCATCAGGATTTCATTACGTAGTGTTGCTACTTTTTGCCCAACTACATTATACAAACTAATGTCTACATGACCCGTCTGCGGAGTAGCAATATTAATATATGTTTGATTATCACTATAGGTAACAATATGAGTCACATTTTCTCCATCTGTAGGAAGATTAGGATTGGTACCCGAACAATTGAAACCGAGATCTAAGGATTCAAACGATTCTCCTAATAATGCTCTACTTACGGTTTCTTCATCTATACACATCCAATCTTTCATGATTGTAGCGTATACTTGTCTAAAATCCATAGTGTTTGTAACATTACCTCCTCTGGTAAGGGTATTCATATCAGGATGTTCTCCTACAAAACCATTTCCGTTAAGACCAGTACCAAAAAACATCATAGGTGCAGCCGTTCCATGGTCAGTACCTAATGATCCGTTTTCTGTAAATCTTCTACCAAATTCTGATATAGTAGTGGTAAGAACTCTATTATCCATTCCGGCTGCAGTAAGATCAGCATAGAAATTACTGATAGCCTCTGAGAACGAGTTTAGAAGTTCCTGATGTCTTTGTATCTGATTGTTATGAGTGTCAAATCCTCCTAGAGTTACTAAATATACTTTGGTACCCAGGTTTCCTTTGATTAATCTTGAAATGATACTTAACTGTCTTCCTAAACTATCATCCAGGTATCCTCCAAAATCAGAAGATCTTTCATAAGCAGCACTAATAACATCGGCATAGTTAAAAGTAGTATTAGTTGCTTCTCTAAGATATCGTACTTTATCATCATAGGTACAGTTTTCTAATCCATCAAGATTATAAAACGTTTCGTTTTCAATAATTTGAAGCAATCGTTGTGGGTTGGACACTGCAAATGAAAAGTCATTTTCAGGGCCTTTAAAGATCAAGTTACCGATACTTCCGATTTGTATAGATGGCGGACTGGCGGGTGGATTAAAAAAGTAATCAGGGTATATATCCTGAAAGTACCTTCCCATAAATCCTGTACGATCTTCTTCGACAAGATTGGTATTGGCGTAAATATCAGATCCTTTAAAATGAGAAAGAGAAGAATCTTCGTATCCAACACCGTGTACTACTCTCATTTTTCCATCACCCCAAACACCTTCAAGTTTATTCATAGGTTTGGGCATTGCAAATTCATCATCAAGTGTAATGAATTCACTAGGAGGGATACGTATTAATGGTCTTGCATTGGCATAAACATCATAGTCGTACACTGGTATAATGGTATTAAAACCATCATTACCACCTTGCAATCTTACAAGGATTAGAATATTATCTGTTTCGGCTTGACTAAGCGCTATAGATAGAGGAGAGGGTCGTGATACAGAAAGAGGAGTATTTGCTAACATCATAGATCCTCCTCCTGCCAGGCCAAGCGCCTGTAGAAAAGATCGCCGATTCCATTTCTTATGATCGTTAGTATTACAAGAACCGGGTTTATTTGATTTTGTATTTTTTGAGTGGTTTATTTCGCACATGATATGTCTTATTTAAGTTGGAATTCGGGGATATCTACAATGAAATCCAAAAGTGCAAGGAATTGATCCGACACTTGTGGATAACTAAGCCTCCAGATATTAGGATCTGTGGCGTCTGCTTCATAGTATGTGGGAGGAAAGAAATCTTTGAAAACACCTAGAATTTCGTTAAAAATTACAGGATCTTCAATTCCCCTTGGAAAAAAGTAATCTACGATTGCTTTTACCACAATATCCACATCTGTGCTTTGCATGTTGTTATCGAGATTTCCCTCGGCAGTAGTACCAATAGGTAACCCAACTACAAATTCTCTGAATTGTGTTTGATTTTCTTCCCAGGCTCTGCCGATTAAGAATCGTGCACTTTCCCAACGACCGATTAACAGGTCGGGACTTATCCAATCTTCATCACCTTGCCAACCTTCTACATCTATAGGGTTTAAAACTTCTTGTCCCAGAATTCTGGAACCATCAAGAATAAATTCTACAGTGTTTACTCCAGCAGGTAAGGTAAAGCCTAACTCATTATAGAATGAAATCAATAAATCGCAAGGACTTTTGATAATAGTACCAATAGCATTTTCATCAAAGAAATGCTGACTTTTAAATAGTTGTCTTAGTACAGGAGCTATTTCATAGTTATTTGTGATAAATGTCTGAACCATTTGCGCAACAATAGCATCGTTACATGATGGACTTACAAAATAAGTATATAGCTTACCGCAAATAAAAGTAGCTAGTTCTGTTGATCTTTGATCAAATAATATATTAATGACATCGTCATAACCCCAGTTTCCAGATTGACCAAAGATAGTTTTACTATCGTTACTAAACTGAGAAGGGTTAAAGGTAATAGGTCCCCAGGCAACATCATTAGTTTCTACCCATCCTGTCAATGCTTTTGCAGTTTCTTGAATGTCATCTTCATTATAACCATTATCTACTCCTAAAGTAAATAACTCATATAATTCTCGGGCATAATTTTCATTAGGTCTATCACGTATGTTTTCATCACCATTTAGATATACTAACATGGCAGATGTTAAACCAACTTCACGTACAAAGTCTCTAAAATTACCAAGGGCATGAAATTGTAATAAACTATAATATTGGTATTGATATGCAGGACTTCTATACACATCATCTTCGGTAACAAAATGATTACTCCAAAATAAGGTCATTCGATCCCGTACTTTGTTCTGGATCAGGTCACCGATCATTTGTTCTTTCCATTCCTGGCGGTAAAAACCGACAGTGTTGTCTTCGTTGGCATTTTCTGCGGCTTCGAATTGATCCCTATTCCAGAATCCCCAAAGAGGTGCAGGTGTGGCGTTAAGAGCGATAGCATTGTCAATAAGCGAATCTACAAGAGCAGCAGGGCTTAAGGATAAAGCAGAGAGAACCTCAGATTTGGAGGCACCAAATCCGATTCTACGATACAAATGATGTATTCGATGAACATTCCAGGGATTCTCTGCCGTAGGGACATACTCGTCTAATGTGGCCAGATTACAATTAGTATCAGTCATCATAGGCAAAACGTTTAGTAAGTGTAGTTTAGGGATAAATTACATACAATATAATAGTTTAGAACGAAAGTATTTGTTAATTAGTATCCTTAAATAGAAAAAATTAACGAATGTTTAAGCCTGGATTCCTAAAAGAAGGAAGTAAAATTGCCATTGTTTCTACCGCAAGGAAAATTAGTTTACGAGAAATTGCTGAAACAATCAGTATAATTAAAGCCTGGGGATTGGTTCCTGTTATTGGTAAAACTATTGGATTAGATCATAATCAATTTGCTGGTACAGATGAAGAAAGAAGATCAGATTTTCAAGACAAGTTAGATGATCCGGATAT
Source organism: Aquimarina callyspongiae (assembly GCF_034322225.1). Classification (NCBI taxonomy): domain Bacteria; kingdom Pseudomonadati; phylum Bacteroidota; class Flavobacteriia; order Flavobacteriales; family Flavobacteriaceae; genus Aquimarina; species Aquimarina callyspongiae. The sequence goes on along the minus strand of NZ_JAXLPA010000003.1, from coordinate 707,458 downwards.
TGATGCCATATGGTGTGCAAGAGGAGGATATGGAACGGTTAGAATTGTTGATATGCTCGATTTTTCAGGCTTTTTGAAAAAGCCAAAATGGATTATTGGATATTCTGATGTTACTGTATTACACGCCCATATTCATAAATTACAAATAGCTACGCTACATGCTCCCATGCCAATAGATTTTCATAAAGGAACAACAGCTTCTCAGAAATCTTTTAAAGAGATTATTTTTGGAAACAAAATATCGTATAGTTTTTCTTCTTCTGAAGAAAATAAAATTGGAAACTGTTCTGGACAATTGATTGGAGGAAATTTGTCGATCTTGTATTCCCTTTGTGGTTCTCTATCTTCTATAGATACTACGGGCAAAATTTTATGTATAGAAGATCTGGATGAATATTTGTATCATATTGATAGAATGTTACAAAATTTAAAACGTAATGGTTATTTTGATAAGTTATCAGGATTAATCGTTGGAGGGATGACCAAAATGCACGACAACAATATTCCTTTTGGTAGAAAGGCAGAAGAAATTATTTTAGATATCGTTGCTGATTATGATTTTCCTGTAGTTTTTAACTTCCCAATGGGACATATCGAAGATAATAGAACATTGATGTTAGGCGCAGAAGTATCATTGACTGTTACTAAAAAGATGGCGCAACTTGAGTATATATAATGTATGGCAGAGCATAATAAACTTGGAAAAGAAGGGGAAAAACTGGCAGTAGACTTTTTACTTAAAAAAGGGTATGATATTTTAGAAAAAAATTATCGATACCTGAAATCCGAAATAGATATTATTGCTCAAAAAGGTGATTTGGTCGTGGCTGTCGAGGTAAAAACCCGAAGTACTCCTGAGTTTGGGGATCCTCATGAATTTGTAAAACCAAAACAAATACAATCTTTAGTAAAAGCGATTGATCATTATATTGTAGAGAATGACCTGGATGTAGAAGTCCGTTTTGATATTATCGCAATTATCAAAAATAAACTAGGAATAAAGATAGAACATCTAGAAGATGCATTTTATCATTTTTAAATTAATGATAAACCTTGTAGCGTACGAATTGATCCAATCGGTCGAAAAAAAGAGTATCTTCAATTAATTTTATAGTCTAATCAATTATCGGTACATGGAACCTTTTGAATTTATAGATCTTATTCTTTTTTTAGGAATTAGTCAAGGGATTTTTTTGGCGATTACATTACAGATTATAAAAAACAAAAACAAGACTGCAAACCGAATTCTAGGGATTATTTTATTATTGGCTTCATTCATGCTTTTGGGGAGAATGTTGTTTTTAAAATATATTACAGTAAGGCTATTTCAAGTAAGCATCCTTGTTGATTCGATTATCTTTATTTTTGGGCCATTATGCTTAATGTATTTAAGAAGATTAGCATATGCCGGAAATAAAAACTTCAAACTCCAATGGTTTCATTATCTACCAGTAATAATTCATCTTTTGTTTTTTGGATATGTAATTTCTTTAAGCCAAGATGAATTTGTACTAAAACTAAATGACAAACATTTTTCTACTCCTTTTTTATTGATAGAAGGATTAGGAGTAATTTCTAATATTTATTATTGGACAATTAATACAAGGTTGATTCTATGGTATAGCAAAGAGGAAAAACAAAATATCTCGTATAAACAAAACTTAACTTTTTTTCTAAAGTTTTTTCAAATATCAGTAGGTCTGTTTCTAGCATTATGGGTACTTAGTTTTGTGTCTGTTAACTTTTTTAATCGCTCTTTGTATCCCATTGGTTATAACTGGGTTTGGATAGGGATATCTGTTTTTATTTTTGTTATTGGGTATTACAGTTTAAAAGAACCAGAATTGTTTAGAATCCCAATACAAATGAAAAGTAAAGACATTAATCGTCTTCCTGAAAGTGAGATTTTTTCATTAGGTAACCGGTTAAAGTATATTATGGAAAAGGAAAAACTGTTTCTGCAATCTGATTTAACCTTAAGAGATTTGTCAGAAAAATTAGATACTTCTACTCATAATATATCATGGTATTTAAATAAGGTACTACATAGTAGTTTTTATGATTATATTAATCATTACCGAATTAAGGAGTTTCTTCAGAAAATAGAAAATAACGAACATGCGTATCATACAATTCTTGCCATTGCTATGGATGTAGGGTTTAATTCTAAATCTACTTTTAATAAAGCTTTTAAGCAAGAGATGAATGATACTCCAAGCAACTATATCAAGCAGTTAAAAATTGCTTGAAATAGGTATGAGTTTATCCAGGCAGTCGATTTTTAGGTAATGCTCTAATACTTTAGAGCAAAACTTAAAATCACGAAAAATGAAAAACTTTATTCAACAATTTACGACAAACGTATCCCTTGTTTTTGTTTTAGTAATAACAGTAATCGTATCAATTTCTTGTCATGGAGATGGCTTTGATCCCGAATTTGAAGTAGAAACTATCGTTTCTGATTTTTCTGGAAATGATGCTGTTTCTGTTGATCGTCGGGGCAATATATATGTTTCAGAGTATGGTCAATTTACAAATACAGGAGGCAATGGCACAAGAGTTTTAAAGGTGTCTCAAGACGGAGATCTAACAGAATTTCTTACTGATTTAACTGGGCCATTAGGAAATGCTTTTGATAATCAAGGCAATTTTTATGTAAATGATGCAAACAATACTGTATCAGGAAATGTAGTTAAAATCACTCCTGATGGTACACGTACTATTTTGGCTACCATAGATGGATGGCCAACAGGAATGACTCTGGATCGTAATAACAACATTTATGTATCTAATTTTCTTTCACCTACTGTACATAAAATCACACAGGATGGTGAGGTGACTGTCTATGCAACAGATCCAAGATTAACAGGAGGTGTAGGAATTGATTTTGATCGTCAGGGGAATTTGATCGTAGGTAATTTTTCTACCGCGGATATTGTGTCGATTGATAAAAATGGTAGTGTCTCTTTAATAGCTAATATCCCAGACATTGTAATAAATGGTTTTGGAATAGGATATATAACCGTGGTTGGTAATTCAATATTTGCTACAGGCATTGCTGTAAATAAAATATTTAAAGTTTCTCTGGATGGAGAAATAAAGGTTTTTGCAGGAACCGGAGAAGCCGCTGTTATAGATGGACTTGTTCTGGAAGCATCATTTAATGGCCCTAACGGAATAACCTCAGATAAATATGGCAAAGCAATTTATGTATCAGAATTTGGAGGAACAGGTGCATTGAGGAAAATTAAGCTTCGATAGAACTTAAACATAAATAATACAAGAATAAAAGCTGGAATATCCTTATTCCGGCTTTTACTTTTTTGGGTAACAAAAAGACTTTTCCAGAACTACCAGATAATTGACTATACGCGTGAATGCAGACAAGAACTTGATTGTCTCTAAATGTTCAGGAATTATTCTAATTAAAAAACCTAATTAAATATGAGTACGCAAGTATATACGATACCACCAAATAATGATCTAAAAAATATAGTTAAGAGTTTTTTTGTGATGGAGCATTCTGAAACCAAAAGCCAAAAGCAATATCTTTTACCAGATGGTTTGCCCTCCTTTTTTTATTTATCTGTTTCAGAAGATGTTCAGGCTCATTTTTTTGAAACAAAACAAGAGTTTAGTCTTAAAAGCGGACTTTATGTTGGATATGCAAATACTTTGGTTAAGCTGCAACATCAAAAAATGAAAGTTATCGGAGTTTCTGTGTTTCCGTTTTATATGAGTATCCTTCTCAGGACTTCTCTAACAGAAATAATGAACAAATTTGTGCCGGTAGAGAATCTAATCGAAACAGATGTTGAACTAAGTACCTTAAAAAACACCACATCAAATAATCCAGACGATTTAATAAAGCTAATTGAAGAATTTATTTTATTAAGAATAGCTCAAAACCCTATTAGGAAAGAAATATTAGGAGTCTATGAGTTAATATTAAAATCTAAAGGAAACGAAGTTAACTTAAATGACATAGCAGATGGTACAGGATATTCTGCTCGTTATATTAATAAACTTTTCAAGAAATACCTGGGGATGTCACCAAAACAGTTTATCAAACTGGCCAGATTTAATTATGGGTTGAAACTTATTGGAGAGTTAAATAGTGATAGTAACCTTACTCAGGTAGCATTAGAACTAGGATATTATGATCAAGCTCATTTCATTAAAGATTTTAAAAATGTAAGTGGTAAAACGCCCAAAGAGTTACTTTCTGAGAGGGAATCTTTACATAAAAACTTCAGCTTATATTAATTTTTTAATCAGTTCCGATTTTTACAATTTTTATTTTTCAAAACGATTTAATTTTAGAGGAATCAAATTTACCAATATTAAATCAATGACTGCTAAGGTATTTATGATTTGCATAATAAACTTAATTTTTGGGTAACAAAAAGAGAGGTACTGATACTAACTGATACTGGTTTGTAAAAATCAATTTAGAACCATATGAGTAAAACCAATATTTTATTAATTTTTATTATCTGGTCATATGCTTGTTTGGCACAAGATCATATCTATAAAAATTTTACAACAAATGATGGTTTAAGTAGCTCAGAAGTATATGACATAACACAAGATAAAAATGGATTTTTGTGGTTTGCGACAGATCGGGGTTTAACGCGTTATGATGGTTATAATTTTAAAAAATATACGGTTAGAGATGGATTAACAGATATTGTTGTTTTTAATTTTTATGAACAGCCAGATGGAAAAATTTGGTGTTCAACATTTAATAAAAAACTATTTTACTATGATCCGGATAAAGATCAGTTCATTGCATACAAATACAATCATTTGTTAGAGAATATTCCTATTGGGTTTACAATCAATAATATATATGTAGGTGATCACGGTAGCTTTTTTATCACGTTTAAAAGATTATTGGGTTATTTAGAAATAGATAACTTGGGTGAAGTGAATAATCAAACTAGTAGAGTATATGTACCTCCAACTATTAAAGCCAGTATAAACCCCAAATGTTATAGTTTTACTTTTGATTCTGAAAAAGTAACTGAATCAAATACTTCAGATTATATTATTAAAAAACCTTCTTTCAATTTAAGTTTTGGATATTTTGATACATTTTATAGTACTGATCGTAATCTTTTGACAATTATTTCTCAAAGAGAAATTTATATTATTAATACAAAAGACGCGTCTGAAAAACATATCATAAGTAAAAAAAACATTCTTATCTCAGGAAAATATGATGATGATCATTTTTGGGTAGGATTACAACATGGAGGTGTCAAGATCTATGATTATTATGGAAATTTAACAGATCATTTTCTAAAAGATAAATCAGTAACAAAAATCTTAAAAGATCACGAAGGAGGTTTATGGATAAGTACTATAGATTCTGGAGTCTTTTATGCAAAATACCCACAAGTATTAATACATGATTTACACATTAAAGGAGAAAACAAACATGCATATCGTTTAACTAAAAATAATAAAAATGAATTGTATGTAAGTTATCATAATGGAGAGGTATATAAGAGAAGTAAAAATCAATTTCAATTGATATGGAAATCACCTGATAATTATAAATCTGAGGTTCAGTATTATAGCAAGGATAATCGTTTGATCATTCAATCAGCGCATAATAACTGGGAAGAAGGTAAAGGTTTAACAAATAATATAGGACACGGCGGAATGTTATCTGATAATCGTGATGCTATACCTGTTACCGGAAAGAGCATTTTTTCACAATTGTTACCAGGTAAACGAATTAAAACGCGTACCAGAGTTTCAAAAAGAGTACATGATATAGAATACTCTGCTGAAGGATATTATTTAGCAACTTTTTCTGGGTTATACGAATATAGGAACGATTCTGTGTATGATGTAAGAAAGACCAATTCTTTGTTATCATACAGGATGGATGATATCGATAAATACAAAGAAAGATATTATATAGCTAGTTTGGGAGCAGGGCTTATTGTTAAAGATAAGGATACTGTTTATGCTATTAATCAGTCTAATGGACTCAATAGTGATTTAACAACACAAGTTCATATAGAAAATGAACATGAAATTTATTTAGCCACCAATAGTGGTTTTAGTAAAATAACATATTCAGATGATCATCAAAACTATATTGTTTCCAGATTTTCAACCTCCAATGGATTACCAAGTAATGAAGTCAATGATATAGAGGTGATTGGCGATACTTTGTGGGTTGCTACCAAAAATGGTTTATGTTCCTTGCCAAAGTCAATTATAGAACCTGTATATAATTCTGTAAAAAATGATTGGTTACGTATAAAAACAGTCAAGATTAATGATAAGATTATTGATGATCATCAAGTTCTGAGATATTTAAAATATTTCCAAAATTCTGTTACGATTGGTTTTAGTGCAATTTCTTTTAAAAATAAAAATCAAACATTATATAGATATCGGTTGCTGGAAATAGAACCAGAATGGAATCTTACAAAAAACAGAGAAATTCGATATCCGGATTTGAAGCCAGGTCAGTATACTTTTGAGGTACAAACAAAAGGAGCAAATAAAAATTGGAATTTAAAAAGTACATATCTAGAGATAACTATCACTCCTCCTCTTTGGAATACCTGGTGGTTTTATGTATTACTAACAATAAGTATACTTTTAATTATATATAGTTTTTTTAAGTTTCGGATTCTGTTATATAACAAGGATATTATAAGAGAGTTACTGCGTTTTGTACTTAAAAAAATAAAAGGAGAAAAGCATTATATAACGATTAAAGAATCTAATACAGAAATTAAATTAAATACCTCTCAAATCAATTATATAAAATCTTCAGGAAATTATTTAGAAATTTATACTACCAAAAAGATGTATTTGATACGTGGTAAAATAAGTGATTTTCAAGAACAGTTACCTGATATGCTAGAATATATTCGGATTCATAGATCTTATTTAATTCGAATTGAAAAAGTACAGCAGAAAAATCATAAAACGCTCCAAATAAATGGTGAAACAATCCCTGTAGGAAAAACATATAAACAGAACCTGGATAAGATTATATTTTAATAGTTGTACTTTTTAAAAAACTTACCTCCTAATTCCATATTATTTCCACGAATCAAAAATGTATACATAAATCTTTTTCAAAGATTATATACTGAGTCAATTTTACTTCTCAACATTGTTTTTCAATCCAAAAAATTATAATAATTAATTCGATTGAGCAGAAGGTTTTTTAAAACTAACGCTGGAAATATTTAAAAAATTATGAATGGCGAACAAGAAGAATTATGCATAATTCTAATAGGGAGAAAATCACCCTCTTCCGTTTGTCACATTATAAGATACGTTCGTCACAAACCCCATATTCTTTACCCTTTACCATCGATTGAAATATATTTTTGATATGAGAGATTAGGAGATGTTTAACTCAAAAAAGTAGTTTTTAAACACAAACTATTTTATGAAAACCGATACTAAATACTTGGTTGATAAAATCTCTATCTCATCTTTTGGGGAAGCTGAAAACCAAAATCAATAGAGTAAGCAAAAACTTAAATTATTTATTATGCTAAAATCAATTTTAGAAATTAAAGGAGTACAAGAATTAAAAAAAGAGGTAAAAGAAAATATTTCCGGAGGTTTTAATTATTCAAGTATTTGTCCTAGTGAAGGAGATTATTGTGCTGTAAATGGTCAGCCTTATTTTGGAGTTCCCTGTTTAGCAGGCCCTGTAAATTTATATTGTATAAATCATACGTGGCAGGTTTGTCAAGAATGTGATATGAATCAATTTTAGATCACACTTTGTAAAAAATATTCAAAAAACGAATAGATAAAATATAATAACAATAATAAAAAACATCAATGAAAAAACACATATTATCATCTTGTAAAATACTTCTTTTAACAGTAGCATTTCTATGTATGGCTTGCGAAAAAGAACAGGGAGATATTCAAGAGCAGGGGCTAAAAGTAAAAGATGGAATATTGACTTTTAAATCAGAAACTTCTTTTCTCGAAACATTAGATCATTTAAAAACATTATCAGATGAAGAAATTAAATCGTGGCTTTCTGATTTACAGTTTACAAAATCACATTTCCTGACACAGGAATATTATAGTGATTTACCTACAGATGAGGATATTTCTTTACATGAAAAACTTAATAAGGCTAATATTTTGTTTATTCCTGACCCAGCTTTTTCTGCAGTCCTAAATACTGAAGGTTTGTATAGGATAGGAAAAGAATACCATAGAATAACAGAAAAGGTAGAGTATATTTCTCAAGATTATAAAATAGTGATGAACCCTGAAGCAAAACATATATCAGGAGATGTTACTGCATTTATTCTTAACCCTTCTTATGATCAAACAACGCAACGAGTAAATCTTAATGGACAAACTCTCTGTGCAAAAAATCCAACAAATTCTTATACAGGAACAGGTTTTTACGGAGGAAATTACTTTAACAAGTACCATCCTTATCCGGATAACTTTTTTACTTGCGGAGGAGGAGATTACAGTTTTCATACCCAAACTTGGTATACAGAATACTCCAATCATTATAGTGTTGGAACTTGGATAAAAGGCAGAAAGTATAAAAAGAAAGGGTTAAGAAAAAAATGGAGAGATGATAGAATGACCTATGCCAAAATAAATAATGATGCGGCAAGTAATGTTACAAGGCATACAGTTTATTTTGACGTAAATAAAGTTTTACATGTTCCCGCTATCCAGAGCTTTTCTATAAGTTATGAATATAACGATGAGAGTAAGGGTTTAAGGAGAGTCAACATGACCTTACAAAGTATACAGTAGTTGGATTACGACTTTGTTAAAAATCTACAGTTATAAATTCTATTATTTTTTACACAATTTTTAATTAAGACAAAGAACTTGATTGTCTCTAAGTGTTCAGGTCTCATATTATTTTAAATTATAAAAATTATGTTACAATCCATTTTAAACTTAGAAGGGGTAAAAAAGATTGAACGAAGTCAGTTGCGATCCGTAAGTGGTGGGGGAACCTGTGGTTCTGGAGGCCGTTGTTGCGGAGAGTGTAGCGGTAATATTTGTTCAGAGTATTGCGAACCACTTTAACAGTAAAGAGGAATTACTTAGAAAAGTATATTTCTGATTTCTTTGAAATATACTTTTCATCTTATAAAACGATATCATTTGATAAATAGCTGGTTTCTATCTAATAATAGTAGACAGTAAGAAAAAAATAAATATTGTTTTGTTACCACTTTCATATCTGTAACGATATCAAAAACAACAAATAATTTCAAAAATAATCTCATTCGCGAAGAGTAGACAAATACTTGATTGTCTCTAAATGTTCAGGCACAATTTTTAATTAAAATTATAAAAAAAGTTATGATAAAATCAATTTTAAATATTGAAGGTATACAATTATTAAGCACAAAACATAGAATAAATATTACCGGAGGAGTAGGATTATCCGGACCAGATGGACCACAGTATTTTGATTGTCATTGTGGAGGAGAAGAACATCATGCAAGAGTTTTTTATGCTGATTCAATATTAGGTGCTCTAAATGAATTACGTGGAATTTGCGGAAACTCAGGAGGTTCTTGTAGTGGTCTTGGATAAGATCAAATAGTAGTATACAAAGGCATGAGTTTATAACTCGTGCCTTTTCAAAAATATAGTAACAAGAGGTTATTGTTAAGATATGACTTTAGCTCTATAAACACATATAAAATTTAAGATCATAATTAAAATGAAAGTACTTAAAAACCTTATACTACCAGTTTGGTAACAACTTTGTTACTTTCCTGTAGTACAAATGAAGAGGATGATATAATTTCCGAATTACCTGAATTATCTTCTTTTTTCAAAGTTGAAAATATTAATGATACAGAGGTATCTTATTCTTATAAATGGAAAGACGTAACCCTTAGCGTCTATAAAGGTTTGGGGTAATTATTAATTATATTTTTAAAATTATGTTGAAAAACTTAAAACAATTTAGCATCTCCAAAAAAGATCAAAGATCAATTAATGGAGGAGGAGAAGGTGAATGGACGTGTGTAAGAGTCGGTGGACATTCTGAAGATTCTGAAGGAGAAATTTCATGGGTTGAGGAATGCACTATTCATGCCGAAGGGTATGTAATTGGACAATATCGAAGAACTGTATTTGGGAGGTAATCAAAAATTAAATATCTAGCTGAAGATCTCGTCTTTTTCTTGATGATGAAAATAGAGAGATAGATATTAGAGATGTAGTAGAGTGTGAAATTAAAATTTAATTGCATACAACATGGAAATATGTGTACTGACACACATATTTCCATTATATTTTTCCCCCCGCTCCCCGCTCCCGCTAGTCTGTGACTAGTGGCGGCAAGAGTGAGTATAAAATAATTAAAGAGAGAATTAATTTAAAAAAACAAGAAACCATGTTACAAAATATCATACAACTTAAAGGAATAAAAAAAATAACCAAACAACAACAAAAGAGTATAATGGCAGGCTCAAATTCTATCGATTGCCCTGAGCTGACAGTTAGTGCTATAGAAACAATGCATGAAGAATGTTGGAATGGTAATGTAGGCGCATACAGAACTTGTATGTTTTGTAGATCAGCCAATGCTTGTGGTCAATCTTGTGCTTGATGATGTATTAAGTTTTAAAAACAATGAGATATACAATTTTAAAAAGAACCTCATTCGCGAAGAATAGACAAATACTTGATTGTCTCTAAATGTTCAAGAGTAGAATAAATTAAATTCATTAAATCATGTTAAAAATGCTTTCAAATTTAGAGGGTTTTAGAATCTTAAAAAAACAAGAAAAAGCTACTATTCTTGGTAAAGGGATAGAATGCCCAATTGGATGGCATAGCACAGATCCTTGTACTGGAGAACCATTGTTTGTGTGTGTACCACCTTGGGAACCAACTTTAGTATGTCTGGAACCTTAAAAAGGTATTAATAGAGTATGGATAGAGGTATAATTATAACAAATTAAGTGCTTCAAAGGTTAGAATAAGTTAAAGAATGATAGCACTGATTTCAAATCAGTGCTATCATTCTTTTGAATTGTTATTTGAAAATGTCAAGTACGTTCGTTCTTAAGGAACGTAATTGGTTAGATACAAGGCGAATTCCAAGGTAGTTCGCATAATCCACCGTTAAGAGGAGTAGGGATCCAACTGATACCACCACATAGATAACAATCTTCTTCTGTTTGAGGCCAAGCACCTCCTTTTATTGTTTTTTTCTGATTTGCGTCAAGCGCTTTAACACCATTAAGATTTAGAATTTTGTGTAACATATTATTAAAGTTTTAAGATTTGCTGTTCAATGTACTTAAAAACTAACTATTATTTCCCATCTTTTTAAGGTAGTTTTTGTTGCAAAATGTTAAAGTTTAATGAATTATTCGTTTACGAATATTATTTGGGTAACAAAATCAAATTTTCTGAACTACTTGGTAAAATCACCTTGAAAGGGTGAGGAATCATCCGACTTAATTCTTTAATTTTCTACGGATTGAAATTAATATATAATCTTAAAACCAATTTTAATTATGCTACAATCAATTTTAAATTTAGAAGGAGTTACTTTATTAAATAAGTTAGAACAAAAAGAAGTGCTAGCGGGAAGAGTAAGTGCTTTAGAATATTGTGCAACCCAGTATATGATACGATCTTGTAATGATTTAAGCCCACAAGCAACTTTAGGCGCCAATGTAGGTTGGGGGCAAGCAAATTGTGGTCAATATAACGGAACTCAACTTTGGAACGCATCCGGACTTAGCTCAGAAGATAATTGCGATACCAGTTGGTATAGTTATTAATCTGGGGAATTTTCCTTATTTTTAAATACAAAATTAACTTTAATCTTAAAACCAATTTAATTATGTTACGATCAATTTTGAATCAGAAAGGTGTAAAACAACTAGACAAAAGCCAAAAACAATCCATCAATGGAGGTGGAGGAGAATTAAACGATTTTTGTCACTCTAATAGTGAGTGTAACTATCCTTTAATTTGTGCAGGATGTCTGTGCAGACCTGTGGGTGGACCTTTCTAAGATTTTTTAGAAGAAATATTTTAAACACCGAGATGATTTTCATCTCGGTGTTCTTGTGTGTATTAATTTTATAAATGTAAAGATTGTTCTCTAAATCTGATACCTGAAATAAAGGATTTAGTCACCAAACCTTTTAGTACCGTATTTTCTTACCAAATCTTCATTTTTGTTACCAATAAGATCAGCAATAAACCTAACCGTATTTTTTGAATCTTCAGGAGAAATTCCTAATGGAGTAATAAATGGATTAAGAGGTACTCCAAAATCGAAAACAATTGAGCTTCCTGGTGTAACAGTTCTTTGGCTTTCTGGAACATCGTGAAATATAAATCGGGTTATATAGTATGAATCTATACCATTAGGTAATGGAACTTCAACAAAATCCTTTTGAGGATGTCCAAAGCCAGAACCATTATTTACAATAGCCAAATGACGGGCAAAACTATGATTTTTTGGAGCGATAAATATCATTATACTCGCATCCATATGAAGTGATTTTTGAGAACGATTAGTTAATGTATATGTATATGTTTTGTACCAATCACCACCACTACTTGATACTTCTATATTGAGTGGCACATTGGATACAAAATTACTATAATCATTGATCTCGTCAAGAATAGGATTAGGTCCATCCAGGGTATGATCACCAGGAACAGGAACAGAGTTTCCGCTAATAATATAATTCTCTGACCAGGGAACCTGATCAAAATCAGCAGGGCCATTTTCTACTAGATTGATGTTATTTGTTGGATCGGTTGCGTGTACTAGCTGTTTTTGCTGTTTTTCAGGAGATTGAATTTCTGATTTTTCACAGGAAGAGTTCATTAATGATACTAATAGTATCGGTAGTACAGAATTAATAATTTTCTTCATGATTATAGGTTTTAAAAGTTAGAAATAGAATAAATAAGGGCGGAATATTTATTCCGCCCTTATTTATTAATACCGTTATTCCTTTACCAATTTTTTACCATATGTTTTCCCATTGATATTTATTTTATAAATGTAAAGACCACTTTCTAAATCTGATAAGTCTTTTTGAATCATTTTAGACTGTTCAGATATTTTCTCATTTAAGATTGTTTTAACCAACCTTCCAGAGAAACTATATACATCGATTCTTACCCAAGAAGGTTGCGCAGGATCTATTTGTAAGGTTGCAATATCTTTTATCAAAGATGAGTAGGTGATTTTATTTGACCTATTTAAAGAATTGACAACACAATCAGATACGAATTGCCACTCATTACTTGTATTAGGAACATTATTTTGTGTCCACCATTTGGCTTCATAAATTTTTTGATCATAATGTACAGTTTCTCCTGTGTTGTATGCAATCGAAGCCGACCATTCTTCAGATCCACAATATGTAGAAGTACTTCCGTCGCATTCTCTTACATATTCCCAAACATTACTGCTACCTGGAGTTTCAGTAGGTTCTGCATACCATTTGTTTTTATATACTTTACCATTATAACTTACTTCTGTACCTGCTGTAGGATAAGGTTGACTTGACCACTCAGCAATTCCATCACAAGTAGAAGTAGATTTTTGTTTTATGATAAATGAAGTTGTTGTTTCTGAAGATAATCCTTCGTTATCAGTTGCGATAATCTTAAAAGTATACGTATCAAATGCAGGAGGTGTCCAACCCAAAGTATAAATAGGCCCATCACTGGTGTTCGTTGCAGTATGTGTAACACCGTTAACCATAAATACAACAGAGCCAACGGTATTGTTAGTTCCGTCATTATCAGTTACAGATGCCCATAAACCAATTTGAGAAAGCTCTGTTTGCTCTATGACCTCATTGTTTGGTGGTGTTGTTTGTGATATAACTGGAGGTGTATTTTCATCAGAAGGCTGCTTAACAGTAAAAGTAATAGATTTTTGAGAAGTAGCATTTTTATCATCAGTAGCTACTGCGGTAATAGTGATATCTCCAAAAGCCGAAGGAGTAAAATCAGCTGTATAAGAACTTCCATTTTGAGTTGCAGTAATAGTAGTATTGTTGTGTTTAAAGCTAAAAGAAGTAATAGTACCATCACTATCAACTGCTTTAGCTTTAAGCGATACAGAAGGCAACGTTTCAGATTCTATGACTTGACCATTTGTAGGAGCTTCCCAGGTGATTACAGGTGAATTGTTTATTGGATCAGTATTTCCTGCCTCTTCATTAATTGCTTTCATGATACTAGACGAGTTGTTGTAATCTGTATCCTGAGTAAGTTCCCATACGATAACACCTTGATGTCCGTAATTTTTGGTATATCGAATTTTTTCGGCAGCAAGTTTAGGAGTGTTATAGTATATATCTTTTCCGTTAAGGCCAATATGTCCTCCAAGATTCCTGGAATCTTTAGGGTCATAACTTGTGGCAGCATTAGGAAACTCTGCAATGATATCCTTATATGGTACGAACTTAAACCCATTTCCGTTATTAGGTTTTCTTTCTGAAAAATCATAACCATATAAAGGAACTCCGATAACTAATTTGGATTTTTTTACGCCGTGACCACCTGCATGATTCCATTCGGGTTGTGCAATCCCTAACCAATATTCTAGTGCATCCTGAGCAGCGTATATTGGATTATCAGCAGATTGACGGGGATATGTGTTTAAAGGTACTTTGTACAGAGCTGAGTGTGGTCCAAAAGAAGATTCATTCCACGATCCAGTAAAATCATATGACATTAACCCTAACCAATCCATGTATTCGGTCATACCTGCGTCATAGTTATTTCCATACCAAGGAGCACCAAAAACTGCTGCAGAAATAAGTTTGTTAGGTAATTTGGCTCGTAATTTTTGAGTGAGTTTTTTTAAACCAACCCCAGCTGGATGAGGCCCTTGATCCTGACCACCCCATTTATCTCCTCTGGTTCTACCTCCTTGATCAGAAGTTCCAGAAATAGCAGGATCTGCCCACCAACATTCTAAATCCAAATCGATTCCGTCCAGATCTCGTGAAGTTATATAGTTTGCTAAAAGATTAGCGATTTCTTCTAACTTTTGATCATTGTTTTGATATTTGGTCATCAGCCATAAAAATGCATAATCTGTTGCGCCTCCTAATGCAACAGATACTTTAACGTTTTTGGCTTTTGCTTTGGATAATACATTGCAATCCGTTAAGACAGAATCTACTTTTCTCTGTTCTCGTTCATTAAATGCTATAGAGGCAAAATCACTACTGTTATAATCGTTATTGTTCTGCTTAAACATTAAAAAAGAGATATTGATATTTGTAGCTACTTCTGGATTAAAGTTGTTTTTAATATCATAATCTTCAATCCAGGTTGGTAAGTAACCGATGATACGCTGATTACCGGTATAGTCAGGTCCTAAACCTCCATCTCCACAAGCTCCATTGCTCTCCCAGGATTGATCTCCAGGTTGAGCAGATGTCCAATGTTTGGCAGTATAATTTAGACCTTCAAAAGAAACTTTTTCTCCTTGTACATAATGATCTTTATTAGGATCCCATGCTGGATTACATTCTGGAAACTGATATTGTGCTTGTAATAACATACTTAAAAGAAAGAAATTAAGTAGTAGTACTATTTTTTTCATGATTTGTGAGTTTAAATTATAAATTGATTAAAATAACTGGCTCTAAGCGAGTAGAGCCAGTAGTTGGTTGATAATTTGATTTATTCTTTGATGAATTTTTCTACGTATACAGTTTTACCTATACGAATTCTATAGATATAAAGCCCGTTTTTTAAATCTGTTAGATCCTCAGAAAGAATATTCGTAGCAGATGTAGATGATAACCGCTCAATAGTACGTATTTTTCTACCTGAGAAATCGTATAAGTCGATTTTAATTACTGTTGTTTTGGGAGAATATAATTCAATAGTAACAAGATCTTTAACGGTTGTAGGGTATACTTTGGCATTTGACCTATTGGCTATAGGGCAATCTGATACGTATTCCCATTCATTACTAGTGCTTGGAACATTGTTTTGTGTCCACCACTTAGCACGATATATCTTTTGTTCATAATATGCAGTATCTCCTGTGTTATAAGTGGCAGATGCAGACCATTCCTGAGACCCGCAATATTCTACCGGAGCCCCATCGCATTCTTTTATATAATCCCAGACATTGCTACTTCCTGGAATATCTGTAGGTTCTGCATACCACTTGTTTTTATATACTTTTCCGTTATAACTAACTTCAGTATTGCCGGTTGGATATGCTTTTGCTTCCCATGAAGGAATATCATTACAATCTCCACCGGTAATTTTTTCCTGAATGGTAAAAGTTGTGTTGCTTTCAGAAGATAATCCTTCATTATCAGTTGCAGTTATCTTAAAAGTTACTGACCCAAAAGCAGTGGGAGTCCAATTTATGGTATAAGCCCCAGTACTATTTTGAGTAGGAGTTAGTGTAGTATTATTTACAGAAAATACCACAGAAGCAACTGATACGTCATCATTTGCTAATGCACTTAAAGTAATTGCAGTCAATTGAGTTTGCTCGATAATCTGAGCGTTTGCGGGTTCGATCCCAGAAATTACAGGAGGTGTATTTGCACCTGATTTTTCTTTAATCGTAAAAGTAATGGTACTCTCAGTGGTTTTATTCTCATTATCAGTCGCTGAAGCTTTTATTGAAACATTACCAAATGCTGTTGGTGTAAATGCAGCGGTATATTGATTTCCATTTTGAGTAGCATTGATAACAGTTCCATTATGTTCAAAAAAGAAAGATTGCACATTTCCATCACTATCTGTAGCTGTGGCCGTAAGAGTAAGTGTTTCTAAAGTCTCGGTTTCTATAATTTGAGCATTGGTTGGGCTATTCCAGGATACCACAGGAGCAGCATTAGGAGGATTCCCGTTACACTCTTTTATAGATTCCCAAACTTCAGCTGATCCAGGAATATTACTACTATCAGCATACCACTTATTTCTATAGATAATATTATTGTATTTTACATAGTTGTTGGGCTTATCATATATGATATTAGATTCCCATTCTGGTATTTCTGAACAATCCAGGTTTACTCCATCCCATAGGATTACTTTAATAGAAGAAGTGGCTGTTAATCCATTTTGAAAAGTAGCGGTAGAAGAAAGAGTTTGAGTTCCATAAGACGAAGGTGTCCAGGAAAAAGAGGTACCAGTAAAAGATTGGTTGCCTACTGTAGTGGTAATGGATTCTAAAACTGTATTTTTCTCGTCTACAGATAGTGTTACATCGATAGGAGAAAAGGAAACTTGTTCTATTACCTGGTTGTTTATTGGCGACGTAAATGAGATAGTAGGTTTTTGAGCGCAAGGTTCTGCTGTAAGATCTGCAGCATCTCCACCATAAGGACTCATATCTTTACACCCACAATCTGAAAGATCATGAACTCCATCCATATCGGTTCCAATATTATAGATATCAGTAAATCTCTCGTAGTATCCTATTCTATCTAAAACTTGTGCTTTTTCTGTTCCTTGACCACATTCAACACCTCCATTAATTATATTTACGGTCATCCCTAATCCAGGAATCCTGTTTTTTGTTTGATCAAGCTCGTTAGGCGTCCATTGATTAATCATTACCGCATGAGCTGATGGTTTTGGGTATTGAGGTGTCATCCAAAACCATATAGCGGTCTGGAATGCTAATGCAGCATCTTCAATAACTCTTTCAGGGTTGTCTAGTAAGATTTGTTTATCTCCAAAAATAAATTCACTAGCAGGGCCGTAATTATAGTTGTATGAAAGCTGCATCGGTCCTCTACCTTTATAAGATTTACCAGGAGTTGGAGGGTAATTAGGATCTGGTGAAGCATATGAAGAATTTGTAGGTTCTTCTCTAAAATGTAATCCCCAGGAATACTGACCACCTGGCGCTGTTGGCCAACCTCCAGTGGTTTCATGAGAAATATTAGCAAAGAAAGCCGAAATCTCTCTTTTCTTTGTTTCTAAATCCCCTTCTTGTAAAAAAGAGCCATAGTCAACTTCTTCTGTAACAATTTCTTTATTGATATTTCTTGGAGCATCAAAATCAGCATCTGTTCTAATAACTATTGATACGCCTGTGGTTTTATCGGTTCTGGTAATTTTATATGCATTTGTACCACACCTTCTATCAAAAGTTACGGTAAGATTACTCATCCTATTGATGGCTTCAATAAAAGATTCATACGTATAAAAATCATCTGCAGGATCAAGCTCCCATCCGTTTCCTGTGTCTTTGGATCCAAATCTATATGGAAACAACACATCCCACTGCTCTTTGGTAACCAATGAGGTACTATTTGTTTTTTGAGATTCAAATTTTGACTTTAAGTGTTGTTTAAAAGCAGATTTGGTTTGAATGGATTTTTGAGAAATATCGCTAGATTGAGAAAAATCAGCATACGACTCTGAATCGATCTGAGCAAAGGTAATGTTAAAAAAAATGCAGGCTATAATTAATAGAGCATCACTACATTTTTTAAGGGAAAAGAATCCCCTTTTTTGATAAGTAAATTTGGTTTTCATGAATAGTGAGTTAAGTTATATTCTAAATAGAGTAAGTAGGTTTTGTTTAAAAGATTCTTGAATTTGCTTCTAAACAAAATGTAGAATGATTAAGAATTGGTTTAACAATCAGATATCATAATGCTTCTTGATTTATACTATTTGAAATAATTTGGTTTTAAGAATTTCGAATGAATAATTGGTTAGGTAAGAATTACCAGGTATACATAATATTTAAACATCTATATTATTGCTAAATAGAGTTAATGTCAGAAATGGCGATTTACTATTATATTTTTTAAGAATATCTAAAAGTATAATTGATCAAAAAATCAATAATAAGTGACATTGTCAAGAATTACATAGATATATACAGTAGATAATGGTCTGAAAAATAGTTATGTGTATAGTAAGTTTTTTGTTGTATCCATAATTTTAGATAAGCTTTGGTTAGAAACGTTTGTGTTAGTTATAATGAAATCGAAATTCTGTAATTCTTAAAAGCTGTCAAAATAAAATAGCTGAATGGTATACTTTACAATACAAACGACAGCTATTATGATGTTTTTAGTATACGACCATCTGGTTAACTCAAAAATTAATCCCAAAAACAAGAAGAGAGACTTGTTGTCATACCTATTTATTATAAAAATGCCACCTCAAATGATTTAGCTTTAAACTGATCATTTAAAATGGCAATAAAAAATCTATTAAGTGTTTTGAAGTATAGTTACTTGTTCTGGTAAGTACTTGAGTTTAATATTTGTTCTGAAGGAAAATTTATCCAGGTTTCTGGTGTTGAGGAGTTATCTTTTGATAAACTACTTTGTACAATATCATAACCTAAGCAGTATCCTCCCCACATAGGAAACCGATAAGAACCAAATATCACCTCTGCTTGAAAACTAAAATCTTGATTCTCAAGATGAGGTTGAATTTTTTGCCATAATTCCTGTCTTTTTTCTTCGGTTAATGCTTCAGTCCAGGGGGTTTCTATTTTTGGGTATAATAGCTTTGCAAAATAATCTCCTCGACCTTCGAACACTAAATAATCTAATAAAGTCCATTTAGTTACTGTAGCTAAATTTTTCTTTGTCCAATAAGTATGATTGTACTCATGAGCTACCGCATACGGAAGCATTTTTTGCCAATCTTTAATAGTAGGATCTATACTGATTAAAACTTGTGAGCTTCCGGCAGTAAAACCAAATACACCACTCATATCTTGAACCATTGTTTTTAATTCTGAGCTTGATGGCAAAATATAAATGGTCATTTTATCACTTTTGAGAAGTTTATTACATTCTTTTAGAGCTTTTATAACCGTCTTTTTAATCTGTTTTTTATTTGATGCAATTTCTTTTAATGTTTTTTCTAAATAAGGGATATCTAATGAAGGTCTTGCCAGATCTTCATAAACAAAAGAATTGTATTCGCTACTTAGAAAATATTTATGAAAAATGGGAGTTCGTACTTTCTTTAAATAGAGATCTGTAAGATCCTCATCACTTTGTTTGGCAGATGCGATATATTCTGAATAGTATTGATCCAAAAAGATAACTTCGTAATCAGGTTTTTGCCCCATTGATTTAAGAAAACTCATAATAAGGGCAAGAATTAATAAAACTAGATTTTTCATTTTATAATACGTTTTTATAACCTGTTTATACAGGTGAGATTTGACATAGGATTTCTTGTCATTGAAAGCTAATTCAATGATAATTTTAAAATAAAAAAGGACAAATAATGATTTACAAAGTGGCTAGTTCATCCTGCTTGGCTTTAAGCATTTGAGAAACTTTGTATAGCAATATAACTTCGAGAATAATGGTAGGGGTTAATAAAAACAATCCAACTATGGATAATATAACTGTTACTAAAAAGCCATAGCTTATGATCTCGAAAATACCAGTAACTGTGGCTAATTGTCCTAAACCTTTTTGAAGACGTAAGATGGATATACCGAATAGAATACCAATTATACCATAAGTAATGGCTTCTGCTCCAAGGATGAATCGATAATCGAAATCTCCAACATATAGAGATAAGATATCGTATGCATAAAATAGTACTGCCATACAGATAAATATAAATGAAGTGATCCGGAGCAGATAGTTTTTAAAAATTTTACCAGTCAATACAAAACCACGGGTAAATAGAATGACCGATGTAAGAATAACCAGTTTTATAAGAATATAAAAAACATCATTTACCACCATTCGATTTTCTTCGAAACGGTAAAATTCTATAGCGACTTCTGCAAATCCCAGTATGAAATATACGATTCCGCTAATCCAGGCGATACTTAATTGTTTGGTAAGAAAACCAATTTCTTTATCATCGTCAATCTCAAGTAAAAAAAGTTTTTTAAATTCTTTGGTAACCCTTGAATCTTCAGTGTGGATTCTCTCCAGGTCATAATCTAATGCTGATAGAATTGTTTTTATAGTATAACTTCTAGGGGTTACTTCACCAGCTTCTATTCGTTGTATTGTTCTAACACTGATATTACATTGTTCTACCAGTTCTTCTTGGGTAAGTCCTTTAGACTTTCTGAGTTCAGAAATTTTCTGACCTAATTCTGGCTGTTTCATAATCTGATTGATTTTCATTTTGTTCAGCAATATTAAGTTTCAGAATTAATTTCTCAAATTTTTTCGTCCGTATTTAACCCGACATTTGCCCGTCAATCTACTATAGATAGGGTGTTTCTTCGAATTTGAAAGATAGGAATTATTCTAATGTATACACCAATTTTTTTTGTGAAGATGTTTTATGGATTGATGTATTTATATGGTTTCATAATTATGAATACGATTTTCTTAGATGAAGAGAATAAATAAGGAGTTTTAAAGACTTGTAAAAATCCTTAGCACCATACTTTTATGGTTTTAAGGTAACTTTTAACTTCGATATACATCGCTTCTTTACTAAAAACATTATCGATATTATTTGAGTAATGATATCCAAAAGTATAATTCATAGAAAACTCATCTATATCAATTAACTCTGGATGGTTTTTATAGTTTTCTATTTCTTCAGTAAACCTTTTTCTTAGGTTAGAATAGTTTATTGCATATGGCTTATCGTTATGTATACCTTTGATAAGTTGATGTACCTTATTATTTATTTTTTTTAGCTGATTCCAGGTTCCTTTTAAAAAACTAAATTCTTCTCTTCGTTTCATCGTTTAAGTTGGTTTTACGCTTATAATCTGAAGTGAAATTAATCATTAAAAAGGCTGTGCATTATTATTAACGATTAGTTGCAACTTAACTGGCGGTGAAATGCAGTTTTCTGTCGTCGAATAGAAATTTAATCCACATTGTAGAGTTTAATTCTCCGAGGCTTACCTCGAAATGTAAAGACAGTTAAGGTTTTTTCTACATAAACCCATAGAAACTTAACGTTTACAGGTTTTTATAAATTCATAGATTTTCAAGAAAAGAGTCAATTTCGGATAAATACTCTTCTTTTTTGTCTAGCCATCCATAATGCCCGCAGTCATCTAATAGCACGAGTTTGGAGTTAGAAAAGACCTGATGTGTTTTGTTGGCAGTTTTAGCATCTATAATATCTTTATTTCCCTGGATAATTAGTACAGGTTTGTTGTATGATTTTAAGGTTTCAGTACAATCATAGTTGATTTTACGTAAATCCTGAAATACCAATGTATTGATTGATTGATTTCCTTGAGTCAATCGTTCTGCAATTACTGGTACGTGTTTTTTATTGACAACATAGGCAGGAGCTAATGCTTTGCCTCTTTGTAATCGTGCATGATATGTGGTATCTCCCTGATTAATTTTTTGCGTCCATATTTGTAAGTTTTTGGCTTCATTATCAGATAGTTTTTCTCTGATGTTTTGACCTACATAATTCAACAGTTCCAGATCCAAACCTCCAGACGAGGAAAGAACTAAGCCCTTGACTTTTTCAGGATGTTTTGAAGTATAATATGAACCTAGTATTCCTCCAAAAGAATGCCCCAATACGATCCAGCTATCTAATTTTAAGTGATTTCTCAATTTTTCTATATCATCAACCATCAGATCCATAGTAATTGTAGAGGTATTAACAACTGTGAGTGAAGAGTTTCCTGTACCTCGTTGATCATAAATGATAGTTTTATGATTCTTAGAAAGAAGTTGAGCAATGGAGCGAAAACCTTTACTGTTCATTCCAGGGCCACCATTAATGATTAATAATGGTTCACCTTCTCCAAAGGTTTCATAATAGATTTTGGAAGTCTTGTTTTCTACCCAATTACCGTTCTGACCTAAAAGGATAATTGAATTGAATATAGAAAGTATAATGAACCCCAGATTTTTCACAAGACTTATATTTTAATGATAATTTAGTTATAAAATCTTGATTCAGAATGATTGTAACATTTTTTTATTAAAACTTTTAGATTTCCACAGGTTTTGACTCTGGAGATATAGGTTGTAAAACCTTCAAAGCTTTTTCAACACCATTTATATTATCAAAAGTTAACAATAATCGCAATCCGTTTCTAGTATTTTTCTCTTTCATTTTACAAATTCTCGTATTTTGTTGTACATATTGTAGTACTTTACTAAATGCAGGACTTTGATAAAAACCAGATTGTTGATCACTGATAAAATAACCGATCAGTTTATTTTGTTTCATGATAATCTTTTCGATACCGATTGTTTTGGCAATCCATTTTATACGAACAGAGTCTAATAAATCTACAGCTTGATCTGGTAATTCTCCAAATCGATCGATCAATCTTTTCTCGTATTCTTGCAATGCTTTTTCATCAGAGATCGAATTTAGTTCGGTATATAAATTAAGACGTTCTGTAATATTATTGATGTAATCATCAGGGAATAACAACTCAAAATCAGTGTCGATTTGAGTGTCTTTTAAATAAACTTTATCTTCTGAGGTGTCTTCATATAACTCTTTAAACTCATTTTCTTTTAATTCTTCTATAGCTTCATTCAGAATTTTTTGATAGGTATCAAATCCGATTTCATTGATAAATCCACTTTGTTCTCCTCCTAATAAATCACCAGCACCTCTGATTTCAAGATCTTTCATGGCAATATTAAAACCACTACCTAATTCTGAATGTTGTTCTAAGGCAGTAATCCTTTTACGAGCATCATCAGTCATAGCAGAATATGGAGGTGTGATAAAGTAACAAAATGCTTTTTTATTACTTCTTCCTACACGTCCTCGCATTTGATGTAGATCAGAAAGTCCAAAATTATTGGCGTTATTAATAAAAATGGTGTTTGCATTGGGCACATCTAATCCACTTTCGACAATAGTAGTTGAGATAAGAACATCAAATTCACCATTCATAAAAGAAAGCATGAGTTCTTCTAATTTTTTACCATCCATTTGTCCGTGTCCTACACCTACTTTGGCATCAGGTACTAAGCGTTGTACCATACCGGCGACTTCTTTGATGTTTTCAATACGGTTATGAATAAAGAATACTTGTCCACCACGTTGTATTTCA
Organism: Aquimarina callyspongiae; assembly: GCF_034322225.1. Taxonomy (NCBI): domain Bacteria; kingdom Pseudomonadati; phylum Bacteroidota; class Flavobacteriia; order Flavobacteriales; family Flavobacteriaceae; genus Aquimarina; species Aquimarina callyspongiae. Next base: position 683,454 of record NZ_JAXLPA010000003.1, on the reverse strand, counting down.
TAAATTACAGCGTCTCGAATGGTCTCTTCGCTAAATCGAACAACATTAGTTTCGATAGGATATCGATTGGGTGGAGGTGTAGTGATCGTAGATAAATCACGTGCTGCCATTAAACTAAACTGTAATGTTCTGGGGATTGGTGTAGCAGTAAGTGTTAGAGTATCTACATTTTCTTTGATAGTTTTCAGCTTATCTTTTACTGAAACTCCAAATTTTTGCTCCTCATCAATAACTAATAATCCAAGATCTTTAAATTTAACATTTTTATTGACCAATTGATGAGTGCCTATTATGATATCTACCCTTCCGTTTGCTAAGTCCTCAAGAGTTTCTCGTTTTTGTTTGGCAGTTCTAAAACGATTTACATAATCTACAACTACGGGAAAATCTTTTAATCGCTCTCTAAACGTTTTGGCGTGTTGAAAAGCCAATATTGTGGTTGGAACAAGTATTGCTACTTGTTTGCCGTTATCTACAGCTTTAAAAGCAGCTCGAATAGCTACTTCGGTTTTACCAAACCCTACATCTCCACAGATCAAACGATCCATGGGACGCTCACTTTCCATATCTGCTTTTACTGCTTCTGTAGCGGTACTTTGATCTGGCGTATCTTCATAAATAAAAGAAGCTTCTAGTTCGTGTTGCAAATAGCTATCTGGATTATATTGAAATCCTTTTTGCAACTTTCGCTTTGCGTAAAGCTGAATTAGGTTAAAGGCAATATGTTTTACTCGAGCCTTTGTTTTTTGTTTTAATGTTTTCCAGGCTTTTGAACCAAGTTTATAGATTTGAGGTGGTTTGCCGTCTTTTCCATTATATTTAGAAATCTTATGAAGTGAGTGAATACTTAGATACAACACATCTCGTTCTCCATAGATCAATTTAATAGCTTCTTGTTTTTTGCCTTCTACATCTATTTTTTGTAATCCACCAAATTTTCCAATCCCGTGATCAATATGAGTTACATAATCTCCAACCTCCAGATTGGTAAGTTCTTTTAAAGTAATGGCCTGCTTTTTTGCATATCCATTTTTAAGATTAAACTTGTGGTATCGTTCAAAAATTTGATGATCCGTATAACAAGCAATCTTTTGTTGGTGATCGATAAATCCTTGAAAAGCAGAAAAGACGATAGTTTCATACTGCTTAACATCCAAATCAGCATCATCGAATATGTCATGAAAACGTTTAGCTTGTTGTTCACTTACACAAAAGATGTAATTCTTATAATCATTTTCGAAATTTTCATTTAGGTTCTGAATTAATAAATCGAATTGCTTATTGAATGATGGTTGTGGTTTGATATCAAATTTAATAGCATAATCAGCTTTGGTTATAGGACGGTTTCCGATTTCGACCAAAGTAAAGTCTAATAATTGCTTTTTTATTAAATCAGAAGTAGCAAAAAGCTCTTCGGGAGTGGCATGTTTGATATCTTCAGATAAAGTTTTAAAAGCTTCTTTTGCTTTTATGAAATTTTTATCAATCCTAGAAGATAACAGATCTAGATCTTTGGCAAGAACCACTGTTTTAGAAGCAATGTATTTTAAAAAGCTTTCTCTGGTTTCTTGTAATGCTTTGTTTTCAACATTAGGAATGATAGTAATTTTTTTGATTTGATCTGTAGAAAGTTGAGTTTCTACATCAAAAGTTCTAATACTATCAACTTCATCTCCAAAAAACTCCAGGCGATAAGGTTCATCGTTACTAAAAGAAAATACATCTACAATCCCACCACGAACAGAAAACTCACCTGGCTCTGTAACAAAATCTACTCTTTGAAACTGATATTCAAACAACACTTCATTTACAAAATCCAGAGATAATGTATCTCCAAGAGCGATCTTTAAAGTATTTTTCTCTAGTTCTTTACGAGTTACCACCTTCTCAAACAACGCATCAGGGTAGGTGATGATTAATGCTGGCTTTTTTCTAGAATTAATACGATTTAGCACTTCTGCTCTCAGGAGTACATTGGCATTATCTGTTTCTTCTATTTGATATGGTCTACGGTAACTGCCGGGATAGAATAATACATTTTTATCCCCTAACAGTTGTTCCAGATCGTTGAGGTAATAAGCAGCTTCTTCTTTATCATTAAAAATGCAAAGAAAAGGTTTGTCTGCTTGATTAAAAGTATTTTCAATGACAAAGGATAGAGAAGATCCTATAAGGCCTTGCAGATGGGTTTTGCTTTCGGTTTGGGCAATAGCATTTCCCAGTTTCTGCAATTGCGGAGACTGTGCAAAGTTTTGCGTGATAAGGTTTTTACTCACGTAGCAAATATTTTAGGGCAAATATAGGTGCTATCTAAATTTCTGACAAAGAGATATTAAATTTCTGTTGTAAATTGAGTGATTAATTTATCAAAATCACCTTGAACGTTATACAAATTACAAGATACTCTAACGGCATTTCCTCTATAAGAAACAAATATGTTTTCTTTTTTTAATCTCGTTTTAAGCTTTTCCAGATCGATGTGATTAGGGAGGTATATCCCAAAAAGATGATGTGATCGATACTTTTCGTCTTCAATAAAGCATCCTAATTCTCGTAGCTTTTTAACGGCTTTTTCAGAAATTGATTCACAATATTTTTGAATATTTTTGGGTTGCCATTCTATCAATTGCTCAATAGCCCTTGTCATCATAGGTGTTAGCGCAAAATTACTGGATTCTCCGACAGAATATCGAGATGCTTTTTCCTGATAACGATCTTCATATTGAGTTAAATTATTAAAATCCTCACTATTATATCGATTCATCCAGTTGTGTTCTATAGGAGTACCGTCATTAAAAGTATCATTATAATATGCCATTCCGATAGAATAAGGGCCTAGTAACCATTTATATCCACCGCATATCAGTGCGTCTGGTTGTATTTCTTGAACAGAAAAAGGAAATGCTCCCACACTTTGGGTACCATCTATAATTAGTTTTGCATTATTGCCTTTTGATTTTTCTCGGATAGTTTTTAAATCAAAAAGTGTCCCATCTGCCCAATGTACCATTGGCATAGCAACAACAGCAGTGTTTTTGCTTATAGCATCAAGAATGTTTTTGTTCCATATTTCTCCTCTGTTTTTAAATTCTAAAGGAGGCTTAATTATTTTTATAACGGCATCATTTTTTTTAGCCACTTCTTGCCAGACATACACATTGCTGGGAAACTGCTCATCGACGATAAGAATTTCTTGACCTTTATGAATAGGGATGTTGTTTGCCGCATTTGCTATCCCATAAGACACAGATGGAATAATAGCAGTATTCTTATAATCTGAAGCCTCTATTAAAGTAGCAAAACGTTGTTTTAAAATTTCTTTTTGGGTAAAAAAATCCTCAGGCAAAATTTCATTAGGTCGAGCTTTTCTAGCTACAGATTTTAATCCTATTTCTGTTACGGATTTTAATTGAGGTGCCATATAGGCGCCATTGAGATAAGTGATATCTTCAGAAAGGTCAAAAAGATGTTTTTGGTGTTGCATGAACTTTAATTTGAGTTAAAATTACTTTATCTCAAAGAGTAAGAAAAAGTGTTTGTGAAAATATTAAGAATGCTTTGTTTTGGATAGGGGTAAAGAGAACATAAAAAAAGGACGATTTTAAATTTTAAAAGGAGTATAGTTTAGTTATATTTGCGGCAAATAAAATAAAAGTACATGATGTCAATATCTGATTTATTTGATAGCGGGTTTCAGAAGAGAAATAAAGACCATTTTGCAGCGATTGTAAGAGTTGCAATGAGTGACGAAGTAATTACTGATGAAGAGAAGGCTTTTTTAGATCGATTAGCACGTAATCTTGCTATTTCTGAGAGTGATTATAAAGAAATTTTAAAAGATTATAACTCTCATCCGGTAAATCCTCCAACTAGTTATGATAGAAGGTTAGAGCGTTTATATGATTTATCCAGAATGGTATATGCTGATCATATTAAAGGAGAAAATCAGGTAGCATTACTTGAGAAATTAAGTATCGGACTTGGTTTTAGAGCTGATAATGCTAAGTATGTTGTTGATAAAGCACTTATATTAGTAGATGAAGGTGCAGATGTTGATGCTTTTATAGATGAGATCAAAAATATGAATCGATAGTTATCTGTCGTTTATACGGTATAATATTAAAAAGGCTACCTTAATCGGCAGCCTTTTTTGCTATCTCTTTTGTGATCTTATAGATCAGATCTTTTTGCTCAAATGGTTTAACAATAAAATCATTCATTCCAGAACGCAAGCATTTATCTCTTTCTTTCTCACCAGCTTTTCCAGTAAACCCAATTATAGGGACTTCAGAAATTATCTTATCACCATAGTTGTTTCTAATCTTACGTGTGATTTGATAACCGTCAGACTTGGATAATTTAAGATCCATTAAAACAAGATCGTAATTTCTTTTTTCTATATAATTAATCGCCTCTTCGCCTTGATGAGCAACATCTACAAAAAAGCTACCATGGGTGATTAATATTTTCATTACCAGGTATTGTGTTACTTCTTCATCTTCGACTAATAAAACTCTAAATTTCTTCTTAGTTTTAGGTAAAGAGTATTTCTTCTTTTTTCTTTCTGGAGCGACTTTTGAAATTTCGAATTTAAAAGGAAGCTTAATGTTAAAAGTTGTCCCTTTTTCGGGTTCACTATCAACTTTTATTTCTCCTTTAAGAAGATCAACTAGATTTTTTACAATGGCTAAGCCTAATCCAGTTCCCGAAATTTGTTTATCCTGATCAAAACGAGTGAATCTATCAAATAAATAAGGTAAGTTTTCTTTGTGAATTCCTATACCGGTATCCTCAATTTTGAAATTAAGACTCAACTTATTAGTGCGTTGATAATTTTTAGTTATTGATAGATGTACTTTCCCGTCTTCAGTAAACTTAAACGCGTTACTTAGTAAATTGTTCAAGATTTGATATACTCTTGTTTTATCTCCAATCAAATATTCTTGAATACCTTGATCTAAGTGAGTAGTGAATTCAATTCCTTTTTCTTCGGCTAGAATAGAATATGATTCAACAAACCCATTAATCATTTCTTGAAAAGAGAATCTTTCTTCAAGGATTTTAAGTTTTCCAGATTCTATTTTAGAGATATCAATCATATCATCTATCAAAGCATTAAGGTGGAGGCTTTCTCTTTTAATAATTCGAGATAACTCTTCTTGTTCAAAACTTAACTTTGTCTTTTCAAGAACTTCAATAAATCCCAAAATACTAGTTAAAGGTGTTCTGATCTCATGATTGATATTAGCAATAAAACTGTTTTTAAACTTTTCTTTTTCGAGTAGATATTTGTTTTTTAGTTCTAGTTCTTTATTGAGAAGAATAGATTCATTTTTTTGTTGAGCTATTTGATTTAACTCTTTATATTTTCCAGTATAGTCATAAAGGATGATGGTAACCGCTTTGGGTTTTAATATGATGATAACATCACAAATCCTTTCTTGGTGTTCATCTTCTAAATGAATACAAGGGAAATTAAATTCGGACTCGGTATCTGGGTCATTTTCTTCAAAACTCCGTAGTATTTCAAAAAAAGGATGCGCATCATAAATTGATGAACTTATTGACCAATTAAAAAGGTTATGATCAGTTGCAGTGATAATACCTTCATTAGAAACTTCAATGATTTGAGTTTGAGTATTAAATTTTAAAGCGTCCTTTTGTTTCATCTTACTGCGTTATTTCCTGTGCTAAATCTGAAAAGAAATCCTGAACATTTTTGTTGGTTTTGGCACTGGTTAAACAATCAAAAGAAATCTTTTTTTCTTTAAGATGTTCAATTGCTTCTTTTTCATTAACCAAATCCAATTTATTACCAATAGTCTTGATCGCTACTTTCTTATAATTATCAGATAAGTAATCAAGATCGTTGTTAAGATTTTTATAGGTATCAGGTCTGGTAAGGTCAAATACATAAATAAAGACGTGCGATCCCAGGAGATATGATTTTCTGGTGTCTTGCACACTATCAGAGTGTCCTTCTGTATCCCAGATAATCATTGAAAGTTCTCTGCCATCCGGTAGTGTAACTATTTTTTTCTTGATTTGAACACCTAAGGTAACTTTGTAATCTTCAGAAAATTGGTCGTCAACAAAACGCCTGAACAAAGACGTTTTTCCTACACCAAAGTGTCCTAAAAGCACTACTTTTTTAGACAATTTCATCTGCAAAATGTTTTTTTAATTTTTTAGTAAAGAGTGTACTGTTTTGTAAATCTCTTTGAGAAATATGTTTTTGGGCAAAATCCAATATTTGATCTTCTAATACTTCTTTAAACATCATATTATATGCTCCAGAGATTACAGCGGCAATATAATATGAATAAAAATTCTGAATATGCAAGGTATATAATTCATACTCGATCATTTCAAGATTTTGATCACCCCCTTGAAAAGCATCCTCTACAAAGCTTTTGATCGCCGTAAGCATACCTGCAACCATATCTTTGTCAATAGTGCCATCAGATAGGGGACTATAATCTGCAATTAATATCCCAGAATCTTTTTCTATAACAAACATCTGGATTAGTCTGGGTTTTGCATATTCTGCTATGGCTAAGTCACCTTCACTAACTCCTTGTGCTCGAGCTTTTGCTTTACGAAACCAGTTTCTGAATGAAAATGCTTGCCTTGTTTTTCGACTGATGTTTTCACTTAGCAACTTCATCTCATGGGCAATGTATTTTTTTATCATTTTACCAATGATCGGAAATAAGGCTTCAACAACAGCGTCCTGAGAATTCTTAATCTCTTCTTTTAAAGTCTGTGTAATTGTAGGTCCTAAAGTCTTTGGAATTTCTTCAACAAATTCTTCTAATCTGTCATCAATAATAGGATCTACCTTATGAGAAAGTTTTTGTTTTTGATGCACTATTTTACTTAGTTCATCAACTTTTTTGGCAATGGAATCTGCATACTCCTTTTCTTCTGTGAGAAGGAGTTCTTTAAGAATTTTAAGTTTATCCTGATCTTCCATAGCTTAGGATAGATTGGATTACTTCTGATTGATTTTTTCGCCCATTGCGATAAGGAGATCTCCTAATGTTTTCTTATCTACCTTTTTAGCATCGAGTTCTTCGGCTTTATCTGCCAGGTTATCTTCTAACTCAGTAATTCTAATATTTACATCAGTACTTAAGTTGTCTATAGATTGATTTAACGAGATACGTGTTTCATCTATAAAATCTTCTAATTCTCTTTTTTTGGAAGCAATATCTTTTTTTACCTTTTCAAACTCTGAATTATATGCTTCAATATTCTCTCCAAAGATCAGATTTTTAATCGCTTCTATTTTTGAAGAAGGATCATTAGAGGTTTGCTGTTCTTCAGCTTTTTTTTCTTTGGCCATTTTGGATGATTTATTAGTTTCTTCTTTTGGGCTCTATGTAAATTTAACATAAAAAATTAAAAATGTAAGATTTATGCCTGATACTGAGGAATGTTTCAGGTTAAAGCATTCATTTTTAAAAGATTGTGATTCGTTTGGTTTTTAAATTTCGGGGATAGGGTTGTACGAAATACATATAAATATATGATTATTCTTTGTACAAAATCCATAAAAGGTATTATTTTATCTTTTTCCCGGTAAGAATCTTTTCAAATACCAGGCCAAAAAAAGTAAAGGATTTAAAAAATTATTCAGATTCCATAAAAGATTCTACTTTTTCTACCATGTTTTTACTTCCACAGATGAATGGTGTGCGTTCATGTAATTCTGAAGGTTTTATATCCATTATTCGTCTAAAACCATCACTTGCTTTTCCTCCAGCTTGCTCTGTGATAAATGCCATAGGATTACACTCATATAGTAATCTTAATTTTCCGTTAGGAGATTTTGATGTGCTTGGATACATATAAACACCTCCTTTAATCATGTTACGATGGATATCACTTACTAATGAACCGATATATCTCGAGGTATAAGGGCGATCACCTTCTTCTTCCTGGCAATATTTTATGTAATCTTTGATTCCTTGCGGAAAATGCACATAATTACCTTCGTTTACAGAATATATATTTCCGTCATCAGGGAATCTCATATTTGGATGAGATAAATAATAAGTTCCTAAAGCGGGGTTAAGTGTAAAACCATTAACACCGTGACCTGTTGTATATACAAGCATTGTAGAGGTCCCATAAATAATGTATCCAGCAGCAACCTGAAGATTACCAGGTTGTAAAAAATCATCAATAGTTACTGGAGTTCCGGTAGGAGTAATCCTGCGATAAATAGAAAAAATAGTTCCTACAGAAACGTTTACATCAATATTAGAACTACCATCCAAAGGGTCCATAAGAACCACATAATTATTCCTGTGATCGTTTTTTTGACCTTTTATCGTTATAAAATCATCATTTTCTTCTGAAGCAATACCACATACAATTTCTCTATTGGTAAGTGTATTGATAAAAGTTTCATTAGCCAAAACATCCAGTTTTTGTTGATCTTCTCCCTGAATATTTGTTTCGCCTATCGCTCCTGTGATATCAACTAAGCCTGCTTTGTTTACCTCATGATTCACCATTTTTGCAGCTAAACGAATCGAATTGATCAAACGGGAAAGCTCTCCGCTTGCATATGGAAAATCCTTTTGATTTTCAATAATGAATTCTCCTAAAGTTTGATTTTTTCTTGCCATTTATGGTGAATTTAATTTTGGTGCAAAAATATTATTTTTTAGATAACTATATCGTTTTCGGAAGTTTAAATTATACATATATGTTTGATAATTATAAAAAGAGCCGGATCTAATGTATATGCATAGAAAATTATCAGGTTTCTAATACTAATTTTATAGTTTTGATAAACTTTTGATATGGATTATATAATAAGAGATGGCGTAGAAGCAGATATGCCAGAAGTTTTAGAGCTTATTCAGGAACTTGCAGAGTTTGAAAAAGAGCCTGACGCGGTTGAGGTTACGGTCGAAGAACTTATAAAAGAAGGTTTTGGAAATAACCCTCTTTTTCATTGTTTTGTTGCAGAAGTTGAGAATCGAATTGTAGGTACAGCCATAGTTTATTATCGATTTTCTACCTGGAAAGGGCGCTCAATTCATCTGGAAGATTTGATTGTTAAAGAATCTATGAGAGGGACAGGATTAGGAAGTGCATTATATGCACAAGTGTTAAAATATGCTCAGTCAAAAGGCGTTCGAAGAGTAGAGTGGGTGGTTCTCGATTGGAATCAGAATGCCATTGATTTTTATGAAAAAAGTGGAGCCAACCTTTTAAAAGATTGGTATTTGGTTCAGATGGATCAGAATGGAATGAAGAAGTTTATCTCTACATTATAATTAGTAACAATGAGGGTTTTTAAATTTGGAGGTGCATCAGTTAAGGATGCAGATGGTGTAAAGAATGTAATTAAGGTACTTCAAAAAACGGGTTCTGCTAATTTGGTTGTGGTAGTTTCTGCAATGGGTAAGATGACCAACGCTTTTGAAAAGGTGGTTGCTTTATACCTTGATAAAAATCCAGAGTTTAATAAAGCAATATCCAGAATTGAAACTTATCATAAAGAAATTACTAAACAGCTGTTTGATAATCATCAGCAACCAATTTTTGGTGTTATAGATGCATTATTTGATGACTTGAGAACTACATTGGATAGAAATAGATCTTCTAGATATGATTATGTATATGATCAAGTGGTTAGTTATGGAGAGTTAATTTCTACAAAAATAGTAAGTGAATATTTGATAGATCAGGGATATAATAATACGTGGGTTGATGCAAGAGATCTTATCAAAACAAATGATGATTATCGTGACGCAGAAGTAGATTGGGAGACCACTCAAAAATGTATTATTGAGAAGGTAGACAAGAAAGCTTTAAGTATTACTCAAGGATTTATAAGTTCTAATGATGATGGTTTTACTACTACCTTGGGTAGAGAAGGGAGTGATTATACGGCAGGAATTCTGGCTTATTGTCTTAATGCAGATAGTGTGAGTATTTGGAAAGATGTTCCAGGAGTTCTAAATGCTGATCCACGGGTTTTTGAAAAAACACAATTGTTATCTCAAATTTCATATAGTGAGGCAATCGAATTGGCGTTTTATGGAGCTTCGGTGATCCACCCTAAAACCCTTCAGCCACTGCAACGTAAAGAGATACCATTGTATGTAAAATCATTTCTTCATCCAGAAAATGATGGAACTTCAGTAGAGAAAGGGCAGGTTCTAGTTCCTTATATTCCGTGTTATATTGTAAAGAAAAATCAAATTCTAGTGTCGCTTTCGTCTTTAGATTTTTCGTTTATTGTTGAAGATAAAATAGGTGAGATTTTTCATCTTTTCCATCAACATCATATTAAAGTGGATCTTATACAGAATTCTGCAATTAGCTTTTCTGTATGCTTAGATGATAAATTTAATCACTTTGATACCGTATTTTCTCAACTAAAAGCAAGATTCAAAGTAGTATACAATAAAGACGTTTCATTATATACTATTAGACATTTTACAGAGGATGCAATTCGAGCTTTAGAGAAAAATAAAGATATTTTATTAAAACAGCTTACCAGAGAAACATATCAAATGGTTGCACGTCAATGAAGCATCCAATTGAATGATTTTGCTATATTTGTAGCCAGCACAAATAATAATTAATGCCCATAGTCACAGCAAGAGAAGTAGCCTCGGGGCTCAAATTAGACAAACTTGGTTTTATTGGTACCTTTATAGGTTGGTTGGTTCTTAAGATTACCAGGGTCTCAAAAGTAAATCGTCGATATAATACTATTAGCCATTTAAAAGAATTAGAATTTTTAAATGCAGCTTTGGATTTGTTTGATGTGAGCTTTGATATCCCTGAAGAGGATTTAAAAAGACTACCGAAAGAAGGAGCTTTTATTACCTTATCAAACCACCCATTGGGAGGTCTTGATGGTATATTGTTGCTTAAATTAATGGTAGAACATAGAGCTGATTATAAAATTATCGCTAATTTTTTACTTCATAATTTTACGCAGTTAAAGCCTTACATCATGCCAGTAAATCCTTTTGAAGATCGCAAAGGAGCTCGCTCAAGTGTAAAAGGGATTAAAGAAGCTATTCTTCATTTAAGAGAAGGAAAACCTCTGGGGATTTTTCCTGCGGGTGAGGTTTCTACTATAAAAGATGGTAAAAATTATGTAGATAAAACTTGGGAGCCAGTAGCCATGAGACTTGTTCAAAAAGCAAAAGTTCCTGTGATACCGATATATTTTCATGCACGTAATAGCAGGTTATTCTATCGTTTAGCATCTATGAGTGATAATCTGCGAACAGCAAAACTACCCAGTGAGCTTTTTTCTCAAGAAAATAAGGTGATCAAAGTTAGGATTGGTAAGCCGGTTTCAGTAAAAGATCAAGAAGAGCATGAAGATCTTGAAGATTTTACGAGTTTTCTTCGTAAGAAAACCTATATGTTGTCTAACCCTTTTGAAAAAAAGACGTTAAGAGAATCAATTCCTCAAAATTTAAAAATACCAAAATCTCCAAAGGAGATTGTTTTAGAAGGTAGTAGTGAGGTGATTGAATCAGAATTGCAATATTGTAGAGATAATGATAAGCGATTACTAATTAGTAAAAATTACGAAGTCTTTTTGGCTAGAAAGGAGTTTGTGCCTAATGTAGTTCATGAAATAGGAAGATTACGAGAGATTACATTTAGAGAAATTGGTGAAGGAACTAATAACTCAATAGATCTTGATCCTTTTGATGATTACTACCATCATATGTTTTTGTGGGATAACAAAGCAAAAAGAATGGTAGGAGCATACAGAATGGGGATGGGATCTAAAATTTATGCTGATTTTGGAATCGATGGATTTTACTTACAGGATCTATTTAGATTTGAACCAGAATTGCATAAAATGATGAGTGAATCTATAGAAATGGGACGTGCTTTTATCATTAAAGAATATCAACAACGTCCTATGCCATTGTTTTTGTTATGGAAAGGAATAGTGCATTGTACACTTCGTTTTCCAGAACATAAATATCTAATAGGAGGAGTGAGTATCAGTAATAAATTCAGTAATTTTTCTAAATCATTGATGATTGAGTTTATGAAATCTCATTACTATGATCCTTATGTTGCTCAGTATGTAAGACCTAAAAAAGAATTTAAGGTAAAACTAAAGGATGCTGATAAAGATTTTGTTTTTGATGAAAGCAAGAGTGATCTTAATAAGTTTGATAAAATTATCGATGAGGTCGAACCAGGAAGTCTACGTATTCCGGTATTAATTAAGAAATATATCAAGCAAAATGCTAAGGTAGTTGCGTTTAATGTTGACCCGTTGTTTAATAATGCTGTTGATGGGTTAATGTATATTCGAATAGCAGATTTACCGGATAGTACGGTAAAACCTGTAATGGAAGAATTTCAAACTGAATTGGAACAGAAGTATTTTAAAAATGCAGATAAGTAAGATTAATACCTATAAAAGTATTTTTCTTTTTCTTCTTTTATCGTTTTCATTTTCGTGTTTTTCGCAAAAAGAACTGAAAGGGGTTGTTTATGATGAAAAGACAAAAGAACCTTTGGAGTCAGTCGTAGTTTATCTTGATGGAACTACTAGTGGTACGGTTACCAATCAACAAGGTAAGTTTTTGTTAGAATTAGGTGTTACTTCAGATAAGCAAGTAATTATTACCTATCTGGGATATCAAACTATCACAATTCCTCTATCTTCAATAAGCGAGAGGGATTATCTTCGAGTGTATTTAAAGGAAAAACTTGAATCCCTAAATCCTGTTTATCTTGAAACTGACGATTGGAGCAGAGAAAAAAAATTAGGATATTTTAGGAAGTATTTTATAGGAGAACCTAAGTTTCAGCGAAAATGTATTATAGAGAACGAAGAGGATATTCATTTATATTATAGTGCAAAAGATAAAATATTATATGCATCTTCATTAGCTCCTCTAAGAATTAAAAACTCCTTACTAGGTTATGATATTTTGTATAATCTTGTAGATTTTGAAATAAGGCTTAATAATTACAGTTTGGTAAATTCTGTATATTTTTTAGGAACTAGTTTTTTTTCTGAATTTCCCAATAATTCAAATTATTATAAACGTAAAAGATTAAAAGCCTATGAAGGATCTGTGTTACATTTTATGCGTTCTCTGGCAACAAATAATCTAGAAAATAACGATTTTGAGATTTTCTATAAAGGATTTAAAGTATCTCCGGATCAATATTTTGTTGTTACTTTTAAAGAAAGAACTGCAGAAGTTTTAATGACAGCAGAAAGGTTAAGTATTTTATTTAAAAAGAAACAAACTGAGTTAATTTCTAATACCAAAGAGCCATTTTATATTGATGGTTTGGGAAACCATACTTCTCCTGACAAACTACTTTTTAGCGGTTATATGGGAAGCTTAAAGGTTAGTCAAATGCTTCCAATTAATTACGGTCTGTAAAAAATGATGGGAGTATATCAATAAGCTTTGTATCGTATACTCCCATAAAAATTATAGCGCAGTAGTTTTTAATACTTCTTTATTCACAAATTCCTGACAATATGATTTAATCTGATTTCTGGTTTTTGTAAAAGCTTCATGAATTTCTTCTTCGGTTCCTTCTACTTTAGAAGGGTCAAAGAAGTTATAGTGTAAGCGTTCCGCCTTGCCAGGAAAGAAAGGACATCTTTCTTTGGCATTATCACAAACAGTCAGAATATAATCAAATTTAATATCTAAATACTCATCAAGATTATTAGATGTGTGGTTAGAGATATCTATGTTATCTTCTTTCATAATAGCAATGGCCTTAGGGTTTACGCCATGTGTTTCGACTCCTGCACTATAAATAGTTGCATTGTCTTTTGCAAAATGTTTTAAGTATCCTTCTGCCATTTGACTTCTGCAAGAGTTTCCTGTACACAGTACTAAAATATTCATAATTATGGTGTTTTTGTGGTTACATTATTGTGTTACTTCGTTTTTCTAAAATGGTATTGTCATACCAAACATTGTTTAGCTTTGCTATTTTTTCTCTATAACCTATTTCTCTAAAACCAAGTGATTTGTGCAAGTTAATACTTGCAATATTTTGACTAAAAATCCCAGCTTGTAATGTCCAGAATCCTTCTTTTTCACTTTCTGAAATAAGCTTTGACAAAAGTAGTTTTCCGATGCCTAAATTTCGTTTTTTTGATGTTATATAAATGCTAACTTCTGCAACGCCTTTGTATACAGATCTCTTTGAAACAGGAGATAAAGCTGCCCATCCTACTATAGAATCATTGATGATTGCTTTAAAACGACAAGAGGTGATATGAGAATCATTCCACTGTTTCCAGCTAGGTATTTGAGTTTCAAAAGTGGCGATTCCTGTATCGATTCCTTCTTTGTATATTAGGGCAATATCCTGCCAATCTGATTTGGTAAAGTATTGTATTTTGATGTTAGTATTCATAACAAACAAATCTAAGTTTACTCAAGATCTGTCTAGCAGCAACCACTTCCTGGTGCGCAAGAATTTGCTTCAACGGTAGCGGTTTCTGGAACGCCACAGGTTTCTTTGGCTTTACAATCTGTAGATTCTACAGTGAGCTTGACAATTAATTGTCCTTCTTTTGCACTAAACCCTGCAATATGTAGTTGTGCTGTGTGAAACATACTATTGCCATACTCTATTTTTACTGGAGCATCCATTTCATAGGTTTTCATCGTACCTACTTTTCTAAGGATTCCTAAAGCTTTATATGCACTCATATAATCAGTTTTTCCTAATTCACTAGGGCTTTCCCAAAGTTGGATAACTGTTTCTTTCCAGGAGTCAGTTCCAGCACCGCAATCAACAGACTCTATTGTAGTATGTTTTACTTCGGTTATATGATAATTGGCTCCTACGAGCATTCCTGGAGCATATTCGAATAATAATGATTTCCCTTGGTGTTCTGCTAATAATGTTATAAAATCTGATGTATTCATAATTCTTCTTATTTTTTTAGATGTTAACAGCAATTTTGTTTTGTGGTATTAAAAAAAGAATGAAGTATTTGGTGTAATTCATTCCATCGATCAATTTGAATACAGTAACACATACTTTTTCCTTCAATTTCACCTTTTAATAATCCAATACTTTTTAATTCTTTAAGGTGTTGTGATATAGTCGCTTGAGCTAATCCTATTTCTTCAACTAGGTCATTACAAATACAGGAATCCTGTTTGCTAATGTATTGAAGAATAGCTATTCGAGCAGGATGCCCGAGTATTTTAAAAAACTGCGCTAGGTCATTTTGATGTTTATCAAATATTTGTGTTTTGGTAATTCCCATAAACTCGTATTTTAATATCGCAATATTACGATATTAAAATATAATAAAAAAGCCGAAATTGTTTTTTTCGACTTTTAATAACTAATATATTTTAAAACCAGGGTTTTTTATTAACCTGATATGTTTGATAGAATTCATCATCTGATTTGGTAAGATAAATAATACCTTCTACCAATCCAATTACTCCAGGAATCCATACAAATAGGTATCCTATCAAAAAACAAGAAAGGATAAAGCCTACTAGAAATATACCCAATAAAATAAAACCTTCTTTGTTATACCCTAAAATGAATTTGTGAACCCCAAATGCTCCAAGAACAATAGCAAGAATTCCTGCCATTATCTTTTTGTTTTCACCGGTAGCGTTACTGAATGTTTCTTTGGCTTCCTCAGCAAACTCTTTGGCGGTTTCTTTTACCGTATCTGCAGCTTCTTCTGCTCCTTTTTTAATATCATCCCCTAGATTGTTGTTTTCTTCACTCATGTTATTTAATATGATTTATTAGTTTGTAGAAAATTACAAAAAAAATCTGTTTAGGTAGAGGCAATTATAAAAAAGCTTTATCTATTGGTTCCCAGAGTTCTATTTTATTTCCTTCAGGATCAACAATCCATCCAAATTTACCATACTCATATTCTTCAATCTCACCCACAACAGTAACTCCTTCTTCCTTTAATACTTCAAGCAATTCTACTAGATTTTCTACTCTAAAATTCATCATGAATTCTTTTTTACTAGGAGCAAAGTAAGTGGTGTCATCTTTAAAAGGGCTCCATTGTGTTGAGCAATCATTTCCTTCTTTATCTTTCCACCAGAAAGTACATCCGTAATTATCTACAGGAAGACCTAAATGTTTGCCATACCATTCTTTTGTTGCTTTTGGATCTTTGGTTTTAAAGAAAAAACCACCTAATCCTGTAACTCTTTTTTCCATTGAATTTGTTGTTTTATAATAGGATTATATTATTTCTTTTTCACGTTGTTTTCGTAGATAGTTATCCACTCTTTAGGAGTCATCTTTGAGGCCAATTCGGCAATAAGATCCATTGGGATTTGATCTATTTTTTTGAATCGTATACAACTTTTTCCCATATCTAACTTAGTTTTTACGTATTTGGGATACTCTTCTACAAACCAATTCATTAATTCTTCATTAGCATAAATACCTGAGTGATATACGGCAATAAAGTTTTTTTGTGAAGCAATATTCATAAAAGGTAATGGTAATTTGGGATCACAATGATATCCATCTGGGTATAAAGTGTGAGGTACTACATATCCAATCATACCGTAGCTAATTTCTTCAGAAAAACCTTCAGGAAGATTTTCTTTAATAACCTTTCTTAAAGTACTCATCGGTTTTTTTCTTTCTTCTGGAATCGCATCAATGTATTCATCTAGTGTTTTAGCTTCGTATTGCATGTTTTTTAAGTTTTTATTGAATTAATCAAATGAGTTGTGACTTTATAATTATGAATCCGTTACAGGTTTGCGCTGAAGAATCAAAGAAGAGATTAACGAAATGATAAACCCAATTATTAATACGGTAAGGAACATTAATAAAAAACTCATAACCGGGTTAGAAAATAATTCCTTTTGAGCTTCCAGGTCTTTGAGCTGAGTTTGGAATTCGGACTCAGACAGAGAATTTCGCATTTCTTCTACATAGTGTGCGTAGTATTCTGTGGCAAAATCTGGGTTAATATATTTTACATAAATACTATCAAGTATCCCAAAAGCCGATGCGGCGAAAAGACTTATGAGAATACCTATTAGAAAGGCTTTTCTGAAAGAAACAATACCATCATTTTCTTTATCTCTATAATGTTTTATACCAAAAAATACAAAAAGCAAGGATACGACTATGCTTGTATATCCAATAACTTCTTGAATAGAATAATCCAGGCTTTTGCCTAAAAGTAATCCTCCAAGACCCAAAATAAATAAGGTGATCGCGCTATAAATTCCGTAACGTAAAACTGTACTTTTCATGTGCTTGTTTGTTTAAAAGTTAGAGTTCAAAAGTAGTTTAGAATACTAAAAATGGACTCATACTAAAGTACGAATTGTATGGTACTTTTGATTTAAATACCCTTAAAAAGGAATGATTTGGAGTTCTTTAGCTATTTGAATGGCTTGTGTGCGCCGTTTTGCATTTAACTTTACTAAAAGGTTTGAAACATGTGTTTTTATTGTGCTTTCTGAAATAAAAAGCTTATCAGCTATTTCTTTATTTGATAATCCTGATGCGATTTCACACAACACTTCATATTCACGTTTACTAAGTCCAAGTGTTTCTATTTTTTTATGGTCAATCTTTCCCGGGATTTTCTTTTTGTGCAATACTTTTTTATTGATTAACACACCAATAACAAAAAATATAATAGCGATGATAGCAATAACAACTTCTATAGAAGTATCTCTTGCCATAATACTATATGTGCTCAATTGAAAAAGTGCAAGTAATGCTACAACTAATGCTCCAAAAATAAATATGGTTTTCCTCACTCCATAAATTTAGCAAAACTCTACTGTAATCAAAAAAATTAAATAAATTCTGAGAGTAAATTCACTTCTTCCTGAAGGTTATATTTTGCCTTACATTCTAATTTGTTAAAAAAGTGATCAGTTTTAAAAATTCTTGGCATACTAATAAAATGTTTTAAAATTTTAATTCTTGCCTTATTGTACATAAAATCGGGATAGTACTTGTATTCTTTTCTTACACTATTGAAATATGTTTCATACTCTTGCCAACTACTACCTAAAATAGAAAGATCTGCATCGATAAAATAATTAATATCTGTATTTGTTGAAATTAGGTGTCTTTTTGTAGCGTGGATAATTGATGAACAAAACTCAGCTCTATCTTCTTGTATGGAGAGCGATCGTATTATCTTTTTTGCCATATCAGCACTTTGTTCTTCATTATCTTTTTTTAAAATATTATATACATAGTCGTGATAAAATAATGCAAACAATACCATATCCCAGTCCTGAATTTCACTTTTGATTGGATCAAGCTTTTGATACAAGTGCTCTAAGTGAATAAGGTTGTGGTAATACCGTTTCTTTTTATTGTGTTTTTTAACAATACTGTCCCAAAGATGATCAATATAAGTTTGATCATTAGAATATCTAGAGATTAATGAGGTAAATATGTTTTCTAACAAAATGAAGTTTGGATTTTGTTGACAATCGTTTGTGCAAGTTTTTCTTTAGACTCTATTGTCCAGCCAGCAACGTGAGGGCTTAGAATTACGTTTTCCATACTAAGTAATTCTTTAAGGGCGACAGGTATTTTTTCTTTAGAAGTAAATAGATTTTCGAAAGATGATTTCTCATATTCTAAAACATCTAAACCAGCTCCTAGTATTTTACCTTCTTTTAAGCCCTTTACCAAATCCTCTGTTACAACACTTTTTCCTCGAGCGGTATTTATAAGCCAAAATGGTTTTTTAAATTGTTCAATAAACTGAGTATTAATCATTCCGATTGTTTGAGGTGTTTCAGGAGTATGAAGACTTAGAACATCGGTTTTTTCAAAAAATTCTTTTAAATCTACTTGAGTCGCATCACTATTCTCAACATCTTCTTTAATATCGTAACAAATAATTTCTACATCAAACCCACGTAATTTTCTGGCAAAGGCTCTTCCCATATTTCCATAACCTATAATGCCTATAGTTTTTCTGTCTAGCTCTATACCGCGATGTTCTTCTCTTAGCCAATATCCGTTGCGTACACTTTGGTCAGATATATTTAATTTATTAAATAGAGTCAGGATCATTCCTAAAGCATGTTCTCCAACTGCGTTACGATTTCCTTCCGGAGCATTAAAAAGTTTAATGTTTAAAATAGAGGCATACGCTGTATCAATGTTTTCTAATCCTGCACCAACACGGCCAATAAATTTTAGGTTTTTTGCTTTATCCAGGAAAGTTTTATCAATTTTAAACCTACTTCTGATGATAATTCCTTCATAGTCTGCTATTTTGGATTCGATTTCTTCTTTTGTTGAAGTGTAATCTTCATCATTTACAAAATTAAGAGCAGTAAGCTGATCCAGTATTAAAGGATGATTAGTATCTAGGTGAAGGATTTTCATAAAATAGGGATTTCAATTTCAAAAATAAATAATAAAAGATTAGGTTCTTATAAAATAGCTATAGATACCCTTTAATTTTTAGAAAAATTTATGATCAAAAGATGGTAATTATTTGTTTGATATACTTGATTGTTCTATTCCTCATTTTTTTTAAATAATAAATATATCATCCGTATAAATACTTGATTATTGTATTTTATCTGATTTTCAGTTATTTGATGTAGGAAAAGCTAATTGATATTTTTACATTTGCAGGAAATCTAATAAACCCTTTTATGAAAACAAAATTACTATCTATAGTAGTGTTACTGGTTGTATCTATATCAGGTTATGGGCAAGAGGACGCAGATGTCCCGAGCAGACAGTTGATAGCAGAAGATTTATTTGTTCAAGGTTCACTAGGTATTGGTATGAGTATAGCGAACAATCAAAGTTTTGGTTCTGATACTTTCATAATGAAAGAAGATAATCTGAGAATGTTTTTTGATGATAATTCTAGTTCGGCTTCTTTTCCAGCTAATGATTGGCGTTTTACATTTAATGATCAATCAAATGGAGGCGATAATTATTTTTCAATTGATGATGCAACAGCAGGAAGAGTTCCTTTTAGAATCGATGCCGGGGCTCCTAATAATGCATTGCGAATTAGTAGTGATGGAAACGTTGGGATTGGAACAGATAGTCCAGGAGGTCTTGAGCTTAATATTTTAGATGGAGACAGTCCTACGATACGTATTGCGCAGGATGGTTCTAATGGATGGACTCCTCAAACCTGGGATCTGGCTGGTAATGAAACTAATTTTTTTGTTAGAGATGTTACTAATGGGAGTAAGCTTCCTTTTAGAATACAACCAAATACACCAACAGACGCATTAACTCTTCGTGCAAGCGGAACTGTAGGTGTTGGATCTTTTAGCCCTAATTCGAATGCTTCGGTACATATGACAGCGACTAATAAAGGTTTGCTGATTAATAGGATGACTACTGCTGAGCGTACGACTTTTGAAGCTAGTTTAGGAACAGGGGAGAACGGGATGATGGTGTTTGATACAGATGAAAATAAATTGTATTTATGGAGTGGTACAGCTTGGACTACTGATACAGATGCACAAGATTTATCGCTTACCAATAATGTGTTAAGTCTTACTAATGATGCTACTACTGTAGATTTATCATCATATTTGGATAATACAGATGCACAAGATTTATCGCTTACTAATAATGTATTAAGTCTTACTAATGATGCTACCACCGTAGATTTATCTTCTTATTTAGATAATACAGATACTCAGACATTAAATCTTACTACCAATACACTAAGTATTTCTAATGGAAATTCTATAGACCTATCTGCTTATGTAAATACAGATAATCAAAACCTTAGCTCTGCTACATTAAGTAATAATGAACTGACTATCGCAATTGAAAATGGGAGCTCAACAACGGTAGATCTTTCTTCTATTTTAGTTCCACTTCAAAATCAGAACACTACTCAGCAGACACAATTAGATGCTCAACTTGCATTGATAAATGATCTGATTACTCGCGTAGAGGCGCTAGAAGCTTGTGCTTGTCAAACATTAGATGTAGAAGAAAACGAATTGCCAGAGGGAAAGAGAGCGATCCTTTACCAAAATATTCCGAATCCATATCAAGGAACATCATTAATAAAATATTTTATTCCTCAGGATGCATACAAAGCAACTATGGTGTTTAGTAATATCAGCGGGCAGGTAATATCAAGAGTCGAACTTCAGGAAAGAGGTGAAGGAGAATTGAATATTAATAGTGCTGGATTATCCTCAGGAACTTATTTTTATACTTTATATGTAGGAGATGTGAAAATTGAAACCAAGAAAATGGTGATTCAATAAGCAAAAGATATTTCTATTTAAAAAGACCACTTGCAATTGCAAGTGGTCTTTTAGTTTAATTGTATTTCTGAACCATCTTTGGCTGCTTTATAAAAACATAAGAAATCTAACCTTTGTTGTTGATTTTTTCTAATAATAATCCACATTTAGCTATATACCCGTAATCTCCTGATTTACTTGACTCGGCTTGACTTAATGATTGTGAGACTATATCTTTAGCACTTTTATAATCTTTTAAATGATAGGCTAGCTCTGCTCTGTAATATTTGTACCAAAAAGCATTTGGTCTCATTTTAATGGCTTTATCAAACCATAGCACTGCTTTGTTCAAATTTTTATTTTTATGGTAATAGAACTGCGCTGCATCAAAGTATGTTTGTGCGCTAACATCTTCGGTAGAGTTAATAATCTTGTCTTCTATTTCTTTAAATATAATTGGGTCAGAATCGACAAATAAAGGAATTATAATTTTTGTTTGTTCCCAGGTGATGACTAAATCTCCACCATTGGCATGAAAGTTTTCAAAATGAATACTTAGAGTTTCAATTTTATCTTTTAGATTAGTTACCGGAACTTTAAAACGAACTAAATCATCATTTTTATTATAATTACCAGCACCCCATAATTTTGTGTTTTTATGAATGACAATTGTCCAATCTTTTTCTCCAGGAATACTATACAATCCATAAGAACCAGCTGGAATACTTTGTTTCGCTAAGAGAACATCTTTATCAATTGAAATTTTTGTAGAAGAATTAGCTCCTGTGCGCCATAGTTTTCCATAAGGAATTAGTTTTCCAAAAATTTGTCTACCCGCCATACTTGGTTGTCCGTATTCTATTTTGACAGAGGCTAGTCCTACTTTTAATTCTTTGGTGATTTTTGGACTTAAACTAGGTTTGTTAATTTGCGCAATCGTGAAAAAAGGTATCAGAAGGCACAATAACAATGATTTTTTAATTAAGTGTTTCATCTTATTGTTTTGAAAAAAATAGAAATCAACTGTAATTTCTTCTGGTGTAAAGAAAAACATTCTATTTAATGGGGTTTTGTGTTTTTTAAGAAGAAGTTTTTAGGTAGTATATTTTATAAATCGATATATTGAGAAACTGTACGGTCTGTTTGAATTTCTCCAGTATGCTTAGTGCTTTGTTTTTCAAAAAGTAAAACGTGTACTTCTTCCCCTTCTTTAGTAGACGGGCAATGCTCCACTCCTTTAGGAATTACAATTAGTTCACCAGCATTTACTTCTACAGTCTTATCTCTAAACTTCATAAGTAATGTACCTTTAACAACCTGAAAAAGTTCATCCTCGTTATCATGTTTGTGCCAAATGAAATCTCCACTCAATTTTGCGAGATATACCATATTGTCATCAACAGTGGCAATACGATGAGGATGCCATTGTTTACTGAATTTTGAAAACTTGTCTTTTATATTAATTGCCTGCATAATAAGTATATTAAGAAATCAATTTTAATTATTTGAACAAGGTACTTATTTCATCTGTGATCCGTACAGGCCTTAACGTTTCTTTAGAGAGTAAACACCAATTGGTTTTAGCAGAGACTAATGTTTTTTGTGTTATGGTATTTATGATTTTGGTATGCCTTTCACTCTTAGCTCCCTTATGATGATCTATCCAAGTTTGCAATGTTATGGTATCGTTTTCAAAAGCGGGATTATGATATTCGAGAAAATGATTGATTACTACCCAGACGTATGTATCTCTGATTCGTTCATTGGTTTTATGTTCCCAATGTTTTTTAGCGACATCTTGTACCCATTGAAGGTAAACCACATTATTAACATGATTCATATCATCAATTGCCGATTTGGGAACTTTTAATTGTAATTCAAATACTTGAGATGCCATAGTAGTTATTTTTAAATAACCTTGAAAAATAAAAAAATATTCAGGGATTTATTCCCTAAAAATAAATAATTATTAAAAAAGTTAAAATGATTCTTTACAAGTGTTTTTTGATATACATTTAGAGCATTAACCTTTAAATATATTTCATATGAAGACCAATCTTTTAACCATTGATGGTATCACCAGACTTTCTAAAAAAAGTCAGAGTACGATCAAAGGACAGGCTGGAGTAGATCTGTCATTATGCGGATGTTCTTGTAGAGGATCTGTTACAGGACCAGCGTATTGTAGTTTATACATTGGATGTCCTCACGTTTATTCTTGCGAAGAAAGTTCGTAGTGATATCAAATTAATTATCCGGGTTATGCATTGGTTATTCTTCTTGATGGTTTTACTATCTTGGCAAAATTCTTTTGTATAATCCGGAACAGAAAATACAGGGAATTTTCAAAATATCCAGATCTAAAATCCAAGCATTACTTTGGCGATATAAAAGAAAAGAAAAATCCCAAAAATATCATTGCTTGTAGTAATAAAAGGACCTGTTGCAATTGCAGGATCAATTCCTCTTTTATCTAGTATGATAGGTACAAATGTTCCGATTAGAGCTGCTACAATAATGACACATAACAAGGATAAGGCAATAGTAAAACTAAACAAGAGATCCATTCCGTCAAAAAAACCAAAAACGATCACTAATACCCCAAGGGTAACACCACTAATAAGACTGAGGCTGATTTCTTTGACTAATCGATTAAATAGACTTCCTTTTACATTATCATTAGCCAAACCTTGAACAATAATTGCACTTGATTGTACTCCTACATTTCCTGCCATCGCAGCTATAAGAGGGGTGAAAAAGAACAATTCTTTGTATTTACTTAATGCGTCTTCAAAACCTTCCATTATAAAAACACTTCCTAATCCCCCTATTAATCCTAAAACTAACCAGGGTAGACGTGCTCTAGTGAGTTCCCATACACTGTCATCTGCCTCAACATCTTGAGAAATACCTGCAGCTAATTGATAATCTTTTTCTGCTTCGTCTTTGATGAAATCTACCATGTCATCAATAGTGACACGGCCAACTAAAATATCATCCTGATCTACTACAGGAATCGCTTCCAGATCATATTTTTGCATAATTCTTGCTACTTCTTCACCTTCAGTATCTACATTTACATAATCAACTTTAGGAATGTAAATGTCACTGATGTGTGCTTTGGTAGGAGCAGTTAATAGATCTTTTAAGGACAATCGTCCTTTTAACTTTTCATCTTTGTCTACCACATAGATTGAATGTACGCGAGTTACATTTTTTGCTTGTCTACGCATTTCACGAACACAGCCAGCAATTGTCCAGGTTTCGATTACCTTTACTAATTCTTTTGCCATCAATCCACCAGCGGTATCTTCATCATAAGTAAGAAGTTCTTTAATATCCTCTGCGTGCTTTTCGTCTTCTATTTCGGCAATTACCTTTTCTGCACGTTCTTCAGGAAGTTCTGCTACCACATCTGCTGCATCATCACTATCCATTTCTTCTAACTCTTCTGCAATTTCTTTTACAGAAAGTTTTTTAAGGATGCGCTCACGAAAATCTTCTTCCAACTCCATAAGAGCTTCAGAAGTTTTTTCGCTATCCAGTAATTTGATGATGTATGTAGCTTCGGTAAGGCTTAATTCACTTAAAATCTCTGCAATATCAGCAAAGTGAATCTCATCAAGCATAGAGCGTAGGCTGTTATCCCCTTCATTTTGAATAAGGTGTTTTACCTGCTCAATAAGCTCATTAGAAATCTGAAATGACATGCTTGATTATTTGATGTTTCTATTACAAACGCTCACAAAGATAACCAAAGAATTTAATTGCATTTTATGAGTGTGTTAAATGAGTTTAATCTCTTGATTTCTCTATATTGATCGTTAATTCAATAAATTGATCTACACTTAGTTGTTCTGGGCGTTTTGATAGTATTTCCAATACTTTTATTTCTTCAGAAAGTTGTAAAGTCTTAAGGCTGTTTCTTAGGGTTTTACGTCGTTGTCCAAAAGCTGTTTTTACAACGGTAAAAAATAATTTTTCACTACAAGGAAGTTCATAATCTTTTTTCCTTTTTAATCGTAAAACACCACTATCTACTTTTGGTGGAGGATTAAAAACCGAAGGAGGAACTGTAAACAAATATTCTGCATTATAAAAAGCTTGCGTAAGGACAGAAAGAATACCGTATGTTTTAGTTCCTGGTTTTTCACAAATACGTTGTGCTACTTCTTTTTGAAACATACCAGTAAACTCTGGAATACGATTTTTGTTCTCAAGAGTTTTAAAAACTATTTGAGAAGAAATATTATAAGGAAAATTACCAGTTATAGCAAACTGCTCCTCAACAAATAGTGTATTGAGATCGTATTTAAGAAAATCTGCCTCTAAAACTGTAAATTTGTTATTGCCTTTAACTGCTTGAGGGTTTTCTAATGGAAAATTAATGTTTAGATATTCAATGGATTCACTATCTAGATCCATAGCCACAACATCAATATCTTTTTGAAGAATATATTTGGTCAACACACCCATTCCTGGGCCGATTTCAATTACATTTTTATATCCTGATAAAGTAAGTGTATCTCCAATTTTACGAGCAATATTTTCATCTTTTAAAAAATGTTGACCTAAATGTTTTTTTGCCTTTACACCTCCTTTTTCTACACCTCTTTCTACAAAAGAAGGCTTAGTTTTTGAATATTTATTTTTCTTAGAGTGAGATGACATACTAGGAAGGAGTTTGAGAAGATTCTATTTTTTTGAGTAAGGTATCTTCAATTTCAATACGATCTTTTTTTCTAAACCACGAAAGTTGCAAATCTACTCTAATCCCTTCTGAAGTTATTATGTAAGGTTCAGAACCACCTTTTGAAGGAAAAAAATCTCTAATTTGATCATATGCTATTTCTTGATTGCTAGCAATGATATGAGTATCACTAAACTTAATTATAGGATTGTTTGATAGTATTGAAAAATATGAGGTTATCACAAAAAGAATGATGACTACAATCAAAATAATAAGCTCAAACAAAGAACTTTTTAGAAAGTATCCAATAACATCAAAAAAAAGATTAAAGATTAATACAGAAAAAGATGCAAACACAAGAAGCCCAAAAATCTTAATTAAATAAAGCAATGATGGTTTGTATGTTTTCATGATTGCTCACTTATAATTTCAAGCTCGGTTCTAAAAGCCACAAATTTACCAGCAAAACGATTGGATTCTGCGCGTAAACGTTCTGCATCTTCTGTGTAATATTGTTCTAAGGTTTCTTTGCTATTTGTAGTATATTGAACGGAGTAGGTGATGCCTCCCATTTCTTCTTCGACCAAAACCTTTGTCAGGAGCGCTTTGCTAAATTTTCCTGTAGCAATCATATTAGGAATGTGCTCAGCTTTCATCCACTCTAACCATTCATCATGAGCGGTTTCTTCAATATTTATAGTAACGTTATATATATACATTAATTAGTTGTATTAATTGTCTTGGGGAGATAATAGAATCAGAATAAAATTTTACTTCGACAAAGGTAAATGAACCTATATCAACTACCAACAAAATGCTAGTTTATTGCATCTCCGCGAAGGGTACGATACTTTTTACGAGCATCAACAAAATAAATACTATCTGCATGGTTGAAAATGATCTTTTCATACAGTTCTTTAGCTTTCTCTGGTTGTCCAAGTTTGTTGACATATAATTCGGCTAACCAATAGTATGCATCGTCTGCAAGAATGTCTTCACCATAAAACTCTATGATTTTAAGATAGTTTACTTTTGCTTTTTCAAATTGCTTCTCTTTCTCATATAGTTTAGCCTGACGAAGAAAGGCTTCATCTTCTATTTTTTCACCTTTATGATCGGTTAAAATCTTTTCATAGGTTGTGATGGCTTCTTCATTTTTATTCTGAAAGGCTAATAGATCAGCTCTCGCAAATATTTTTAAAGCGGTCTGTGTAGAGTCTTCAAGAGAATTATCACTGATTATAAGGCTCAGTTCCATAGCATCATTTGCAATCAATTGTGAGGTAGAAGATTTTAATACATCCAATTGTGTTTGTGCCCAGGCAAAATCACCTTTGTAATAACTAGTTTTAGCAACTTTAAAACGAGCATCCTGAGCAAGGAAATTATTTTTTAAAGCATTTTGAACTTGAGTATAATAGATTAATGCCTGGTTGAATTTTTGATCTAACACCAAAATATCAGCAATTTTCATTTTGACACGAGAGGATTGGAATCGAGATAGGCGCTCTGTTTTTAACAACTTCTTTAAAAAATCAATTGCTTCTTTTTTCTGATCCTGATTAAATGCCAAAAAATGTGCGT
Organism: Aquimarina callyspongiae; assembly: GCF_034322225.1. NCBI lineage: Bacteria > Pseudomonadati > Bacteroidota > Flavobacteriia > Flavobacteriales > Flavobacteriaceae > Aquimarina > Aquimarina callyspongiae. The sequence continues at coordinate 655,938 of NZ_JAXLPA010000003.1, read as the reverse complement.
AATCTACTTGCAAGCCAATAGTTTCTCGAGATCTTCCATAGGATTCAAAAACTTGATTGTATTGCTCATTAATCGCTTTGTATTGTTTTTCGTCTGCAACATCAACTTTGGCTTTAAGAATAATCTTGTGAGCAGTAAGTTTTATGTCATCAGAAGCAGGAGCACTTAGTATATAATTGAGAATCTCTGATGCGGATTTAATATCTTTTTCTCCAATGGCAATTCGGGCGAGATCGATTATACCCTGTAACCCTTCATTATTTCTTTTGTATATCGCTTTTTCTTGTATAAAAGCTTTTTTGAATTCTTTTTGCTGTATAAAAAGCCAGCTCAGCATCCTATTGTATAAAATATCTGGATTCTGTTGTAATTTTTTAATAAGTAGTTTTCTAAAAATCACATTTGCATTATTGGCAGGATCTTCAGAAATATATTCACTAAAATTACGCTGAACCATATTTATGTAATTAGGCTGGATTTGAATTAATGTCAAATAACTATTAAACATTTTTTCAAGTTTGCCTTGTTCTCCATAGATTTTTGCTAACTGTACATTAAAATTGGAACCAGGATTATTTTCCATTCCTTTTTCATAAATCATCGCAGCTTCATCCAGAAGGTTATATTTTTCAAAAGCTTGAGCTAAAGAATAGGCAAACGAATGATTAGCGTTATTCTGAGTATAAGTTTGGATAGCTTTGTCATAAGAAAAACGAGCTTCTTCCGATTTTCCCTGAAGATCATAATGATGACCAAGTTCTACTAAAAGTCGGGCATTACCAGGTGCTTTCTCTATTTGTTGTTTTAGAATTTTTTCGGCATTATCGAACTGTTCTAATTGCTGATACGATTCTACTAATCCTAAAAAATAATTAGTACGATTAGAGTTTCTCTGGTATAATTTTTTATAAACTGAAAGTGCTTTTTCATACTCTCCTTGTTGCATATAGTTTTTTGCTAATTGTTCAGATTGAGCAAAAAGAGAAGTAGAAAATAAAAATAATATGCATACAATGATAATGCGCATGTGGCAACTTTTTTTGTAAAGATAACAAATTGTTGATGAGTTAGGTAGTTTTTAAGAAGCTGGTACTAATTAGTAATTGTATAGAAAATTTGCTTTCAATAAAATAACCCGATCAAAGATATAATCCTTTGGTCGGGTTAGTGTATTCTTTCTTACTATTTAAGTGATTCCAGAAATTATTCTAAAATCTCTTTTTGTAGGTAAGTATAGTGTTAATCAATCCATTCAAATCCACAATAAGGTACTAGAACGTCTGGGATTCTGATACCTTTTGGAGTTTGGTAGTTTTCTAGAATACCTGCTAATACGCGAGGTAATGCTAAAGAACTTCCATTAAGGGTATGTGCCAATTGATTTTTACCATTTGCATCTTTAAAACGTAGTTTTAAACGATTAGCTTGATAAGATTCAAAATTAGAAACAGAGCTTATTTCTAACCAACGATCCTGCGCTGTAGAAAACACCTCAAAATCATAGGTTAGGGCAGAAGTAAATCCGATATCTCCTCCACAAAGTCTTAAAATACGATATGGCAGTTTTAATTCTCTTAAAAGTTCTTTTACATGATCTACCATTCCATCAAGAGCAGCGTATGAATTTTCAGGCTTTTCAATTCTTACAATCTCTACTTTATCAAATTGATGTAAACGGTTTAATCCTCTTACGTGAGCTCCATAAGAACCTGCTTCTCTTCTAAAACAAGGCGTGTATCCAGTACAACAAACAGGAAGATCGTTTTCCTGTACCAGGTCATCTCTAAACATATTGGTTACCGGGACTTCTGCTGTTGGAATTAAGTATAAATCATCTCCTGTTACATGATACATCTGTCCTTCTTTATCCGGTAATTGTCCAGTACCATATCCTGAAGCTTCATTTACTAAATGAGGAACCTGATATTCTTTATATCCTGCATCAGTATTTTTATCCAAGAAATAACTAATTAGAGCACGCTGTAATCGGGCACCTTTACCCTTGTATACCGGAAAACCAGCTCCAGTAATTTTTACACCTAGCTCAAAATCAATAATGTCATATTTTTTGGCTAATTCCCAATGAGGTAATGCTCCTTCTTCTAATTCAGGAACGTCACCTTCTCTAAAAACCTCTTCATTATCTTCATCACTCTGTCCGTCAGGAACAGAGTTGTGAGGAATATTGGGTATTGTATATAATATTTGCGCTAGTTTCTCCTGAATTTCTGTTAGTTCCGAAGAGAGCTCTTTTGAACTTTCTTTAAGTTGTGCAGTTTTCTCTTTTAACAAATTGGCTTTTTGCTGTTCTCCATTCTTATATAACATTCCGATTTCTTTGGAAAACTTATTGGAGTCAGCAAGAGTGTTATCTAATTTTGCCTGTGTTGCGCGACGATTTTCATCTAAAGTAATTACCTCTTCTAAAATAGGCGCCGCATCAAAGTTACGTTTTGCTAAGGCTTTGATGTAAGCTTCTTTGTTTGCAATAATGTTCTGTACTACTAACATGGTTCTAATTTTGAGCGATAGCCGAGTTATCCGCTATATCCCTGAAAAAAATTCAGGAGATGCTGCTATTACCCCCTATCGCAATGAAGGAGCAAATTTAAAGAAAAGAAGTGTTTAAATAACTTGATTGATAAGATAAATTTTGTGATCTGAGAATGGAACTTGATTGTACTTTTTTGGGTAAACAATATTACTGAAAAGTAGTAGGTAAGATTTATAAATTTAACAGATAAAATTTATAAATCTTAATCAGTTATGGTTGAAATCAAGCTAATTGAGGTAATATCTTTAATGCTATCAAAAATCAGAAATCGAGGATCATATGTTGAAGACTCATGGGAATTTAGATATAAGTTGTTTTGTGAAAATTGACACTAACATTGGGTGTCATAAATAGTTTAGAGAATATAAATCATAAATATTTTATACATGTTAAAATCAATTTTAAAACTTGACGGGGTACAGTCAATTAAAAAAAACCAGCAGAAAAACATTTTAGGAGGATCGGCTACCGAATTGGCTCATCATGATGATCGAGAAGGTGGGGTTAATTGTCATTGTGGTGGAACTACTCATTATGCTGAGGATTGTTCATGGTGCGGTTGGATATGTGGTAGTGACTTTCACAGATGTTCACCGGCTTAAATATTGAAACGATTTAAGAGCACATGATATAGTGTTATTTCATTTAGCAACAGGTATAAAATTTAAAATCTCGTATAAGTGGAATTTATAAATTTTAACCAGTTGTTTGTTGAAATAAAGCTAATTAGATAACAAGTTTATTGTCGTCAAAAATCAAAAATCAATTGTTATGTGTTTAAGACTCTTGAGAAATAGGTATAAGTTCTTTTGAATGAATAGACACTAACCCTGGGTGTCATAAATAGTTCAGGGAGTATAAATCATAAATTTTATTCATAATGTTAAAATCAATTTTAAAGCTTGATGGGGCTAAGACATTAAGCAAAACTCAACAGAAAAACGTTTTAGGAGGATCAGCTACTGAGTTAACTCATCAGGATGATGGAGATGGGGGTTTTAATTGTCATTGTAATGGCACTACTTATTATGTTGCTAATTGTAAATGGTGCGGTTGGAAGTGTGGCGCTGGTACGATTCAAGGATGTACATCAGCTTAAATATTGAAACGATTTAAGGGCACTTGATATAATGCCATTTCATATAGTAACTGGTATAAGATTTATAAACCTTAATCAGTTGTGGTTGAAATCGAGTTGATTAAGAAACATATTTATTGTTGTTAATAATCAGAAATCAACTGTTATGTGTTGAAGACTCTTGAGAGATAGGTATAAGTTCTTTTGAATGAATAGACACTAACCCTGGGTGTCATAAATAGTTCAGGGAATATAAATCATAAATTTTATTCATAATGTTAAAATCAATTTTAAAGCTTGATGGAGCCAAGACATTAAGCAAAACTCAACAGAAAAACGTTTTGGGAGGATCGAGTACCGAATTAGAAATTGCAGATGATCAAGTTGGTGGAGATCAATTGTATTGTCATTGTAGTAGTGGTGGTGTTTATAAAACTGGTCATTGTCAATGGTGTGGTTGGTTTTGTGGTGCCAGTACTATTTTAGCTTGTAAATAGTATAAGATTGCAATTCTGTTATAATTAAAAATTTAGACGGGTTTACTGTTATAGGTAAATCCGTCTAAAATTATTTGGACTGTTTACTTTATTATATTTTTTCCTTAAAATTTAAAACCAATTTATTGATTTAAGATTTTGATTATTTTTATCAGCGCTAAAATCATCCTATGCATACAAACAATTTTTCAACCAAAAGACTTATTGTAATTCTAAACATAGTTTTTCTGTTTTCTAATATACTACACTCCCAAACGGTTGTAGATACAGTAAAAGCATCAGTTTTCTACAAAAAGGGGGATTCACTTTTTGGACAAAGAAATTTTACCAGTGCTATTGCAAATTTTGAAGAAGCTAGAAAAATTTATAAACAAACCCCAAATTGGGAGCGTATTGCTTCTTGTCATAACAAACTATCAGAAAACTATCAAAATACTTTTGGTTTAGAGAAAGCTTTACATCACGCACAAAAAGCATTACAAATTAGTGAAACCAAAATACCTGATAATGCACGGGTAAAAGCTAGGGCTCTGGATAATTTGGGGACGTATTATAGAATAGGTAAGTCTGACTTTGATCTTTCATTAGAATATTATGAAAAGGCATTTCAATTACGATCTGAAAATCTTACAAAAGAAGATCAGGATTTTGCCAGATCTCATTATAATTTTGGTACAGCCAAAACATACAAAGGGCTTTATGAAGAAGCTATGGATCATTTTAACAAAGCAATTGAGGTCAGAAAGAAAAAAGCTAAAGAAAATCCAATCGAAATAGCAGAAATCTATAGACAAATTGGTAATGTTTTTTATGAACAAGGGTTATATGATGATACATTAGCATATCTTGAAAAAGCATTGATTATAGCAAATAATACCTATAAACCAGATAACTTTTATTTTGTTGATTTATACAATAACATAGGGTTAATGTATAGCTATAAAAAAGAAGAAAACAGAAGTCTTGAATATTATATAAAATCTCTTCAGTTAAGTGAACTGCATTTGGGAGTTGATCATCCTGATCAGGTACGTATGCATTATAATATTGCAAACATATATTATTTTCAGAAGAACAAAGAAAAAGCACTATTTCATGTAAATAAAACCATAGAAATAGGCGTTCAGACTTTTGGTGAGAATTTTCCTAATCTTGCCTTGCCATACAGTCTCAAAGGACTTTTGTTAAGAGGAGAAGAAGGAATCGTTTATATCAAAAAAGCGTTAGTTTTAGCACGTAAGGTTTATGGCGAAAATAATGTAAGAACTGCCTATTTCTATTCGTATCTAAGTGAACTATATCATGAAGTCGATCAATACAAAACAGCATCTGAATATGCCGAAAAAGCACTTGATATTCGTTTAAAGGTTTTTGGAAAACATAATTTTTATGTAGTAGAATCTTATAACCTTATGGCAATTTTTGAAATCGATAAAAAGAAATACGATAAAGCTTTAATCTATCTTGAAAAAGCAATCACAGCTAATACACAACCCAAAAGCACAGCTTCAGAAAACTATGGAGAGTTTGATAGGTTTTTAAGTCTAACCAGATTATTAAAATCTTTGGAACGGAAAGCATTTGTATTAAAAATGATGTATGAGAAAGGAAACGATGCAAAGGTTCTCAATAAGAGTGTGATTACTTATGAAAAAGCTAGTCGATTGGTAGAAACCATTAGAAAAATTCAATACAATAAAGAAGACAAAATAACATTTGCAAAGGATGCTAAAAATGTTTTTTATGGAGGTATCGCTACTCAATTATTATCTGATGCTGAAAATGGAGAAGAGAGATTAGAAAAAGCTTTTAATTATGCAGAAAGAAGTAAGGCAAATCTTCTTAAAGAGATGCTTAATGATGCAAATGCCAAAGGTTTTTCAGGTTTGCCAAAGAAGCTTTTACTTTTGGAGAAAAGATTAAGAGAAGATTTATCTGAGGCCAAATCCATTTTCTATAACAATATCGATAGAGGAATTACAGATACAACCAAAGTATCAAATATAGAAGGTAAGATTGCAGATGTTTCCAGAAGACAAGATTCATTAAAAGATGTACTCGAAAAACGATATCCAAAATACTATCAATTAAAGTATGAAGATAAGACGCTTTCGGTTAAAGAGATTCAAAAAAAGATAGATCAAAACACAACTCTTCTGGAGTATTTTGTTGCAGACAGTACATTATATGTTTTTTTACTAACTAAGGATACAGCAAAGATTAAAGAATTATCAATTTCTGGAATTGATAAAAAAATAAGAGATTTTAGAAAAAGCATAACTTTTAAAAACACTACAGACTATGTTGTTTTAGGGCACGAGCTTTATAATGATCTTATTGCTCCTATAAAAAATGATTTTAAAGGAGATCATCTGATTATAATACCTGATGAATCTTTATGGCACCTTAATTTTGATCTTTTATTGACTTCTGATAAGCAAATAGATGCCGTTGCTGATCTGCCTTATTTGTTAAACCGATATTCAATAAGTTATACCAATTCTGCAACCATTCTATATGACAGATCAAACGAAGAAGTACAAGTCGGTGATGAACTTCTTAAGCAATGCCTAGCATTTTCTTTTTCGGGTCAAGATTCTTTAAAGATGGGAGATGTTCTTTCTTTGGAGAAGTTGAGAGATGCTGATGAAGATTTGCCGGGAACGCGAAAAGAAATCAAGGCGATAGCAGATATTGTTGAAGGGCGTTACTTTTTTGGATCAGAAGCTGTAGAGTCAAATTTTAAGAAAAACACATCCAGGTATAATATTTTACATTTAGCATTACACGGAGAAGTGGATGATAAAAATCCGGAAAACTCTAAGATTTACTTTACCAAAACAATGGATTCTTTAGAAGATAATGTATTGCATGGTTATGAATTATATGCTTTGGATATTCCTGCAGAACTGACTGTTTTAAGTGCTTGTAATACAGGAGTAGGTAAAATAGCAAAAGGAGAAGGGGTTTTGAGCTTAGGTACTGCTTTTCAATATGCAGGAACCAAAAGTCTTTTATTGAGTAGTTGGGAAGTTTCTGACGAAATTACCCCTTTAATTATGAAAAACTTCTATACCAATCTCGGCAAAGGAATGAGTAAAGCCAAAGCATTACAACAAGCAAAGCTAGCTTATATCAAAAATGCAGATGTGTTTACGAATCACCCTGTGTATTGGGGTGGATTTTATTTAATAGGTAATAATAACCCTATTGAATTTGAAACTCCTTCAGAAACAAATTGGATACTATATATAATACTTGTGGTATTAGGTGTTGTGATATTGGTGTACGGTAAAAGAAAATTAATTAAGTGATTTTTTAAAGCTTAAATCATTCTTTTAATTGTATTTCTGAGTTATTGTTATTGGGTAATTCAAGGTGTTTTTTGGCAGACTCAATATCATTTAAATCCAAATAAATTAAGCCTTTATACCATTGTGCTTCTTTTGATAACCGACCTGTAGGATAGTTTACTAAAGAATTTAACAATTGTATTGCCTCTTTCGGTTTGCCCATTTTGTAGATAGATAGTGCTCGTATCAATAATGCATCTTCATAATATGACTGAGGTGGGACATATTTTTCTAATATTTCTAGAGCAGACTGATAATCTTTTTTTTCGTACGCTTTAAAAGCATTGGTCACTATTTGTTTTGGATTAATGTCTGTATTGTTTCTTACGCTGTAATCACTAAAACCTACTTTTTTATTCCAGGCTTGTTTTGTTAATTCGTCAAGATCATTTTTTTGTAAAGAAGGCTGGAAATACCAAAAAGAAACTAGTAGTACAATAGTAGCGGCAATACCTGCAATCCATTTCCAGTAAACTGTATTGTTAGAAGTTTGAGTTTCGGTAATAAGTTCTTTCCATTTTTTGTTGCGTGCCTCCTGGTCTGTATTACGATAGCTTTTGTTTACTAAATCAATACTGTTTTGGTATTTATTTACTTTAGAAGCAAAAATAGAATCATGTTGTAGTTTTTGATCAAACTCTTTCATTTCTTTTTCAGAAAGATCTAAGTCAAAATACCTCGTAATAAGCAGTATGTCTTTATCCTTTATCTCTTTCATCCTAATGTTTCTTATTTACCGTTAATTGATCAAATATCTCATAGACCTTTTTAATAAGTCTTTTTTTGCAATTATATTTTGCTTGTGCTAAAGCTTGGTAATTTTGGAATTCTAATTGTTGTTGTAAATCTTTTAATTTTATTTCGGGATTAATTTCGGATTCCATGAGGGTTTTGCATTTTTCAGATAAACTATCCAACGCTTCGGATAAGGCTCTTTTTTGTGTCCATTCGACTTCTAGATTTTCGATAGAATTATCAATATTCGTATTATTTTGATCATTAAATTTATGATCTTCAGAGATAGCTTCTTTTAATACCACAGAATTCCAGGGATGACGCTTTGAGATGAGCCAATTGTTTTTGCACATTACAAAAATATAACCGATACTATTTTCGGGTAATTTTTCCTGATTGACAACAAATCGTTCCCAAAACTTTTGCATAGAAGCTATAAAAATATCTTCAACTTCTTGCGGTGATTGAGTTAGAGATAAAAGTTTTGGTTTTAATTGCTTAAAAAGATCTTTAAGAAAACGGTCAAAAGGCAATTCATTTCCTTCAATTGCCTGTTTAATAATCTTTTCCAGCTTGTTTTTATTCATATAAGAAAATAATTTCTTTTAAACATCTTGATGATACTTCGATCCTGTTAATTATAAACAACTTCTATCGCTTTCTGTGTCAAAAGGCATAAAATTAATCAAAAAGAATTTGAAAAAAATCAAAAAACATCTGTTATGTTTTTTGATTCTTGCATTAATACTATGTGGGCCTGTAAAATTTGATCTAATACGCAGGAATACATATGGATAACAAATCAAGTTTGGGATACAAGGGAGCTGACACAAACCTTGAGTGTCATAAAATGTTCAAGGGCTTAATCAATTTTTAAATTATTACTTATGAAAAAATCGTTGTTAAATTTAGGACGAGCTTTAAACAGAAACGAACAACAACAAATTAACGGAGGAATGTCTGCAAGTTTTGGAACTTGTGGTTGTTCTTCAGATTATGTTTTAGACGTAGCAGATGGAGGTTGGTCTAATGGGAGGGAGTGTTCATATGAGCCAACAGGAGCTGGTGGTTTTCCAGGAGCTCGATGCTATGGTAAAGTTGAAAACGGTATGTGTTGTCCGTATTAATAACAATTCATAATTTTTGGCATATGAAAAAATCATTGTTAAACGTTGGAAAAGCTCTAAGCAGAGAAGAACTAAAACAAATTAATGGGCAACAAAACCTTTACTGGTGTGCAGGAGGAAATGCACATACTACTAACAGATGGTGTCCGGTAAGATGTTTTATGGGTAATTGCTTATTGTAAAGCTTATTGTATACAAGAGTTCCAAATCAGGAACTCTTGTTTTTTTATAATAAAAATTCAATTTCTGGACACTAAGCTTTAAAAGCTATAATAATGTGTTTGATTTATGAAGAAACAGGGGTTAACACAGGAATTTCAATATCGATAACCGTTCCTCTTCCAGGAGTAGAATCAACAAATATTTTTCCTTCTAATGCATTTAAGCGGTTTTTGATATTTTTAAAACCAACTAGTCAAAGCTTTTATATAAGCTTCTTTGTTTAGAATGATTTATTGTACTATTAACGTGTTTTTTATTTTAACCTTTTAGAATGAAGGAGCAAATTTTAAAAAAAGTATGGTTTCTGTAATGTAAAATTAAAGGATGATTATTACGCTTACGGATTACATCATTCTAGTACATATGGTAGTAGTATATTTACTTCTGTTCCACTTCCATTAGAAACATCTTTAATAGTATACTTGGCCTTTTTGTTAAGGGATTTAGAATAAATATGCAATCTTTCTTTTAGTATTTTTCCAGAAAAAGAGCCATGTTTTTGAATTGGATCACTTACAAATTTTGAAGCTTTAGATATTCCTATTCCGTTATCCAAAATTCTACAATTAATCAATTTATCTGTAGTGTTAATTGCGATATCAATACTGATAATTCCATTCTCAATACCTTTTAAGCCGTGTTCTATGGCATTTTCTATAAAAGGTTGAATAAACATGGGTGGGATACAAGTTATTTCTTGATCTATTGAATTGTCAATATTAATTTTGTAATTGAATTTTTGAGAAAAATTGGATTGTAATTCCAGGTAATCTTCTATTGATTTTAACTCATCTTCTAATAAAACAAACTCCTCTCTAGAATTCTTAAGTATTAATCTGATCAAGCTTGCTAGTTTTGCGATATAGGGGATAGTGTTTTCAGAGTTTTTGCCTGCAAGGATACTTACTGTATTCAATGCGTTAAATACGAAATGTGGATTTAATTGAGAACGTAACAAACGTTGTTCTAAATTTGCAGTTTCATACTTGTTTTTAAGTTTTCGTTGTCTAAAAAACAGGAACCCCATTCCTAGAATGGATAATAATAAAATGCCTAAAACAGCAGTAATAATGTTACGCTGTCGGAGAATGATATTCTGCTCTTTATTTGTTAATTCTAATTGCTGAATAGATTTATCTTTCTCTCTTACTTCGTAAGCTATGGTGAGATCTCTAAGTTTCTCATCTAATACTTGTTGGTAAAATTGTTCTAAAAATTGACTTTTATTGAGAGAGACGACTAAAGCATTTTCTGGCTGATTGTATATTTTATAAGTTTCGATAAGGCGATCCATTGCCTTTATTTTTAGATCTTTATCTACTTTATTGAATTTTCCAAAAGCATTTATACTATCCAATACGGATTTCAGGTTATCAATACTTTCCTTATACTTCTTTTGGTGATTCAGAATATAACTATAATTGACTTTAGAGTTATATTTTGAAGTGATTGAAACCTTATTGTCGTATAAATCAGCTAATTTCTTAGAAATATCATAGTGATATAAAACAGAATCTATTTTATCTTGTTTTATATACAAATCTCCTAAATTGTTATGAGCCGTTACTCTTCTTGATTTAATGGTGTCCAATAGTGCTTTATGGTAAAAATAGATTGCGGAGTCTGGTTTTTTTTGCTCCAAGAACATTTCACCAATACCATTATATAAAGGACTATAATTTAATGGGTTTTTTAAGTAGTTAGTGTCTTTTGATGTCTTAAGCAAATATTTTAAAGCCATTCTGTCATCACCCATTTGAAGATGAATATTGGCTATATCTTTTAAGATATAACCTCGCAGATATTTTGAAAATCGAGGATATTTAGTGATAAGAGCTAAGGAATTCATCATATAATCCAATGACTTATTATAGTTTTTATAATATAATCGCAAAGCGCGCCCACCATTATAGTAAGCTCGGGTTAGTTGTTTTTCATCCTTAGCACGTTTTTGATCAGATAACGCATAGGATTCGATGGCTTTATTTGCATAAAAGTAACAAGAATCTAATTTGTTTTCTCCTAGATGTAAAACACTCATCTTAGAATAATAGTAAGTCCAGCCTAATAGGTTTTTATCCGATTCTAACATCTTTCGGTAAGTAAGAATATTCTCCCTGTTTGTTGGTAATATTTTAAAAGTATCTATTTCTTTCTGAGTATAAATCTTTTCTTGTGCTATGATATTATAAGATATAATAATAAGAAATAGCAGTATAACTTCTTTTGTTTTGATCATCTCAACAGCTTAGTATAAGCAACAATAATAGTAAAATTAATTATCTTGGTCTTTTATAAAAAAGAACGAGCCCATTATGGTTAAAATTTATACGGAAAAATTGGTTTCTGTAGTTGTTATAGAAGATGAAAAGGAAGCATTCGAGAATTTATCTAACGTACTTATAAAAAATTTTAAAGAAATAGAAGTTATTGGTAATTCAGATAATGTACAAGATTCTATTGAACTTTTGAATTGTGCTAAACCAGAATTGGTATTTATGGATATAGAATTGGTAGATGGTAATGCTTTTCAGATTCTTGATAAAATCGAAAATTATGATTTCGAAATAATTTTTACCACCGCACATAATAACTATTTAGAAAAAGCAATATCATATTATGCTTTTCACTTTCTTACAAAACCTTTGGAGGTCGATAAATTAAAAAAAGTTGTTACACGTTATCTGGATTTAAAAAACCGATTATTTACTCAGCAGAAGTATAAGTTGCTCATGGAATTTATTAATGAATCAAGGTTGTTGGTTCAGGTTGGAAACGAACATATAGCTATTGATCTTAATGATATTGTAAAATGCGAAGCAGATGGTAATTATACACATTTCTTAACCACAGGGAAAGTGAGATATTTAGCATCGAAACCATTAAAATATTATGAAAAACTGCTAATTGAACGAGGTTTTTTTAGAGCCAATAGATTTGTGCTTATTAATATCAAACATATCCGATCCATTTATAAAAAGGAAGCCATTGTATTGGCTAATAACGAAAAAATAGTTGTTTCTGTCAGAAACAAATCCAAGTTATCAGAATTGATAAAATATCTCTCTTAAGTTTATAATAATTACGCTCATCAGCTAAATACCGACGCTAAAAACTTTATGTGTTTCCTGGTGTCTTATTAACACTACGTTTGTATTTGTTTAACAAAGTTTATTCTTTTTACTTCAAATATGAAACGTATTATTTTAGTAGTATCAACCGTGTTGTTAAGCTTCATTATGACAGCACAGGACGACGGGAGCACTAGTTTAGCTATTGACTATGGAGGAGAGCTTTCCAGAATTGGCAAAGCAGCCACTTCGCCAGAAGCCGCGGCATTAACCAAACATGGAAACACCCCGGTAAGTTTATACACAGGTACTCCGCAAATCAGTATTCCTCTATACCAACATCTAGGTAAAGAATTTAATCTTCCTGTGCAATTGAGTTATGATGCACAAGGAATAAAAGTAGAACAACAAGCTACTTGGGTAGGATTAAGTTGGAGTCTTACTATAGGTGGTAGGGTAACAAGAATTACTAATGGTATGCCTGACGATTATATCTCCTCAGATTACCAAACCATCTTTACACCCGAGGTTCGTACTAAAATGTTACAATATGGTGCAGAAGAACGTTATTTTGATACTGAGCAGGAAGTAATGGATTACTTTACTTTTTTAGAAAATGTCAGTGATAACCGAAAAGATATAGAACAAGATTATTTTACGGTGAGTGCGCCAGGACTTAATGAGATGGTGGTTATCGACCTGACTACTATGGAGGCTCGAAGTCTAAAAAATCCAAGAACTAAAATTACTTATACCAGATCTGGAGCCATACAGAGTTGGACGATCACCAACGATACAGGCACCAAATACTATTTTGAAACCAAAGAAACTACTGATGTTCAGGGTAATGATGCTGCTTCTGCAGGAGGGATTTTAAAAGAATATGTATCCTCCTGGTTATTGACCAAAATAGAATCGCCGAACCTAAAAGACGTGTATACTTTTAATTATGTAGCTACAGGGTATTGGAACCAACCCTTTAGCTCCTCTCCGGTAAGTCATGTAACCAACGTTTTACAAAACAATCCAAATGGAAGTACTTATAGCAATGCTCCGGGATCAACCTTTCAACCAGTTACTAAATTGAACCAACAATTTTTGAGTAGTGTGAACCACAATGGACAGACGATCATATCTACAGTTCTTAAAAATCGTTATGATATTGCTATAAGTGTGCCTAGTGCTTTAGAAGAGTTGCGAATCCATACTCCTTGTATAGATGAACCTTGTAATACAAATAATCAATATTTAAAAAAAATCAAATTTACCCATAGTTATTTTGGTATCCCTGAAACTGCAAATCCAGTTACAAGTGATATAAATGCTATCCGCCTTAAGCTTGACGAAATTGCCATTACTAATAGAATTGATACTGATTCTCAAAAGTATGTGCTTACTTATGAGGAACCATTAGCAGTACCGTCTAAAATTTCATTTTCACAAGATTATATGGGGTATTATAATGGGGCAAACAATAGTGTATTATACCCTCGGTATACTGGTAATGGAGATACATATAGTGGAGCAGACCGTAGTCCTGTTTTCTCAAATGCTAAAAAGGGCATCTTAACCAGGATTACCTATCCAACAGGAGGGCATAGTCTTTTTGAATATGAACCCCACTTATCCAAAACCCCATCGACCAACACCGAGGTTACCCAAGATTATACCTATGGAGCATTGAGCATAAGTGGAGGAACTGATCAAAGTAATAGCGATGTCTGTGGTTCTGCTTGCCACGATGTACACGGAAGCCAGCCGCCAAAAATACAACATACCTTATTTAAAATTACAGACCCCAATCAGATCGTATACGAATTAGCATATGCTGCCAGGGGAAATACTGAAGCGTATTTGATTAAACACGATGCATCAGCATTACCAGAAGATCATATGTTCTATAGTAATACGCCTATTCCTTACGATCAGATTGTAGATCAGAATACAGCAACTATTATCGGTAATCCATTATGGAGCAATTATGGATCTGCGGATAATAGATTCATTACCCTGGAACCCGGAGGTTATCAGCTTACCTTGGTGAATTCGACTCCAGGAGAATCTTCTTCCGTACGTATTTATAGAGAAGAAACTCATAACACCTCCCAACAAGGAGATGAATTTATAGTTCCAGGATTGCGAATCAAGAATATTACCGATTATACTTCAGAAGGGCAGAAAGCTTCTGCCAAACATTATAGTTATGTGCCAGGAACTGTCATATTCAATCCTACCCTTGTCTATACCGTTTCTAAAACTGTTTCGGATGGTGTGGATAATGTGACCACAACCACCTTGCATCGACTCTCAGGAGCTTCCAGTAACCAACCTCATATAGTGTATGGGAGTGTCAGTGTACAGGAGCAAAATATCACCAATTCTCTAACGGAAAATGGCTATACCAAACATCTTTTTAACGTGGGAAGTGATGGAATTGTAACTTATAATAAGCGTCCCTATACCAATAGCTATATCCCAGATTATAAAGTTGGAAAAGAAAAGGAGCAAACCGTAGTAGACAACTCAGGTACTATTCTTTCTAAAACAGAAACCACTTATGAGGATCCATTGTATTTTTCTGCATTAGGATTATCATTGGGTCATAATGAAAGTAACAGTGTTAAATATATCCGGATCTACCGTGATGCAACTCTTAATAAGTATACCTATGAGTATCTGGAACCTTTATGGAGTGGTGGACAATTAGGATCAGGTGGCGCTGGAGGAGTTGTGCTTCCAGGAAATTCAGGGCCAGCCCCTGCACCGCCACCAATATGTAATGAACCTGGAGCAAATTGTATAAGCAGGTTCGAGCTCTCGACATTAGTCCTGAAGCGAAACCTGATGCAAGGAAAAATCGGAAATACTATCGAAGTACGTTCCACAGAACGATTAGGTGATACCACCATTGTCCGCATGAATCAAATGACATATGCTCCAGAAGTAGATTATTTATTGAGGAGTAGTACCACAACCAGGAGTAATCAGTTAGCACAAGAAATACGATATTATTATCCAAAAGATGATAACAATCAATTATTGATTGGAGCCAATCGTCTTACAGAAGTGCTACAATCAGAATCCTATCTGGATGGACAAAAGATTGCCACCAGAAAAACCATTGTCAAAGATTGGGGGGATGGAATACTATTACCAGAATTTGTACAATATGCTAAGGGAAATGCTACTCTGGAAGACCGTATTGTGTACCATAGTTATGACAACGAGGGAAACCCTCTGGAGATCTCGCAACCTGATGGTAGTCATACCATCTATATTTGGGGATATCAAGGGCAATACCCAGTAGCCAAAATCGATAATGCTACCTATACAGGGATGCCAGTAGCCGTTCAGGATCTCATCACCCAGATCCAAAATACCTCTAATTCAGAAAATACTTCTGTAGAAGAAACTGCGCTTAGGGGGCTATGTGATGACTTAAGAAACCATTCCTACTTCGCAGAAGCATTCGTTACCAGTTATACTTATGACCCGATGATTGGTGTCACCAGTGTTACCGATCCCAAGGGGTATAAGATGTCTTATGAATATGATGATTTTAATCGTCTGGAATTCGTAAAGGATGAAGATGGAAACCTGGTTTCAGAAAATAAATACAACTACAAAAACTAAGCAACTAAGATGAAAAAATATATATTATATATAATACTGTGCATACCGGTATTCGGGATGGCACAATTTGGCGGTGGTGGTCTGATTGTAGATACTAGTTGTGATGATGTCGATCCCAGTTATACTCGGTATTGGCAAGATGCTGATGGAGATGGATATGGAAATCCTGCTATATGGAGGTGTGAGCCTAGTCGTCCATCAGGGTATATTACAGCAAATGCCGATAGAATTGATTGTAATGATAACAATGCCAGTGCTACTGTCATTCGTGTTTGGTATAGGGATGCTGATGGAGATGGTCACGGAAGTAGTGGTACAACTCAAAGCTCCTGCGATCAGCCTTCGGGGTATGTCAGTAGCAATGATGACTGTAATGATAATGATGCCACAGTATATGAAGTGCGTACCTGGTATCGGGATGCGGATGGAGATGATTATGGAGTAGTGGGGATTACCCAAAGCTCTTGCTCTCAACCTGCAGGATATACCAATAAAGTCGGGGATTGTGATGATAGTAACCCCAATGTCAACCCAGGAGGTGTAGAGCCCTGTAATCTGGATGGACTGGATAACAACTGCAACGGACAAGTGGATGAGCTTACTCCTGTTGTACCTACCGCTTCAGTAGTCAATAATTGTGGTAATAGTGTTCTTACCCAAGGGACCCCACCTTTAAATGTCACTTGGTATTGGCAGGGTAGTGCTAATGGAACCAGTACCTCAAATTCAGGAAATTCAGTAACAAGAACCAGTGGGACTACCTATTATCTTAGAGCTAGAAACAATAATAGCGGATGCTGGAGTGCAGCGAGAACAGTATCTTATACAATCAATACAGTACCTGGAGTACCATCTACACCATCTGTCGCTAATAATTGTGGTAGCAGTGTACTTACAAAAGGTAATGCACCATCAGGGATCACCTGGTATTGGCAGAGCAGTGCCACAGGTACCAGTACCTCAAACTCGGGATCATCAATAACCCGTAGCAGTGGATCCACCTATTACCTAAGAGCCAGAAATAACAGTAGCGGATGCTGGAGTGCAGCCAGGAGTATATCCTATACAATTATAGAGGTACCCGCTACACCTTCTGTTCCTTCAGTAACCAACAACTGCGGAAGTAGTGTGTTGACAAGAAGTAGTGCGCCATCAGGGATCACCTGGTATTGGCAAAACACAGCATCAGGAACAGATACTTCAATGGCTAGTGGTTTTTCATCTATTACGCTTACCAGTGGTAATACTCATTACCTAAGGGCAAGAAACAATACAACCGGATGTTGGAGTGCTGCCAGAAGCGTGTCTTATGCGATCAAGACGCTTCCGGATACGCCTCCTGTTCCTACTGTAACCAATAATTGCGGAAACAGTATATTGACAAGAAGTACGCCACCATCAGGAACTACCTGGTATTGGCAGAGTAGTTCCTCTGGAACCAGTACTACAGATGCTTCTGTATCTATTACTCAAACAAGTGGTAGTTCCTATTATCTGAGAGGAAGAAATAACAGTACAGGATGCTGGGGCACAGCTACAAGCGTATCCTATACTGTAAATCTGATACCAGCTGTTCCTGCAACTGCTACAGTGGTTAACAATTGTGGGAATAGTGTGCTTACACGAAGCAATCCACCATCAGGAATTACCTGGTATTGGCAAAGTAGTGACACAGGCACAAGTACATCCAGTTCTGATATTTCTGTAACGAGAACGACAGGAAGTTCTTATTACTTAAGAGCCAGAAACAATACTACCGGATGTTGGAGTACCTCCATAACCATATCCTATAGTATTACCCCTATACCTACCTGGTATAAAGATGTGGATGGAGATGGATATGCAGGTACTTCAGTTATGCAATGTAACAGTCCCGGTAATGGGTATACTCAAGTTGTATTGCCATTGACTGATTGTGATGACCAAAATGCTGCCCTACATCCTAATACCAAATGGTATGCAGATGTTGATGGCGATGGATTTGGAGATGCTAACGATATCATAACACAATGTTTACAACCTACAAGTTATGTAGCCAACAATGCAGATCAATGTATTACCATAGCCGGTAATATTAATGGATGCAAAGGAGAGCCTTATCAAGATATTACTTTAAGTAATGAAAATTATGTTTTTACAAGGAGCTATCAGACTGAAATAAGTACTCCTGCCCAGATACAACACAATAGTGATGTTATTGAAGGAGTTACCTATTTTGATGGATTAGGAAAACCCAAGCAAAATATTGCTTTAAGAGCTGGTGGATTGGTAAATAACAATATTCTGGACTTAACAGGAGATTGGACAGTAGGAACGGGCTCTACCCCATTATTTAATAATGCCGGCAGAACCCAGGATAATAAACGAGAGTTTGGTCCCAATCCTTTTGGAGAACAGTCCTTACTCTGGCGTTGCGGAAATAATGAGGGAGTACAGACCAATGCAGGATGGAACTCAGATCATTTTGCGGTTGATCATAGTACAGCATATGTATACCAGGTATGGATCAAACGTACAGGGCCTACTTCGGGATCAGCATATCACGGCATTTGGGATGTGAATTTTGTCAATGGAACAAATGCAGGAAATCCTTATTTCCTGCACCACGAATTACCAGAGGCTGATACCTGGTATTTACTGGTGGGATTGATCTATCCACATAATTACACAGGAAACAACCCAACCTTTAGCGGAGTTTATGATGCCAATGGTAATAAGATAATTGGAGGAACCGATTTTAAATGGAAAAGCACCACTGTTTCTACCAGATTGAGGGATTTTTATTATGATGGAAGTGCTACCAATTCTTTTGCCTATTACTGGGATCCGAAAATAACAGCATTAAAGGGCTCGACCGCTTCTATTACAGAGTTGATTACCGATGATAAACCCAGAGATATTGTCACTCATATCGAATATGACGGATATGGCAGGCAGACAAAAGAATACCTGCCATATGCATCCTATGGAACTTTGGGAAGCTATAAGAATGTGGATGTTAATACAGATATTAATAGCTATTACCTGAACAAATACCCAGAAGATTTTTCAGGAATTGATGCGGCTACAATAGGGGATGTTAACGCCTATTCTGAAAGTATATTAGAAGCTTCGCCTTTAGGTAGAGTATTGGAACAAGGAGCACCAGGTAAAGCCTGGAAAGCGGATCCATTGAGTGATACCGATCATACCATCAAATTTGATTGGAAAACAAATAAAACCGAAGACGCAATTATAGATTTCAGAGTAGATTTCTCAAATCCAAGTAATACAGAAATACCATCATTGGTAAAAACGGGCACTTATCAAACAGGAGAATTGTATGTCACCATCACCAAAGATGAAAACTGGATAACTACCAGTGGCAACAACCATACTACTGAAGAGTACAAAGATAAATCGGGGAGGGTAATTCTTAAAAGAACATATAATGAAGGAGATGCGCATGATACCTATTATGTATATGATAGTTTTGGGAATCTTACTTATGTGCTACCTCCTAAAGTGATTGTTAGTGATGGAATCAGTGCAATAGAACTTGATGAATTGTGCTACCAATATCGATATGATTATAGAAATCGCCTGATCGAAAAAAAGATACCAGGAAAAGGGTGGGAGTATATTGTATACAATAAATTAGATCAACCGATACTGACTCAAGATGCCAATCTGAGAAAAGAAAATTCTGGGAAATCCTGGGATCAATGGCTATTTACAAAATATGATGTCTTAGGAAGAGTAACATATACCGGGTTGATTATTAACAGTAGTAATCGAAAAGTAATGCAGAGCAGGACTCATTCTTCAACCTACGAGCAATATGAGTCTAAAGAAGTAAGCCCGAATACGATTGCAGGAACTCCTGTGTATTATAGCAAAGCTGCATACCCAACAAGTATGCAAAAGATATATACGATCAATTATTATGACACCTATAATTTTGACATAGCTGATTTGATTTCTCCAGGAACGGTGTATGGAGTGGCCATATCTGACCAAACCAAATCCCTGGCTACAGGTTCCAAAGTAAATGTATTAGGAACCAATGACTGGATTACTACAGTGACCTATTATGATGAAAAAGGAAGAGCTATCTATGTAGCTAGTAAAAATGAATATCTAAATACTACAGATATTGTAGAAAGTAAACTGGACTTTACTGGAAGAGTTTTAGAAACTAAAACTACACATATCAAGGATAATAAAGCTCCGATCATAACCATAGATACCTTTACTTATGATCATGTGGGTAGGTTGTTGGATCAGTCTCAAAAGATCAATACTCAGGCACCAGAAGTGGTTGTGGCGAACACCTATGACAAGCTAGGGCAATTAGAAGCCAAAATCGTTGGTGGTGGCTTGCAAAAGGTGGATTATACTTATAATATCAGAGGTTGGTTAAAAGGGATTAATGATGTCAAGGATCTCCAAAATGATTTATTTAGTTTTAAGATCAACTATAATGAAATGGAAATGCAAAACTCTATTGCATTGTATAATGGTAATATAAGTGAAACATCCTGGAAAACTGCCAATGACAACCAGTTAAGACATTATACCTATAGCTATGACGCCCTAAACCGGATCACAGGGGCAACCAGTAATGACAACAGGTATAACCTGAGTAATGTTACTTACGATAAGATGGGGAATATCCTGACCTTACGGCGTGGAGGACACCTGAATGAAGCAGCTACCAGTTTTGGAGTGATGGATAACCTGGCCTATACCTATTACAATGGGGGTAATAAACTAAAAGCTGTAGCAGAAACCATACCCCAACCTTTTGGGTTTACCAAAAATGCAACGACAGGGACTGATTATGTGTATGATTCTAATGGAAACATGATCCTGGATCAAAACAAAGGAATCACGGGTATTACCTATAACCACCTTAATTTGCCCGAAGCAGTAACTATTAATAATACAGCACATACCGGAAATATTCAATATATTTATGACGCCACTGGAGCGAAACTTAAGAAAACCGCAACAGAGGGAAGTTCATTAATAGAAACCGAATATGCAGGTAATTATATTTATGAGAATGACCGACTCCAGTTCTTTAATCATCCAGAGGGTTATGTAGAGCCAAGTCAAGATGGTAGAGTTACAAATTATAAATATATCTATCAATACAAAGATCATTTAGGAAACATCAAGCTTAGTTATAGTGATAATGATGAAGATGGTCAAATAGACGTTCTTAGAAATAACATAGATGTAGATGGTGATGGAGATAACTACCACGAAATCTTAGAAGAGAAAAATTATTATCCTTTCGGACTACAACATAAAGGATATAATAACACCATTACGGGTAGAAAACATAACTATGGATATAATGGCAAAGAGGAGAATGATGAGCTTGGGCTAGAATGGATTGATTTTGGAGCTAGAAATTACGATGCTTCTATTGGACGTTGGATGAATATCGATCCTCTTGCTGATGAAATGAGAAGGCACTCACCTTATAATTACGCATTTGATAATCCAATCAGTTTTATTGATCCTGATGGAATGGCTCCTTTTTGGATAAATAATGGTGATGGAACTTATACTGCGGAAGCTGGCGATAGTGCTTCGACATTAGCAAAGGATGCTGGAATTTCTTTTGAGAGAGCAAAAGAAATAATGGCTAATACTCCTAATGAAAGCTCTTCTTTGGGTACTATGGGGACTTATATAGATACTAATGATGGTGTTGAAAAATCTGCTGTTGATGAAGGAGATGTAGTGGCTATTCCTGAGCAAAAAACAATCATAGATATCAATAAAGAAGGTATTGAAAATGCCGAGAAAAGCATTTCTGAAGATAATGCATCTATTGATAAATTAAACAGGGACAATGACTCAATTCTAATATCGAAAGAAACCACGCAACAGCATATAGATCTTACAAATAAAGTAGGTATTAAGGGTGATATGGGTGACCCAGATAAAGGAGCTATTTTAGGAGGGTTAATAACCCAAGCAAGAAGAGAAGCAAAAGTTTATAAGGACGGTAAATTGATTGATCTAAATAATAATTCTATAGATAGTTTGTCAAAAGAGATCGATAAAAAGAATGCAGAAATAAAGAAAAGACAAAGTATTATTAAGAACCCTAATTCTGTTAATAAAAGAAAAAAGTCTATTAATCTAAAAAAGAAAAAAATCAAAGGTTAATTTGTTGTCAAGAGATCAAATAAATTCTATTTTTAAGGTAATTGGATTAACAATAATATATTATTCGATTCTCAATGGGTTAACGTATGTGCTTTTCACGAATGTACCCATTGAGTTTTTGGATAGTAATGATAAGATTTACCTTTTGGAATTGCTATCATTGACAGTGGTAATGTTAATGACTATAGTAGCCTATAAGCTTATCGGAAAAAGATATTTTACTTATGAAAGAAAGAATATTTTTTATTTTAAGGCTATAATTTTTATTATAATACTAGCTTTCCCCCCGTTAGCGCGAGCGTCTAGCTCGTGACAGTATGAGTGAAAAGTATTCATTAGGGATAACCGTAAGAATGGTAAAAGCTATGATAGTAATATCGTAGCTTTTCTTTATTTTGGTAAAATGAGTAGAAAATATAAGTTTCATAATAAAGAATGGATCTACTTCATAAGTTTTGCTACTGTATATTGGATAGATGTTTTTACAAGAGAGATATACCTATCCATATTAGCAGAAAGTATGGAATATTGCAGAAAACATAAAGGAATGGAAATCTATGCATATTGTTTCATGCCAAGTCATGTGCATTTAATGTTTCGTGATGGTAATGAGGACCCTTCGGGATTAATTCGTGATTTTAAAGGGTATACTTCAAAGAAGCTTCTAAAAACTATAGAAGAAAACCCTCAAGAGAGCAGAAAAGAATGGTTGTTATGAATGATGGAAAAAGCAGGCAAAAAGAATAGCAATATAACCCATAGACAGTTGTGGCAACAACATAATAAACCAATAGAATTATGGACAGATAAAGTTATTCAACAAAAAGTCGATTATATTCATAATAACCCCGTAGAATCCGGTTTTGTTACCAATCCAATTGATTGGAAATACAGCAGTGCCCGAAACTATCAAGATGATCATACTATTTTAGAAATAGATAATGATGGATTTTTATTGAGATTGATATAGTCAGAACGGTACGAGCGAGATGCTCGCGCTAACTAGAGATGGTTCTTATGAAAGCTAGCTCGCGCCGAAAGTTCACTCTGTTCTTTTTAAAATTTAAACATAAATAATTATGAAGCTAACCTAAAGGCTATCGCTAGAGTGTCTCTAATGGCGTCAAAGATTAGAAGGTAAATGCGGTCATACTACCTCGCTCAGTTATAGTATGCGTTAGTGTTAGTTTGTAACTAGTACCAGCAAAGATTGATAGGTAAGAATGAAAAATAAATGCTAAGAACCAGTTACATTTCTGTAACAGGATTTTTTATGCATTAGTATTTTTAGCTTTAAGATCTTGTGTCCAGAAATGTATTGTCTTAATAATTTTTAATGACTCCTTATCACTGATGTAAATCCCTCTTAGATTCAGGATACTGGTATTTATCAACCCAATACCAACGCTTATAATTTTTATTGCGTTATACTGTTTTTTTGGTGTTATGTTTGTATGGATGATGAGAGGTGTACTTCTTTTGTTTTTAAGAAAGCAAATCTATTCTGCATAAGGTTTCATCAGTAGATACGCTTTGATTTAACGTGAGTTCGGTATAAGAAAATCACTCAATTTGACGGCTTTTGTTAGTTCCGGTATTATATCGAACTCACATTAATTTAATCCACATTGTGGAGTTTAATTTTCCGAGGCTTGCCTCGAAATGTAAAAACTGGTTTTCAGCTGGATGCCTCGTGAGCTTGCTCCGAGGTAGTTGACTAAGAAATAAAAAAATAGTAATTATAACGAGCTTGTTTAAAAAAAGGGATACTGATGAAGATAAACAATATAAAAAATCAAAAAATCTTAGAAGAGATCATTTTGGGCAACGAGGTAGTTATTAAGGCTTTTTATAAAAGAAACCTTAGGTATATGAGGAGGTTTATCTTGGAGAATTCTGGTCGTGAAGAAGATATAGAAGATATAGTCCAGGATGCTATGGTGATCTTATATCAAAAATTGAAATCAGGTCCTTTTGTGTTATCCAGTTCTTTGCAAACCTATTTTTATGGGATTTGTAAGAATATATGGATGAATCAATTACGACGAAAAGAAAAACTAATAATAGACAATGTATTGGTTGTGCAATCAAAACAAGTAAGCTTTTCTATTATCGATGCTATAGAAACAGATGAACGTAGATCTTTGTATCAAAAACATTTTCAAGCTTTAAGTGAATCCAATAGAAAATTGCTGGCACTATTTTTTGATGGGAAAAGCATGTGTGAAATTGCAAAAATAACGGGATATTCAGAAGGATATGTGCGCAAAAAGAAATTTAAATCCAAAAAAGCATTAATAGAAATGATAGAAAACGACTTAATCTATCAAGAATTAAAAGCTAGTTAAAATATAAGTTGTAAAAAAAATTAGCTTACTTCCATCAATTTATGATGACACAGCTGATAACACAGGTATTTCAATATCAATAACAGTTCCTCTGCCTGGGGTAGAATCTACAAATATTTTTCCTTCTAATGCATTTAAGCGGTTTTTGATATTTTTAAAACCAATTCCTTCTGTTACTTTATCAGTTTCAAAACCTACTCCGTTATCTTCAAAAAGGAGTTGTATAGTTTCCTCATGTTTATTGAGATAGATATCAATGTTTTTTGCTTTTGCGTGCTTTAAACAATTAGTAAGTAATTCTTGTATGATTTTAAAGAGTTCTTCTGTAAGTTGAGGTTCAATTTGGTCAATCTCATCCTCTGGATATGGATGAAATGATATGTTTTGATTACCGCCATTAGACACATTATCGATGTATTCTTTTATTAAGACAGTGATTGGGTTTTTTTGAAACTTTTTTGGGATAAGGTTATGTGAAAAATCTCGAACCTGATGATACGTTTCATCTACTTGTTTGATTATACTAGATCGTTGTACGTCTGTTTTGTTGGCATTAGAAAGCTGCAATTTAATGCTTGCTAAGTTGCCACCAACGCTATCGTGTAATTCTCTGGCCAGACGTTGTCTTTCTTTGTCCTGACCTTTCATAGTAGCTTTAATCAGGTTGAGTTCCTGATCTTTCATTAACCCGTATACTTTTTGGGTATTTACTTCTTCTTGTGACTTGTTTAGTGCGACTTGTGTTTTTAACTTTTGAAAATACAGAAAGAGCAATCCAATAACAGGGATTAGTACAACTAAGAAACCTATCAAAAATGCCTTTTTAATAGTACGTTGCCTATCAATTTCGTTTTCTTTTAGTAGTTGCTCTTCTTTGAGAGATAATATTTCTTTTTCTTTTTGTAATGTCTGGTATTTGATTTCAAGTTCTTTGACTACTTTTTTGTTCTGATCTTTTAAAATCTCATTGGATATAGAAAGATACTGAGTCATTAGATTATAAGCATTTTCATAGTCCTTATTAGCTACTTTGAGATCTTTGAGCACCATAATAACATCTCGTTGTAATTCAAGTTTATTCCATTGTACTGCATTTACATATGCAGAAGATAAGATCATTTCTGCATCTTTAAGATAATCTAACTTGTAATATACAATCCCTACTCGGATTGAAGCTTCTATATACAAATCATAAAAATTGTTTTTACGAGCTTTTTCTTTTACATCGATAAAATATTCTAATGCAGGATTAAAGTAGCTTTGGTAAGCATCTATCCGACCAAGTTTTAATTGTGTTTCGAGAACTGTTTTGTTGTTTGGATAGGAGCTTAGATGGTCTAACACTTCCAGGTAATAAGATTTTGCTTTTAAGGTTTCTTCTGTAAAAAAGTAAACATCAGCTAAGTATTTCTTTGCTAAAAATAATATCTCATCATCTTTGGTGTTCTGTATGCAGGTTTCGAATATGGATTGAGCGGTATCATATTCATTTTGATTGAGGTATACAACGCCCAAACCTAATTGATGAGTATAGTACATTTTACTCATTTTAGAAACAGGAGAAATAGCAATACCATCAAGATGGTGCTT
This sequence comes from Aquimarina callyspongiae, assembly GCF_034322225.1. Classification (NCBI taxonomy): domain Bacteria; kingdom Pseudomonadati; phylum Bacteroidota; class Flavobacteriia; order Flavobacteriales; family Flavobacteriaceae; genus Aquimarina; species Aquimarina callyspongiae. The sequence goes on along the minus strand of NZ_JAXLPA010000003.1, from coordinate 629,562 downwards.
CATAGCATCGTCAAATAACCCTTTAGAGAGTTTTCCCTTTCCTAAAATATTGTGAGATTTTGAAATATACAGATCAACGTTTGATAGTTCTTTCTTGCCTGCTAAAACTTCGTTTTGAAGTAGTTCTCCGTAGTATAATATAGAATCGGTGTTTCCTGCTTGAATATGTATTGCAGCAATAGTATCTATAACCTTAACTTTTTGTAAAAGGTTTTTCGTATTCTTAAGATCGTTGTATAAACGTTTATCAATTGTTTCAGGAATTTTTCCGAAAACAGTATACCAATCTTTCTTTTCCTGAGCGTTTATGGAAAATGAAATTAACAAAAAAAGTATACAAAAATTCCTAGCTGAAATTATATGCATAATACACTAAATATTTTATTTATATAGCGAAGTAAATTTTACTCCTTATCGTAGGTAATGATCCACGGGTTGGTGGTGAAATAATTCCAGGGCACACTTGCAAGATCGGTTTCTGGATCAATAAGTGTTTTTCTTTTTTTGCTGTTCACAGAGACACTGCTTTTTACGTACACAGCAATATCTTTACCATTGGCCGCGTATTCTTTTTTAAGATGTTGTGCAAATTGCCACATAGCATCTGGTTTTGTGCCAACTAATCGTAATTGTTTTTTAGATAGATACTTGTTTTTATTAACAAGCTCTCGTTTATTTTTAGGATCGTTTTTGTCTACAATATAAAAATTGGTAATTCCAGATCGTCCTCTAAGCATCATCCGCCAACTCATTCTATGACCTTCTTCGGTCCATAAAACATCTCCTGGGATAACCCAATGACGTAAAGGAAGACCGATTTGTATGGTAAACCAAATAATTGTAATAACTATTAATGGTTTTTTGTATGATGGTATAATAACTTCATTTTTAGAATAAAATTCTTTCTTCTTCATGAAAATACGATGTATTCTTTCCTTAGAGAAGAAAAATACGGTAAAAGCTAGTGATAAATATGGAAATATCCCTATCTGAAATACGATAGAGTTAAATAGGTGAAAAAATACACTAATACAGAAAGCTGCGAGTCGCGTTCTTTTCCATAATAATAAGGGTACAATAAGAAGATCAAATAAAATTCCGAAATAGGTTATACTTACATGAGACCAATGTTGCTGTAATAGAGAACCTACAATCGGATAATTTGCTCTCGAGGCCATAAGATTTCTGGCAACTGTAAAATCCAGCCAGTCAGGATAAAACTTTGCTACAGAAGCGTATGTGTAAACAATCCAGAGTTGAGCTATGATGATCAATAAGCACCATCTGGGCATTGAGATTTTTTTTAATGCAGGGTTTCGTTTTACGTCTAGAGAGAAATAGTTGCCTGCAGGCAATGTCAACATAACTATGCAAAGTAGTAATAAGAGATAATAATGGTTGTTATAAGATGCTTTTTGCATGAAATATACACCTGCCCACATTATAGTAAAGCCTAACATGCTCCATCGATACTTAAAACCAATCATAACCAGTAATCCGAAGATACCCATCACGGCAAAATAATAGTACATTCCATCACCTGGTAACGGTTGAAGAAAATCCAGCCCGATAAAATTAAATGTGAATTGGGGATCAATCATGGTTTTTTTAATCCACCCGGTAAAAATAGCCCCAATAGATTCTGCTGCTATAAGAAACCCAAAAAATACTCTAAAAATAATTAAAGAACTATTGTCTATTTGGGTAAATAGCCATTTATTTATCATACCAAAGAATTTATATACTCACGTGATACTTCTTCATCTTGCTGCATAGCTTCTTTTAAATCTTCTACAGAATCAAATTTTTTCTCATCTCTGATACGTTTCAGCATTTCAATTTGAATCTTTTTTTCATAAAGATTAAAGGAAGTGTCAAAAAAGTGTGCTTCTATCGTTTTATGAGTGCCATTAACGGTGGGATTTGTACCAATATTCATCATTCCAAAGTATGTTTTACTATCAATTATCGATTGTACAATGTATACCCCGTTTTTTGGAATTAATTTATAGTTTTCTTCTATATGTAAATTGGCAGTAGGATAATTGAGTTTTCTTCCTAAAGCTTTTCCTCTAACCACTTTACCTGTTAACATGTAGCGATATCCTAAATATGAGTTAGCTTTAATTATATTACCACTTAATAAGGCTTCACGAATCTTTGTGGAGCTTACGGTAACATCATCAATATCTTGTTTAGAGATTTCTTCTACGGTAAAATTATTTTGTATGCCATATGAGGCGAGATCAGTAATATTAGAGTTTCGATTGCGGCCAAAGCGATGATCGTATCCTATGATTACATGTTTTACATTAAGGCAATCAATTAGCATTTGCTGTACATATTCACCAGCAGAAAGGCGAGAAAACTCTTTAGTAAATGGATGAATTACTAATGAGCTTAACCCTGTTTTTTCTAGTATTTGAATTCGTTCATCTATCGTGTTAATCAATTTGATGTCTGAATCTTGTTGAAGAACCATTCTTGGATGCGGAAAAAATGTTAGAATCACAGATTCTAGATTATTTCTTTTAGCATTTTCGATGAGGCGATCAATAATTTTTTTATGACCTATATGCACACCATCAAAAGTACCTATGGTAACCACGGATGGAATTTCTTCATCATATGTTTTTGCGTCATTATAGCGTTTCATCCTTTCAGGTTTAAGATATTCATGATTATTTGGAGAACTTGCCGCCTGTTATCCGGTGCGACGCTATTGAATATTATAGTTGGCATTCATTTTATTATTATAGCTTATTTCGAGATACGAAATATAAAGCCTATTGTAAAAATAAAAAATAGTTGGTATACATTTCTTTATTTTCCGTTAAAGGTGTTCATTGTATTTGCCATTCCTGCAGTTGCAAAGGATTTTATAAGAGCAATTCCTTTCTCTAATCGGTCAGGCATCGTAGTTTCTTCTTCATTACTCCATTCTCCAAGAACATAATCTACTTGTCTTCCTTTGCTAAATTCTGCTCCGACGCCAAATCGAAATCTGCAATATTTTGAAGTGTTTAATTGAGCCTCTATATCTTTAAGTCCATTATGTCCTCCCGCACTACCTTTTGATTTGAGCCTTATAGTTCCATATGGCAAATTAATATCATCTGTGATTACCAATAAATTTTCAAGAGGTACTTTTTCTTTTTCTAACCAGTATCGCACAGCTTTTCCGCTAAGATTCATATAGGTACTGGGTTTTAATAATATAATAGTTCTGCCTTTGAATTTATAGGTAGTAAGATCTCCTAGTTTTTGAGTTTCGAAAGTAAGGTTTTCTTCTTTTACTAAGGTGTCTAATATTCTGAAACCAATATTATGGCGAGTATTATGATATTTTGGGCCAATATTTCCTAAGCCCACTACAAGAAATTTTTTCATGAGTTCTTCTTGAGTTTCTTCTTCTTTTTCTGAAAACAATTTTTTGAAGATAGAAAACATGTTTTTTATGTTTTGTGTACAGCCTGGTTGTTGCCAAAAAAGAAGTTCTTTCTATTAATGTTAACTTGAGCAGGTACTAAAATTTTAGTAAAAATAAAAAAAGCACCCTAATAATTAAATTAGAGTGCTTGTAATATTCTTTTATAAGAAGACTATGCTTCAGCAGCTGGAGCTTCAGCAGCTGGTGCTGCTCCTTCTTCTTCTTCCTCTTCTTCTTCATCCACAGCATTACGAGAAGTTTTCACCATACAAATTACTGTATTATCCGGGTGTAGAATAGAAAAATCTTCACTTGCTACATCAGTAACATATAATTTGTTTCCAATTTTAAGTTCTGTAATATCTCCTTCGATTACATCTGGTAATTTAGAAGCAAGACCTTTTACTTTGATACGTCTTAGGTTAAAACGTAGTACCCCACCATTACGAACACCTTTAGAGTTTCCTGTAGTTCTAAAAGGAAGTTCAATAACAATTGGTTTATCATCAAAAATTTGAATAAAATCGATGTGTAAAATTCTATCAGTTACAGGGTGAAATTGGATGTCCTGTAGGATAGCATTTACTTTAGTACCATTATCCAACGCAATTACCACTGTATGTACGTCTGGAGTATACACTAAATTTTTGAAAGCAATTTCTGGTGCTGCAAAGTGTACAATAGTGTCTCCACCGTAAATAACACAAGGTACCTGTCCAGCATTACGTAAGGCTTTTGTTGCTTTCTTGCCTACGCTTTCTCTTTGAGATGCATTGATTGTTAATGATTTCATTTTTTAAAAATTTATTAATTACTATTTACATTATAAATTTAGAGCTGATAGATTCGTTATGATGTACTCTATTCATAACATCTGCAAATAAATTTGCACAACTGATCACTCTAATTTTATTACTTTCCTGTTTTAGAGGAATAGAATCGGTTACGATCAATTCTTCTAATTTTGAATTTTCTAATCGTTCATAAGCAGTTCCTGAAAGAATTGCATGTGTACAAATAGCTCGAACACTTTTTGCTCCTCTTTCTATCATCAAATCTGCTGCCTTTGTTAATGTACCTGCGGTATCAACCATATCATCTACCAATACTACATTTTTTCCGGTTACATTACCTATTAGTTCCATGTGCGATATTACATTGGCTTTTGCACGTTGCTTATAACAAATAACAACATCACTCATTAAAGCTTTAGAATATGCGTATGCTCTTTTTGAACCTCCCATATCTGGAGAGGCAATGGTAAGATTATCTAGATTAAGTCTTTGCAGATAAGGCAAAAATATAGTAGAAGCATATAAATGATCTACTGGTTTCTCAAAGAAACCTTGAATCTGATCTGCATGTAGATCCATTGTTATGATTCTTGTTGCACCTGCTGTTTCCAGCATTTTGGCAATAAGTTTTGCAGCAATAGGAACTCTTGGTTTATCTTTTCTGTCTTGACGTGCCCAACCATAATATGGCATTACAGCTGTTATATGTCTTGCCGAAGCTCTTTTGGCTGCATCCAGCATCAGTAACATCTCCATAAGATGATCAGAATTAGGATGTGTTGAACCAATGATGAAAACTCTGGAGCCTCTAACAGATTCTTCAAAAGAAGGTTGAAACTCACCATCACTATAGGTAGAGGTAATAACCTTACCTAATTTAGCGCCATAGGCAGTTACCATTTTTTCGGCAAGTTCTGTACTTTGGCTACACGCAAAAAATTTTGCTTCTGTTACTGCTTTAGGCATGGGTAAACTGTTGTATTGTAATGAGTTAAAACTTATTTTTAGAAAACAAGGTGCAAATTTAAAAATTTATTTTAACTAAGGCTCGTATTTTATTACTTATTTGATGGTATAAAACGAATATTTTTATAATTTTGCCGTCCAATTCATAAAGAATGCTCAAGTGGCGGAATTGGTAGACGCGCTGGATTCAAAATCCAGTTCTTTCGGGAGTGTGGGTTCGATTCCCACCTTGAGTACTAAAAACCCTGATAAACAGTTGTTTGTCAGGGTTTTGTTGTTTTTTAGGGCAACGAATGGGGCAACTCCTGGTGAATAAACCGCGTTTTTTTGTTCTAAAGCCTAATACTGAAATTATTTATTGTTAAAAACCATAATCGTAATAACCAAGAGCTTTTAATCTATAATCCATAGCTTGAGTACTGACTTGGAATATATCTGATAATCTGTACAATTTGTCATCATAAGTTAAATTATCATTTAATTTTTCAATTTCATCTTGTATTAATTTTCTTGGCATTAATATACTGGCTGCAAAAAAATTAGCTTGTTTTTCCATTAAAGGATTATTAGACTTATGATTGCTTCTGTAAATTTTTTCTGATTCCTTTGTTCTTAGCATTGAACCTCTATAGAAGTAATCTACAAATAATGGCGATTCAACATTATGTAATTTATAATGACCAATTTCATGGGAGATAGTAAACCTTTTTCTTACCTCTGGATGATTCTTGTTTAAACCAATTATTGTTTTATTGTCTTTTTTTAATAAAAACCCCGAGATGTCATCACTTAAATCTTGAGGTTCTATGATGATTTTCAATTTTTTTGCTAATTTATTTAAATCAACGGGGGCCTTCATTAGGCTATAATTGATTAATACGTCATTAGCAATTTGTTCGATTTTTTTGTAAGTGTACATAAAATAAGATGATTAATCTTTCTTTAAAAAACCTTTCAAAATATTCAGATCTTTTTCGCTGATATTTTCAGGTAAAGAATTATAGATGTCTCTATACTTTTTATCTATAACTGTAGACGTAGTGTATATTTTTAATGAAGGTAATAAGTCTTCTATTTGACATTTTAACGCTAAAGCAATTTCATATATTGTATAAATTGATGGTTGATGGTTGCCAATTTCGATATTAGAAAGAGATGATCTGCTTAAAGAAATTTTTTTTGCTAATTCTTGCTGTCCTAGCTTTTTACTTTTGCGAATTCTCTTAATATTATTACCTATAGTTTCATAAAGAATATCACTTTTGTTGCTCATAGAATTGCTTATGATGGTAAACAAAGATAAACAAAAATGTTTAAAATACAAGCAAAATCAAATATTTTTTTATCAATTTGCTTAATATCGAAAAAGATGCTATATTTGTATGTCATATATAAAATTATGGCATAAAAAAATCAGGCAGAAAACTACCTGATTTGGATTTATTTTTGAATAAACAAGGGCTCGCAACCCAGGTCATCCTTAATATTGTTAGAGATACAAAGGTACATATTCTTCTATAATTTTCCAAATCCGAGTTTTCTGTCGGATTATTATTAACGAAATAAAATTTTGATTGCGCTTATTTATTGGTCTAACCAGTACAAAATTGGTTGTTAGAATAGCTATGACCCTTGCCCATATTTGTAATGGTTAATAATTTCTTTGGGCTTATTTATTTAATAATTTAATACTACAGCGTAATGCAAAAAGTAGATAAAACAGATTTAAAAAAATGCTTTTGCAGCGGAGTAAAACCTGCAATTGCATACGAATATCTATTCGATATAAACGAGAATAGACATTCCACCAAAAACCAAGTAATAACCGGTAATACTTTGCATGAACTTGCAGGTACAAATCCTAATACTCATTTTATCAGGATGGTCACCCATAAAGGAAAGACACTTGTTGGACCAGAAATCAAAGTTGATCTGACCGAATGTGGCATCGAAAAATTTATAATACGTCCTTATAATCAAGAGATCATTGATATAGAAGATTGTTTTTGTGAGGGGATAAAACCTGTAATAACGTATAAATATCTTATCAAAATTAATGGTAAAAAATATACCATTGATAAGGAAAGGATTACTGGACGGGAAATACTGCAGTTAGTAGACAAAGACCCTAAAAATTATAGACTTAGGATGTTTACTAAAAATGGTAAAATTATTGTTAAACCGGATGATGCAATTGATGTCACTCAATGCGGCGCGGAAAGATTTGTGTGCGAACCTTTGGATTGTACTGAGGGGTTTATTCAGAAATCAGATTTTGATATACCTTTAGAAGATTGCGAGTTCTTGAACTCGTTGCCTAATAAGGTTGATGTGTTAAGGGATAGGAATATTTGTTGGATAATACTTCGAGGTTATACTTTGCCAGAAGGATACAATGTAAGTTCTGCCGATGTAGCAATTATGATTCCTCCGCACTATCCCAGAACTGCCTTAGATATGGTTTACTTCAATCCACCTTTACAAAGGAAGGATGGTAAACAGATAAGGCAATTAGCAAATCAATCAATTGAAGGTAAGAGCTATCAACGCTGGTCGAGGCATAGGACACAATACAATCCTTGGCATCCCGAAGTTGATAATTTCGAATCTCACTTAGATTTGATGATGCATTGTTTGTTAGCTGAATTTAATAAACGTTAAAATCAGTATTATGATGCATATTAAATTAACAAGCAAGATGCATCAAGAGCTAAAGAACCATCTCCATCCAGGAGATGGTTTGGAAGCCCTTGCTTTTGCAATTTGTGGGAGATTAAATTTTGGTAAAGACAATTGGTTATTGGTACATGAATTGTTTCTTATGCCTTATGAAAAGTGTGATCGCAGAGTTGATTCTGTTTCATGGAAAACCGAATATTTGGAGGATATCTTAGATAAAGCTAGGACTAAAGGATTTGGAATTATAAAATTCCATTCACATCCTAAGTTCGCAACTGATTTCTCCGAATTAGATGATATCTCTGATACAACTTTTTTTGAAAGCGTTTATGGTTGGACGGATACATCATTACCTCATGCCAGTATGATCATGTTTCCTGATGGTTCGGTAAAAGGTAGGTCAATTTCTGAAGATCTGAGTTTTTACCCGATTAAGAAAACCACAATAATTGGAGAGAATATTAAAGTTTTTGAAGAGCACGCTGGAGATGTTCAGTCTAACAATGCTTTTAAAAGAAATGAACAAACATTCGGAAAAAAGACAACCAATTTATTAAAGAACTTGAAGGTTGCTGTAGTTGGGTGTTCCGGCACAGGAAGTCCAGTTATTGAATTGTTAGTAAGACTTGGAGTTGGTGAATTGGTTTTAATTGATCCAGATATTGTTGAAGAAAAAAATCTGAATAGAATTATTGGCACTACGTTGCAAGATGCTAAAAAAGGTCGATATAAGGTAGATGTTTTAAAAGAGTATATTGAAAACATTGGGTTAAATACTAAGGTAATTGTTTATCCAGTTTTACTGCAGGAAAGTAGGAAAGCAATGGATGAATTGGCAAGCTCTGATGTAATATTTGGTTGTTTGGATTCCGTAGAAGGACGATACTATTTAAACCTGATGTCGACTTATTATCTAAGTCCATTAATCGATATTGGTGTTAAACTTGTTGCAGATGGTGAAGGTGGAATTGATTCTATTAATGGGAACATATATTATGTTTATCCAGGATCTCAAACTCTTTTAGAGAGAAAAGTGTTTACGGCTGATCAGTTGTCAGAGGAAAGTTTGAAAAGAGTTTCTCCAGAAGAACATAAAAATAGACAAGTTTATTTTGATAATGCTGCAGTTAATAGCCCTGCAGTCATAAGTGTAAATATGACTTATGCTTCCTATGGGGTAAATGAAATGCTAAGTAGATTACATCCTTTCAGGTATAATAATAACAGTAAGTATTCTCATACCTGTATTAATCTTACCGATTGGGATATAAATACTTCCGCTACTGAAGTAAGTTCTTCGAAATTGGATAACAGACATATTGGAGTAGGAGATTTAGAGCCTGATCTAACCAATATATTTATATGAGAAGGTTTTTTAGATGGATAGGTGGCTTCTTTACAAGAAAAATAAATGAAAAAGTTTACCACTTGGAAATAGTTTCTGAATTACCTGAAAATATTCTTGATCGAACACTTTATCTTGAAGGAGATCCTTCGAAAGAAGATTATTGGTATGTGTTGCTAAAGTGTCCTTGTGGTTGTGGAGAAAGAATCATGCTTAATTTGATGCAAGGTGCTAAACCTTGTTGGGAAGTAACTATTGATGAATCAAATTTTTCGATATCACCTTCTATATGGAGAACAAAAAACTGCAAGAGTCATTTTTGGTTAAGGAATCGAAAGATTGTTTGGGTAAATGATTAGTTATCAATTAATGTTAAATAATTTTTCTTAACTTAGAAGCGACGTAAATTAAAAATTACCCCATATCCGGATTCGCTCTGGGTATGGGGTGTTTTTATAAATGGAATTTTTAACAAGTAATGGAAGGATTTAAAGGAGAAAAAATAAAACGTGATTTAAGCACTAAGCAAGTTTTTTATTACTATGACACTGAACAAGGAATTGATCAATTATCTAAGGAGGTTTTCAAGAAAAAAGACATGATTATTCATTACCCGAGAGGTTTTGAAGGTGGGGCAAAGTACAAAACTATTAAAAAGTTCACCTACATAGGATGCAAAAAGAAATTTCCAGTTGGTGTTTTTAAATCTCCCTCATATGGCTATGGTTTTACAAAAACTCTTTCTCCTTTTGCTTATTATATTGATGAAAATTATTCTTTTGAGGAAGTTGTAATTGATATCAAAGGAAATACCAAAATAGATTTAAAAAACAAAAAATTACATCTTTCTCCTAGTAGCTTAAGTCGTTTACATAAAGCATTTAGTGGAATTTATAAGAAAAATAAAGAGGAGATTAAATTTCTTCTTCACATTGAGTTAAATGCTTTGTTTCCAAAAGATATCAAGAAGCCTGATAAAACATACATTCCAAATGCATTATCAACTTCATTATCCGCTTGGGGTAACTCTATTGATGAATTTTCAGAGGATGATAAAGCAACAATAAAAGATTTGTTTGATAAACTCTCTTTAAGCACAGATTTTTTAACTAGTACCTCTCTGGCAAAAACCAAAGAAATTGTGGATATTAAATATATCGCTTCCACTCTTAAAGAATACAACTCTCTTTTGAAACTCACATCAGATGGAGATAGTCTTGAGAAAAAATGGCAAGCCTTTTTAAAAAGTAATAGCTGGATATTTTCATCAATTTTTGCACAACCAGTTATATTGCACAGAGACGAAGCATATGTTGGAGGTAAAAATTTAGATAATCAAAATGGTAAGTTTAATGACTTTTTAATAAAGAACAGTTTAAGTGATAATGTTTCATTTCTTGAAATAAAAACTCATAAGACAAAGCTTTTAGAAAACTCTTCCTACAGAGGAACAGATGTATTTAGTGTTGGGAAAGATCTTTCAGGTTGTATAAATCAAGTTCTTAATCAACGAGATAATTTTCAAAAGGAATTTTGGACTTTAAAGGGTAAAAGTAAAACTATTATTGAATCATTTAATTCCAAATGCGTAGTATTGATAGGTACTTTAAAGAGCTTGTCAGACGAACAAAAATATAGCTTTGAATTATTTAGAAGTAATAGTCGAGATGTTGAAATATTGACTTTTGATGAGTTAAAAACTAAAATTGAGAGTTTACAGAAATTAATGAAAAAGAAGTAAACGAACATATAACGATTTGTGTAGTACCTATTAGTTTTTCATGACGCAAGCATACGTAAGCAAAAGAAGTTATATATAATTTAAAACGAACAAAATTATAGTAAATATGGGTATACATTACAGTGTTACAAATACTCATTGGAATTATTTCTTGGCTTTAGAAAAAGACTTTGAATTAATTTCAAGATACGTTGAGTTTTCTGAACGAAATAACTCAACTTTCTCAATTGAACTGGCTAGACTGATTATGACATCTGCGCAAGAAGTTGATGTAATAATGAAAAAGCTATGTAACCTAGTAAGTCCTAATAGTCCTGCTAATAACATTGGTAATTATAAAACAATAATTATTGATAGAATTCCTGAATTCAGAGAAGAAGAAGTTAAAATCCCAAGGTTTGGAATGTCTAGTATTCCTTGGTTGAACTGGATAGAAAATAGTGACCCTCCATTATGGTGGACGGCAAACAATAAAATAAAACATCAGAGAACAGACCATTTTGAAAAAGCAAATTTGAAAAACGCTTTTAATTCTATAGGGGGCTTGTTGGTAACTACGTTATATTATTACAAGAAAAAATATGAGCAAGAAACTGGTTCTGAGACCGATTGGAGAGAGATTACTTCTTCCCTTATACCAAGAACCTCTTTAATTCAGCTTAAAGATGAATATTATCATAACCCAGGAGATTGGTCTGAAGTGAATTGGTAATGATTACTTAGAAAAATTAAGTTCTAAATTTAATGATAAAGATGGGGGATTCATTATTAAAAGGAATACTAATACATCAATTGAGAAAGAATTGGAATTCAAATATTGATGATTATTCATTTATAAAAAAATTGAATGACAATTATTATAAGGTGATTTTGGATGGGTCAGGTTTTGAACATAAGGATATTGAATTTTCAATTGAAGACTTAAGTAAATCTTCAGGATTGAAATTAAATGTGAATAACACTTTGTTTATGGATAGTGACATTTCTAATGCCACCTATATTCCTAGTAATAACAAGATTTTTATTCATGTACATAGAATAAAATTAAAGAAACTTCATAAAGAAATTAAAACTTCATAATATAATGGATATAAATAGGATAATACAAAATTTAAAATCATACTTAAGCGAAGGGGTTGATAATTATAGATTTACAAATATTGATGAGATAATTCATATGATTTCGGCATTGGGAGGTGCAAGAGAATATGATGAGGCTATTCAATTATATCAAAACAAGGAAAATGATTTGAAAAATTCGGAGTTATATGAAGCCGCATTAACAAATATTATTAAAGTTTGTGACGAAATGGGAAATAAAGATTTAATGATAGAATATGCAAAAGAGTTAAAAAAAACTCTCCCAGATCACCCATATGTTTTAGAGATTTCTAAAAATCACACCTTATAACTAAAATTAACCGAATTAATAATGAAAAAATATGAAGCAAACGAAGAATTAGAAAATATTCTTCTTAAAAAAGGTTTTATTGAAACCACTTCCCAAAGAGATAAAAAGAAGGGTAAAAAAAGTTTTAAATTATCAAAAAATGCTAAAAAGGAAATATATTTTGATTATATAAATATTCACATTTTAAATTCAATACACGGCCAAGACAGTGAAATAAAAATAACAGAATCTCAATTAAAAAGTATTCTTCTATATTTTAAATTAAACTCTACGGATTTTAAGGAAATTAATCAAAATGGAAAGTTTGATTTTAAGAAAACAGAAGAAGGATTAACATCAATGAAAGATGAACTTCAAGACTTGATCAAATTTGATTTACACAAACCTAGAAGAAATAAACTCACTCGCATTTTGAAAGAATATGAGGATATTACTTTAGATTAATTACATAATCTTAATGGTTTATTGTATAATTTCTGTTCTAACTACTTGCAGTAAGAATGTGAAATTTCCCGTATAATTTAAATAAGATACAGATAGTTTTCTGTATTAGGAGAACAAATATGTTACATGATAAAACTATCCAAAAATCTTAAATCAGATATAGCGAAAGAGATTTTTAATGAAAATACTTTATTTGGGAAAACTACTACTTATGATGGTATAATGGAATTTTTAGAATTAATCTTGGATTTAAGAAAAATGCCTTCGGAAAATCCACATTTTATAGATGCTTATGATGATATTTATAATTATTTAACTAATCTGGAATGGGATTATAATGATCTTTTTATAGGGAGATTACGCATATTTGAAGATGATGATAAATTTGTGAAGCTTCTCAATATTTCTATAAGCCCGAAATTTAGGAATGATGAAGATGACATAATGAATTTCTATTATCTCCTTGAACCTTATCTAGAGAATGAAAATTTGTTTTTTGATAATTCTAAACCTTTAAGTTATCTACAGTTTATTTCAGGTATTAGATATGTAAGTGGTAGATTAACGGCAATGGAGTACGGAGATAATATTTAAATAAACTTCAGTACAACATGTCGAATTGTACCGAAGTTCGTTGTCAATTACAAAAGTAAATGCGAAATCTCCTTAGTTAGTGAGAAAATTATAGAAGTAGATGTAAATAACACTAGTTCATTTTATAGGTTTACGAATTAACACTTAAATGAATTGATTTGTTATTTAGATACGCAAGTATAAGTATTCCATCTCAGAAATTTGATTTGCAAAAGATATAATACAAAAAACACGTAAAAAATTGAGGGAAAAAATAGTCTTTTTGATCTTGTTTTATTAATTTAGGAACAGCGTAAAAATTATGACCCACCCCATGTCTGAAGATTTCTTCGGGTATGGGGTTGTTTTTTTTAGTTAAAAAAGGAAAAATAATAATTTATAATGAAAAAATATACACCGGTATACATATTTCATTGTTTGCTGCAAAATAAGAGATACACTTAATAGATATGATAAATATTACTTGGAAAAACAAAGAACAAAATGAACCATTTATTAAAAGGTCGCTTAATTCGGTTTTAAAATCTTTGAACATAAAAGATAGAGATTTTGATAGAGAATCAAACTACATACCATTTCTTGATGACCTAGAGACTAATGCATCGACAAAGGAAAAATTAATCGCATTGCTAAAAATCGCATCTGAAGTTGAGCACAGATTGATGGCTCAATATCTGTTTACAATGTATTCAATAAAAGATGATAACATTCCTGTGGTTCTAGATATAAAAATGGCCATAAAAGAAATTGCTATTCAGGAAATGGGTCATTTGCTCGGAGTACAAAATTTGCTTTTATCACTAGGCGGAATTGAGTCACTTCATTTACATAAGGATTTGATTTTATCTGATAGCAAAGAAAACCCAATACCATTTAATTTAGAAAATTTTAGCATTGATGTACTTGCTGGTTATCTAATTGTCGAAACCCCTGAAAAACTACCTACTAATTTAAAAGAAGAAATAAACAAAATAAGAATTAGAGCCGAAAAGCATTTTAGTGGGTCAATTAAATCTGTTGGAGGTCTATATAAAAGAATTTTCTGGATGTTTCAAGAAAGTGATTTACCTCCGTCTGACCCTAGACTGATGCAATTAAGCCCTAATGGTAGGGATTTAATTTCAGATGATCACGTTTCATTAAATGATTTCAGACCTATTGAAGAAATCGAGAGATATGAAGCTTTTAAAAGCCTTTGGAATAATGGAGGCAATAAAGTTGCTCATTTTGGATTAACATTATCTAAAGTACATTCTCATAGAGATGCGTTATATCTTACAAATTATATTGCGGAACAAGGAGAGGGAGAGGATTTTGTAGATGTTGATTCTCATTTTGAAAGATTTTTCAATGCATATAAGGCTATTGAAGCTTATATAGCTATTGAAGGGGCAAAGATTAACGTATACAAAACCCCAAAAAACTTATCAACTAAAAGACAAGAAAATAGACTACAGAATATTATTGAAAATAAGTACTCAATTTATTGGGTAGAACTATATAATTTATGTTATAATTCCTTACTGCTAGATATTTTTTCAAGCTTCAAATTTAAAGGGGAAACAAACTATAGCGAAAATGAAGTTATAGAACTCTTAGTTTACAAAAGTATGATTGACATTTTAGGTAAAATGTCTGAAGTTTTATTTAAGCTTCCGTTTAATTCGGGGGATTTTTATTATGATAAAGAGCCCCGTTGCGGTCCAACCTTTGAAATAGAGAAAGATTTTAATTTGTCAACAGATATAAATCAATTAATAGACTATAGTCAAACTATTTTAGACAGAATACAAGATAGAATTTCAAAAATAGAGTCTCATGATGATTATTCTAAACATCAAGAATTAGACTTTGATGTTGCTCTTGGACTTCATATAAGTAATGTAAATATATATATAGAAAATAAACAAAACATTATTAATCCTTTTATATCATAAATTATGGAAACATATAAAATTTTCCCAACTATTGGTATTTCTCGAGTTGGCAGCAGTAAAACTGATTTTTTTTTAAGTCCTGAAAAAACTGACTCAAAAGGAATTGAAATTGATTCTGGAGGAAATGAAATTGAATTATCAGAATATAAGGACACTAACGGTCTTATAAAAAGACAAGGGTGTAGATTTAGAGTTTTTAAATTTGATGAAGATACTAAAGAATACAAGCCTATTGAAGAAAACCTTCAAGAACAAGTTGTTTGGAGTGTAAATCTTGTCAATAAGAAATCAGCAGTTGTTAGACCTTTCTCAAATATGAGACCTCCTAACTCTCCTCCATCACCACCTCTTCAAGTTAAACAAAATTCTGCTGAATTTGAAATTAATGGGGGGATAAATGAAATTTCAGGAAAAAATACAAATCCAAAAGAATTTGCTGGTAGATATAAGGATACCTCGGTTATTTTGGGAGATATTCGAACTGATAAAAATGGTAATTTGATTGTATTGGGAGGCTATGGGATATCTGGATCTCCTTCTGGGTCTCCTGTTGGACCACAACCAGACCCTCAGACAGGAGAAAGAGTAAAAACTTCTTCGAATAACTTTTATTACAACGAGGATTGGTATGATGATACATCTGATGGCTTTGTAAAAGCTAAAATTAACATCGATGGAGAAGAAATTGAAATTGACGGAGCATGGATAATCGTGGCACCACCAGATTATGCTCCACTAGTAAAGGGAGTTGTTACGTTATATGATGTAATTCAACAAACGAATTCAGAAGATTTGGATGTTCCCAACACATACTTCAATAGGGATATAAAACCAATGATAGATAGATTTTCTAGTCATAAGTGGGTTCATAAAGCTGATTATGATATAGATATATCATTAGATCAAATGATTGATAGTTCTGTAAATGGTCGCCAATATAGAATAGAAGTAGTAAGAAAAATAAGAAAAATCGAAAACTACTTGAGTCAATACAAGTTAACTGACATTCAAAAAGCTCATTTACGGAATTATGCGTCAGGAAATTTTAAATTAAATATTAATGAGAATAGTAGCTCAGGTAACTTTCTAACCAAATTATCTTTGGATTCAACTATTGGGCAAGGTTTTTTTCCTGGAATTGAAGGAGGTATAATTTTAAAGAATCCAGATATTTATAAATCGGAATTCACGATTAATCATGACAAAGTTAATTCAGGAGAAATTACAGGATTAATGGCACTTCCTTGGCAAGCAGATTTTCTTGAGTGTCAAGGAAGGTGGTGGCCAAGTCAAAGACCTGATCTAATCACAATGAAAAATGGACAAAAAAGGGCGTGGGCTAGAACAAATCAAGGTCCTCTAGACCCACTTAGTGATCACAAAATACTAGTTAATGAGTTTGACAAATTTGGATTCATAAATGAAGTAGACGGAAATCAAATTGAAACAGAACGTGATCCAAACTTTTAGAGGTATATTTGATTTTGTTATTATTGGAGCAGGAATTACTGGAATTACTGCTTCAATTCTTCTTAATAAGAAAGGGTATAAAGTTTTATTGATTGATAAATCGAATTTAAACAAGCTAAAAGCAGGTGAATCGATACATCCAAATGGGAAAAGGATAATAAACAGAATAATACAAGAATCCGATTGTTTACCATTCACTGAAGCTTATACAGGTAATAATATTTATTGGTCTTCCAAACAAAATATTCATCAAGATTTTATATTTAACCCAAATGGAAACGGAATTTCCATTGATAGATTGAATTTCGAGAAACATATTTTGAAATTAAGTAAAGATTTAGGAAATCAAGTACTTCTTAATACTAGCTTTATTGAATATAAATATGGTTCAGTATTATGCAAGAAAGTGGTTGAAAATGCAGTGCAACACTTTAGAATTTCCTCAAGGTTTATAATCTACGCTACAGGTCGCTACTCCGTGAGGGGTAAATCGAAAAAAGTATACCGCGACAAGTTAATTGGTCTCACAACTTCTGTAGATGAAAAAAAAATTCTAGATCGGTCTAAATTTCTGCAAATTGAATCATTAAATCAAGGGTGGTTGTACTGCAATAAATTGCCAAAAAACAAGTACATAATTTCCTATTTTACAGATTCTGATTTAATTGATAATTATCTTGTCAATTTTAATTATGCTATAGATAAATCAATAGCAATCAGTTTAAATCATAGGTTAACTACCATTGAAAATACATTTGATTCAAGGACATATTGGAACGGATTCGAACTAAATGAAAATTCAATATTTTTAGGAGATGCGTTGTATTCAATTGACCCACTAAGTGGTTATGGAATAACTAAGAATTTAGAAATGGTAGAGTACATCGAAGCAAAAGCTCATTCATTAATTAATGGGAATAGAAACTGTATTGAAGAATACTATAAATTGAATAAACACAATTTTAACATTTTCGAGCAAGAAAGGGTTTCTATATATAAGACGGTTAATCGAGAATATCAAAGAAACAAGTTCTGGGAAAGGAGGTTCAGCAGCTAATATATTACATAAGTAATAGCGGTTTAAATTATAAAACAAAGGTACAAGCATAAAATGAGGGTCAGTGCAAAACCGATAGGTTTTGGATTAGAAATCCGCTACTACTCATACACTAGACCGTTAAAAGTTTAATAAAACTATGAAAAATTATGAGGAGATAATTAACCATCCTAATTTACTTGAATTAATCCGTTTGAATAGTAAATTAGACTATCAGCTTTTCAAGGGCTTAGAAAATTCATTTTCAAGCCTTAAACCAGTAGAGTTAAGAAAAGGAAAACACGGAAAGACACATTTCTATTTAATAGATTCTATTGGGGTTTATAGGTACCATATCATTATTAATAACAGTGATCATTATAGGGTTCTTTTTAATACAGAACTTCATTTTGAAGTATATAAAAATTTTGATACTAGAAACAAAAAAGACGGAAACGATATACTAGAATTTATTCCAATTAAGGATGATGAAATTAAAATTGATTCAGGAAGAGCATACATTGAAAATAAAAATTATTGCTTTGAATTGAGGTTATGGACATTGGTAGCCGAAATGTTTAAAGAAGAACTTTATAAAAAAGGATCATACCACACAGGAATCGAGACATTCTTTTTTGACGACAGAAAAGGAATAAATAGAGATTATTGCCACTTTAGCCCAAGCAAAACATCTCAATATAAGATGTGGCATTTTTCAGAATATAAATGTAATTTTCAAAACGAAGTAATTAATTTTTCTGCATTTGCCGAGAAAAATTTGATTAGAGAGAAATATGCTGAATTCAATTTTAAAGCTAATTTTCATATCCAAACAGGTCATTTAAATGTAACCGAACATTCTTTTGGAAGTTGGAATTATAAATAAAACGGGAAACGAAAAATAAAGCCAATTGCCAACAATATATATGATGTCATAGCAGCAAAATGATCAATCGAATAGTTGTTGTATTTTTGGTAAAGCGCAGCCACGTATAATAAAAAAATAGCAATCACCACGCAAAAAAAACCGAAAAGCAGGGGTGACATTTTGCTCTGCTATGACATATATAAAACATTAAAAGTTCAATAAAACGATACTTTTTCGCACTTTCTTTTGTAAATCATTTGCATTTACTTTTGTAATTGACATTCGTTAAGATTCATTTCTGTCTTTTATCCTATTTCTTACTTCTTCATAAGAAATAGGATAAAAGTCATGACAATCAACACCCACATCCAAAGCTAATTTCCTATTGAAACTACTTAGGTTTCCATGAGAATGTCCAAAAAGGTGATATGCTCCGCTATATTTTCCTCTCCAGGTCATTAAGGGATAATGCATCATTACAATCAATTGATTGTTTGCTGAATCTGGATCTGGTAATTTTAATTCATGATAATCTTTGATCCATTCAAATCGATCCTTACAATTTCGGTTTAAATCATCATGGTTTCCTTTAATTAAATAAATCTTTCCATTTATCCTTGAATTTTTGTTTTCTAAAAATTACCAAAGCAAAAAGTACAATTCCTGGCGTTTTTTTTATAGGACAAAATTCTGGACATATGTTGAAATTTGCAGTGTAAATAAAAACGATTAAAAAAAATACAAAATGAAAAATTTATTAAAAACAGTAGCAGTAGCGTTTGCCTTTGTTATAAGTACAACAAGTTTTGCTCAAGATAAAAAAGCTAATAATATTGATGATAGTAAAATAGGATTACAAGGATATAGCCCTGTTTCGTATTTAGATTTAGAACTTGCGCAAAGAGGGTCTAAACAATACAAATCAGTGTACGAAAAAGTGGCTTATTATTTTACTTCAGAAGAACAGAAGAAAACTTTTGAGAATAATCCAGAAAAATACCTTCCTCAATATGGTGGATTTTGTGCTTTTGGTGTTTATGCTGGAGCAAAATTTAGAATTGATCCTAACAAGTTTGTTGTGAGTGATGGTAAGTATTATTTATTCTTAAATGATGTTGAGGTTGATGCAAAACAATTATGGGTATCTGAAAAAGAATCTAAACTTTTGAAAAAAGCGGATAAGAATTGGAAAAGTTTAAGTACCAAATAGAGTTTAATATGTGATTACTTTTTTTGGATTTTAAGGAGGCTGTCTTTCTAGATAGCCTCTTTTTTTATAGAACGTTGATATGATTTATGTTTCTTAAGTTTTGAAGAGACTTAATTTAATGAATTAGATTTGAGAGGTGAGAAGTATGTAATTAGTTCGTTAGAAGAATCTAGGATAAAAAATACTGGCTTCTTTTTTAAAAATATCAAAACGAAGAAAAAATTCATAAGTACCTGAATTAAACTCAGTATTTCCTAAGGCAGTGGTTTCCCAATCATAAGCAAATCCTAATAACATAGATTTCGAAATCTGAAATCCTGCTTGGGCGCTTAAAGCAGAATCCCATCTGTAGGCCAAACCAAGAGTAAGCTTATCATACATTAAAAAATTGGCAGAAACATCTACTTGTACTGGAGCTCCAGAGACCGCTTTCCCTAAAATAGCTGGTTTAAACTTAAGGTGATGATTAAGATCAAATACCTGTCCAAGAATAAGGTAGTAGTTAACTCGTTCTGCCGCTAAAAAAGAAGATGCCGTATTATCGTTGGATGATTCGTTAAAATGTTTGGTTTCTAATAAATTAGGTGCAGAAAGACCTAGGTAAAAATTTTGAGTATAATAGTAGAATCCTATTCCAACATTAGGCGAAAATTTGTTGTCAATATTAGTATCTAACAAAATATCTGATGTACTATACTGATTAAGTCTATTAAAATCTACATCTAATAGGTGTCCTCCAGCTTTAATTCCTAAAGAAAGTTTTCCTTTTTCTGAGGCTTTAAGGGTATATGAGAAATCAACATTGAAATATGTTTCTTGTGAAGGACCTATTTTATCATTAATAATAGATAAGCCGAGACCTACTTTTTGTTTTTCTCCAATGGGAGAATGAATATTAATGGTTTGTGTATCGGGAGCTCCTTCAATACCTACCCATTGATTTCTATACAGCCCAGTAATACTCGTTGTTTTTCTTGATCCGGCATATGCAGGATTTATACTTATCGTATTGTACATGTATTGAGTGTATTGAGCGTCTTGTTGGCTATAGGTTTTTGTATTGTATATGCATATCACTGTAAATAATACCATGAATATGCTTTTAAAAGATAAAATGCTGGGGCATGGTTTTAAGAAAAGTAATTGTATCATATGTTATCTGTTAATGTATAGATATCCTGACCTGTTTTTGGTGATACCTCGTTCATTCTTATATTCTAAAACATAAAAATAGGTGCCTACTGGAAGCATGTTTTCTTTGTTGAGTGTTGCTCTTCCACTTGATTCTCCTCTAAAGAATTTTTGTTGTTGACCATACCCTTGAGCTCGATAGACAATAGTACCCCAGCGGTTGAATATCTTTAATTCGTTATTTGGAAATTTCTCTATATTTCGGATAACAAAAACATCATTATCGCCATCTCCATTGGGGGTTATTGCATTAAATACTTCAATTTCATCTTCTGCATTAATGTCTCCGTTATTAGGATCTAGATAATCAGGAGTTCCATCTCCATCAGAATCGAAAGCATCATCTGGAACCATATTTCCATCAGGATCAGGGTTTTCATCCTCAGTGAGTAATCCGTCATTATCATCATCTATATCTTGAAAATCATGAATTCCATCGTTATCACTATCTTGAGGTGTATAGCTTACATCTCCATTATCTGGAATATCCTGAACACTATCAGGTATACCATCAGTTCCAAATGGCCCATCAATTCTTCCATCACCATCACTATCTATTCCTGTATGACCAGCTTCGATATAATCATATATACCATCTCCATCAGCATCCAAGTCTAAACTGTCAATTATACCATCACCATCCGTATCTAATGATAAATCTCCATTTTGTTCTTCAATATCTGTTATTCCATCGTTGTCATCGTCTAAATCTATATTATTAGAAATGCCATCGCCATCCGTATCCCCATAGCTTATTGTGGGGTCCTCTGGATCACCATCATTGTCAAGATCTATATCGGTTGGGTCAGTAGGGTCATCTGAGTCTTCTGTGATGACTATTGTTGAGTTAGAAATAGTAGCGTTTACAAGAGCTGTGTTTACTATAGAACCGTTTGTCAAATCGTCTAATGTAACGGTATGCTGCGCGGTTAAGACAAGAGTTTCATTAGGTTCTAAAGAATCTATTGTCGAAGGACTAGTAAACTCAACAATAGGATCTTGAACGTCTATATCTAATAATGTAACGTTTCCTGTATTGGTAACAGTTATGGTGTAGTTAAGAACATCTCCGACCATATCATAAGTGTTGGTGTCTACAACTTTAAGAATTTCAATAGTAGCTAATTGAGGAGTGAGAGTAATTGTGGGGTCATCAGGTTCTCCATCGCCATTATTATCAATATCATCAGGGTTATTAGGATCATCAGAATCGTCAGATATTGTATTTCCTAGTGAATCTTGTGCGGCAACTGAAGCAGAATTTATTACAAATCCAGTATTTAAATCTGATTGAGTTATAGTATGAGCGGCTACTACGATAACTGATTCTCCTGGCAAGAGAGTATTGATAGTATTTGGTGAGATACTTCCTGGATCAGCATTGGGATCTGATATAACAAGATCGATTAAAGTTGTATTTCCTGTATTTGTAACCTCTAAAGTATAGGTGATAACCTCTCCAACAGTATCCCATAATCCATCTGGAGCGACGTCTGATGCTTTGGTTAATTCAAGAGCTGGGTTTTGATCGAGAGGTGTAATAGTGGGATCGTTTAAAGCTACCGTATTTGGATCATCCGAAACAAAAATAGAAGATTGCGGACAAGACGAGCCTATTGTCACTTCTGCCTGATTGATAACTTGACCATTATCTAAATCCTGTTGTGTAATTGTATGCGATGCCGTGATTACAACACTCTCTGATCCTTGAATGATAGCTATCGAAGATGGTGTTATGCTGCCCGGATCAGCGTTAGGATCATTAATAGTTATATTTTCAATAGGGTCTTGATTTAAGTTCTCGATGATGATTTGATATTCTATAATTTCACCGACTGTATCGTAATTCCCATCAGGGGTATTAGCATATGTTTTGCTGAAGTTTAGTTGGGATTCTGGAGTTATAGTTACTTCATAAGTAAAAGCAAATGGATTGGGAGCGCAACCAAAAATACTCGTTGGTTCAATAATGTAAGTTACTATTTGTACAGTATTAGAAGTATTTATAAGAGTGTCTGTAATTAAAGAGTTTGTACTATTCAATGTTGTTTCTCCTATCACATTTGGGTTGTCAACTGCAAACCAATTAAATGAAGCTCCTGTAATGTTTACATCCAAAGATAGATCGTGATTTAATGTTGTATTACTACAAATAATATCTGTAGGTAAATTGGCGACAAATGGTTCAGGATTCACAGTGACAGTTAAAGTGTAATTATCTCCAATACATCCATCCAGACTTGTGGGTGTAATGGTATAAATTACAGTTTGCACCATTCCAGAGACATTTACAAGTGTATCAGTAATATTGGTGTTGGTACTATTCGTAGTTGTTTCTCCCGTTACATTAGGATTATCTGCAGCACTCCAACTAAAAGTAGTTCCGATAACATTAACATCTGCTGTAAGATCATAATTGAGGGTAGCTTCACTACAAATAGTTTGAGTTGGTGCTGTTGCAACATATGGTTTGGGATTAACTGTTACTGTGAATGTATAATTATCACCCACACAACCATCCGGACTTGTAGGTGTAATAGTATAGATTACCGTTTGCACGGTTCCAGAGATATTTACCAGTGTATCCGTAATGCTAGTATTAGTGCTATTCGTAGTTGTTTCTCCAGTTACATTAGGATTATCTGTAGCACTCCAGTTAAAAGTGGCGCCAGAGATATTCACATCTGTAGTAAGGTTATGATTAAGAGTTGTATCGCTACAGATAGCTTGAGTTGGTGCTGTTGTTACAGATGGTTTAGGATTTACTGTTACAGTAAATGTATAATCGTCACCCAAACAACCATCAGGACTTATTGGTATAATGGTATAGATTACCGTTTGCACTGTCCCTGAGATATTGACAAGTGTATCAGTAATACTGGTGTTGGTACTATTTACAGTCGTTTCTCCCATTACATTAGGGTTATCTGCAGCACTCCAGCTAAATGTAGTTCCGATAACATTTACATCTGCTGTGAGATGGTGGTTTAGCGTATCATCTCCACAGATGGTTTGAGTTGGTGCTGTTGCAACATATGGTTTGGGATTAACTGTTACTGTAAATGTATAATCGTCACCTAAGCATCCATCAGGACTTGTTGACATAATAGTATAAATTACTGTTTGCACGGTTCCAGATATATTGACAAGTGTATCTGTAATACTGGTGTTGGTACTATTACTAGTTGTTTCTCCAGTTACATCGGGGTTATCTGTAGCGCTCCAACTAAAGGTAGTTCCGGAGATATTCACATCAGTAGTAAGGTTATGATTAAGAGTTGTATCACTACAGATAGTTTGAGTTGGTGCTATAGCAATAAATGGCCTGGGATTGACCGTTACGGTAAAGGTATAGTCCTCACCAATGCAACCGTCAGGACTTGTTGGTGTAATGGTATAGATGACTGTTTGCACGATTCCAGAAGTATTGATAAGTGTATCTGTAATGCTAGTATTAGTACTGTTCGTAGTTGTTTCTCCAGTTACATTAGGATTATTTGCGGCACTCCAATTAAAGATAGTTCCTGTAACATTTACATCTGCTGTAAGGTCGTGGTTAAGAGTGTCATCTCCACATATAGTTTGAGTTGGTGCTGTTGTAACAAGTGGTTTAGGATTTACTGTAACAGTAAATGTATAATCTTCTCCTATACATCCATCAGAGCTTATTGGAGTAATGGTATAGATGACCGTTTGTACGGTTCCAGAGATATTGATTAACGTATCTGTAATACTAATAACAGTGCTATTTGCAGTTGTTTCCCCTGTTACGTTTGGATTATCTGTAGCATTCCAATTAAAGGTAGTGCTTGTTATATTAACGTCAGCCGTAAGATCATGGTTAAGACTAGCATCACTACAGATGGTTTGGGTTGGCGCTGTTGCTACATATGGTTTAGGATTGATTGTAACCGTAAATGTATAATCATCACCAATACATCCATCGGGACTTGTAGGTGTAATGGTATAGATGACTGTTTGCACTGTCCCTGAGATATTGACAAGTGTATCCGTAATACTGGTATCGGTACTATTCGTAGTTGTTTCTCCCGTTACATTAGGATTATCCGCAGCACTCCAGCTAAAGGTAGTTCCGGAAATGTTGACATCTGTAGTGAGATCATGATTTAGCGTATCGTCACTACAGATGGTTTGAGTCGGCGTTGTTGCAACAAGTGGTTTAGGATTTATGGTAACTGTAAATGTATAGTCATCTCCCACACAACCATCCGGACTTGTTGGAGTAATGGTATAGATGACTGTTTGTGCAGTTCCCGAAATATTGATAAGTGTATCGGTAATACTGGTGTCAGTACTATTAGTAGTTGTTTCTCCAGTTACATTAGGGTTATCTGTGGCACTCCAACTGAAGGTAGTTCCAGTAACATTTACATCAGCTGTAAGATCATGGTTAAGAGTTGTATCACTACAGATAGTTTGAGTCGGTGCTGTTGCTACAAAAGGTTTAGGATTTACAGTGACAGTAAAAGTATAGTCATTTCCGAGACACCCGTCAGGACTTGTTGGTGTTATAGTATAAATTACCGTTTGTACCGCTCCGGAGATATTGACAAGAGTATCTGTAATACTGGTGTTAGTACTATTCGTAGTTGTTTCACCAGTTACATTAGGGTTATCTGTAGCGCTCCAATTAAAGGTAGTGCTTGTTATATTAACATCTGTTGTAAGATCATGATTAAGACTAGCATCACTACAGATAGTTTGGGTAGGAGTTATTATTGTAATGGGTTCTGGATAAATAGTTACAGTATACGTGAAATTATCCCCACCGCAGCCATCGGGAACTATCGGTGTAATGGTATAGATTACGGTTTGTACTATTCCAGAAATGTTTACTAAAGTGTCTGTAATAAGATTATTAGAAGTTACAGTGGTTGTTTCTCCCGTTACATTGGGGTTATCTGCAGCACTCCAAATAAAAAAGGTTCCAATAACATTTACATCTGCAGTAAGATCATGATTAAGTGTTGTGTTACTACATATAGTTTCTGTAGGTTCTGTTGCAACATATGGTTCAGGATTTATAGTTACTGTAAATGTATAATCATCTCCATCACAACCATCAGGACTTATTGGTGTAATAGTATAGATTACCGTTTGTATCACTCCAGAAATATTTACTAAAGTATCTGTAATAAGATTAGTAGTTGTGAGTACAGTAGTTTCTCCAGTTACATTGGGATTATCTGCGGCACTCCAACTAAAAGTGGTTCCCGTAACATTTACATCTACGGTAAGATCGTAGTTAAGAGTTGTATTACTACAGATAGTTTGAGTCGGTGCTGTTGCTACAAAAGGTTTAGGATTGATGGTAACCGTAAACGTATAGTCATCTCCAATACATCCATCCGGACTTGTTGGTGTAATGGTATAGATTACGGTTTGTACCGCTCCGGAGATATTGATTAGAGTATCTGTAATACTGGTATCAGTACTATTGGCAGTTGTTTCTCCGGTTACATTAGGATTATCTGCAGCACTCCAACTAAAGGCAGTTCCGGTAACATTTACATCTGTAGTAAGATCGTGATTTAGCGT